>JAFUAY010000013.1 GCA_017460515.1 Prevotella sp.
CTTCTTCATGGTGCCCATGTCGATGGTAGCCCTTCCGTTCTTCAGCATCACCTTGCCCGACGAGGTGGCGGGCAGCATGTCCTGTCCGATCTCATAGCTGACCTCGACATCCTGCGGAATGCCATATTTGCAGAAAGTCACCTCTACCTTGGCTTTCTCACCGGTCTTATAGAGCCAGTCGGCATGATTGGGCACTGTCAGCCACAGGTAGTCGCTGCGATAGGGGTAGTTCTCACCTGAGGAAGTGAAAAGTGAGAAGTGAAGAGTGAGAAGTGTCACAATCATTCTCAGCATCCATATACATTTCATTTTGTTCATAGTCACTTGTATTAGTCTCTTTTAAAACAACCATATCGATTCACTGCCAGGCGCCTCTCGCCGATAATGAGATAACCAAGAGGATTTTCGTCTGGCGCAAAGATCTGATCCGGATTCCATTTATCATCACCGCCCATGACGGCCTCCACCGTATAGTCCGAAGCTTCTTCAGCCGTCAGCATATTCTTGGCCACGGCCCAGATGGTGTCACGCTGTTCATTGAAGCGATAATAACGGTTTATACGCTTTGAGAGATCAAGGGGATTGCCATTTGCATCCATCGTGTTATACTCAGCAAAGACAGACGGTAAACCGTTCATGTGGGGGCACCAGCCTTCTGCAGGAATGGTGATCTCACTGCGGGTATTCAGGAAAACGGTTTGCGGCTGATGATGCCATGGGCGCCCCAACAGAATACTCGTTTCGGCAGGATTGCCGTCAGCAGTCAACTTGCAATTATTGAACACATATCCCCAACGTGTTTCTGGACGATGTTTTGGAGCGACAATCCATCCACCCGATTTGCGGTTTACTTTGATCACGCATTTCTCTATCCATGCATTGCCATTGCCATAGATAAAATCCACAGCACCCAAGATGGTGCTATTCGAAACATAGTTACGTCCGTTGTCAGCCTCAGAGGTGCGATAAGTATCCTGATAACTCAGAATATTACAATGGTCGATAGCAATCCTGTCACCTTTGGCATAGAGAGCCAAGGCCTGAGGGCCATCCTCGGTCTCCACACCATAGGTATTGACGAAACTAATTCCCTGTAAGGTGACGTCATTGGCATGTATCACAACCGTGGCGCCTAAATCAACAGGAACAGCATCAGGGCCTCCGCTCTTCTTGTCATCAGCTATCACGACACGACCAGCGTCCTCTCCGATCAGGCTCAGACGACTCTTCTCGAGAGGAATGAACACATGCTCTTTATAAGTACCTGCCTTAATATAAATAAGGTACTGACTCAGGTTGCCCGCTGGTACATCATCGATAGCGGCCTGCACCGAGGTATAATCACCACTCCCATCGGCAGCAACGACAGCATGGTAAATGCCACTCTGCGCAAAGGAAGTAATAAGCGAAAGATGGTAAGCGATAAGTACTAATAAGTATTTCTTCATAACAGCAAGTCGTTTTCAAATAGGGGAGTACTCACGCACTCCCCTATGAACACTAATTACATAACTAACCTAACTCAATGTAGAAAAAGACGTTATCAAATCAATAGCCAGAGTTTTGCGGGAATTCTGCCTGATTGGTCAAGGCATCAATCTCTGACTGTGGAATCGGACGGAACTGATGATAGCTCTGTATGACATCGGCAACATCGGGATTCATCTTCTTGATACGTTCCACAAACTTACCCGTACGCTTCAGGTCGAAGAAGCGCTGCAGCTCCATAGAGAGCTCACGGCCACGCTCGTCGAGGATGAAATCAATATCCAGATCAGAATCAGAGATCCGCATCTCGGCCTCATGGCCTGGGATGGCACGCTTCTCGCGCAGGATGTTCAGCAAGCGCACGGCTTCACTTCTATTACCGTTCTGCATCTCAGCCTCAGCAGCAATGAGATACATTTCTGCAAGACGTAGCACGAACCAGTCGCGACCGCTGAAATATTCCCAGCCTGTAGGCAGAGTATAGTCATGGAACTTATAGCCGCTGATAAAGTAGTCGCGAGTACCAAAACTCTTATGGGTGATGGGGTCGAATACATCGTTGGCATCATATATCTTATAATGGTGCTTGGCACGCTCCTCGTCACTATAC
>JAFUAY010000014.1 GCA_017460515.1 Prevotella sp.
GAAATCATATTCATCCTTGAGAGGTGCGCCCTCATGGAAAAACAGATTGTCAATGTTTGCGTCAAGACTCAGATCTTTCTTCAGCATAGTCAGGTACAACGGCACGCCACCAAACACCATATATGCATCCAGCACCAAGCCAGGATCCCAGTCCACACCATTATTCTTGAGCAGGAGTGATGCTTCATGCAGGTTGAATGGAGCCAGATGAATACGTTCGGTAGTGCGGTTATACAAACCACCTTTTCCACTGATGAACTTATCGGTCATCCAAGTGGTGGCGCTTCCACAGACGATGAGTTTGAGCCTCTCCTCGGTTGAGCCCCAGCTGTTCCAGAACCACTCAAATGCTTTGAGGAACTGGCTTGCCCGGGTATCAAACCAGGGCAATTCATCAAGAAAAACGATAAGACGTTGCTTTTTGAGACTGGACAGATAATCACGCAGCTGCATGAAAGCCTGCATCCATGTTTGAGCCTTCGGGATGGGCTTCTTGCTGTTTTGATTCAAGGCATCATTGAACGCTGTCAACTGATCCGCTTTCCTGCCCTCAAAGATGCCGGTTGCATAGAAATCAAACTTGTTCTTGAAAAACTCCTTCACGAGAAAGGTTTTGCCAATACGTCTGCGTCCATAGATAGCAACCAATTCAGCCTTGCCCGAAGCGACAATAGCCTCCAGCTGGTTGATTTCTCTTTCTCGTCCAATGATTGTCTGAGCCATGATGTTTTCAGTTATTAATGATGACACAAAAGTACTGACAATAAACCAAATGGCCAAATTTTTCAAGTGAGAAAGTGAGCTATAACTCGATTTTTTGTGGACTTATAGCTCAACAACTGCGACCTTATGAAACTCAATTCGATACCAATATTAGCCAGTATGAGCCTTTGTTCTTTCTTATTTTCCGGTTTTATCTATTTACTGCCCAGGTATTTATGTGCTGTTCGCCAAATAAGCACGAAAAATCATGCTTATTTTCCCTCAAAGATATCCTGCCGTGTCTTTTTCTTTTTTTAAGTTGCATGAGTAGTTATTTGATATAACTACTACTATTATAGTAGAATGAGAAAAACACACACTTTTTGTGCATTATTATCTGGTTTTGAGGGATATTATATTATAGTAGAATGAGAAAAACGCACAAATTTTGACTATCCCCCGATATCGTTCACGGTGTTCAACTGTTCAAGCTGTTCACGTTCAATCTTCGTCCTGTAAAGCGACGGTGCAAGTCGCCCTTCAGGTATGATTGCCGCAACTACCGTCAGCCCTATTGGTGCTGGCGGTTTTATTTCGCTCCATGAATAGAAAAATCCCTCACGCCCTGGATGAGCATGAGGGAAATACTTTAGGTTTTGATGAAGTTTTAATTCCAGGTGCCAGACAACAAGTAGTCGATCAGGGAGGTGACGTCGCTGATGTCCACATCGCCACTCTGGTCACAGTCGGCTGCAGACATGTTCACGCCTGACGTGTCTCCAGTCAACAGGTAATCAATAAGGGCCGACACGTCGCTGATGTTCACGCTGCCGTCGCCGTTCACGTCGCCAAGCTCGTATTCGGGACCGTTGGCAAAGAGGGTCACCTTCTGGCTGTGGCTCCAACGGCTTTGGGTGCCATCGATATAAGTCGCCCTTACCTTGAAGTAGAAGGTGCCGGCCTCTGCGAGATTCTTGACGGTGTAGGACATATCAGTGATGCCGGTAACGAGGCGGTAGTTCTCATCGCCTTCCTCGGTAGAACGGATTAAATCCATCTCGTTGATATCTCCGACATAAACCTTGATCATGGTCATATCAGGCGAGTATAAGGCTTCGGTCGAAGTGATGGTGATCTTCTCACCCTCGCTGGCAGTCACGAGCCATGAATAAGTCTCACCCTGGTTGAACTCGTGGCCGACGGCAGCAGTCTGATTGGAGCCGACCGTGATGTTGCCATAGCCATAGTTGCCATCGACGGTCGTGATCTGCATCGTGAAGATATCATCGGAGTAGCCCTCAGGCACAGTGAAGGCGATGTAGCCGTCGCCCGAATAGTTCTTGAAGTAGTAGGCGCTGTTGCCCACGCTGACACCGTTGCCGCTCCAGGGCTCGGTGAGTGTCGTGGTCTGGTAGCTGCCGGGATAGAGACTGCCGTCCAGGGCCGAAAGCAATGCGGGACGCGTGGATACCTCCAGTGTGTAGCTGTCCACATACTTGTCGGCTGTTTCGTCGGTCCAGTCGGCACGGAACTGAGTCAGGTTGATAAAAGCTTCGTCGGCGGGCAACATATTGGGACGATAGGTTTCCAGCACTGCCGTACCGTAGATTGTCACCGTCTTGTCCTCAACGCCGGGGCTGCTCAGGGTGACGGTGGCCGTGTGGTTGCCACTGGCCTGGGGAGCGTAGGTCAAGGTGATAACCTTGCCAGCTTCCTGCTCACTAACGGCCACGCTGTTTGCATCAATCGAGAAGAACCCGCTTTCATCGTTGAGTGTCAGTGTGATGGCATCAGTGAGTTCTTGACCTTTGACGGTAAACGTGGCGGTAGCACTCTGATCAACATAGGCATTGAGATTCATCCTCGACGGGTTGACCTTGATGCTGGGACCCTGAACGGGAGGCTTGATACCCATAATCATCAGCTGCTCGACATTGAACGTGTAGCCACCGCTGGAGAACGCATTCAGGACAAAGTCACCATTGCCGTAGCCACTCCAGCCCCAATTCACATGATAGGTGTTGTCGTCGGCCTTGTAGCCGTCAACGTTGAAGGCGTGTCCGCTCCAGCCATCCCAGTCATCATAGTCATAGGCACAATATACCACGGGGCGGCCCTCGGCAAGCTCATTTTGAAGCAAATCCGCCCACTCGTCGTCAGTATAATAGACGGCGGTATCGGTGGCATAGTCATCGGTACGGGACTTGAAAACGAGTTGAGCAGACTCCTCGTCATAGCCAAAGAACTTGACGGCACGCAAGATGTCAGCGCCCATGGCACCACTGCCGCTAGGAGAATAATCCATATGCTCCTCCTGGCCCACATAGCGCATCAGCCAAGCAACAGCATCGGCCTGTGCACTGTTATAGGAACCGGTGTACTTGTCGAGCATGTTGTCCCAGTCAAAGGTGATAGGGGGCAGGGCCTCGACTTTGAAGCCGTAGCTGTTATTGGTGTAACCCTCGACTGCGGGCGTTTCATCGGTGGGATATTTCCAGTAATAGAACACCATCGACAACGACGTAGCGGGGCAACCCGTCAAGCAGCGCGAGCCGTCATATACCGGGCAGTGGTTATAGTAGGGGGCATCCTGGTCCCACTCGGCAGTGAGCATCGGGGCAACGCTGGCAATTCTCAGGTTCCTGTTGGGGGCAGGCTTGTCAACCACCAGTCCGGGATGGGCATGGAGGTACTCAATCTGTTTCTTGTAGTAACCCAGCCAGAACTTCATGTTGTCCGGCATACGTTTCAGGTCCAGAGGACGGTCGCCATGGGCGAGCACCTGCTGGGCGCGGTCGTCACC
>JAFUAY010000001.1 GCA_017460515.1 Prevotella sp.
AACAGGCAGGCAAAATACCTATTTTTGAGTATTGCTACATATATATAAAGGTCATACCTTTGCACCCACAAAAAAGAAAGTGAAGATGAAGAAGATATTCTACTCATTGATTATGGCATGTTTTGCCATTGGTGTTCAGGCACAGGAAGTTGCCGGCGACAGCGTCATGCAACACGTTACGGGTAACCGCCTCAGCATAGGTGGCTACGGAGAAGTAGCTTTAACACGCAATTACTATAGCGACCACGTAAACCGTTACAGCAATCCTCAGACTTACAAGAACGACCCGAGTCATGGACGTTTCGACATTCCTCACGTAGTGCTCTACGTAGGTTACGACTTCGGCAAGGGATGGACAATGGGCTCCGAAATTGAGTTCGAGCACACCGGTACGGGAAGTTCTATAGAGAACGAGGCAGACGAAGCTGCCGAGTGGGAGCGCGAGCAGGAGAAAGGCGGCGAGGTGGAACTGGAACAGTTCTGGATTCAGAAGTCGTTCGCAGAGTGGGCAAACATCCGTATGGGTCACTTCGTGGTGCCCGTAGGACTTAACAACGCATACCACGAGCCGCTGAACTACTTCGGAGTATATCGTCCTGAGGGTGAGAACACTATACTGCCTTCGACATGGCACGACACGGGCATCTCTTTCTGGGGACGCTATGGTAAGTTCCGCTACGAGCTGCAGGTGGTGGCAGGTCTTAACGCCATGCTCTTCAACCGAGACAATTGGATTCACCACGGTGCCGGTTCTCCCTTCGAGTTCAAGCCCGCAAACCGCTACGGCTTTGCAGCACGTGTCGACTACTACGCCATGCAGGGACTGCGCATAGGTATGAGCGGCTATCTGGGACAGTCAGCACACAACACCTACCCCAACGACACCAAGGGTAGCGGAAAACCTTACGACGATGTCAAGGGAACAGTGGCAATAGGGTCTATTGACTTGACATTGAACCGCTGGAACTGGATAGTACGCGGACAGGCTGACTACGGATATGTTGGTGACACAGAGCGCCTTAACGCACTGAAGGACGCCAAGGCCCACGCCTCTAACTCTCCGGTGAAGAGTGCTATGGTGGGAAAGAACGCCGTAAGCTTCGGCATCGAGGCTGGTTACGACATCTTCTCGCGTTTCGAGAAACTGCGCGCCGACAACCAGAAGCTGTACGTCTTCGGACGCTATGAGTACTACGACAGTTATATTCCTACGAAGAATAAGGACATGTACAACTATACTAACGTAAACCGTATAGCATGCGGTGTCAACTACCACCCACTGCCACAGGTAGCAGTAAAGGCTGAGTACAGCAAACGCATACTTAAGAGCCCATACAACAATGAGCCTTCACTGAGTATCGGTGTGGCTTATGAAGGATGGTTCTTGTAGAATTGAAGATTGATAGTTTACTATATAAATGATTACTAAAAAATTAAAGGCAATGAAAAAGTTTAACATTAAGACACTACTGCTCGCATTGACAGTAGTATTTGGTATTACCGCATGCGGTAGTGATGACAACACAACACCATCAGAACAGAACCCGTCAGAACAGGCAGACGAGAAGGAGACTGCGATGAAAGAACTGACATCACAGTATGTCAACAGCGTTATCTTCCCTATCTACAAGGAACTGGCAGCACAGACAGAGAACCTCTTCAACCAACTGGTTGAAATGAAGGCGAAGTACAATGACGGCACTCTTGCACAGAGCGACATCGACAAGGTTTGCCAGACATTTATCACTGCTCGTTCTGCATGGGAGAGCAGCGAGGCATTCCTCTATGGTGCTGCTACCGACTTCGGTATCGACCCGCACATCGACACATGGCCTCTGGACCGTACAGCACTGGCTACAGCGCTGAGCAACACAGCGGCAATAGAGACTCTCGACGACCTTGAGGAGGACGAGACAGGTACTATTCCCGGTATCGACAACGCACGCGCCCTCGTTGGTGAGCAGCAGCTTGGCTTCCACGGCATTGAGTTCATCATCTTCCGCGATGGCAAGAACCGTACACTCGAAGCACTGAAGGGTATTGAGGACGACGCAGCATTCACTGGTAAGAACATCACTGGTGAGCAAGAGCTCATCTTCGCTGCTGCCGTTGCCGGCGACCTCCGCGACAAGTGTTTCCAACTCGAGGTTAGCTGGTTAGGCGAGAGTGCTCCTAAGGCTCACGTCGACCGCGTAGAGGACTGCGAGTTCCCTACAACCGTCGGTGGCGGTGAACTGGCATACGGCGAGAACATGATTAACGCAACAAAGGCAGGTAGCACGTATGCTACATGGCGCAAGGTAATGTCAACAATCCTTGTTGCAGGCTGCAGCAACATCTGTGCTGAGGTGGCAGGCCAGAAGATTGGTCAGGCTTACACCGGTGCAGACCCCGACTACATCGAGTCTCCATACAGCCAGCGTTCTTACTTCGACTTCTATGACAACATCTGCAGTATAATGTACTCTGTCAACGGCCAGAAGAGCACAGAGGCTCACGATAACTCTATCATGGCTTACCTGCAGAAATACAACGCCACACTGGCAACAGCACTGCAGAGCCGCTTGAACACTGCTCTCGAGGCACTGACAGCAGCTAAGGCTGGCACTCCATTCGTTCAGGATACCCACAGCGCTAATGCAAAGGCTGCAATGGACGCTATCAATGCTCTCGACGAGACAATCAACGAGGCAGCAACATGGATTGCAGAAAATTAATAATATAATAAGGTATTATACATGAACATTAAGAACAAGAATTCTACACTTGTTATGGCGGCATTTATGATGTTCGCCATAACATCGTGTTCTGACTCTTCCAACGACAACCCCAGCAGCAACGGCAATGCCAACATCTCTGCAGATGACGAGGCATATATAGGCAAGGCTGTCGGTAACTTTACCGCTGAAGAGTGGTATGTCGGTGGAGAGAAAGGAACAACCATGAATGTAACGCAGGGATGTTACGAAGACGAGACCCCTGCCGTAACAGAGATGGGACTTACCAATGCCTTCAACCGCGGTGAGCAGTTCTTCGAACGTAACGTTACCGAGTTCCAGGCACCTTTCAACGGCTTAGGCCCTGCCTATGTGCGTAAGTCGTGTCTCGACTGTCACCCTGCATACGGTCACGGCAAGAGAGTAACGAAATACAATGCCGAATGGGGCAACGGTTACCTGTTGGTAGTTTATCACCCGGCGGACGGTGCAAATAGCGACGACGGTCCTTATGTATCAGAGGTGACAGGTATGCCTCAGACACGTGCCGTCAATCCTTTCCTCCCACCTATTGAGGAGTCTGGAATACACCTCGACTGGCATACTCTGAGTACTATGGGCGAAGGCAGTGAGATATCAGCAACTCACTTCCCTGATGGTGAGACATACAGCCTAATCTACCCGGAACTGAGCATCGACCGCAGCGCGTTCAACACCAGTCCTACTCCCTGGGAGACAGGCAACGGTGCTGTAGCTTTCCGTCTGGAGTCAACAATCGGCATCATCGGTACTGGTCTTATTGACGCCATCCCCGATGACGCCATAAAGGCTGAATACCAGAAGCAGGCTACATACTGGAAGAGCCAGGGCGTTGACGTCAAAGAAAAACTTAATCCGGCATTCTGGGATGCAGACAAAGACGACTGGGCAACAACCGCTATGTACGTAAACGCATCAAGCGGCACTGAACAGGTGAACCGTATCAAGAAGTTCACATACGCCATGACGCGTGGTTCACTGCAGGATGGTGCAGGTGCTAACGCTATCTGGAACATCACTAACGTGAGTCGTAGCGACCGTCCGAAACTCTACACCACCGACGCATGGGCAAAGGCTATGTCTGAGAACGCTGACGTTATCGCAAAGATCAAGGCTGACCCGACATCACCTTATTATAATGACGGTACCGACGAGGGCATCAAAGAAGCTGTGGCAAACCTGCTGAGTCCTTCTACAAACCAGTTTGACAACCAGTGGCATAACTTCAAGCCGGAAATGTCTGACAACGACTTCTGGGCATTCATGGTATGGCATCGCGGTCTGTCAATACCTCGCGCTCGTAACCTCCAGGACAAGGATGTTCAGCGTGGTAAAGAGGTGTTCATGCAGATTGGCTGCGCAAGCTGTCACCGTCCTTCATGGAATACAGGCGACGACAACGTATGGATACCACGCATCATCGCTGGTGCCAACCTGCCATTGCCGACGTACAAGAACCAGACAATATGGCCTTACACCGACATGCTGCAGCACCGTCTGTACATGAAGAACGGCATCCACGGTTCATGGTGTCGTACCACACCGCTGTGGGGACGTGGCCTTTCAATGATTAACACTGGTGCTGAGGACCGTCTGCACGACTGCCGTGCTCGCAATGAGATAGAGGCAATCCTGTGGCACGGATATACAAAGAACAGCGATGCCTACAACTCGGCGCTGAAGTTCTATAACCTCCCGAAGGCTGACCGCGATGCTGTGGTTAAGTTCCTTAGGGCTATCTAATCTATAGATAATATAGTTTCATAGCTTTTATAGCAGCTATGCTTAAAAGAATAACGATAATACTATATATTGTGGTGATAGCCGTAATGGCTATCGCCACAATAGTTGAGAAATACTACGGCACGGAGTTTGTCCATGAGGGCATCTACGGGGCGTGGTGGTTCTCCCTGCTGTGGGGTGTTCTCACGGCAGCAGCTATAGCTTATTTCATAAAACGGCGGGTGCGACGCTGGACTGTTGTCCTTCTGCACCTGTCGTTTGTCGTTATTCTTGCCGGTGCACAGCTTACTCATCTTACCGCTACACAAGGAACCATTCATCTACGTAAGGGGGAGCCTGCGGCATTCAATAAATGGACCATGGTGCTTGATTCATTTTCAATTAGTTACCATGAAGGAACGATGGCGGCTTCAAACTACACTTCGCGCTTTACCATCAACGATGAAGGCAAGAAAACAAAGGGACTTGTCTCGATGAACAAGATATTTACCTATAGCGGGGTGTGGTTCTACCAGAGCGGATACGACCCAGACGAACAAGGTGCTTATCTCTCCTATAATAGCGATCCGTGGGGGATCCCGGTAACATATACCGGATATGCCCTGCTGTTCTTCTCGCTATTGGCGGTATGGGTAGACAGGATGACTAGAAAGTCTAGATATTCTAGCCTGTCTAGCCAATCTAGCCGATCTAGCCATTCTAGCCAA
>JAFUAY010000015.1 GCA_017460515.1 Prevotella sp.
ATACATCTGAGAAGTGCCTACCTGATCACCTACTACATTAACAGCCTCACCTTCGTTAGCCTGCATGGTGATACCAAAAGCAGGAGCCTCAACACCATTCTTAATACGTACGCGTACCAAAGCAGTAACGTCATACTCACCAGCCTCCTGATTATTCATGGTAGCGGTCAGTGTCTTCTCACCCAGTGAGTTGCCGTCGCTGGTCCAGTACTCGAAGAACGGAACCTTGAAGTCAGAACCGTCATTGTTACCTTCTGTGCTCCATGTATTAATATAATAAGGTGCATCCTGGAAGTCGGGGTTGGTATCCCAAGCTGAGAGCAGGAAGTTGTCGCAAGTGATGGCAGCATGCCAACCAGTAGTCAGGAACGGATCCTGCAGGGCGTTAGCCTCATCGGTGGTCAGGGTCTTAGCATCAAACTTCGAAACCCACTGTCCGTAGTACTCTGTATAAGCGGCCTCAGTATAGACGTTGGTGCTCTCGGTGAGCTCCTTCATCTTAGGCAGAACATTGCCAGCCTTCGTATAAGCTTCTACAGAAGCCTTAGCAGCAGCAGTTGCCTCATTCAGGGCTGAAGTAGCAGCTGTAAGTGCTTCTACCTTGGTCTTATCAACCTCAGCAGCAATAGCAGCATCGAGTGCTTTCTTCACATCAGCATTCATCTTACCAGTAACTGCCTGAGCTGCAGCAAGAGCCTCCTCATAAGCAGCAACCAAGCCAGTAAGATCGAAGCCTTTCACGAATGTCAGACGGAAGTCGTCAACCTTGTACCAATACTTATTAACGCCCTCAGCACCAATAGTAGCCTTGTTATCAAGAACGGTGAATTCTACCTCACCCTTGACACCAGTACCCTTGTCGACAGCGTCAACCTGGATGTTCTTATCATTAGCATTGATTTGAACCTTCTGGCCATTGTCAGTAGCAATAACAGCAGAGAGCTTATAAGTACCATTAGGCAGATCCTCTACAACCTGGCTGATAGCGTTACCGCTGCTCCAGATATTGAAGAGATACTTACCATCACAGTTGGTCATCGTATATGTACCATTGCTATTTTCCTTTGCGCCGTGGTCGTTGCTGGCTTCATATGTCCAACCCTTAGTAGTACCAGTCTCAAAGCTTGGGTTCACGATAGTGTAGGTCATATCGGCACCCTCAACAGCATTAGCAGTATTCACAGCGAAGTTTGTTTCATGAGTCAGTTTGTCGGCTGCAGCCTTCAACTCATCAACTGTAGCATCAGCCTTTGCATATACAGCACTTGCCTCGTCGGTATCTACGTCATTCTCTGCAGCATAAAGAAGTGCGTTGTAGAGAGCAGTCTTAGCATTGAACAGATTTGCAGCGTTATCACCAACAAAGATCCATTCACAGTTCCATCCAGCTGCAGTAGCATCAGCGTGAGCTACGATACCTGTTGCGTGGAAGTCGCTGTTGTAACCCCAGCACTTAGACTCGGCGTTACCACCAGCATCATGGATGCGATAATTGCCGTTAGGCAACTGTGTGAGTCCATAGTTGGTAGCATTTCCACCATCAGCATGCATGGCATCGCCTTGGATATCGTTACCAGAAGTGAACACGAACTTCTTGTTGTCATTGTTTGTCAGAGTGAAGCTTGAAGCATCACCGGTAAATGTTGCGACAAATCCATCCTCAGCAACGATAGCTGTTGTAGCCCAGCTGAACCATGCC
Organism: Prevotella sp.; assembly: GCA_017460515.1. GTDB lineage: Bacteria > Bacteroidota > Bacteroidia > Bacteroidales > Bacteroidaceae > Prevotella. The sequence continues at coordinate 1,700 of JAFUAY010000015.1, forward strand.
TTACCCATAGCAAGGTACTTACCTGAGCCAACATTCATCACTTTGTATTGGCCACCATTTACAGGATCCTCACCAGCGATGGTAGGAGCAACCCAAGATGGCTGTGGCTCTGGATCAGCATCACCAATACGAGTCAGTGTCCAAGGACCAATTACGGTGTAGTCGCCAGCTTCAGGCTGAGCGGTCTTCACGATACCGATAGTAACATCACCATCAGCAGGCACATTGAACTCAAGTTCATTTACATACTTACCAGCAGTGAACCAAGCCTTTACAGCAGCAGTAGAATTAGGAACGTACTTCTCATTGACTACAGAAACGCCATCTGCGCTACCCAAGAGATTAGTCTCAGAAATACCATCGTAACGGTTCTGAACGAGAGCTTCTGCAGACTTCTTACCTACAGTTGCATACAGCTTAGCGAACTTAGTCTCAGTACCAGCTGCGATAGCTGCAGCTTCAGTATCCTCACCACCACTATAGCGATAAGCAGCCTGAGCAGTTACCTTATACTTACCTGCGGGCAGGTTAGCAATAGTCTGCTTGAAATCGAACTGTGCGTTGTTACCTGCAGTTACTACGCCACCAACGCTGTGATAGCCCTTAGTACCAGTTGTATCCCAACCATCATTACCAGTCAAATCAGCATTAACAATCTTAGCGGTGAAGTTGTTAGGATCAACGGGAGCTACATAGCTTACCAACTCATTATTCTTGGTGAACTCGTAAACTTCGCCATACTTTGTCATGGTGCCTTTTACGATAACTGTAGCACCAACCTTCACATCATCAACAGAAGCGAAGTCAGCACCGGCAATACCCTTACCACCATAGCACTCGAACTGTTGTCCTTCAGTCTTACCGTCTTCAGAGATCCAATAAGTAATGCTCTTGTAAGTATCGTTGAAACCATCAACCTTAGAAACGATACCCTTAACAAATACAGTCTCATCGAGAGCATCACCGGCGTTAATCAGCTCGACAGCCTTAGCAACGGTGTAAGCTGTCTCAGCAGTGTTTGCAATATGAACAGGTTCCTTAACTTCGGCAGCGAGTGTAATCTTAGTGATTTCTACAGAACCATTCTTTGATGCGCTTGCGTTATCGATGGTCAGAACATAGCTGTAACCCTTCTGGCCTTCTACAGGAACGGTAACTTCGCCTGCAACAAACTTCTCAGTGATGTCAATGTCTTCACCAACCTTATCCTCACCATTCATGAGGGTCAGTTTAGCGGAGTTAACATTAGATGCAGCTGCCAAAGTAATAACATAGTACTTTACAGCAGCATCGATAGCCGGAGAAGCGATAGAGGCTACACTTGCGGTATTTTTGCGACCACACTTAATAGAATTCCAACCATTATTGTTGTTATTAAAGTTAACGATGGTCCAAGTCTTACCGTTCTTTGTAGCAGTCCATGTGCTAACATAATCCTGAACTTTATTAGAATTGTAGTCAGCTCCGAACTGGATGTCGATAGGAAGTACGTCTCCTGCAACAGCCTCCTTGTAGAGATACAGGCCAGAAACGGTTACGTTGCCGCTACCCTTAATAGAGTGCAAATGAGCAAAGCCCTTATCAGCAACAAGCTGCTTTAAATCAACAGTAGTAACGCCATTCTCAGTAGTAAAATACTTAGCACTCCAACCACCCTTAGTGTTATCAATCAGGTGAGACTCTGCTTCAGTCTCACTCCACTGACCTTCATTCACATCACGGTTCAGAAGAATACGAGGTGTGCCACTTGCAGCTGCGACAACAAGTTTGTCATAAGCAGACAAGTCTGCGAAAGTCAGAAGGGCTACAGAAGAATTTCCATAAACCATTCCTGTAGCAGTGAATAGACTAAAATCACATCCTGTTGCCTTACTTGTCGTAGGAGCAGTTGCGCTATCCCACTCAAAGAAATTTGCGGCAGTCAAATCGCTATAACCATCCTTCAGAGCCAATGCTGCAATAGCATCAGTAATAGCCTTAGTAGCAGCTGTCAGACTCTCAGCAGTTGCATCGGCAGCAGCAAGAGCTGTCTCACCAGCTGATACTGCTGTACCAACAGCTGCAAATGTAGCCTCGGTATAGGCAATTGCATTATACATCTTACCCTTAGCAATTGCAGCTTCAAGGGCATCTTTCTGCTCAGCGAGAGGATCGGTAGAGACTTTCTCTTTCAAAGTACAGAAAGTAAAATAAGTTGCAGCATCATACTTAGCAGGTGCGGCATCCTTCAGATATTTGCCTGTACCAACATTCTTAAGAGCGAATTTGCCATCACTTGCCTCAATAGCCCAAACTGCACCATTCTTAAGGTCCTGACCATTCTTGTTATCCAAGCCAAGACAGAAGTCACACCAACCATCAGCCGGCTGAGAATTAAAGTAGCCGCCCCATCCCCAAACATTGTTCAGAGTTCCATCTGGCTTGTAAGGACGAAGGTAATAGTAGCCAGCTACATCATCACCTACAGCATTTTCCAATTTGAAGGTGTAACTTTTTGACGATGCCATGTCAGCATAGGTCTCATAGTACATGTTTTGCTCAGCATCGCCAAATCCGAAACAAAGGCCCTTGGCATCTGTCTCGTTAACAATGGAGAACAGTTGACCGGAAGTCACAAGATCTGCAAGACCTGTAAACTTCTGATCGATCTCATACTCCTTTGCGGCATTTACAACGCCAGCCACGCATAGCAATAGCAGCGTTGTCCACAATTTAGTAAATAATCTCATAAGTTAATTGTTTAAGTTAATAAATAAAGTGAATAAAAAGGTTTTAAATTATTCGTAAGCCATAATTCGGTGCAAAGATATACTACATTATTTATATAGTATTTACAAATCGTCTCACAGGGTTTTATTTTTGTCTCACAGGAGTTAACGCAGATATTGTGATGTCTCAAACAAATGCGTATCTAAAGAATAAAGGTTAATGTTCCCAAAAAAGAATTGGTGTTTCCATTTATTTTCACTACCTTTGTCGAAAATCTAAGAATACAACGCATTTTCTAACCATTTTACATATTTTACTAACATGAACAAACGTATTACACTAACGGCTGTTGTTCTGGCAGCAACGTTAGGGCTTAACGCCCAAAAGCCGATGAAAGCACCTGCGGGTGGAAAGGCAATTAGTGACGAATTAATCGGTATTTTCTTTGAGGACATCAACAATTCTGCTGATGGTGGTCTCTATGCAGAACTGATTCAGAACGGTTCGTTCGAGTTCAATCCAAGCGAACGCGATGGCTGGGGTCCCGGTACTGCATGGCGTTCCATTCGTCCTGGTCATTCACTGGGTTACCTGGAGACTCGCATGACTGGCGGTATCCACTACAACAACCCTACTTATATGCGTATGCATGCTGAGCGTACCAGAGAATTTTATGACTATAAGGGATGGAGAGGCTTCGGCATTCAGAACGATGGATTCGATGGAATCAGCGTAAAAGCGGGTGAAAAGTATAATTTCTCTGCTTTCTTCCGCAATGTGAAGAACGGCGCCAAACAGCTGCGCATTGCTCTGGTTGAGCCTCAGCATGGTCCCAAAGATCCGAAACTGCTGGCAGAGGCCAACATCACTGTCAACGATAACACCTGGAAGAAGTACGAATTAGTGCTTACTCCAAGTGAGGATTGTAAGAAAGCTGCCATTCAGGTGCTGATGCTTACCGATGGTGACCTGGACGTCGACGTACTCTCACTCATGCCAGAGGATACTTATAAAGGACACGGTCTGCGCAAAGATCTGGCTCAGGCACTCGCCGACCTTCATCCGAAGTTCATGCGCTTCCCTGGCGGTTGCGTTGTTCACGGCGGTGGTGATGGTTTCTGGAATACCTATCGCTGGAAGACCACTATCGGTCCGAAAGAGACACGTCGTCCACTGAAGAACACTTGGGGCTATCACCAGTCAATGGGCCTGGGCTACTATGAGTATTTCCAGTTCTGCGAAGACCTCGGCATGGAGCCACTACCTATCCTTCCCTGTGGTGTAAGCTGTCAGGGTACCAATGGCGGTTGGAACATGTGGCCTACACAGGCACAGGATGTTGTTCCTATGTCTGAGATGGACGAGTGGGTGAACGAGGCTTTGGACCTTATCGAATGGGCCAATGGCGATCCCGCTACTTCAAAATGGGCCAAGATGCGTGCCGATGCCGGCCATCCTGCTCCCTTCAACCTGAAGTATTTAGGCTTGGGCAACGAGGAGAAGATCTCACCCGAGTTCAACGAGCGCTTTAAGTATATATATAATAAGGTGGTGAAAGCCCATCCCGAGATTGTCATCGTAGGCACCGCCGGTCCTGGCTCACACCCCAAGAACCCCGACTATGAAGCAGGCTGGAAGCTCGCTGACGAATTAGGGATGCCCATCATCGACGAGCACTACTACGAGCCAAACAGTTACTTCCTCAGCAGTCGCCAGTACGACAAGTACCCCCGCGACCGTAAGACAAAGGTTTACCTGGGCGAATATGCTGCCAAGGACAAGAAGTTCATCGATGCCCTGGCTGAAGGTCTGTACCTGCTCCACGTAGAACGCAATGCTGATGTGGTAGCCATGACATCTTACGCTCCCCTCTTTGCCCGCAAGAACGGCACCCAGTGGAACCCCGACCTTATCTACTACGACAACGAGCGCCCGTTCCTCACCTGCAGCTACTACGTACAGCAGATGTTCGGACAGTCAAGCGGTCAGTACTACTATGGCGACTGTGTTACCATCGAGAATCCTGACGTAGCTCCCCGTTGGAAAGACCTGCCTGAAAATCAGGAGAGCGGTTTCCTGCAGGACCAGAGCGTGATCCTCAACGTGAAGACCCGCAAGCTCTATGTCAAGATCTGCAATGCCGGTGAACAGGCAAAGACTGCCAACGTAGACCTGAAGCGTTTCGGTATCAAGAAGACGGCTACCAAGACCACGCTTTCCGGTCAGCCTAACGATGAGAACTACTTCGACAAACAGCCTATCGCTCCTGTTACAGAGCAGATCAAGGCAGAGAAGAAGTTCAAACTTGAGTTGGCTCCTTACTCTATGGTGATGCTGGAATATCAGCTATAAATTCTGGAGTTAAGGGAATTAAAAGGCTCCCTTAACTTCCTCATTTATTCAAGATTTTCCTACCCTTCACAATAACAATACCTTTCTTTGAAGGTGCTACACGCTGCCCCATCAGGTTATATACCTGTTGGGGCTTTTTGTTATCAAGCAGTGTCGTACTGATGCCTGCCTCTGACACATCAAAGGGAAGGAAATTATCGATGAAATCGGCATTTATGTAAACATCGAAGGGATTCAACTGACTGGTGGCAGTCAGACGAGCAAGTCCCCACTGACCATTCTGCTGACCAATGATATAGTCGCAGGCATACAGAGGTAAGCTGACATAGCTCATGCGCTGCTGGTCTGTCAGCGGACTGGTAGCAAACGATACGGCACCTGTACCTCGGAATGTCACTTCACCCTCGCCTCTGACAATAACGGGCTGATGGGCAGTAATCTTTTCAACAGGCAAGAGCTTCAGCTGACTATCCAGCGTGAAGGCACCGACACCGTCAGGAACGGCAGCATCAAACGGCAGCGTCAGGAAACGAAGACCACTCAGCGTGATTGTCAGCACAGCATCATCGGCCGTGAAGCTACGCACAGGACGGAAGCTGCCTGCAGCGGTGTTCAACTGTAACTTCGAACAATGCTCACCCACAACGATGTTTGTACCCGTCAGCGGTGAACCGTCAGTCAGGAAGACCACACGGTTCGTACCTTCCAGCCAAGGCAAGGCTGCCGGCAGATCGGTCACAGCCGTCATATCAATGCTCGTACAGCTCTGATCCGTGCTGAAGTCGAGCACATTACTGTCATCGGCAACGTAAGCCCCATTCAGCGTAGCAGCATACTGACTGCCTGAACGACGCAGGTAGACATCACCGAAAGATATCGTCAAGTGTGAATAAGAATTATCGCAAGTCAGCGAGAGCAGACCGATACAACCGTCGGTAAGCGTTGCGGGAGAGAGGTCGAACACCATATCGAAGTTCTCCTGACGGCTCAAATCCTGACGATCATAATTATGACTGGCCACCGCTCCTTTCGCGTTCACATAATAGAGGGTAACACTACCTGCCGTGAAATTACCTGTCGTGGTCACCTTCTTCACATGGAACACTAATTCGGTGAATCTATCAGAAAGTTCTATATAACCATAAGTAGTATTTTTTCTCGATGAAATCAGCGGATTTGACGCATCAAAGGTCTTTGATTTGCCTGAAATCTTATAGGCTGTTCCAAACGTGGTCTTAGTCGTTTTCATATCGTCCAGACGATCAAAACGAGCCGTTGCACCTGTCATATTCGACGGCTGACGGTCGCGTGAACGAACGAACAGCACCGTGCAGACACTCTGTGCTGCCAGGGCGACCACAGGGCGACAGGTCTCCTCTTCCAATGTGATCGTCTTCGTCGACATATTCGATGACTTGCCCGTAGTATATACCTTACCGGCAGTGGTATAGAAAGGCAGATCGAGCGTGAGCTGAACGCCTATCTCACCTGTATTAGCCATCACTGCCACAACAGTATCACCCGATTGTGAGAGATAGGCCGAGCCTTCCAGCTGACTGCTGCCGTCACCGCTGAAAGCAGCGTTGATGCGCGTCGTTCCCGTGACATACTTTGCAAAATGGGCCATGATATAACCGCGCTTTGTGACTACGCTGGTTGTCGTTCCGCGCTGACCGTCGCCCAACATGCCGTAGTAACGCTTGGCAGCATAGTGAATCCACGCGTTGAAATCGCCCAACATGCAGGTATTGATAGCAGTAAAGAAGTTGAAGAAGTCTTTCGAGAAGTCGAAGTTACGGGTATTGTTCTCCGCCTCATTCCAGTTGATGAGATACTCCGTCATCCACAGTTCCTTACCTTTCTTGCCCAGATTCTTATAGGCCGACTGTATGCCACCGTACTGATGACCGCCATAAATATCGAAGCCTGCCAGCACATCCGTTTTGTTCAGTGCATTCGCATAGGAATCACTGACGGCCAGCGTCTCAGGAGCTATGACCTTACAGCTGATCTGTGAGCCGTAGGTCTTCACAAACTCTGCAATATCAGCTGCCGACCAAAGACAACCAGCGTATGTACAGGGCCAATCAGGTTCGTTCTGTATCGAGATAGCATCCAGTTCCACACCATTGGTACGCAGATACTGCACGTAATCCTCCAGATACTGTGCATAATCAGCCCAGTTCTCCTTCTTCAGATAGCCCTCTACCCCATCACTGGTTTTTGCATCGCTGCTGTTGTTTGTCTTCCATTCGGCAGGCTGTCCCCATGGTGATGCAAACACGATGAGTCCCAGCTGCTTGGCATTCTTCGCCGTTGCGAGCGACTGGCTCCAGACATTCCTACCGATAGGGATATAGAGTCGCATGATATTACATCCTACCGTACTCGACTTACCCCACACTTTCTTGATGTCGGCTGTCGACATGTGGTTATACTGGAACTGCGGTGAACAGACAAAGCCACCAAAGCCTGTGATATACTGGTATTTCTGCGTAGCATCAATACGAATGGTTGCGTTCTGCTGGGCAAAGCCAGTACCTGCTGTGAGCACCAACAACAGGAGGAGTAGTAACATCTTCTTCATATCGGCAAAATTTGGTTTCAAAATGCAAAAATACAAAATATTTCCCAATTTTCTTGCATTTGCCTCAAAAATTTTGTATATTTACATTCGGAAAGCCTCAAATCTTGACACAATGACACATTTGACACATTTGACACAATATTCTGAAAAGAGTCTCCTGCGTACCTGCGCACACAGGTACGCAGGAAGGATTTCTTAGAAAATACTGTCAAATGTGTCATTGTGTCAACAAAAACAGTGTTAACAGAACCTCATAATCACCATATTTAGCACTTAATATTTCTTTAAAAAAATGCTCCGCAATTTTCTGAAAAAGCCCATAGACAAAGGATTTCACTGCGGAGCATTTTTGGTTATTGCCCAGGGCAAAACAAGGCTTTGCCTTGAGTGATCTTAGGCTTCACTCTGAGTGATCTTAGGTTTCGCTAACTGCCATGTTTGTGATGTCCAATCACCATAGTTAGGCATCGTAATCATGGTGTTTAGACATCGTAATCAATAGAGTTACGAGTGCTAAGTCTATTGATTATAAGTGACAAACATCTCATTTTTAAAAAAGCAACGCGTTGCGCAACAATTCCGCAATTTGTTGCGTTATTTTCGAAAAAAATCAGTACCTTTGTAAAGTCTGAACAAAGTTCAGTAATAAAGTAATAAAGAGTATTGCAATCAACAGGGTAAGCAAGCATGAAACGAATTTCGCAGCGCGATATTGCACGGAAATTAGGAATCAATGTCAGTACGGTGTCAAGAGCCCTCCGCGGGCTTGAAGGCGTAAGTCCAGAGCTGAAGGAACAGATTGAGCAACTGGCAGAAGCAGGCGGCTATCGGCCGAACCCCTTTGCGGTAAGCCTGCGCTATGGCACCACACGGACAATTGGCATCGTTGTGCCGGATATTGCCTTCAACCAGAATGCCCACATTGTAAAAATCATTGAGGGCGAGGCCCGCAAGGCCGGCTATATGAGCATTATCTCCGACTCGAACGACCGCTATAAGAATGAGACAGACTGTCTGGAGCTGCTCGTCAACATGCAGGTGGAAGGCATCATCATCTGTCCTTCACAGGAGACCACTGATTTCTCCCACCTGTTGAGACTGAAACAGAGCCATGTCCCCGTGGTGCTCTTCGACAGGGCGCCTGATGTAGGTATCTCGTCGGTCATCATCAACGACGTCACCTCGGCACGTCAGGCTACCAACGAACTGATTAAAGCCGGAGCACGCCGCATCGCCTTCTTAGGCGGTCCGAACCAAGTCAAGCAGATTGCCGACCGCAAGCACGGGTATCTGGAAGCCTTGCGCGAGCACGGCATCCCTGTACGTACCGAATTGGTAAAGTGCCATCACATCAGTTTCAACTCCGGCCTCACCGACACAATGGAACTGCTCAGCCTGCCCGAACCACCCGATGCTATTCTGGCCACCCACGGACTGCTGGGTATCTCAGCACTACAGGCTATCACCAACAGCGGACTGCGCATCCCCGACGACATAGCCATCATTGCCTATATGAGCGACTGGGTATCAGAGATGTCACACCCCCGTACCTCATTCGTCAAGCAGAACCTCACCGAGATAGGGACCAAGGCGTTCCGCCTGCTGCTCGACCAGATCAATGGCGATGACAGCGTACAGCATATCGTGGTAACCGCCCGATTGGAGCTACGCAATAGTACGAAGAAACGATAAACAACACATAACAATGAAGCATTTTACACTTATACTTGCCCTTTTATCACTCACGGTCCTTAAAGCCTTCGCACAATCAGAAGACCGTGGACTGACCATCAGTGGCAGTATCCAAGACGCTGACCTGAAAGAACCGATGGTTCAGGCCACCGTCCAGCTATTCCGACAGAAAGACTCCACCTTCGTAGGCGGCACCGTGTCGGACATTCAGGGTAACTTCTCAATCGTAGCACCTGCCAACGGCATCTTCCGACTGAAGATTTCATCTATCGGCTACCAGACCATTCAGCGCGAGGTGACGCTCCGCCGCAACCAGAGCATTGAACTGGGCGACCTGCTGATGTCGCCAGAGACCACGATGCTGAAAGAAGCTATCGTCACGGGACGAGCCGCACAGGTCGTAGTAAAGAAGGACACGCTGGTCTACAACCCCGATGCCTACCGCACGCCCGAAGGCTCGCCTATCGAAGAGCTCATCAAGCGCATCCCCGGTGCCGAGGTCGATGAAGATGGCAATATCACCATCAATGGCAAAGCAGTAAAGAAAATCCTCCTGGACGGTAAGGAATTCATGTTAGGCGATGTGGAGACGGCGCTGAAGAACATTCCCGTAGACATCATACAGAACATGAAGTTCTATGACCAGCAGAGCGATCAGGCCCGTATCACTGGCATTGAAGACGGCAATAAGGAGACGGTCATCGACTTCACCATCAAGAAGGGCATGAACCGCGGCTATATGACGAACCTCGACATTGCCGGCGGTACGCAGCACCGCTATGCCTCACGCGGCATGGGTAGCAGCTTTACCGATAAGACCCGCTTCGTCATCATGGGCAATTTCAACAACAAGGAAGAGAATGCCGGCTGGTGGAACCGCCGCGGACTGAACGCCCGCAAGATGCTGGGTACGAACCTGAACTATGACGACGGCGAGAAGTTGAAGATGGATGCCTCGGTACGCTGGAACCATCGTGACGGCGACAACCAGAACGAGAACGCCAGTGAGAACTTCTACAGCGAGACCAACAGAACCTTCTCGAACAGTTTCTCCAAGAGCCTCACCCGCAGCAATAACTGGAACGGAAACATCCGCGTAGAATGGAAGCCCGACACACTGACCAACCTGTTACTGCGTGCCAACGGAAGCCTTGGCACTAACGACGGAACGACAACCTCGACCAGCGCCACTTTCGATGCCGATCCCTATCTCTTTGCCGAAGCACCCTTGGACATGGTGCATGACGCCACTACCCCGCTCTACCCCCACCTGGTTAACCACAACCACGGTTCCAGTCTTAGCTACGGTGAGAGCAAGAATGCGTGGGCGATGCTGCAGTTCTACCGCCGCCTGAACCAACGAGGCCGTAACATCACCCTGCGTGTGGAGGGCTCCATCGGCAGTAACAAGGACCGCAACGTGTCGAACAACGAGGTGTACCTGCATCGTGTGAAGAAAACGACCGACCCCACCCAGGATTCCACCTACTACACCGCCCGTTACAACACTACGCCGAGCGATAATAAGGGATATGTCCTTAGCGCACTGTATAGTGAGCCCCTTTGGGAGGGCGCCCACCTGCAAGTCAACTACGAACTGCGCTATAACCAGAATAAGAGCGACCGCCAGGCCTATGACTTCAGCCGTCTCGGGCGTGATCCCTTCTCAGACATCGACCCTGAATACCGTGACTGGGACCCCTGGATAGGAGAGCTTAACCCCATGTATGCAAGCATTACGCCGCTCAGCAATCATCTGGACAGAAGCCTCAGCCGCTATTCAGAGTATAAGAACTATACACATAATATCCGACTGACGCTGCGTCACTGGCAGGAGGAGTACGATTATAACCTGGGCTTCCTGGTACAGCCCCAGCACTCGAACTTCATCCAGGACTACCGCGGTGTCTATGTCGATACGGTGAGAAACGTGACCAATCTCACGCCAACAATCGACTTCCACTATAAGTTCAGCGAGCAGCAGAATATCTACGTGCACTATCGCGGCGACACCCGTCAGCCGGATATCACCCAGTTGCTGGATATCACCGACGACTCGAACCCGCTCTATATCACACAGGGTAACCCTGGTCTGAAGCCGCAGTTCACCAATTCGCTGAACGTGTACTACAACAACTACATCCAGAAATACAAGCGGAGCATTGTCCTCTACGGTAACTACCGCCATATACGCAACTCTATTTCGAACTTGGTGCGCTATAATGCCGAAACGGGTGGTAGTGTCTCACGACCGGAGAATATCAACGGTAACTGGAATGCCGACGGCGGTATCAACTTCAGCACAGCCATCGACTCAGCCGCACACTTCAACGTAGGCAGTGACTCGCGTATCAGGTACAATAATTATGTAAGCTATGTGGCACAGGCGAAGGCTGATGCCGCCAAGAACACCACCCGCACCACGAACGTGAACCAGCGACTGAACGCCAGCTACCGCAACGACTGGCTGGAGGTGATGCTCGACGGCAACGTGAACTACCAGCACTCACGCAATGAGCTGCAGCCCTCTGCCGACCTGGACACCTGGCGATTCAGCTACGGCGGACAAATCATGGTACGCCTGCCCAACGGCTTCGAGATCATGACCAACCTGCACGAGAACAGTCGCCGAGGCTATAACGACCCGTCATCGAACACCAACGAACTAATCTGGAACGGACAGATCTCAAAATCGTTCCTGAAGTCGAAGACGCTCATCGTAGCACTGAACTTCTACGACCTGTTGGGTCAGCAGAGCAACTACGAACGCTGGGTGAACGCCAATGGGCGAAGCGATACCCGCTACAACAGCATCAACAGCTATGCCATGCTGCACGTACGCTACCGTCTGAACATGTTCGGAGGAAAGATTGATACCGAGGGAAGGTATGATAAGAAATGGGGCAATAATGACCGCCGCGGGAGATAAAAGCAGAACTAAAAAGGATTTATTGACGATATGAAAAGAATTGCAAGTATTGTACTGCTGGGACTGACAGCGATAGGTACACGGGGTGAGATTGCAGACTCGTTGAACCTACAAGAGGTCGTCGTAACAGGTACGCGTAATGCCGTAGACATACGCCATCTGCCCATGACGGTAACAATCATAGATCGTGAGACGCTGACGAAACAGCACCAGACCAACATCCTGCCCACAGTGATGCAGCAGGTGCCAGGGCTCTTCATTACCTCACGTTCGATGACAGGCTATGGCGTATCAACAGGTGCGGCAGGCGGCATCAATCTGCGCGGCGTCACAGGCGGCTCAGGACAGTTGATGGTCTTAATAGACGGTCATCCGCAGTATCAGGGCATCTTTGGCCACCCCATCAGCGACAGCTATCAGACGCTAATGGCCGAGCGTGTGGAGGTATTACGCGGTCCGGCATCGGTGCTCTATGGCTCAAACGCCATGGGCGGTGTGCTGAACATCGTGACGCGCCGTCCTGTCTATCGCGATCATATCACGACAAACGCTACGGTGGGCGCCGGCAGTTACGGTACCGTACAGGCTGAAGTCTCGAACCAAGTGCGTAGCGGTAAGTTCAGCAGCACCGTTGCCGCACAGTACGGACGTACCGACAACCACCGTCCGAACATGTGCTTCGAGCAATATGGCGGCTTCGTGAAGTTAGGCTATGACCTCAACGAGCACTGGCGTGCCTCACTGAGTGGTAATGTGACCCACTGGAATGCCTCGAACCCCGGTGCCATCACCCAGCTGAAGAAGGAGAACGACCAGTATATCACACGTGCCGAGGCATCGCTGGCCATTGAGAACAACTACGAGCGTACCAGCGGTGGAATCAGCGTTTATGACAACTTCGGGCGCCATAAGATCAATGACGGCTATAATGCTGTAGGCGGTAAGCCGCAGACCGATCTCTTCCGTTCGAAAGATGCCGTTGCTGGCGTCTCAGCCTATCAGAGTGGCCAGCTATTTGAAGGCAACCGCACCACGGTGGGTGTCGATTATCAGCATATCTACGGACGTGCCTACTATACCAACCGTGAGACGGGCGAGGTGGTGACCACCGCCCAGCGCCTCATGCAGAGTTCGCACTCACATGCCAATGTGATTGCCGGCTACATGGATTTCCGTCAGGACCTGGCCGAATGGCTGACCGTTGATGCCGGTCTGCGCTATGACCACCATTCTGTCTCTGGCGGTGAATGGATTCCACAGGCTGGTATCGTTGTACGCCCAATCACCACGGGAGAAGTGAAGGCGATGGTGAGCAAAGGCTTCCGCCGCGCCAATCCCAAGGAGATGTATCTCTACAAGTCGGCCAATGAAGACCTGAAGCCAGAACGCCTGTGGAACTATGAACTGTCATGGCATCACCGCATGAGCGACGGCCTCAACTACCGACTGAACGTTTTCTACATCAAAGGCGATAACATGATTCAGACGGTGAACATGCAGAACGTGAATACCGGCGAGATTGAGAACTGGGGCGTTGAAGCTGAGCTGAGCTATCCGTTAGGCCGTTATTTCAACGTGATGTGTAACACGTCCTACCTGCACATGAAGAACAAGGTGGTTGCTGCTCCAGAGGGTATGACCTTTGTAGGAGTGGACTTCCATCAAGACAAGTGGAGAGCCACCCTGGGCCTGCACCGCATCGAGAACCTTTATACTGAGGTGGGAACGAACGAGACGAAGGAAAACTTCTGGCTACTGGACGCCTCAGTGAGCTACGCGCTCCTGAAGAACATGAGTCTCTGGGCACGCGGCGAGAACCTGCTGGCACAGAAATACGAGATGAACCTGGACTATCCCATGCCCCGCGCCACCTTCATGGGCGGTATAAGTGTGAATTTATAAAACTAAGCAGACCAATAATATGGAAGCAAACGTAAAACTTTATGCATTGAATTATGACGAGGTGAAGACTTATCTGTGGGCAACGGTGTTCGTAGCCTGCAACCTGATACTGCCTCAAGTGTTTCACCTGATCCCACAGGGCGGTATTATCTTCTCGCCCCTGTCACTGGTTATCATGGCTGGTGCCTATAAGTTTGGCTGGAAGACGGGACTGCTGGCAGCCCTCGTCTCACCGCTGGTGAACCATCTGATTACGGGAATGCCTGCCTGGGAGGTACTGCCCGTGATGACATTCAAGCTGGCTGCCCTCGCTATCGTTGCCGGACTCATTGCCCAGCGCTATCAGGTCGTCAGTCTGTTGATCCTGGTCTCAATCGTCATTATGACCAAGGCCATCGGCATTGTCGGTGAACTGGCTATCACAGGTGGTATCGATGCCACTATTGCCGACCTTACGCTCGGCTGGCCCGGACTGATGCTGCAGATCTTCGGCACCTGGCTCATCCTGAAATACGTGAAGTAAGAAGATGATGACCCCGCTACAGAAAATACGCACCTCGTTCTCCACCCAGCTATCACTCTGGGTGGCAGGCTTCGTGCTGATTACCTCTGGCGTGGTCATCGGCCTACTGGCCAGTTTCTCGGAGGAGGTCATCCGCGACGAGACGATCGACACCACCATTCAAGCGTTGGAGAACACGGCACTGCGCATTGACAATACGCTAAGACAGTCGGAGATGACGGCACGACTGGAACATCGACGCATACGCATCAACCGTTCACGCATTGAACAGCTTATTGAGGAGAATAACTCACTGGCAACACTCCAGCGATCACTGCCCAATATGCAACTGTATGTCATACGCCGTGACAGCAGCCAGTTTGACACCTTTATCACCGGTGGCGTGAGCGGTTATCGCCAGCTGATGTATGACGACAAGGAGATTTACATCTTTACGCAACCCATCGGTGACCGAGCGTTCTGTCTGGCTGGCGTGAGTCCGGCTGAGGATATCTATGGCAAGTATGGGCACATGCAATGGATCCTGCTGTCATGGGGCATAGCCGCTATTATCCTACTCATCTACTGCCTCTACCTTGTCATTGCATTCCATTTGCGTCCCTTACACCGTTTGGCAGACTCGGCACAGGCGATCGCTGAAGGCAACCTGAACACGCCGATTCACGACACACGGCATCGTGATGAGACAGGACGCCTGCAGAACAGCCTGTCAATGATGCAACGCCGCTTAGCTGCCTATATGGGTGAGATGCAGCAGAAACAGGACACGCTGAACCGTCAGCATGCCGAACTGAAGGCGGCTTTCGACGAAGCACAGAGCTATGAGGAGAAGAAGACGAAATTCCTTCATGACATGACCATCCGCATGGCCGTACCTGTTGAACAGGTCTATCGCAGCACCAATAAGATATGCCACGACTATGCGGGCCTCTCGAAAGAAGATATCATCGCACTGCAGACCGATATCCTGCAGGGTAGTGAGACCATCACCGAACTATTAGATCAACTGATTAAAGACCCCGCAAGCTCATGAAACGACCTTTCTGTTACATCAGACAAAGACTCTCGCTGCGACTGGGTCTGCTCATCGTGCTGATTATCACGGTGGTCTTCTCGCTGCTCTTCGATTTCCTGTTCTACCGCTGTAAGCGATATATTCAGAATACCGCCATTGAACATGCTACCCAACTGCTTGACAACACCGCCGAGCGCATCAATGGTATCATGGAAGAAACAGAACTCGTCACCAATTTCATGGCCGCTACCACCACACGCCATCTTCATCCCGACTCGCTCTTAGCCTTTACCCATCGTACGGTACAGGAGAATCACTTCCTGACAGGCTTTGCTATCTCGATGGAACCGTACTTTTTCCCTGAGATGGGACGCTACTACTCAGCCTATTCGCTGCGCCATCGTTCAGACAAAGACATTGCCGAAACGGGAGATAGTATCACCACCGTGCGGGAGGGACCCTTTGAATATTTTGAAGCCGTATGGTACAAGACGCCGCGGGCCTTAGGGGCTGCCTGCTGGATTGATGCCTTCGACGACTATAACGAGGGTACACTATCATCGCCCGACATCATGACCTCCTATTGCTGTCCGATGCGCGATGCTAACGGCCGCTATGTAGGCAGTATCACTGCCAGCCTCACGCTGAAATGGCTATCGGAGGCATTCACAACGCTGAAGCCATACCCCAACTCATCAGCCATCATGATTGGCCGTGACGGCACCTATCTTGTACATCCCGACACGTCAAAGCTCTTCCGACATACCATCTTCAGTGATGCAGCCCCAGAGGCGCGTCAAAATATTGAGGTATTAGGACGCAAGATGCTTGCTGGAAACAGTGGCATGACAGAGACCATCGTTGACGGACTACCTGCCTTTATCTTCTACCGACCCCTGCAACGCACTGGCTGGAGCATTGCCATCGTATGTCCGGAAAGCGATGTCTTCGCCCGTTACAACCGACTGCTGACCATTGTCTGGATTATCATTGGCGTTGGTCTGGCACTGCTCATGCTCTTCTGCTATCAGACGGTACGCCGCGCCGTACAACCGTTGAAGCAACTGGACGAACAGGCCAAGCGCATTGCCGAAGGCCACTTTGACGAGCCATTGCCTGAGAGTCACCGTCACGACAGTGTAGGCCGCTTGCAGAACAGCTTCATCCGCATGCAGCAATCGCTTGCTCAGACCGTCAATAACATACGCATTGCCAATGACGAGTTAGCACAGCACAATGACGAGCTCGCCAATGCCACCCAGCTAAAACTTGAGACGAACCGCCGCAAGGCTGCCTTCATACAGGATATGTATCACGAGATACGCACGCCCCTGAACATCATCAGTGGCTTCGCACAGGTGCTGGCAACCAGTCTGCATAATCTCCCCGCCGACGAAGTTGCGAATATCACCGCCCGTATGAGCGAGAGTGCAAAAGATATTAGTCGACTGACCCAGAAGCTTAAAGAGGCTTCCTCTGACATTCAACAGGCATGACGGTTCCTGATCGCCTGACAACTCATAGCTTTTACCAATAATTACCATCATGAAAAGAACAATTATGATCTGCCTCCTTGCCGCCGTTAGTCTGCTGACGGCAACGGCACAGCGTGGCATGCGTGTGAGAAAGAATGTACCGCTGGACTCTATCCGCCTGAGTGATCCGGCAATCTTAGCAGACCAAAAGACAAAGATGTACTACATGACGGGAACAGGCGGCATGATGTGGCGCAGCAGTGACCTGAAGCTGTGGGAAGGGCCGTTCCGCGTTACGGAGTTTGAAGCTGATTCCTGGATGGGTCCGCGACCCATGATCTGGGCTGCCGAGCCACATGTCACGGGTGACGGCTGGTACTATTATTTCGCCACATTCACCAATCAGGCAGTGAAAATTGGCAACGTGCGCGGCAATGTCATTGAACGACGTGCCTCGCAAGTGCTCCGTGCTGACAATCCTATGGGCCCCTACCGCGCCTTTGGTGATGCAACCTACCTGCCTGCCGACCGTCCTACCCTCGACGGCACTTACTGGAAAGACCGTGACGGAAAGCCTTACATGGTGTTCTGCGGTGAATGGCTGCAGAACTGGAACGGCACGATGGAGAAGATTGAACTGAAGCCCGACCTCAGTGGTACCATAGGCGAACCGAAAGTACTCTTCCGTGCCAGCGACTCACCTTGGAGCCGAGAGAAGAACGACCAAGGAGAGATTACCTGGAACAAGGTGACTGACGGTCCCTGGCTCTTCCGCACCGCAACAGGACGTTTGGGGATGCTCTGGACCTCATGGGTCTTTGATGTCTATACACAAGGCGTTGCCTATTCAGAGAGCGGAACCCTCGATGGGCCGTGGACACAGGAGCCTGACCCTATCACGCCTCCAGGCTACGGCCATTCCATGCTCTTTCAGCGCTTTGACGGCCAGTGGATGATGTCGGTACATCATCATTCTAAAGATGGCCGTGGCAGAACGATACGCATCCCCCATCTATTTGAGGTGGATATGAGCGGCGATAAACTAAAAGTCATTACCAACAAATAACAACAATTGAAAATGAAAGATTTCAAATACTACGCACCTACAGAGGTGGTTTTCGGTGAGAAGAGTGAAGAACAGGTGGCTGCTCTCGTGAAGAAATATGGCGGCACAAAGGTGCTGGTACATTATGGAGGACAGAGTGCAGTACGCTCTGGACTGCTGGATAAAATCTGCGGACTGCTGGAAGAAGGTGGCATCACCTACGTCAAACTGGGCGGTGTTGTACCCAACCCCCGTCTGAGTCTTGCCAAAGAGGGCATTCAGCTATGCCGTCGAGAGGGTGTGGACTTTATCCTTGCCGTCGGTGGCGGCTCGGTCATTGACTCAGCCAAATGTATCGCATACGGTGTCTGCATGAATGAAGATGTATGGAATCTATACCTTGGCAAGGCTGAAGCGCCCAAGACCATGCTACCAGTAGCATCGGTGCTGACCATTCCCGCTGCCGGCAGTGAGATGAGTGAGGCCAGCGTCATCACGAATGAAGAAGGTGATGTGAAACTGGGATACTCCAACAACCTCTCGCGTCCGAAGTTTGCCATTATGAATCCCCGTCGCACCATGACATTACCACCCTATCAGACAGCTGCCGGTGTTACGGATATGATGATGCACACCATGGAGCGTTACTTCACGAAGGATGACGACATGGATTTCACCACCGATATAGCCGAGGCCATGCTTCGCAGTATCAAGAATGCCGTATTTGCTGTGCTGAAGAATCCTGAGGACTATCGCTATCGTGCACAAATCATGTGGGGCGGCAGTCTGATGCACAACGGACTTACGGGTTGTGGTGTGGCAGACGACTGGGCTACGCATCAGCTGGAGCATGAGTTAAGTGGATTATTCGATGTTACACACGGTGCTGGTCTTGCTGCTATCTGGCCCAGTTGGGCACGCTATGTCATTCATGAGAATCTCTCGCGTTTTGTGCGCTTTGCCGTCAATGTGATGGATGTGCCCAACGACTTTACCGACCCCGAGGGAACTGCCCTCAAGGGTATCGAGGCTATGGAGCGTTTCTATCACGCCATCGGCATGCCCATCAATATCAAGGAACTCATTGGCCGCGACATCACCGATGCCGAGATCAAGGAGATGACACGCAAGTGTAGTCGCGACTATCAGAAGACCTGTGGTTGCCTCAAGGTGCTGAAGACCGAGGACATGGAGAAGATTTATCAAATGGCAAGAGGATAATCACATGAAGAAGTTACTCACAATAGGTTTGCTGGTCGCCGCATGGGGGCTGACAGCATCGGCTCAGACATTGCCTTACCAGAATTCTCGACTCACAGCGGAACAGCGTGCCGACGACTTGCTGAAACGACTGACATTAGAAGAAAAGGTGCGCCTGATGATGGACACCTCGCCCGCTATCGACCATCTGCAGATACCCCAGTTCCAATGGTGGAACGAGGCTCTTCATGGTGTGGGGCGTAATGGCTATGCTACCGTCTTTCCCATCACGATGGCCATGGCGGCTTCGTGGGATGATGCTTTGTTGCATCGTGTCTTCACGACTGTCAGCGATGAGGCTCGTGTCAAGGCGCAGCAAGCCAAGCAATCGGGAAATATCCGTCGCTACCAAAGTCTTTCCTTCTGGACACCCAATATCAATATCTTCCGTGATCCTCGTTGGGGACGCGGTCAGGAGACATATGGCGAAGACCCATTCCTGACATCAAAGATGGGACTTGCTGTGGTGCGTGGCTTGCAGGGCTATAGCTATGATGGCAAACCACTCTCTCAGCATAAGAAACTATTGGCTTGTGCCAAGCACTTCGCCGTGCATAGCGGACCAGAATGGAATCGCCACACGTTTGATGTGGAGAACCTGCCCGAGCGCGACCTTTGGGAGACCTATCTGCCTGCCTTCAAGGCATTGGTGCAGGAGGGCGAGGTGGCCGAGGTGATGTGCGCCTATCAGCGCATCGATGGTCAGCCCTGTTGCAGTCAAACACGCTACGAACAACAAATCCTGCGTGATGAATGGGATTTCAAGGGACTGATTACCAGCGACTGTGGTGCTATTCGCGACTTCCTGCCCCGTTGGCACAACACCGCCAAGGACAGCGAGGAGGCATCTGCTCAGGCTGTTTTGGCTGGTACCGATGTGGAGTGTGGCTCTGAGTATCGTCACTTGCCAGAGGCTGTGCGCCGTGGTGATATCAAGGAGGCCGACCTCGACCGTTCGCTTCGTCGTTTGCTCATCGCTCGTATGGAAGTGGGCGACTTCGACAAGGATGACCAAGTGTCGTGGACAAAGATTCCTGCCTCAGCGGTGGCTTCGAAGGAACACAAGCAACTGGCCCTCGATATGGCCCGCAAGAGTATCGTGCTCTTGAAGAACAACGGCGTCCTGCCGTTGGAGTATGCTGCGACAGTGTCGAAGCCTGCGAAGAAGGTAATTGTCATGGGTCCCAACGCCAACGACTCCGTGATGCAATGGGGCAACTACTCCGGCTATCCCACCAAGACCGTCACTGCCCTCGAAGGTATTCGCCAGCAGTTGGGTAATGTGCCTTATGTGCAGGGCTGTGGCCTTACTCGCAACGAAAGCATCGAGAGTCGTTTCGGCAATCTGCGTGCACCATTGGGCAATGCCGGCATGCAGGCTGTCTATTATAACAATACCGATATGAGTGGCACGCCCGTTGCCACCGTCACTCTGACGGAACCTGTGAAGCTGAGCAATGGCGGTAACACCGTCTTTGCCCCAGGCGTGAACCTCGAGAACTGCTCTGCCCGTCTTGACGCAACGCTCATCCCGACTCGCGACGAGACACTTATCTTCACCATTGGTGGCGATGATAAGATTCGTCTGCTGGTCAATGGCGATACCATCGTCAACCTCTGGCAGGCTCGTCAGCGCATTCAGAATGCCCAGAAGGAGATTGCTGTAAAGGCAGGCGAACACTATCGCATACAGATTGATTATGTGCAGGAGACGGGCTATGGTGCCCTGAACTTCGACATTCAACACAAGGCTGCCCCCACGCCGCAGGAGTTGCTGGCACAGGTGGGCGATGCCGAGACAGTGGTCTTTGTAGGTGGCATCTCGCCTCTTCTTGAGGGTGAGGAGATGCGTGTCAGCGAACCAGGCTTCCGTGGTGGCGACCGCACCAGCATCGAACTGCCACAGGCTCAGCGCGATGTGCTCCGCTGGTTGCATGAGGCAGGTAAGAAGGTGGTCTTTGTGAACTGCTCTGGTGGTGCAATGGCGATGGCGCCTGAGTTGGAAACCTGCGATGCCATCCTTCAGTGGTGGTATGATGGAGAGCAGGGCGGCACGGCGTTGGCCGATGTCCTCACTGGGCGCTATAACCCCAGCGGCAAGTTGCCTGTGACGTTCTATCGCAGTACTGACGACCTGCCCGACTTCCTCGACTACACGATGAAGAACCGCACCTATCGTTACTTCACGGGCGAACCCTTGTTCCCCTTCGGCCACGGCTTGAGCTATACGACATTCGAGTTCTCGAAGCCCACCGTCAAGGTGAAGGGCGATGCCGTCACTCTTACCGTCACGGTGAAGAACACCGGCAAAGTCGATGGTACGGAGACCGCTCAGGTCTATTTCCGTCGCACGGCAGATAAGGAAGGTCCGCTGAAGACCCTCTGTGCTTACCAGCAAGTGAACCTGAAGGCGGGCGAAGCTCGCACCATGAGCATCACCCTGCCGAAGAAGCAACTGGAGAGTTGGGACGCACAAACTAACACGATGCGCTTCGTGCCTGGTCAGTATCAACTGATGGTTGGCTCGTCGAGTGCCGATAATGCCCTTTTGAATATCAACACAAAATTATAAAAACCAAATGAAAAGATTATTTTTACTGACCGCCCTGGCAGCTTTGTTCATACTGCCCAGCGTAGCACAAGAGAAAAAATCACCGTCGTTTGACGAAGTATTAACCACCCGCCGCAGCATTCGTAGCTATGACGCAACGAAGAAGATCAGCGAAGCCGAGGTGCGCACACTGCTGACTGCCGTTCAGGAGGCACCATCATGGGCCAATCAGCAGCCAACGAAGTATTATGTGGCCATCTCGCCTGAGAAACTTGCTGCCGTACAAGACCTGGTAGGCGGTAATAAGCAACGCATTCAAGACGCTCCCGTCCTCATTGTCTCTACCTTTGAACGCGGAAAGTCGGGATTCTTCAGAGGCAATCCTTCCAATGAGGTTGGAGATGGCTGGGGCGCTTATGACAATGGTCTCTCTAATTGCTACCTCATCCTGAAGGCCAGGGCAATGGGCTTTGACACCCTTATCATGGGTATGCGTGAGGCCGACAAACTGCGTGCACTGTTCAGCATTCCCGACAACGAGACGGTCATGGCCGTCATTGCGCTCGGCTATCGCAAGGGGCAGCCGGTACAGCCACGCCATCGTCAACTTGATGATGTAGTGAAGTTCTATTGATTTTTCGGAAATGAGACTTCCTCATGCAAACGAGCACTGAGCTGCGCAAATATCTTAATGAACACCAATACCCCTACGAGTATTATTACTTACTAAACGATGAAGCACTTTCATTATTTTGCACTACTATTTGTATTTGCCCTCGTCTCAATGACGACAAATGGAGCCAAGCCGAAGCGGGCGCTAAAAGAAAAGGACATGGGCGCCTACCTGTTCACGTATTTCACCGACCCGACACACTCACTGTTCATGGCCATCAGCTATGACGGCTATACCTTTACACCCGTGAACAACAGTGAGCCGATTATTGCCGGTGACAGTATTGCAGAGCAGCATGGCATTCGTGACCCACACATCTATCGCGCACCAAACGGAAAGTTCTATATCGCTATGACCGACCTGCATGTCTTCGGAAAGCAGAAAGGTATCCGCACTACGCAATGGGAAAGACCCGAAAAATACGGATGGGGCAATAACCGTGGACTGGTACTCATGGCCTCCGATGACCTGATCCACTGGACACATCATGTAGCCCGTATCGACCAACTCTTCCCTGAGAAATTCGGAGAGATAGGCTGTGCATGGGCTCCGCAGACCATCTGGGACCCACAGGTAGGCAAGCCGATGGTCTATTTCACCATCCGTCAGCAGGCAGGTGGGCGTACCAAGCTCTACTACAGTTATGCCGATGAAGCCTTTACCACGCTGGAAACTGAGCCGCAGTTACTCTTTGAATATCCCGACGACAAGATTCAGGTGCTTGATGCCGATATCTGTCCGATGCCCGACGGCCGTTATTTCATGACCTATGTGTCTCAGGAGAATCCTGGTGGCATCAAGTATATGATTAGTGACCGTATCAATCACTTCGACGACTATCATGCCGAGCAGATAGATGCGGAGAGAAGCGGCTGCGAGGCACCTAATGTTTGGAAGCGCATTGGTGAGAACAAGTGGGTTGTCATGTATGACATCTATAGTGTGACCCCTCATAACTTCGGTTTCGTAGAGACCTCTGACTTTAAGACGTTCAAGCCGTTGGGACGTTTCAACGAGGGTGTCATGAAGATTCAGAACTGTATCTCACCCAAACACGGTTCGGTAATTCATATCACGAAGGCTGAAGCCAAACGCCTGGAAAGCTACTGGAACGAGCAGCAGAAAAAGAAACAAGCCATTCGTAGTGGTGAGCAATGGCCCGATGATGGTGGACGCCACATCAATGCTCATGGTGGCGGTGTACTGAAGCATGGCGATACCTACTATTGGTTTGGCGAACACAAGAGCGACCGTACGAGTGATGCATTGGTAGGCGTGATGTGCTATGCCTCGAAAGACTTGGTTAACTGGCGTAACTGTGGCGTAGCACTGAGCGTAAGTGAGCAGCGCGGACATGACATTGAGCGCGGTTGTATCTTAGAGCGCCCAAAAGTCATCTATAATCCCGTGACGAAGAAGTTCTGCATGTGGTTCCATCTGGAACTGAAAGGAAAGGGCTATAGTGCCGCCCGTTATGGCGTTGCAGTGGCTGACCGTCCGGAAGGACCATACAAGTTCCTCTATTCTCAACGGGCGAATGCCGCTACATGGCCGATAGAAGGTTCGCCGATGGGATTCGACGAATACGTAAAGCGTGACTATGAAACCGGACAGATGTCGCGCGACATGACCCTGTATGTTGATGATGACGGTAAGGCCTATCATATCTTCTCATCGGAAGAGAACTATACCCTTCACATTGCCGAGCTGACAGGCGATTATCTGCACCATACCGGTCGCTATACCCGAATGGCACCTGGCGGTCATAACGAGGCACCCGCTATCTTCAAACATGAGGGCACTTATTGGATGATTACCAGCGGTTGTACAGGATGGGAGCCCAACGAAGCTCGCATGTTCTCTGCTCCCAGTATCTGGGGACCTTGGACGCAGCATCCTAATCCCTGCCGCGGTCCCAAGGCTGAGAAGACATTCAACGGACAAAGCACTTATATCCTACCCCTCGACGGTCAGTATATTTTTATGGCAGACATCTGGCGTCCTCGTCATCCGCGTGACGCCCGTTATATCTGGTTGCCCATTGAGTTTGAGAACGGTAAGCCCGTCATTCATTGGCGTGACGAATGGGAGCTTAACGCAGGGAAATGACAACAGTTAACGCAACGCATTGCGATAGGATTCCTGTATTAAATTATTGGGCTGTCACAGAAAAATGAGTATATTTGCAGTGTCTTAGCCAACACAGAAAGACACATTATATATTAAAAGTGAGCCACTCCTCAAATCGAGGAAGTGGCTCACTTGATTTTTTACGGGATTGCTTCTTTACTTGAAGAGCAGCGGTGCCATTTCTTTCAAGCTACGACGCCAGGTAAGGAACTCATGAGCTGTTCCCTCGCTAACGAAACCGTGAGCATTGAAGCCGGCAGCCTTCAGTGCATCGACAGACGACTTGATGCCGTCAGGATTCTCCTTTGAGCCACAGCTCTCAAAGATCATCTTCACCTGTTTGGGATCCTTGATGTCGCTGGGCTGGTAGGTACCACCACTCAACAGACCATAGTAGCCGAATACTTCCGGACGACGCAGGGTAATCAGCTTGGTCTCGACACCACCCATTGAAAGACCTGCCATTGCACGACCGTCTTTCTTGGCGATGGTACGGAAGTTAGCATCGATATAGGGTACAAGCTCGTCAACGAGGAGTGTCTCAAACTCCTTGGCTGTGAAGCTGCCAATGGTTCCGAACTTCACGTCGTTGGTCAGACCGTATGTCATCACGATGATGAAAGGCTTAATTTTTCCCTCAGCAATCAGATTGTCCATGATGAGGTTTGCATGTCCCTGATTGCTCCAGGCAGTCTCATCCTCGCCCCAACCGTGCTGCAGGTAGAGCACAGGATACTTCTTGTTGTCCTTGCCATAGGTAGGAGGTGTATAGACGAAGGCGCGCTTTACGCTATTGGTACTCTTCGAGGGGAACAACACCTGCTGCACATTGCCGTGGAGCACGTCCATGCGCTCAGCATAGAAGTCCTGGTCTTTGGCAGGAATCTCGATACCGCTCTCCCAACGGCAGGAACCGAAATAGTTCTTGGCACCGGGGTCGTTGAGCGTACCGCCATCAACAGTCAAGTGATAGTAGTGGAAGCCCTCATCCATCGGACCTTCGGTCTGTCCTACCCATGAGTTATCATAAGCACGATGCAACTGGGTACCGCCACGTCCACCGAGTCCAAGACTGACACTGACGGCTTGCGCATCGGGAATCTCCACACGGAAACGTACATATCCCTGTGAGTTCACCATTGGGAACTGCTGTCCGGGCTGGTTCATCACCGATGGTTTGAAGTCTTCCTTCACATTGGGATCCTCAGGGAATGCCATATCGGGATTGAATGGCGGGCGCTGGGGCTGTCCGCGACGAGCCTGACGGGGTCTTGGTGCAGGCTTGGGAGGCATGTTCCATGCAGGAGCCTTCATATCACGGATATACTCATAAGCCAGTTTGGGCTTGTATTCCGTATCGAAAGGAAGGGGATAGTTAGCTGCCCCCAACCATGAGTCGCGGTCGCCAAGATTCCAGAAGGTCACACAGTCAATGACATCCTTGTGGTTGCGGAACACACGGAACACGCGGGCATACTGATCGGCCAGATGTTGTTTCACTGAATCGGTCACGTTGACACCGTCACGGCTGAACTGCAACTGTCCGCCCATCTCCTGATTGGTACGGATGTCGAGTTCAGTGACGTGGATATGCTTCACGATCTCCTTGAAACGGACGATTGCAGAATCCAGTTGCTGTTCAGTGGGGAAGTAGATGTTAAAGTGTCCCTGCATGCCGATACCATCGATGGGCACTCCGGCAGCCTTCATCTTCTTCACCATATTATATATGCGCTCGCGCTTGTGGGTATCTACGGTGCTGTAGTCATTGTAGAACAACAGTGCTTTGGGATCGGCCTCACGTGCATACTGGAAAGCCTTCATAATGAACTCATCGCCACAGAGCTTGTACATCGGTGACTGACGATAGGGATCAGCAGCATTGGGATCATCGCTGATAGCTTCGTTCACTACGTCCCAGCAGTAAACCACATCCTTATAGCGGGTCACAATAGCCTGGATATGGTTCTTCATGCGCTGATAGAACACCTCCTTTGTAGGATTATCCTCCAGCATCCAACGGCCTATCTGTGAGTGCCACATCAGACAGTGTCCACGGAGTTTGATGCCATTGGCACGACAGAAGTCAGCAATACGGTCTGCATTCTTCCAGTTAAACTGCCCCTCACGAGGCTCTGTTGGTTCAGGCTTCATGTCGTTCTCGGCCGTAATACTGTTGAACTCTCTCTTGATGAGTGCCTGCTGATCTGCATTTGTGACGTTACGCAGGTTTACGGCAACACCGATTGAAAAATAATCTTTGTAGGCATCTTTCAGCCCCTGTGCCCATGTTGTGCCTGCGCTCCAGGCAAGGAGCATAGCAAGGGCCATTTTCATTGTTCTTTTCATGCTGGTTGTTGGATTGATAATTTTAGAAAGTTAAATTGTTTCGTTTACGCTTGCAAAGATAGTCAATTCCTACGGAATCTATTCGCTTCCACGTGTCGCATTATTTCAAAAATGTCTCATGACAATCATTTTATACGGAAACATTCTTCGCGAAAAGAAAAAAACTTCGTATTTTTGCACCTGATATGAAACGAATAACCATCAACCTATTATTACTGCTGCTTAGCACTGCTGCTCTTGCGCAGCCACAGTTCAGCAAGTCACACGGTCTCTTTGAAGACGCGTCCATCAGTGTTGCCTTGTCCTCCCAACAAGGCCATGCCATCCGTTATACCACCGATGGCAGTGAACCAACCCTAAAGAGTCAGCTCTACCAGTCGCCGCTGACACTTTCGAAGACCACGCTGTTGCGGGCCGTCGAAGTGATTGGCGACTCGCTGTCTCCCGTAGCCACCGCTTCCTATATCTTTGTGAAGTCGGTACTCTCACAGCCCAACAACCCGTCTGGCTACCCTACTGAATGGGGAAAGTACACCGAGCGCAGCGGTCGGGCTACAGCCGATTACGAGATGGATCCGGAGATGACGGGCAACAGCACCCTGAAGCCGAAGATTATCCAGGGACTGAAAGAGCTGCCTATCCTCTCGCTCGTTTCCGACAAAGACAATTTCTTCAGTCATGAGAACGATACTGCCCGTGGTGGTATCTACATCTTCACAGGCCCTCCCGTAGGCGATAATACCGGTCACGGCTGGACTCGTCCCGCCAGCATCGAACTGTTCGGTGGTCCGCAGCAGCACGACCTGAGCGTGAACTGCGGTGTTCGTCTGCATGGTGGCCACGGTCGACTGGCTGAGAAGAACCCGAAGCACTCCTTCCGCTTTGTCTTCAAGGAGAAGTATGGTCCCAAATCGCTGAAATATCCGCTCTATGGAGAAGATGAGCCGAAGAAGTTCGACCAACTCGTTCTGCGCTGTCATTTCGGCAATTCCTGGCAGCACTGGGCCGTGGGTAATAATACCAAGGCGCAGTATACGCGTGATGTATGGGCCCGTCGCATGCAGCGCAAGATGGGATGGACCAGTGTCAACGCACAGTATGTCCACCTTTTCCTCAACGGTATGTACTGGGGCATCTACAATATTGCCGAGCGCGTAGACGACCAGTTTGGCAAAGACCATCTGGGCGGTTCGAAATCAGATATCGATGTCATCAAGATTGAAGAGGATGGCGGTAACCATATCGAGGCCAGCGAGGGCGACCTGGAAGCTTGGGAACAGATGATTACCGTAGCCAGCCGTGCTGCTGACGACACCTATTATTATATGTTACAGGGAAAGGATGCCGATGGCAATGACGACCCGGAACTGGAAGCACTCCTCGATATCGATGCCTTTATCGACTACATGCTCATCAACCAGTACGGCGGCAATACCGACTGGGATCATCACAACTGGTATGCCCTGCGCCGTCGCGGTCCGCAGAGCCAGGGATTCCGCTTCCTCTGCTGGGACTCAGAGATTATCTTCGAGAGTCCTACGGAGAATGTGTTCAATAAGAATAACGGTATGGCGTGTCCCACGGGCATCTTCCATAACCTGCTGCAGAACGATCACTTCGCCCGTCGCTACGTGCGTCGAGCCAAGGAGGTGCTTGCTGACGACGGCTTCCTCGGCGAACAGTCGGTGAGGGAGGTATGGGACAGCTTGTACAACACGATTGCAACAGCCCTTTATGACGAGGCTGCCCGCTGGGGTGACTACCGTCGTGATGTTCATCGCTATAACTCACGCGACGATTATCAGCTCTATACGGTCGATGAAACCTATATGAACGAGCGCAACCGTCTGCTCACACAGTATTTCCCCGTTCGCACCAACAATGTGCTGAACTATATCCTCAACGCTGTCAATGTGGATGATTTCGAGGCGCCTGATGACTGGACGCGCATGACGGCTTCGATGTTCAAGGAATGGAATGGCACCGGTGCCAACGCACAGCCATTGGATACCTATGTCAATGTTGACTGGAACATGGGTACGAGTGTCGGTGGTGGCGGCGCTGTGGCCGGCTTCGTCGGTGTTGAAGAGAACCACTTTGCCGATGTCAGCGACTACGACAAGCTGGTGCTGCGCGGTACGGGAACGGGCCTTCGTATCCTGGCCAACCGCCTTGTCTCTCACGGTCCGTGGAAACAGATCATTGTTTCGTTCAACGAGACCGATCCCTACTGGGATGCTGACATGCAGGCTATCGTCTTCAATCTGGATGACTTGCGCACCACGCCCACCAACGAGGGCAAGACGCGCAACGATGCTTTCGTCCATCTGAATGCGCTGAAGGTTGACTGGGGCAGTTCGGTCAATGTGCGCGCTGCCTATCTGACGCCGAAGACTTCAGGTATTGCCGCTGTACATCGTAGTGCAGACTGCGACGTCTACTACAACCTGAACGGACAGCAAATCGGAAACGCCGGTTCACTTGCAGGACTGAAGAAAGGCATCTACATCCGCAACGGCAAGAAAATCATCGTGAAGTAAAAACAATGAGAGCCCACCGCTTAGGTGGGCTCTCATTGTATTTATCCATTTAGTCTACTCGCAAGTTCCATTTTGAGTTATCACTGTTGAAGTCCCATTCAGCCAGTGTGGGAGTGGAGTCGGCTGCACTGTACAATACGAAGCGCGTGTTCAGCTGCTCCTCGCCCGGAATGCGCTTCGGCATCAGACGGAAAGTACCATCGATGGCCTGTTCGATGCGCCACAGCTGCTCATCACTGCCTGAGAACTTCGACACGGTGGTCAGTTCCTTGTTGGCCGTAGCAGCCAGCGCGCGGTCGGTTCCTTCAATGACAATCTTGAAGTAACTGTTGCCTAAGTAGCCGCCTGCCCCAGCCACGGGTGTGATAGTCCAGCGCTGGTGAGGACGGAACATATAGTCGCCACAGCGAACGGCAATATCACCTTCAGGCCATGAGCCGATCACATCACTCAGTTTCTGGTTCTCCAATGACTTCACGGGCTTGGTCAGGTCTATCTGCCAAAAGCGTTCACGCTCCTGCGCCATGCGGACGAAGTCGACTGCCAGCTCCAGTGAATAGCCGCGGCGCTCTGACTCAATCTCGAAGGTGCCGCCCTTGAAACGGTTGCCTGCCACGGGCCAGTCGTTACGCCAGAGCAACGGACGGATGCCTAATACCGAGCGTCCGCCCTGATTGAAGTCGGCCTCATAATGGCACGACATGATCTCAATGCCCTCATCAATGACCGTACGACCGAAATGACCGGGTCCGCAGACGCGGTCGCCGGCAGCAATCACCATGCGTCCGCCACCATGAAACATATCGCGGTCTACATTATCCAGATAGGGACCTTCTACCGAGCGCGAGCGTCCCACCACGATATTATAGGTAGAGTTCACACCGTCACAGCAGGTGCCGTGGGTGCCCAACAGGTAATACCAACCGTTACGGTAAAGCAAGTCGGTGGCCTCACAGTCAATGGCAATATCCTTCTCCACATTTCCTGCCACGCGTTCACCTGTTGCAGGGTCAAGTTCAATGAGTCGGATGGTTCCGAAATAGGTTCCGTAGCTCACCCAAAGGCGACCGGTGGTAGGATCCAACAGCAGTGACGGGTCGATGGCATCATTATCCTCCAGTCCGTCGCTGGCAGCCACCTCGATAGGTGTAGTGTAATGGAAGTCGGGCGATTTCGGGTCGAGTGTCTTGTTCCACATGGTCAAGATGCGACCATTATGGCCACCACCCAGTCCGCCGCCTGTAGCGCCATAGATAACGAGATAGCGATCACCTATCTTCATCACATCGGGAGCAGCACCGCCACCAGGACGCTCTGCACCACTGTGCCATGACCATCCGTCTTCTGAGATCAGGCCTCCCCCACCCGTTCCGAAGGTATAATACTTTCCGTCACAGTAGGCGATTGTCGAAGGGTCATGGATATAGGGTTGCCCTGTCTGGGCGTGGGTTGTCTGAAAGCAGAGACACGATAGGAGTGCTGCGGTTAAGATCTTGTTCATTTCGTTATGACTTTATAGTTGGTTACTGGTTTTCCTTTCTCATCGACAAAGCGGACGCAGAGGTCGCTCATGCCTGGACCGTTGATGACTGCACAGCGTAGCACATTACGGCCTTTCTTCAGTGTCAGTCGTGGTGACACGCCGTCGTCCTTGACCATACGGCGGTCGCCGGAGAGCAGCAGTGCTTCCTCACCGTTCAGCCAGCACATCGAAGCACCGTTAGAGCCTACGGCCAGACGCACATCACTAATTTCCTCCTCACAGTCAATGATGGTCACAGCCCAGAACAGCACGCCATAGACGCGCTTGTCTAACAAATCGGCAAAGCGGAACAGCTTCACATTGAAGCGATCGCTCTCTACCGCATGCCACTGCAGGGTCTGCTTGACCGCCTTCACCTTCTGACCGTCGCGGGGCAACAGCGTCTGCTGGTCTTTGAAGTAGGTCTTTGAGAATACCTCACGCAGATAGGTATCGGTGAAGACCGTGTTCGAACGGATCTCACAAGCGATGGGTTCGAGGACCATCCAACGGCGGATGAAGCCTTCGGCATCGGGTTTTGCAGCAGGCGCATTAGCTGCCACGGGGGTGAAATACTGCTGACGATTCTTGAACTGCAGCCAGTCGATGCATACATCCGCGCCTTCGCTGACCACGCAGAGGTCTGTCTTGCCACTGGGACGATACGTCAGCGGAGCCGTCACCGTAAGCCACTGTCCGCGCAGGTCACGACGGAACTGTCCGGTGCTCTCCACCTTGATCTCCAATCGGGCTATCACCTTTCCCTTCGCATCCTTCTCACGTACGGTCAGCACCGTGTTCTCCTGTGCTTTCACATTGGCTACCACATAGCCTTTCGCACCCATCATGCTGAAGTCTACATCGGCATAGCGCAGCCAACTGCCTTTTGCAGGCAACTGAGCATGCCATCCCTGGAAGGGAGCCAATGAGTCGTTCTGTGCAAGTGTCACATCCTGACTGGCCTGACTGTAGCGGTCTATCTCGATACGGTCGGTAGCCTTGTTGACGCCAACGCCACGCAAGGTGGGCTTCACCTCACGGATGGTTCCGTCGGGCAGGAACGACAGACGGTCGATACAGGCAGAACGACGCTTGTCCATAGCCGGTGAATAGTCGTTATGATGATAGAATAGGTACCACTCGCCCTTGTAGTTCACGATGCTATGGTGATTGGTCCAGCAGCCATTGGCATGTTCGGCCATGATGATGCCCTTGAACTGCCAGGGACCCATGGGTGAGTCGCTCATTGCGTAGGCCAGCGTCTCCGTACCTTTCTCTTTCCGCACCCAGGGGAAGGTCAGGTAGTAATGACCTCCCTGTTTGAAGGCGAAGGGACCTTCCTTGAAGCCTTCGGGCAGTCCTTCCATCTGTCGGGGCTCGCCGGCCAGCTCTTTCATGTTCTCTTTCAACTTCGCCGCACGGATGCCCATACCGCTCCAATAGAGGTAGGCCTGGCCGTCATCATCAATCAGACAACAGGGATCAATACCCATCACGCCTTTGATGGGTGCTGCCTCTGGCGTATAGGGACCCTCAGGCTTCTGTGCGGTGGCCACACCGATATTGAAGCCACGTCCTTCACGCGGTGCATTGGGGAAAAAGAAATAGTAAGTACCGTTCTTCTCGACGCAGTCGGGTGCCCACATCGAGTAGCCCATGGGATTGCCCCAGGGCACTTGTTCCTGCGAGAGAATGACGCCGTGGTCTTGCCATTCCGTCAGGTTGTCTGACGAGAACACATGATAGTCGGCCATGCAGAACCAGTCTTTTCTCAGTCCTGCTCCTGCTTTCGTACTGTCGATATCGGCTCCCAGGTCGGGTGTCGGGATATCGTGCGAGGGGAACAGGTAGATACGGTTACCGAATACCCTCGCAGTGGGATCGGCCGTAAACTGGTTACGGATCACGGGATTCTGTGCCGTCGCTGACAGAGCTGCCGTCAGCAGAACGGCTGTTAAGGTTTGCTTCATGGTTATCATTGAGCTTTAATTTTATAGGTTTTACCGGCTTCTGTCTGCAGGTCATACTCATAGACCTTGCGTAGCGGCAGCGGCTTGAAGTCTATCAGTTCGGTTGAGCGCAGCGGCTGACGGATGCTGGCGGGTGCAAAGAGGTCGTTCGGACAATCGCCCTTGGCTACCTGCAGACCTTTACCCTTCAGCGGTACATACGAGCGCAAGCGGATGACGCCGCCGATGGTAGAGCGCACATTGGCGGAACGAAGTTTCCCTTCGTTCCAAACCTCATCAACGATGAAGCCACCACGGGCGCGCAGGCCCTTTACCTCACCTTTCTTCCATTCATCAGGCAGGGCGGGCAACAGCTGAACAGCACCGTCATGACTCTGCAACAGCATCTCACAGATACCTGCCGACACACCGAAGTTACCGTCAATCTGGAAAGGCGGATGGGCATCGAAGAGGTTCGGATAGGTGCGACCGTCGGGATACTGACGTGCTTTTGAGTCATCGGGCAACAGGTGGAGCATGTTCTTGATAATCTTGAAGGCATGGTTGCCATCGAGCATACGGGCCCAGAAATTGGTCTTCCAACCGAGACTCCATCCGGTAGCCATATCGCCACGCTGGTTCAACGTGTTGGCGGCAGCGGTGAAAAGGTCGGGATGTGAATAGGGAGATATCTGATTTGAGGGATAGAGACCATAGAGATGTGAGATATGACGGTGCTCATCCTTCGGGTCGTCAGCATCGATAATCCACTCCTGCAACTGTCCGTAGCGACCAATCTGCATGGGGGGAAGCTTCTGGAGTGAAGAGTGAAGAGTGGAGAGTGTAGAGTTTGCTACCGCATTTTCTTTTTCGCCGAGGATCTCGGCAGCCTTGGCGGTGGCTGAGAGCACATCGAAGGCAATCTGGTTATCCATTGTAGAGCCGGCAGTAACGTTGGTACCTTTACCGCGAGGGCCATGTTCGGGCGAGACGGTAGGAACGGTCATCAGCCATCCGGCGGCCTCCTTCACGGCTCCCGTATCGGGGTATTCCTGCATATAGTCCATGAGGAACTGGGCGGCACCCTTCATCACGGGGAAATATTCCTTCAGGAACTGCTTGTCGCCAGTATAGAGATAATGCTGCCAGATATGGGTCGTCAGCCAGGCACCGCCAGTGGGGAACATACCCCAAGGCGTACCGTCTACCGGTCCGGCTATACGCCAGAGGTCGGTATTGTGATGGGCCACCCATCCGTCACACCCATACATTGTCTTGGCAGTCTCAGCACCGGTCACGCTCAAATCACGGATCATGGAGAACAGCGGCTCTTGGGTCTCTGCCAGATTACCCACGAGTGCGGGCCAGTAGTTCATCTCGGCATTGATATTAATGGTGTATTTTGAATCCCATGGGGCATTCATCTTATCGTTCCATACACCTTGCAGGTTAGCAGGCTGTCCACCGGGTTGACTCGATGAAATCAGCAGATAACGGCCATATTGCATCATCAGCGACACCATGTCGAGGTCGCTGGCATCTTTCTCAAAGGCTTTCAGGCGCTCAACAGTAGGAAGGGCGGCATTTCCGGATTTACCGGAATTTCCAGCTAAAGTCAGCGAAACGCGGTTATACTGTTCCTGATACTTGGCCGTATGGCGCTTCAGCAATTCCGGGAAACGTATCTGCTCTGCCAAGTTCAGGCGACTCTTGTTCTTCTTCTCATAATCACCACTCACGTCGTGGTAATTCACGAAGTTGGTGGCGGCAGTGATATAGATGGTGGCCTCAGTAGCATTTTTCACCTCGATGGTGTTATCGGGGAAACTAATATGTGCTTCCTTGCCCTCTATACGCACGCTGGCCTGACACTGAGCGGTCAAGCCTGCCTTAATGCCTTCCTGCTCAACGCCCTCCACCTTGGCAAACAAGCGCCCGCCTTCGTTTCCAGACCCTTGGACCAAAGCACATTGACAGGCATGCTTACTTACGACAGTATTGCGCAACTGGCTATTGAACGACATGGTGAAACTGATGGCATTCTTTTTGTTTGCCTTCAGCTGAATGACAATCACGCTGTCGGTCTGCGAGGCAAACACGGTGCGCTCATACTTCACGCCGTCGCTGACATAAGAGGTGACGGCCGTAGCATTGCCTAAATTGAGGCAACGACTATAGTCGGTCACATTCTGATGACCGAACGACAGTTTCAGACTGCCCATCGGTAGGAAACGCATGCCATGAGGTCCTTTCACGAAGTGCTTATCAATGAGTTTTGAAGCCTCATATTCCCGTCCGGCAAAAATCAGGCGGCGCACTTCGGTAAGTGCCACCAGCGACTCATAGCTGTTGTTGCTGTAGGGCTGTCCGCTCCAGAAGGTCTCTTCGTTCAACTGAATCTCTTCTGTTTCAGTACCGCCATAGACCATTGCGCCCAACTGTGAGTTACCAATGGGCAGGGCTTCCAGCCAGTGATGAGCCGGTTCGTCGTACCACAAGCGATGCTGCTGTGCCTTGGCAGTCAGGCAGAACATCACGAGCAAGCATAAAAAAAGGAATAGTTTTCTCATATCGGTTATTGGTTAATGTTTCGCTGTGCAAAGATAGCAAACTTTCGCGAATCAAACAAACTTTCGCATCATGTTTATCGCAGCGGGACTTTTGTCTGTGTCTCATTCGTTTCAATTTGTGTTTCCCCAACGAAGCCACAAAACGGCTTTGATGCAGAAGCTTAGATATTACGATGCAAAAGCATTGATATTACGGTGCAATTACTAAGTAATTACGATGCAATTCCTTTGCTTTTGCATCGTAAAAGCCTAGTAACTCCATCGTAATTCCTTTGCGACTGCAAAAACCACCATGTTTAGCTCCCAAAACCTATATGTTTAGCCATCGTAAACATGATGATTGCGACCCGTAAACAATAGAGTTACGAGTCGCAATCAATAGAGTTATTAAATTGTACTTTTTATTCCATATCCTCTTCGTCGTCATCCCAAGCATCATAGGAACGTGAGCCTGTCAATTCACCTCCGCCGCTAAATTCATCGGCACCACTCAAGCTTTGTTCTGCAGATCCTGCAATCATGCCCATAGTGGCAATCTTTACTACTTTCAGTTCAGGGCTATTATATATCTTTTTCATAATCTTCTATGTTCTAACACGAATTATCGTTAATGATCCATTAATTACTCACGAATTATTTTACGAGCACCTTCTTACCGTTCACGATATACAGTCCCTTTGCAGGCTGACTGATACGACGGCCTTGCAGGTCGTAAACAGAATACTCAAGTCCTGATTCTGCATTCTCAAATCGAGAAATACCAGTAGTCTCATCATCAAAGCAGATGTTCAATGAGCGGGCGCCACCTGGAATTGCACTTGTAGTAACCTTGAAGTAGCCACGGAAGGCAGGCAATGTAGCAGCTTTGGTGATAATCTTCACCAACGAACCATTGTTGTAAGCGAAATAGCTATTTGTTCCATCACTAGCAGGAATGGT
This sequence comes from Prevotella sp., assembly GCA_017460515.1. GTDB lineage: Bacteria > Bacteroidota > Bacteroidia > Bacteroidales > Bacteroidaceae > Prevotella. Next base: position 38,412 of record JAFUAY010000015.1, read on the forward strand.
GGTAGCTGCCAGCGTACCGATGAAGTCAACGTTGGTGATAGCTGAGCCAAGGTCAGCAGGTGTAGCAGCAATGGTCTTGTCTGTCTCATCCAAAGTGAGACCAGTTGCCGTCGTCTTTACGAGGTAAGCCTTATTTGCTTCGGGTGCTGCAACAGAGGTAAAGTGAAGTGAGCTACCATTAAAGCTGCTCAGTTCATAGAATGTACCAAGTGTAGCGGCCTCAGCAGCAGTCAGTGCGAAGGGCAAGCAAACAGTTGTTGTCTTATCGGCAGTGAATGCACGGCTGTAGGTAGGAGCAGCGGTTGCAGTGAAATCAGCAGGAGCCTTGAAAGGATGTCCATCAGTAAGAGCGAGATTAGCGCAAGCGTCGGAAACAATGACATTATTAGCATTTGTTAAAGTACCGACATTAGAGATAAATAAGCAATTAGGATTCGCAGAGATAAGTTCTACTCCACTACCCGTAACACCTGTCACATCTATACCTGTTGCATCAGCATCAGCCAATGCTGTTGTTACTGCACTGGAAATATTTCCATCTTTAATATCACCAGATAACACATAATCTACACCTGTTGGAGCGCTGGGATCAATCACAGTAACTTTCGTAATAGTTGCGGAATTACCCCAGTTCACTTTTATTGCATTTAAATGGAAAGTAGGATAAGAAGAAATGTCTAACAAGGTCCCCCCCTCCGTCGGAGTTACGGATAATTCAGGACAAGTCCCTCCATTTCCTTCACCTTCTGGACGATTATACATTACACGAACATTATGACCAGAACCATATATTTTGATTCCAGTGTAAGAAGATAGGTCTGCATAATTAGAATAATGTACATTGGGATCACCAAATATAAGAGAGCCTCCGTCTTGAGCCTCATTTTTAACATTCACGGTACAAGAACTTGGATTATTATAAAACGATGACACTAAATCAATTTCAGGAAGGGGAACGACTGCGTTAACTGCAGGATACTCAATCACAACACCGTATTGAGGTTTGTTCCAGCTATCATCACCCCAGTTAGAAGACAGACCGTCCTCAAAATCGCCACCATTAATCAAGTTTGTAGTACTTCCCTGCTCAACCAATTTCACATCGTCAAACCAAACAGTACCATTGAGAGAGCCAAAACACCATTTAAGATGCGTTAGGTCGTCAGCTGCAGTAAAAGTACAAGAACAGTCGCCCCATTCAGTGCCGATATCATATCCTTTATAATTGGTTCCGCCACCATCTTTATATGGCCAGAACGGCATATTATATGCTTCTGTGCACTTGGCTTTCATGGTAAGGATATAGGTTTTATCTTTCTCTAACGGGGTGTCAAGTCGATACCAAACAGCCCACTCCCAAGGATTCCCCTTAACTGCGTTGGTTGTCATTTTCAAGCACTTACTGGGCGTGCCTGCAGTCTCATAGATACAATATTCAGGTTTATTCCAACCATCATTACCCCAGTTTGCATCTAATCCAGACTCAAAGTCCCCACCAGTCATTAAATTGGTAGTTTCTCCTTTTTTTACCAATTTGACATTATCAAACCGTAGGTATCCATTAAGCGTTCCAAAATTCCACACTAAACGGTTTAAGGCATCATTTGCTTCGAATTCACAACTACATGTAGCCCACTCTGTACCTATTTTATAACCTGTGTACAAAGTTTTACCTCCTTCTGCCGTATTAACAGGCCAAAAAGACATTTGGTATTCTTCTGAGCATATCGCATCCATCGAAAGCACATACTTTTCGCCTGATTCCAGTGGCGTTGCTAATTGATACCAGATAGCCCATTCCCATGCATTTGACTTTACCGAATTTGTAGTAATACCAAGATAATGGTTAGCAGCTTTAACAGAATTTACCCCCCCCACTGCGCCAAAAACCATGGCCAGCGTGAGCATTAATTTTGTAAATTTTCTCATGAATTTAATTTTAGTTTAAGTTAATAATAAAATTAGGTTTTAACAACTGGGGTGCAAAGGTAATGGAACGGACAAAATTGTTCTTCTCTAGAGGTATCATTAGTTAATATATTTGTTTCTTGTAGAAAAAAGATGGTCGAAAATACATGATTTTGGTCGAAAATGCGCGAAAAAAGGTATCGAATCTTGGTCATCAACAGTTTTTACCGTATATTTGCCTTAGAATTAGAAAAAGGATAAAAATGGAAGGAAAGAATGCTCAAGCACAATGGCAATGGCAGACGGAAGGTACATCATGGAAGGGCGTCGGCATCTATCATCTGACGCTGACAGTCACATCGCGAGCACCGCTGCTGGGGAAGCTGGTTATTCCCAATAATGACCCTACGCAGGCAAGGGTGGAAAGGACGGAACTGGGGCAGGCATTATTAGACTGCCAGCGCTCGGTGATGGTGTTTCATCCTGAGATTCAGGTGCTGCAATACTGCCTCATGCCCGATCATCTGCACAGCATCTGGTATGTGAGAAGGCCCATGGAGCAGAGCATCCGCTATGTGGCGCAGGGCTTTTGGCGGGCGGCAAAGAAAGCAGGAAGGGCGCACAGCTATCTGAGCGGCCATCCGGACGGGCTCCGCCTTGCAGACGGAACAAGCTTCGCCCGTCTTACAGACGGGACAAAGGACGAAAAAGAAAATGGAGCCGCAATTGGAGCAGGAGGCGGAGCCACAATCGAAGCAACAGGCGGAGCCGAAATCGGAGCAGGAGGCGGAGCCGAAATCGAAGCAACAGGCGGAGCCGAAATCGGAGCAGGAGGCGGAGCCGAAATCGAAGCAACAGGCGCAGCCGCAATCGGCGCAGGGCGGCCCTCCCTTTCGTCCTTTGCAGCGGCTGTCAGCCGCGAGAACCCTCTGTGTGAGCTCATTGGCGCTGATGCCTACTACAGCCTCCCTCCCCTTTTCACTGAGGTGCCTTTTATCCGCCCGCTGTCGCGGCGCGGACAGCTGCAGGCTATGATCAGTTACGTACAGCTGAACCCGCAGCGCCTTGCCACCAAACGGCTGATGCCGGGATTCTTCCGTGTACAGCAGGGAGTAACGATTGCCGGCCGCACCTATGCCAGCGTGGGGAACATCGGCATCCTGCAAGCAGCACATTTCGCCGCTGTCCACGTGCATCATGAATGGGTGGATGCTGCCGCACAGGGCCATCCGCAGGCCTTAAGAAACTACATGAATGGCTGTGTGCTGGCTGCGCGCAAGGGCACGGTGATGGTATCGCCATTCATCTCGCCTAAGGAGAAAGACGTGCTGAACGTGCTCCTGACAGAGAAACACCCGATGATTGTACTTGCCGATAATGGATTCCGTGATTATTACAAGCCATCGGCCAATCTCTTTGACGGTGTGGCTGCCGGCCGTGTACTGATACTCAGTCCTTGGGAATATGATGCGACGAAACGGCATATCAGCCGTGCCGACTGCATGGAACTGAATGCAATGGCGGAGGAGATTGCCGCAATGACATAAAAAACAAACACAGAGATAATCGCTTGTACCTCTGTGTTTGAATGATGATATTACTCTTCGTTCCCTACATATTCCGATGGTGAGACACCGAAGTGCTTGCGGAAGACGGTGGAGAAGTGGGCCAGGTTAGAGAAGCCTACGGTATAGGCTACCTGCGTGACGTTGATCTTCTGTTCCTTCAGCAAACGGGCGGCCTGTTCCAAACGGATGTTACGGATGAACTCGCTGGTAGAGATGCCGGTGAGCTCCTTCATCTTTCGATGCAGCTGTGCACGGCTGATACCTACCTCCTGAGTAAGCATATCGACATTGAAATCGCTGTCGGAGAGGTTCTTGTTGATGGCTTTCATGATACGCTCCATGAGCAGTTCATCATTGCCTTTCACTTCGGGTTGGTCAATCTTGTCGGCTTGCTGCTGAGCGCCGCTATACTTTCCCTTCAGTCGCTGACGGTTATGGATGAGGTTCTCAATGACCATGTGGAGCTCTTCCATATCGAAGGGCTTGGCAAGGAAAGCATCGGCTCCGCGCTCCAGACCTTCCAGGCGGTTGCCTACATCGGCCTTCGAGGTCAGCATCACCACGGGGATATGGCTGATATTGACGTTGGTCTTGATCATGCGGAGCATGCTGAAGCCATCCATCTCAGGCATCATCACATCACTGATGACGGCATCATAGTCGGAAAGTCCCTCAGTCTGATTGCGCGTGAGCAGTTCCTTCAGACCGTCCTTACCATTCGATGCGATACCGAACTTATAGTAACGGCCCAACTCGGTAGAAACATACTTCGTAATCTCGACATCATCATCGACGATTAGCACTCGATAACGGCGCTGCGACGAAGATACACCAGCAGGAGCGGGCGCATTGATGACGGCGGGCTTGGCTTCAGCAACTGACATTTCCTCAGCGACCGTTTCTTTCTCTTCCTCAGAGAGATGGGCACTACCCAAAGGAATGGACACTGTAAAGACAGAGCCTGTGATGCCATCGGTACGATTGGATGCCTCAATATTACCATGGTGCATATCGACTATCATCTTACAGAGGTTCAAGCCAATACCTGTGCCGTTGATATGCAGACGGCGCGAACTGCTGCCCTGATAGAATCTCTCGAAGATATGCTTCAGATTGTCGGCATCAAGGCCAACGCCCGTATCCAGAACCTGGATAACAGCTTTATGGTCCTCGCTAGAGAGGCGCAACTCAATCGTTCCACCATCATTGCCATACTTGAAAGCATTAGAGAGCAGGTTAGAGATGACCTTATCAAACTGGTTGCGGTCTATCCACACGTTCAACTCGCCAAGCGGTGGTGTGAAGAGATAGTTGATATTGCGCTCCTTGGCCGTGAACTCAAACATCTTGAAGATGCTCTGTGTGAAAGCAACCAAATCGGTAGGCTGACAGTGCAGGTGCATCTGTTGCTTATCAATCTTACGGACGTCAAGAATCTGATTGACCAGGTTCAAGATGCGCTGGGCGTTATGGTCAATCACATCAATAGACGATAGCAGGTCGGCCGTAGGCACCTGTTCTCCCGATGCTGCTGGGGAGTCAGGTTCAGAGGTCTGTGAAGCAGCAACATTCTTCAAGACGCGCTTCATCTTCTCCAGCGGTCCGAGGATAAGCGTCAGCGGAGAACGGATATCATGGGTAGCATTGATGAGGAACTTCATCTTCTCCTCGTTCATCTGCTCATTAGCACGACGGCGATAGGTCGTAACACCATATACCAACAGGGCTATCAGCAGGAGTGCATAGATGAAATAAGCAGTCAGCGAACGATACCAGGGAGCCTGAACAGTGACCACGACCACCTTCTCTGGGGTATAGTTACCACCCACCTTGGCACGTGTGCAGATGCGGTAAGTGGCAGGACGGAGATGGCTCAGGGTGAAATTGTTGACACCCTCAGGGATACGCATCCACTGACTGTCGCCCACCTTATATTCGAGCATGAGGTTACGAGGATTCTCGAAATTGAACTGTGAGAAGGCCAACGTAATGGTATGGTCCAGATAGCTCAGCGTGAAATAGTCACTATGCATGGCATCACGATCAGTAACCTTCACGCCATTGATCTCAGCACCCGCACGAACATTCCTGCCACCAACGATGAAAGCTGTCAGCTGGAGCGGTTCGAGCGAAGGTTGCAGGTCTTTCACATCTTTGGGTGAGAAGACAGTGACACCATCGTTATGACCGAAACAGATCAGGTCATCATCGGTATGCATGCCCACGCCATAGAGATACTCGGAACGCGTCAGACCATTGCCGTTGACATGACCAATGAAAGACTGGCTGCTGAACTGATACTGCCAGATACCCATAGAGGTAGAACACCACAGATCACCATCGTTAGACTGCACGATATAGCTGATAACCTTGTTGTTTAACTCATCACTATTGGGGAAGCGTTCAACCGTATGCGATTTTCGGTCATAGAGGAACAGACCCTGTTCAGTACCAATGGCAACACAGCCCTTCAACGACTGTCCGTCAGCCAACGTGCCTCCACGCAGCTCACACACATCGAAACAAACCATTCCATCGAGCAAAACGTTCCATCCCTGAGAGCGGAAACTGTCGTTCTTCGGGTCATAACAAGACACACCCGATGCGGTGGCCATCCAGATAAGGCCCTCCTGATCGGGAGAGAGACCCAGGATCCAGTTATTGCAGAGACGTCCTCGAACGGTATCGGTCTCATACATATTATGATTCAACAGTGAACCTGTCTTCGTGTCATAGACGCAGAAGCCACGAGAGAAGACAGAGATATAGATACGACCCTCATCATCGCTCGTCATATCGTTAAAGCGATCGCAATCATACCTGACCTTCAACGATGAACGTCCTGTCAGCGGGTCATAGGCGAAAAGGCCGTCATCAGTGCCTATCCAATAGTTCTTCTGGTGGTCACGGAAGATGAACTCAACAGCATCAGGAGCGGAAGGATGAGCCACCACGTGGCCCTCAGCATTGAAACCATAGACACCAACACCCTGCATCGTACACCAAATCATGCCATGATCACCGGCACAGACAGAAGAAATAGTGGTACCGAGGTTAAATCCCTGGGCAGAGAAGTTCCAACTGCGGAAAGGCATAGGGCGCAAGGGCACCATCAGCAGGCCTTTCCAATAACAACCGAGCCAAAGATTACCCTGACGGTCGAAACGCATCGACTTGATATGAGTGGTGGCAGCATCAACGCCAAAGGCATCGATCGTAACGGGTTCGAGCCTACGAGGAGTGCCTGGAGAAAGGCGATAGAGCCCCTTGCCTCGCGTACCTATATATATACGTCCGTCAGTTCCGGCAACAATAGAAGTGAACACTACATCACGATCGGCAATAACCGACATGTCGACATTGGCATCACTCAACTCAGAATTGCGATAGGACAACATGCCATGCATGCAAAGCACCAGTACTTCATCGCCATTCTCGACATAGCCGACAGGAACACCTTTCGTAGAACGGAACTCCTTCGCTTGCTGAATACCTGACGACAAACGGATAACCTCATCGAAACCACTCGTCCAGATACGTCCCTTGGAGTCTTCGAACAGACGACTATAGAATCCCCCAACCTGATCGGAAGTTCGTTTCAGCACACCACCGCTCAGCACATAAAGGCCATAGCCTGCTGTTCCGATAGTCAACTCACCATTACTACGCTCAATGATACTTGACACGCGGGGAATGATATTATCCGGAAAGGCATAATGAACGAAACAACCACGACTTGCATCAAAACGATCAAGACCGCGATTGGTTCCTACCCACACATTTCCCTTGCTATCACAAAGCAGACAGGACACGACATTAACACAAAGGCTGGTGCTGTCGGCATCGTCATGCAAGAAAGAGGAGACCTGGAAACCATCGAAACGGTTCAGTCCATAGTCGGTTGAAACCCAAATAGACCCATCATGGTCCTGACAGATATCAGAAATAAGACTGCTTGAGAAACGGTCTGATGAAAAGAAATGGCCCGTCTGCGCAGAAAGGGCACCACTTATGATGATACCAAAGAGTAATAGTAATAGTTTCTTCATTATGGTAAAATAGTTTTAGCTATGTCGTATTGATGATACAAAGGTACACTATTTTTGTGAAACACATCATGTTTTGTCAAAAAAAATCACTCTTTGTCTCGTTTATTTTTCATTTTGTCTCAAAAAGAATGATATAAAACATAAAAAAGCGGTCACCGATATTCTCATACAGGCCGACCGCATTCATTAGTTTTACCATAACTAATATGCTACAAAAAAATCAACTACTAACTAATAACTACTTTACTATGAAAAAAAATTACCTACTTAAATAATCGCTGATTACTCAGCGTTCTTTCAGTATCACTACTGAATTACACTGCAAAGGTACACCATTTTGAGCTAACAGACTACCTCATATGTTTCGTGTACTTTCATTTTCGTATAATCGCCCGAAAAATTTGAATTTTCCGGGCGATTTTTGTAAAATTACTCAACCTTGGGTAGTGGTAAGTACCAATTATCCTTGTTCATCAGGAGCGTACGCAACGCTGCATCGGTCGAACCTGTTCTGCTCGATATAGGATTAGCCAGGTAAGCAGGATTGTTACGGCGCAGGGCCACACGCATCAGGTCATAGTATCGATTACCTTCGAAAGCACCTTCGAGTGCCATCTCGGTAATGATCATATCCTCAAGCAGAGGAATCTGATAGTTGATAGTGTCCTGGCGGGTAGGCAATGCTGCATCGGGCTGCGGCAGACGATAGAGAGTATCACACTTTGCATCTCCGCTACCATAGGCATGGACACCGATGAAGTCTTCCTTCGCACTATACAAGGTGTTGTAAGGGAAGACAATCAGATTACCAGCAGCCTGAGCCTCCAGCGTATCAATGTAGAGCTTCACATTGTCGGGACAGAGACCGTACTTCAGCACACACAAGGCTGACTGGGGATAACCGGCACGGTTGAGGGCCTCGGCATAACGCAGGTAGGTCATCGTGCGACGGCATGTGGGAATAGCATCATTCCACAGCTTATCAATGGTCTGATACTTTCTGCCATACTCTGAGAACTCACTCTCAGCACCCATGGACGTCTCAGAGAATACGCTGACAAAACGAAGGTCGCCCTTCAGAATGGGGTCTACAATCTTATCCTTTGAAACATAGATGGTATCAAAGCCGCCAGTTGTATTCGTCTTCTGCATGCAGAAACGCTGTGAACCGGAGATGGTGTACATCGCACTCGAAGGAGTCATCTGGAAATAGTAGTAGTTGTCAGTGGTAGAACAGTAGATATCATCCAGTTCGCTGACAATACCATCGAATACCCTTGTCTCCATTGGAATCAATGAAATTACATCGCTTGTAGTCACCGAATAGCCACGACTAACCGTTGTCTTGTCAAACTGAGAAGTACTCCTCCAGTAGCTGTAGTTAGCGGTACTGAGATAGTAACGGCCACTGAACTTCACATCGGTCAGGAAGCTGTGGTACCAATAGGCTGACTCGCTATAGCGTCCGGCCCAGAGGCAAAGATCGCCTAACAGGACACGGATAGGATAGAACAAGTAGCGATTGGAGGAATAATTACCCACAGTGCCATAGTCAGGATTATCGACACCAGCCTGCGGAGTGATGTCATCAATCAGGCGATCACATACCTCGGCAATAGAGAGACGCGGACCCTCAAGAGCCTCACGAGCCTCTTTCTCAGTCATCATCGGAGTGAGAACGAAAGGAATATTGCCATAGTTAATAGCCAACTGAAGGTAAGTCCAGGCACGGAAACTCTTGACAGCAGCATACTCCTCTCTGAACAGCTTACGGCCACGGCGGGTCAAAGCGGTATCAACATGTGCCAGGAAATAGTTACAGTTATTGATGATTGCATAGTAGTCGCTCACGGAATTGTACTTATTCTTTTCAGCCATGTCGAATGAAGCCAGGCGCTTCAGATCGGAAGTAGCGGCATCAGTAACAACCATCAGGTCGGCACGAGCCTCACCAAGCAACACGGTGCGATCAGCAATGACCTGCATCTTGTTGATGATACCCATCACACTGTACACAGAGTCAGTGGCATGGTTCAGGGTATTGTCCTTTTCATACTCTACAAGTTCGGAATCAGTCTCCAACATGTCGGAACAACTGCTCAAGATGAAAAGACCAAAAAGTGAAAAGATTAAAATATTAAGCTTTTTCATAATTCTTCAAATTTTTAGGTTCTCTGCTTTTTTATGCTTTACAAGTTGATGTTCACACCCAGAGAGAATGAACGGCCCTGAGAGAGGAGTCCACGGTCAATGCCCTGAGAGAGAACGCTGTTCGACATAGAGAAATCAGGATTGCTACCCAGATAGCGGGTAATAGTAAAGAGGTTTGAAGCACTACCCCAAACGGTGATACCCTGCAGATAGGTGCTCTGGATGGGGAGGTAGTAGCTCAGGGTGACATTGCTCAGGCGCAGATAGCTGCCATCCTCAATCCAACGGTCGCTGAAACGGGAGTTACCCATAGGATCTTCGTAGGCTACACGGGGGATATCGGTCACCTGTCCCTCAGAGATCCAGCGGTTGTTGACGGCCTTCGTCTGGTTCATGAACAGGCTTCCACCTTCCAACAGTGAGCGCTGGTAGTTGAACACATCGTTACCCACCGAATAATTGAACACAGCCGAGAGGGTCAGGTTCTTCCAGTTCACCTTCGTGAAGATATTACCATAGAAATCGGGATTTGGATCACCGATGACGGTACGGTCGTTATCGTCGATAATGCCATTGCCGTCGATATCATCGAAACGCATATCGCCTGCCTGGAAATACTCCTTGTCACCATTGGTCTTCACAATACAGAGGTTATCAGCCTTGGCTGCCTCGGTTGTGGCATAGACACCACGAGTGCGCCAGCCATAGAACTGACCGACTGGTGAACCTTCTTCAGTCAGGATAGAAGCACCATAGACAGAGGTTGTGAACGACTTAGAGTCGGGCAGCGCCGTCACCTTATTCTTATAATGGCCTAAAGAAGCGCCAACCTCCCAGTGAAAATCTTTCAGATTGAGCACTTTCATGTTGGCAGAAACATCAAAGCCAACATTCTCCAGCTTACCACCATTGCTCCAGCTCTCACTCAGACCACTGGTCCATGCCAGCTGACGGAGCGCCAGGAGGTTAGAGGTATAGCTCTTGAAGAAGTTGAAACGCAGGTTCAGACGGTTATTGAGGAAATTACCTTCCAGACCAGCAGTCAGACGACGGGTGGTCTCCCACTGCAATTCAGTATTACCGATATTACCGATGACCAGACCAGTAGCACTATTGCCGAGCATGTTCGTGGCAACGAAATAGCTTCGTGAAGCGGTATAGTCGATAGCATCATTGCCCGTCACATCATAACCAACATTCAGACGCAGGTAGTCAACAAAAGGAATACCTGAGAACCACTTCTCGTTGGTGAGCACCCAGGCAGCCTCAACGCTGGGGAACAGTCCCCATACAACGCCACCGAGTTTCATGCCGGAAGCATCCTTACCGAAACGTGAAGAGGCGTGAGCAGAAAGGCCGGCATTCAGATAGTAACGCTCAGCATAGTTATAGTTACCCAGGGCATACCATACCAGCTCACGGGTCTTATCATCAGCACCACCAGTGCTCTTGAACTGCAGTGAACTGCTCATGTTCGGGGTCTTATCATTACCTGAGTTGTAACCACGCTGAGAAGTCTGGTTGTACTCAGTGCTCAGATAACGGAATCCACCTTTTGCACCAACGCTATGTGCGCCGAAACGATCCTCCCAACTCAGACGAGTATCACTCTGGATAGCGGTCTGACGGGCAGTCATACTCTGAGCGAGGTTGGACAGACGGGTATCTTCATCGAGTCCTTTCACATAGAAAGTAGGAACACCCTGAATAGGCAGATAATAGTTCTCATTGGTATTTACCAGACCCAGCGTGAAGTGCTCACTGATGGTGAAGTGCTTGTTCAGCTTATAGCTTGGCATCACCGAGAACATGATCAGACGGTTACCCATCGAGTTACGGTTACGACCATCGCCAAACTCAAGGATGGCACTGGGGTTAGCCAAACGGCCACGACCCTTGAACATACCTTCCAGATAATCATCGGCCTCAGCAAGGAACGAACTGATTTGTCCCTGCTTGTCGAAAGCATAGGGTGAAAGGAATGGCGACTTGGCCAGGCTCAGGAATCCCGGTGATGTGATGACATCATCCAACGGATTGAGGGGAGCGCCATCATCACGCAGGTTGCGGTCGATATCACTATAAGAAGCATCGAAACGGACACTCAGGTTACGAATGACCTCGATATCACTGTTCAATCGCATGTTGAAGCGAGAGAAATCATGCTCCTTCAGCGTGCTGTTACCCAGAGAGTAACCCACTGACAAGTTGTAAGAAGCAACATTATCACCACCCTGCACATTAATGCCATAGTTCTGTGAGAACGCGTTCTTGTAGGCCTCATCGGTCCAATCGGTCTCATTATGGTACTGGTTATAATAGAAATAGGTGGGTTCGGGATTCAGATACTTCAACTGACTCAGGTCCTGCACCTTGTTGGCCAGCAATTCAGTGGTGTAGAGACGATAGTCTTCAGCACCCATCATCTCAGGCAGACGGGGAACCAGTTCGTAACGGCCATTGATGGTCACGTCAATCTTAGTAGCCATACTGCGGTTACGCTTGGTCTTGATGAGCAGAACGCCATTGGCACCCTTGGCACCATAGAGGGCTGTTCCGTTCTTCAGCACAGTGACAGACTCAATATCATTGACATTGAGATTGGCCAACAGATTGTTATAATAGCCATCATGAAGCAGCGTACGGTTCTGCTGCATATCCATAATCACATCATCGATGACCACGAGGGGCTGGGCATTGGCATGAAGCGAGTTGATACCCTCAATGAGCATCATATTACCCATGCCGAGGATTCCACTACGAGTGACTGAGCGCATATCACCACCCAGCTGCTGCTGTACAAGGGCATCGATGCTTACCTCAGACGTGTTGGCGAAAGAATTAGCCTCAGCACTCAAGATGGCATCGGTACTACGACGATAGGTCTCGCGGAAGGCCTCATGATAGAGACTGCCATCGGCCTTGTCGTTTGAAATGGCCTTCAACAGGAGGTTATAGCCATCAACGCGCATAGACACAGAACTGGTGTATGTAGGAGTTTTCAGCTCGTAGCATCCATTCTCATCGGTCATGGCCGAATAGCGGGCATCGCCATAGGCTGCAACGATAACACCTACCAAGGGCTTCTGGGTTGCGGCGTCGACCACCCTACCCTTCACCGTCTTCATATTATCTTGCGCAGAAGCTGTTCCAATTACCAATAAACAATAACCGATGAGCGTTACCTTATTGGTCAGCTTTTTCATTATAGATTGCACTTTCATATTCTTGCAAGTTTAAATGTTCAACGTTTACTGTTTACTGTTTCTTAGGTCTCAGATAGATACAGTCCAGATTGATTTCCTGGGAATACTTTGAAGCATTAGCTTTGGTTACCTTACGCTTCAGAGATACCGAAACACGGTTGTTATATTCCCAAGGACCGAAATAGTTGCTCGCAGGGAACTTGAAGTTCTCAGCCAGCACAACCGTATCAATACGCTCAGGATGTTCAGTGATGAACACAGCGCCTTCATTGCAATCGAAGGTAAGTGAGTCACCCTTCTCGTTGAAATAGTTGATAGAGGCAACGAAACGGATAGGCTTACCCGGTTCACGCTCTGGATCAATGCTCTCAGGCAGGATGACTGCACATACATCATAGGCACCACTGAGGGTCTCCTTCACACGGAAGTTCAGCTCCCAGTTTTCAGTAGACTTCGTTGCCTTCACATACAGGTAGTTGCCTTCCGATACGCTGTCGGCAACAATCGTCTCACTATTGAACACGCAGTTCTTAGCCGTCAGCAGGTTGTCGTCATCCATGGTCTCAGTCCAGATGGGATGGAAGAATGCCTTCTCAATATCAAGGGGCCACTCGTTTGACTGATAAAGGATACCGTTACAACATTCGATGGCTGTCGTGTTATACAGAATGCCACCGGGCATGAACGGAGTCAAGAACTTATGATAGACCGGACGATAAGCTGACTGTGTCTTGGCTGCGCTCACATAAGGAACAGAGACCAGAGAATCAGAAGGACTGAGATTATCGGTCATATTGAAGATGGCGTCATCGAGCATGGCACGCAGCGTCCAATAGTTCTGAACAGAGTCGGCCTTGGCCACATTCTTGCTGTCATAAACAAAATACTGAGTTACCTCGTTCCATGCTTTCTCCCAACCAGCATTGGTAGGAGCTACCATCCAGAACAGGGAGTCCTGTGAGTCTATCTCACCAATCGTGTACAGAATCTTGTTATACTCATAGGTGACAGAGTCAACATAGATGGGCACACCATCAACGATACCGCTAGAAACAGACAAGTCCGGGTCAAACTCCTCAATATTATAGCGGAGAAGCTCCCTACCCACCAAACTGAACTCTGGACGGTCACGTAGAATCTCATAAATGCTGTATCGATAGGTCAGAGGCTGGGCAATAGAATGAATAACACCATTCTTAGCATGGATATTTGACTGCTGGATGCTAATGCCATTGACGGTAGAGTTAGTGAACTCAGCATACTTCTGGTTCAGCATCAAGGCTCTTTTCTTATCTGAATTTACTGAAACGACAGAGCGAAGCAAGTGGTTCTTGATGAAGAAATGCTCCACAGCAGAGTCACCCTGAGCTGTTTCTACCTGCTTCAAGTAGGCATCCTTGTCGAATGAGCCATTGACGGGGGCAATGACAGTAAACGACTGACCACCCTTCAACAGATCGGCATAGCTCACAGATGTCTTCTTGTGCATACGGAACACCTTGGTCTGCTCAAGAACCTCACAGAAATCAGAAAGCTGATTATTGGCCTTCAGTTCCTCCCAAAGCGACAGGTTACTACCGCTTGCCAAAGTGGAGCTGTCGCCATAATGGTCGTCCCAGTCAGAGCATGCCGTTGCTGCAGCAAGACCGCAGCCTACGAGACAACCACAGATGAGTTTGTTAATATATTTTGTCATCATAACTTTTATTGTCTTAATTCATTTACCAAATGTTCCTTAATGTCTGTCTTCTCCCTCAGGACTGCCATAAACACTCTTCGGACAAAGTTCGATATAGTCGAAAGTCCAATAGTGGTCAGGATCATCAAGTACCTGACGGAAACGAAGATAATATGTCTCTTCAGAATTCAGATTCTGAGTGGTCAGTACGCGACGAAGGTTCCATGATGTAGCACGCATCGTGTTCTCACCATCCCAAGGATGGTAGCTGTCAGGACCATTCATATAGCCTCGGCTGTGCATAGCCTTGTCGGCAGCGGCAATATCCTCTTCATCGGTATACTGCTGATCATCAACCCAACCGATATCAGGATCGGTTCCGTACTTACGAAGGTCGACAGGAATACCGCAGGGCTCGTTGTTCAGATAGATTTGTACAACACCACGCTCTTCATTAGCGGTATAGCCAAGGCGAATCTCATAAGTTCCTGATGGCACAGGAGGTAACTTCATGGTTACATCAAAGATACCACTGACACAAACAGCATTCGCGCAGTAAGAGTTCCAGTAACCTACGTCACTATGTACACCCACGTAGGTCTCATCGGTTACCTTCCAGTCAGCAATATAGCCATTCTTGAAGCCTGTCAGAATATCCTCACCATAACGACCACGACCATTACAGTTCATAAAGTCAGGGCTCAGTGTGGTGGCATCAATACGGATACGACAGTTCAGCACCACATCACGAACATTGGTGGTATAAGCCAGGATATCGTCCAGATAGTAATAACGACCATTCAATGCGCCCTGGTCAGCATTACCCGACTCACTGTCGGACAGCACTTTCACGCCACGCACCTTTACCCTGGCACCTGTACCTACGCCTTTACGGTTGATGAACAAGCCATCAGAATTGCCTGCAAAACGAAGGATTGTTCCTGGACACAGTGTTTCATAGAACTCTTCTGCATCAGTGAGTGAGGTCACCCAGCAGTGCTGACGAAGATCGCCTGACTGTACCCAGCCATCATATTCAGTATAACGGTTCAGCAGGTGATATGCCACGAAACGGTTCAACGGGTTCTTACGATGAGTTGGGTCATTGTCGTAGAGCCCTGCATCACGAGGATAGGTCTGATCATAAATCTCCTTCGCATATTTCTTCAGATCTTCAAGGTTCATAATACCATGTCTGTGGAAAACAGAGTCTGGCTCTACAAAAGCAGAATACTTGAAATAGCGCTTTCCCACCCATTTTGAGAGGGTATATTTCTGACTACCTGAAGTACAGCGAACCTGATAGCCTTTCTCCACCGAGTCGATACCAATCGTGTAATTGTCATCGCGATAATTGGAGATCAGTTCACCCAAGCGTGTTTCCTTCAACGCAGCAGTAAAGATAGTCAGCGTAGAGTCCTGAGCAATCTTTGCAGGCAACAAACTGTCGGTCTGAGCAATTGTACGGTTCAGAATATGAACCACACCATTGTTGACGGAGTCGTTGTACTGCAGCATCAGCGAGTTCTTGTTGATGTAGTAGACGAACTGCTTCACGCCATTGAGCATAGAGTCACTGGTCAGCACCAAAGAAGCATCGTTCATATTCATTCCCAGCGAACCTTCAGCCACATCGGTGGTAAAGACGGCACGGTCACGGATGATATGAGTACGGGCAAGTCGGGCACAGTCTTCCACGCTCATAGCCTCAATAGAAGGAATTCTTTCAGATGCCAGGTATTCACTGACAGCTGCATTATTCGGTGCGAATAGTGTATAGGCTCCGTATGTATCCAGCATGGAGAAATAGGTAGTACGCTTCAAGATAGTAATGAAGCTGCTAAACTGATCCTGATGCTCCTCCAAGAAACCGGCTGCCGACACCTTCGTAGACTTGTAATAGTTTTCGGGTACATCGTCATCGTTATCCACGCATGAAACAAAGCCGCAGACAATACAGAGGATGCCGATGATATTATAAAATTTGTTAGTCATAATCTTCAGTTTTTTGGTATAATGTTATTTTGCCAACTCTGAATTCTCCTCATTGCCGTAGGCAGGATTCTGCTTCAGCAGCGGATTTACTTTCAGTTCATTCTTAAAGTAAGGGAAATAGATGATGTTCGGATCGGTCAACTTGATCTTCATGGCATTCTTGTTCTCAACATACTTACGAGACACATTGCTGATGAGTCGATCATTATTGCCGTCGCGACGGGCCTGCCGAACCAGGTCGTACCAACGCTTGCCCTCGAACATAAACTCACGATGACGCTCGTCGAGCAACAGGTCTTCCATAGCCATCAGTGAGGTATTGTGGTTCTCAATCTTCAACGTACCAGTAGCAGTCGCCTGCTGGATATCGTTGGCACGACGGTTGACCACATCAATCAGGTTGAAAGCATCCTGCCAATCAGTCTGATTACGTTCGAGCAGGGCCTCAGCCTTCATCAGAATCACATCCGTCAGACGGTAGATAATCCAGTTGGCATGAGCATCAGAACGGGAAGAATAGGCAAGATTCAGGTTCGCCTCACTGGAAACGCCCTTATTCTTGAAACTCATAGAACGTGCAGCATACTTCATAACTGCCACCGTTGAATAATCCTTATTCGTAGCAATATTCTCATAACCACGGCAGTCAGTACTCTGATACAGCATGGAAGAGGATGTCAGCATAGTAGAACGAAGGTCATCGTAGGGTTTGAGATAGCCTACAGCGACGCTACGGTCACGGCTGTAATACTGGCTGACCCATGTATTGTCCTGATTGGTGAACTGGAGCTCAAAGAGACTCTCAAAGGAACTGCCATAACCGAAAATCTCTGTATAGGCATTACCACAGAATTCGTCGCCCTCACGTTTTTCGACAATCAAAGGAATAGAGTCGCCAAAGAGAATAATATTCTTCGACTTACCCTCACGCTCAATAAACTCATCATACTGCTGCTTCTTGTACTTCAGCACAGCATCGCAGCACTCAATGCACTTATTCCAATCGCCTTTCCAGAGATACATATCTGCCAGCATGGCATAGATAGACCAGCGGGTAATGCGACCACTGTTGCGGGGGTAGCGCGACATCGTAGCATCCATATAGCGGTCAACATCGTAACGACGAACGGCATCATTCTTCACGCTCTCCAGGTCGGCAATGATAGAATTGAGGACTTCATCGAATGAAGAGGCTGGAATGATATACTGCTGACCATCGTCAATACTTGGCTGTGTGGTATAAGGCACATCACGGAAAGTACGGATGAGATAGAAATAGCACAATGAGCGGATGGCTACGGCCTCAGCGACGTTCGCCTTCATCTCAGCCTCAGAATAGTTAGGATCTATCTCCTGCACCTTCGGCGCATAGTAGCAGACTGTGTTACAGCGGTTGATGGCAACATAGAACTTTGCCCAGTTGCACATGCTGTTTGAAGAGAGCAGAGTCTCCTTGACCACCTCTTCGATTTCACGAGGTACAGTCGTACCGATACGGAGGTTCTCAGAACGGAGTTCACCCCAAACGCCCATACGGATGATACAGTCCTCGTCGACCAATGCCTCATAGCAACTGTTCAGCACACTCGTCACGTCATCCTTCTTCGTCCAGTAGTTCTCAAGCACCACATCATTCATTGGCAGGACGTCAAGGAAATCAGAGCAGCTGTTGAATGCAGGCGAAAGGGAAAGAAGACAAGTAGGCAGGACTGCCTTTGCGATTTTCCTTACCTTATTATATATATTGTTGTTCATAACTCAACTTTTTAACTGTTTTACTTCTTTACCTTAGAATTGAATAGTGATACCGCCCGTAAACGACTTAGAACGAGGAGTCTTAGCTTTATCAGTTACGATACCGAACGAACCGTAGCCAACCTCAGGGTCTGCACCTGAATATTTGGTCAGACAGAACAGGTTATTGGCTGACACATAGACACTCAGCTGGGTGAGTCCCCATTTCTTGATCAACTTCGGATCGAGCGAGTAGCTAAGCTGCGAGTAGTTCAGACGGATGAACGAGCCGTCCTCAACAAAACGGTCGCTGCCCAACCAGTTGTAACCTACCTGGCGAAGAGCGCGAGGCATCTCGGTCAGGTCGCCCTCAACACGCCAGCGCCAGTTGACGGCACGGCTTTGGTTGTTGTTTGAATACATATTCTCTGCATTCATACGGGCAGCATTGATAATCTTATTACCATAACGGAAGTTGAACTGGTTGTTCCATGACAGACGACCGAAATTCAACTTAAAGCCGAAACCACCAGTGAACTTCGGAAGTGAAGAACCCAGATAGACAATATCCAACTCGTTAATCTGACCATCGTGGTTCACATCCTCATAGATAGCATCACCACCACGGAACTCATAGTTGTTACGGTCAGCAGCAAACTTAATAGGCTTGGTCAGACCGTTTTCATCAAGAACCACAACTCCGTTGGCGTCGCGAACGACAGGTGCGTTAGGACCGCTCACGCCGGGTACTTCCTCAGGTGAATACTCAGAATACTGATAAACGCCCTTGTAGCGGAAGCCATAGATACTACCCAAGGCACGGTTCAACTCAACACGTGTCAGGTAAGAGCCGTTCTGATAGTTGAACTCCTGGTTCAGAGCTGCCAGACAGGTCTCATCCATCTCGGTGATCTGGTTCTTGTTGTTTGCGAAGGTTACGTTGAAGTCGACGCCGAACTTACCAATCTTGATAATACGATTACCATTCAGGTTGAACTCCCAACCGATGTTCTTCATGCTACCGACATTCTGCCAGTCAAGAGAAGAATAACCGGATGATGTGGGAAGGCCTCGTCTTTCCATCAACAGGTCGGTGGTGTACTGCCAATAAAACTCAACATTACCATTGATGCGGTCATCCCAGAAGCCGAAATCAACGCCAAGGTTATAGGTCTCTTTCTGCTCCCACTTCAGGTTCTTCAACTGTACATTACGGGGATAGAACGAACTGGTTCCCATGTATCCACTACCCTGTCCGTACTTACTGTAGAACAGACCCTCGCTACCAGGCTGCTTACCTACGATACCCCAACCGGGACGGAAAGACAATGTAGAAACGAAGGGAAGAAGCTTCTGGAACCAAGGCTCCTTGTGGATATTCCAACGAACAGAGAAGGCAGGGAAGTTACCCCAGCGCTGATCACCACCGAACTTGGTGCTACCGTCACGACGTACAGAGAAGTCGGCCATATAGCGTCCCTTGTAAGCATAGTGGGCAGAGTAAGTGAAATAGATGCTGCGCCACTGACCGCTACCTGTTGAAATACCACTGCTCTGGTCGATAATACCTGCAGCAGCCGTGCTCTGGATGGTTCCTGAAGGAAGGCCCCAAACGACGGTGCGCTGATCGCTATTGGTACCTTTGGTCAGCTGACCACGCAACATCATGGTGAGCATGTGGTCCTTATTGCGGAAAGCAGGTGTGAAGGTCAGGGTATGTGTAGTGGTGATACCAAGGCTCTTGTTAGAGCTTGCAGTAGTGCGGTTGGCCTCACGTCCTTTAGTATCGTTCCATCCTTTTGTGCTCAGTGACAAAGGCATGTACTGATCCTCATACTTATTAAAGATGTTAAAGACCACCTTACCCTCATAGTTCAAACGGGTCTTATCTTCATCAAGGCCCAACAGATTATAACGGAGTTTGAACTCTGGCTCAATATTATAGCTGGTCTCCAGGTTCTTAGCCTCATAAGCCAAAGCAATGGGGTTCTTATTATCCAACTGGTCATACAACTGAGAAGAAACAGAAGGCAACATGTTGTAGTACTCATCCAAATCATTGCCATTGGCATCCTGCTCATAGATAGAGAGGTTAGGCATGCGTACATAACCGATAGCCAACAGGTCACCATTATTCTTCTGGTTGCGCGTATAAGTCAAGGCAATATTGGTCTCAATCTTGATACGGTCAGAAACGAAGTAGTCAAGGTTGACACGTGATGAGAAACGATCCAGTTGCTGCTTGATGATAGAACCGGTCTCATGGTCATAACCAGCACCAATACGGAAGTTTGCCTTCTCACCACCACCGCTGAGCGCAAGGTAGTGGTTCTGACGCCAACCGACCTGCTTCACTTCTTTCACCCAGTCGGTATTGTTGTTGTACATTTCATACTCAGAGAAGCTGGTATCATAGTTCAGCTCACGGATATCAGTCTCCTTCTGAATAGGATTGAAATACTCTTCCTTCAGCAGCATGGTGTACTCGTCACCATTCAGCATCTTATAGCCTTCAGGCTGATAAGTACCAGTCAGACGGAAACTATAGGTAACGCGGGTCTTGCCACGGGCACCACGCTTGGTCTTAATCTCAATAACACCGTTAGAACCCTGAGAACCCCAGATGGCTGTTGCAGCAGCATCCTTCAACACCGAGATGCTCTCGATATCATCCGGATTCACATTCAACAGCTGGGCAAACTTCTCTTCGTTGGCTGAAGAGAAATCAAAATCGCTGGTATTGGTCTCCCACACATTACCATCGACAACAATCAGAGGCTCGCTTGAACCGTTGATACTGGACACACCGCGAAGACGCATAGAAGTACCTGCACCAAGGTTACCGGAATTGGCCACGATATCCAGACCTGCGATACGTCCCTGAAGGGCTTCATCGACAGTAGTCAGGGCAAGGCCCTCGAACTCAGACATATCAATACTCTGGCGGGCTGTAGAGATCTCATCCATAGGAATGGCAAGACCAGAGCCCTGCGCACGACGCTTAGAGACAACGGTAACCTCCTTGATTTGGGTTGCATCCTGCATCTTCACCACAAACTTCGTCTTGTTGATGGGAAGCGTAACGGTCTTATAACCTACAAACGAGATACGGATCTTATCCTTCGGATTCTTCAGTTTGAAAGAGAAGTTACCGCTCATATCGGTCACAGCTGATGCCACGATACGGTTAGCGGCATCGAGCTCAACGACATTGGCCATCATTACGGGACCGAAATCATCGTTCACCGTACCACTGATGATATCGCCAGCCTGCTGAGCATTGGCTGCGAGCAAAAAGCTAAAAAATGATACTATTATAATACTCAGTCGTTTCATAATCTTGAACTTTTAAAGTCAAATTTCATAATCATTTTATTTCAACATCAATGGTTCGTCAATTAGATGAACAACGGCTGATGAAGTGGTCTCAATATGATTGACAGCAGACTTGTCCCAGCTTGCTCCACCTGCATAACCTACAGAGAACTGCCACTCACGGGCAACTTGGTTAAAGAGTGTAGGATCAGAAGTCAGGACCTTACGGTGATTTCCTGCCCTGTCAATCAGTTCGATGCCATCATCGGTCAAAGTAGCATCAACACGATAGAACTTCTCAGTTGCAGGATTGATGGTGGCAGTCTCATACTCGCCCGATTCAGGAGCAGCACCAATAAAGAGGGCATTATCCTGGATATGATACTTCAAGAAGTTCATGATGGCCAGTGAGTCCTGGGTCTTTTTGGTTATGTTACCTTCTTCTTCCCATTGCTCTACCTGTTCCCAAGTTGGCAACTTATGCTCATCCTGCAGTTTCTGGATGCTCTCGTTCGTGGGCACATATACCGTATAATGATAGGTATTGAAAACAGACACATTAGAACCACCGCAAAGGAAGCCACTCTTAGGCTTACCTTTATCGTCAACTCTGTAGAAGTGGATATTCTCATAGAGTCCGCTCTTCTCCATCAGTTCGTTGAACTTTGAGAACTCGGTATGAGCCATCAGAATGTCATGAACGGTCTGACGGGTTCCCATGATAGGCTCACCATCAAGCACGTAGGTTTTACCATTACCGCCGTTTGTCTGGTCGTAAATCTTTGAAATGGTTACACCTTCGCCTTTTTCGTTAATCTGATAGCTACCCCACACCTTCTCCAAGTCATTGCCTTTCTTTTCAACGAGAATCTCAGTACCATTCTTTGTACGATAGTACTTATGGCCATCTTCAACATTACCAATAACAATATGGGTCTCCAGGATATCTTTCAGATAGTTCAAAATGATACTTCTATCGGTAATTTCCCTGATGAGCGTACCCGTAGAAGCACTTACCACCTCAGCCCAGACTTTATTGGCATCGGGACGGCTCTCATCGTAATGGAACTGGATATATTGCTCCTGACCGGGATCCTTAATATATGAGAGAGGATCGATATAGGTGAGGAGTGCATTACGCGTGGGAATAAAGAAACTGTAATAGGAGTTCAGTGAGTTCAGATAAGCGTCATACTGCAACTGATCCTTGTGGATGGCCCAATACATGATCTTCATGGTCTCATCAATCAAGGCTGGAGCCAACACACTGACATATTCAGTTGGCGAATAAACGTTCTTGGTCAAGTAGATAGCGCCGTTACATCCCATACGTACAGACTCTATACTATCACGCTCAACGCCCATGGGGTCATTGGCATCATTCAGGATAGAGATGAACTTAGAGGGAACAGAGTTGATTAGCGAATTCAGCATGTTCACATTGATCAGTTTAGACACCACCTCATCAGGAACATTATCCCAAGTTCCATAATTATCCTTCAGGACCTTACCGGCACCTTCGTTCCAATACTTGGTCATAGCCTCATCGGTAGGCACCATCATCACAGCCATATCCTTCTTGGCCTGATCAGCCTTGGAGTCAACATCGGCATCACCTGCATAATAAGCATTCCACTCTGGGTCGAACTTCAGCTTTGCGGGGACAGGAGAACCGCTTGGCAAAAGCACATTGGGGACGCCACCTTGAGATTTCTCAGAGAAGAAACGCTTCTGGTAGACAGTATCCACATTAGCACCGTAGAGACGGTTATAGGTCATTGTGATAGAGTTATTCTCATCCGGCTTCTTTTCAGGATAAGGCGCACAGAAGCGCTCCAGCAGTTTATTGTAAATAGTCGTATTCGGCATATTGGCAATCAACTCAGCCATATTGGGGAGCTGGAAGATTACCTCAGACGTGCGGTGAATGAAACCGTTCGAGCAGCGGATATTTGGCTGATCGATAGTCACACCATTCACACTTGCATCACCTGACTGACGCTTGGTAAGTCCATTATGGAGAAAGTCGTAGTCATCGTTCGTGATACGGTCGTTCGTCAACAACTTTTCGATGAAATGGACGATATAGACATCAGAATTGTCCTCCATACATACGATGGGCTTACCTGCATTCTTATAAGGAGCCCAATAGGGATTGGAAGGCATCTGGTCTGGTTGCAGCACGGGAACAGAGTCATAAGGACTGCTCATCGTTGCGTGACGAAGACTCAAGCCCTCACGAGGCTCACCATCTGTCAGGCTAGGCATATTGCCCAGGCTACCCAGCTGCATGGAGTTCTTCAACAGACAGCCGTTGAGCAACAGTTTCTTCTGTGACAGCGTAAGCTGTTCATAACTATTTACGCCCCAATCGTTCTTTTGGTAAAAACGGTTGAAAGCATCGTCATTTGCGGCAAAGAGAGTCATCGAACCCGTCCTAGCCAGCACATCGCGGTAGTTAAGGTCGTTGATCAACCGCACCATGTTGGTGAAATTTCCCTCATCGTCAAGCCAACTATAGATGCTGGCACCCCAACCATCGGGAGTGCGCTCATCCAAGTCGTACTCTTCCTTACACGACGACAAGCTACTCAGTCCAGCCAACAGCACTCCAGCCGCCAATAACCATTGCCGGCCAAGTCTCCAAAATACTTGTTTTTCGGTTTTCATACGTTTTGTTGGATTTTTGTTTTATGTTTTTTGTTCGCTTATTTGCTTGGGTTAGCTAATTTCGAATGCAAAATTATATATATTTTATATAACTAGTTTTTAACTACGTCCGAACGACTTTTCTATACGTCCACACGTTTAAAAATGATGTTTCATGTGTTTTTCAATTTGTTTCAAAACGTGTTAAAACCGCGATAAATTGGTTTATTTTACGAAAAAACCACTTTAGAACTCACGAAAGAGATCTAAAGTGGTTTGAGCCCCCTTTACAATCCGGGGGACAGGTTGTTTCCGACTTAATCGTCGAGCACAGACTCCTCTACGAAGTCGAGCACATTCTTACGATTAGCCTGCATACGTTCGTATTCTTCCTTCGAGCCAACGATGAGTTTCTCGAACTCGCGCAGACCCGTTCCGGCAGGAATCAGGTGACCGCAGATAACGTTCTCCTTCATACCCTCCAAGAAGTCCTGCTTTCCGCGGATAGCGGCTTCGTTGAGCACCTTGGTTGTCTCCTGGAATGATGCAGCCGACATGAATGACTTCGTCTGCAGAGCTGCACGGGTGATACCCTGCAGAATCTGAGTAGAAGTGGCGGGCACAGCATCACGAACCTGAACGAGACGAAGGTCACGACGCTTCAGTGAAGAGTTCTCGTCACGCAGACGACGAGCTGTAACAATCTGTCCGGCCTTCAAGGTCTCAGAGTCACCAGCATCGGTAACGACCTTTTTACCCCAGATACGATCATTCTCTTCAGCGAAGTCGAGCTTGTCGACGATATCTGACTCCAGGAACGAAGTATCACCAGGATCATTGATCTGTACCTTGCGCATCATCTGACGAACGATAATCTCAAAGTGCTTATCGTTAATCTTGATACCCTGCAGACGATACACGTCCTGTACCTCGTTCACAATATACTCCTGAACAGCGGTGGGACCCTTAATGGCCAGGATATCACTTGGTGTGATGGCACCGTCAGACAATGGTGTTCCAGCACGAACAGCGTCATGCTCCTGAACGAGGATCTGCTTAGACAGTGACACGAGGTATTTACGCTGATCGCCAGTCTTTGAGGTGACAACAATCTCACGGTTACCACGCTTAACCTTACCCATCGTTACCTCACCGTCAATCTCAGATACGACAGCAGGGTTAGAGGGGTTACGTGCCTCGAAGAGCTCTGTCACACGAGGCAGACCTGCGGTGATATCACCACCCTTGGCAGCAGCACGTGGAATCTTCACGAGTGTCTCACCAGTCTTAACGGTCTGACCATCCTCTACAACGACGTGACCGCCCACGGGGAAGTTATAAGTACCAAGTATCTCGCCATTAGCATCAACAATATTACAAGTAGGCACCTTAGTCTTGTCCTTCGACTCAGTGACGATCTTCTCAGTAAGACCTGTCGTTTCGTCAGTCTCTGCACGGAAGGTAACGCCTTCGATGACATCATTGAACTTCAATGTGCCTGCATACTCAGTTACGATAACCGCATTGAAGGGGTCCCACTGGGCAATCTTGTCGCCCTTGGATACCACGTCGCCTGTCTTATAATAGAGTGATGAACCGTAAGGCACGTTCACAGTAGAAAGGACAATCTTTGTATTGGGATCAACGAAACGCAATTCACCCAGACGGCTGACAACCATCTCACACTGGCGTCCATCCTCATCAAACGGAACGGTACGAACCTCTTCAAACTCCAGGCGAGCCGACTCATACTTAGCAACGATCGTCGCGTTGGCAGCGGCATTGGCAGCCACACCACCGGCGTGGAACGTACGCAGTGTCAGCTGAGTACCTGGCTCACCAATAGCCTGGGCAGCAATCACACCGACTGCCTCACCCTTCTGAACCATACGGCGTGTAGCCAGGTTACGTCCGTAGCACTTACGGCAGACACCTTTCTTAGATTCACAAGTGAGCACAGAGCGAATCTCAACGCTCTCAATCTCAGCCTTTTCAATCTCCTCAGCAATCGTCTCAGTAATCTCCTCACCTGCAGGCAGGATTACCTCACCAGTCTTAGGATTGATGATATCATGAACGGACACACGGCCCAGGATACGTTCAGCCAGCGATGAAATGACCTCGTCACCACTCTTCAACGCAGTGCAGACGAGTCCGCGCAGCGTACCGCAATCCTCTTCATTGATAATCACATCGTGAGATACGTCAACCAGACGACGTGTCAGATAACCAGCATCGGCCGTCTTCATGGCGGTATCGGCAAGACCCTTACGGGCACCGTGGGTAGAGATGAAGTACTCCAGCACAGACATACCCTCCTTGAAGTTTGACAGAATCGGGTTCTCAATAATCTGGTGTCCCTCTGCACCTGCTTTCTGAGGCTTAGCCATCAGACCGCGGATACCAGAGAGCTGTTTGATCTGGTCCTTAGAACCACGGGCACCTGAGTCAAGCATCATGAACACAGCGTTGAATCCCTGATCGGCCTCAGTCATCTGCTTCATCAGGATATTACCGATATCATTGTTGATGTGAGTCCAGGTATCGATAACCTGATTATAACGCTCGTTATCGGTAATGAAGCCCATGTTATAGTTGTCGGTGATCTGCTGAACCTCGTCATTACCTCTTGCAATCAGGTCAGCCTTCTCCTTCGGAATGATGATATCATCGAGGTTGAACGACAGACCAGCGAGGTATGCCATACGATAACCCAGGTTCTTGATACCGTCCAGGAACTCACAAGCCTCAGCGAAGCCAACGTTTTTGATGACATCTGCAATGATATCACGCAGTGACTTCTTAGAGATAACCTTGTTCACGTAGCCTACTTCCTTCGGAACGATGCCATTCACGATGACACGACCAACAGAAGTCTCTACCTGATGACGGATCTTCCTGCCCTCTACGACATCGTCGACGATGACCTTCACCTGTGCATGCAGGTCACACTTGCCTTCATTGTGGGCGATGATAGCCTCTTCAGGACCGTAGAATGACAGACCTTCGCCCTTGGCCCCCGGACGAATTTTAGTGATATAGTACAGACCAAGCACCATATCCTGTGAAGGAACGGTGATAGGAGCACCATTGGCAGGGTTCAGGATATTATGACTCTGGAGCATCAACAACTGAGCCTCCAGAATAGCCTCGTTTGACAGGGGAAGGTGAACAGCCATCTGGTCACCGTCGAAGTCAGCGTTGAACGCGGTACAAGCCAGTGGGTGCAGCTGGATAGCCTTACCCTCAATGAGCTTAGGCTGGAAAGCCTGAATACCCAGACGGTGCAGTGTAGGAGCACGGTTCAGCAGTACGGGGTGACCCTTCATCACGTTCTCCAGGATATCCCAGATTACCGGCTCACGGCGGTCAACAATCTTCTTAGCACTCTTCACCGTCTTCACAATGCCGCGCTCAATGAGCTTACGGATGATAAACGGCTTGTAGAGCTCGGCAGCCATCAACTTAGGCAGACCGCACTCACCCATCTTCAACTCAGGACCTACGACGATAACCGAACGGGCTGAATAGTCAACACGCTTACCGAGCAAGTTCTGACGGAAACGACCCTGCTTACCTTTCAGTGAGTCACTGAGTGACTTCAAAGGACGATTAGAGTCGCTCTTTACGGCAGACGACTTGCGACTGTTATCGAAGAGTGAGTCAACAGCTTCCTGAAGCATACGCTTCTCGTTGCGGAGAATCACTTCAGGCGCATGAATCTCCATCAGTCTCTTCAGACGGTTGTTACGGATAATCACACGACGATAAAGGTCGTTCAGGTCAGAGGTAGCAAAACGGCCACCATCCAGGGGAACGAGCGGGCGCAGCTCAGGAGGTGTCACAGGGATAATCTTCATGATCATCCACTCAGGACGGTTGATGCCTTTCTCTACTGATGAGCGGAAAGCTTCAACGACCTGCAGGCGCTTCAGTGCCTCGTTCTTACGCTGCTGTGATGAGTCTGTATTGGCACGGTCACGAAGTTCGTAAGAGAGTGAGTCGAGGTCCAACTGCTGCAACAGCTCGTAGACAGCCTCGGCACCCATCTTGGCAACGAACTTATTCGGATCGTTGTCGTCCAACAGGTAGTTATCCTCTGAAAGCTGGTTGTCCAGGATATCATTGTATTCCTCTTCTGAGAGCAGGTCGTACTTCTGTGAACCCAGGATGGGGTTACCCTCAGCATCCTTGCGTCCTTCGAGCACACCGGGCTTGATGACCACATAGCGCTCATAATAGATGATAGCGTCCAACTTCTTCGTGGGCAGTCCCAGCAGATAGCCGATCTTATTGGGCAAGCTACGGAAGTACCAGATATGTGCTACGGGAACGACCAGCTCGATATGACCGCTACGCTCACGACGTACCTTCTTCTCTGTAACCTCTACTCCGCAACGGTCACAGACGATGCCCTTGTAGCGGATGCGCTTATACTTACCGCAGGCGCACTCATAGTCCTTCGTAGGACCGAAGATGCGCTCACAGAACAGTCCGTCACGCTCAGGCTTATAGGTACGGTAGTTGATGGTCTCCGGCTTGGTCACCTCGCCGAACGAGTTCTCCAGAATCTGTTCCGGAGAAGCAAGTCCGATAGTAATCTTGGTAAAGTTACTCTTTGTCTTTGTATCTTTCTTGAAAGCCATATATGTATTTACAATTTGACTATTTACATTTTACGATTTACGGAAGGGCGATCAAAAATTCTCCACTCTTCACTTTTCTCTTAATCGAGGGTAACACTCAAGCCCAAGCCACGAAGCTCATGCAACAACACATTAAGCGACTCGGGGATTCCGGGCGTTGGCATAGGATCACCCTTGACGATAGCCTCGTATGCCTTTGAACGGCCTACGGTATCATCGGACTTAATAGTCAGAATCTCTTGCAGCACATGGCTGGCACCAAAGGCCTCCAGTGCCCAGACCTCCATCTCACCGAAACGCTGACCACCGAACTGTGCCTTACCGCCAAGAGGCTGCTGCGTAATCAGTGAGTACGGGCCAATAGAGCGGGCGTGCATCTTGTCCTCAACCATGTGGCCCAGCTTCAGGAAGTATGTGATACCTACTGTTGCCGGCTGGTCGAAGCGTTCACCGGTCTCACCATCATAGAGGTGGGTAGAACAGAGACGAGGCAGGCCTGCCTTATCAGTCCATTCTGCGAGGTCATCCAACTTGGCACCGTCGAAGATAGGTGTTGCGAACTTCACTCCCATGCGCTTACCAGCAGCACCAAGGATAGCCTCGAAGATCTGTCCCAGGTTCATTCGAGAAGGCACACCCAGCGGGTTCAGTACCAGGTCTACAGGACGACCATCCTCCAGGAACGGCATATCCTCCTGACGTACCACCTTCGACACGATACCCTTGTTACCATGACGACCAGCGAGCTTATCACCCACACCGATCTTACGTTTCTTAGCCACGTAGACCTTAGCCATCTGCAGGATGCCAGAAGGCAGCTCGTCACCGATGGTGATGGCAAACTTCTTACGCTTCATCTCAGCGTCAAGGAGCTTGTACTTCTTCATATAGTTGATGATGAGCTGAGCAATCAGTTCGTTCTTATGCTCATCATTGGTCCACTTGTTGGTCTGGATATCGCCATACTCCAGGTTGCGCAGAGCCGTTACTGTGAACTTCGCACCCTTAGAGATGATCTCAGCACCGGTATAGTCCTTGACGCCCAGTGAGGTCTTACCCTTGGTCAGCGCCATCAGCTTGTCGACGAGGATATCCTTCAGGTCATCAACCTTTGCCTCATACTCCTCGTCAATCTTGGCCAGGATCTGCTTATCCTGCAGCTTGGTCTGACGGGTCTTGATGGCACGGGCAAACAGTTTCTTGTCGATAATCACACCCGACAATGAAGGATTAGCCTTCAGTGAAGAGTCCTTCACGTCGCCTGCCTTATCACCGAAGATGGCACGCAACAGTTTCTCTTCAGGTGAGGGGTCGCTCTCTCCCTTTGGCGAAATCTTACCGATAAGGATGTCACCGGGTTCCACACGGGCACCCACACGAATGACACCATTCTCATCGAGGTCCTTAGTAGCTTCCTCGCTGACGTTAGGAATATCAGAAGTGAACTCCTCAACGCCACGCTTGGTCTCACGTACATCGAGTGAATACTCGTCCACATGAACAGAGGTAAGGATATCCTCACGAACGATGCGCTCGTTCAGTACGATAGCATCCTCATAGTTGTAACCCTTCCAAGGCATGTATGCCACGAGGAGGTTACGTCCCAAGGCCAGCTCACCATTTTCAGTAGCATAACCTTCCGTCAGGATATCACCTTTCTTCACACGCTGACCCTTGTTACAGATAGGACGCAAGTCGATGGTCATGTTCTGGTTGGTACGACGGAACTTTGCAATGCGATACTCTTTCAGTGCAGGTTCGAAGCTGACGAACTCCTCATCCTCAGTGCGATCATAGAGGATACGGATGGTCGTAGCATCTACATACTCTACGACACCCTCGCCCTCAGCGGTAACCATCGTGCGTGAATCCTCACACACCTGTTTCTCAATACCTGTACCTACGATAGGAGCCTCATTGTGAAGCAAGGGCACTGCCTGACGCATCATGTTCGATCCCATCAGTGCACGGTGGGCATCGTCATGCTCCAGGAACGGAATCAGCGAAGCAGCGATAGAGGCAATCTGCTGAGGCGATACATCCATCAGGTCTACATCAGTAGGCGGAACGACGGGGAAATCGGCATCCTGACGACATTTCACAACCTTACGGATAAACGTACCATCATCATTCAGAGGTGCATTACCCTGTCCGATGATATGGTTCTCCTCCTCCTCAGCGGTCAGATAGACGATACCGTCATCGTTCAGGTTGGCAATACCGTTCTCCACCTTGCGGTATGGTGTCTGGATAAATCCGAGTTCGTTGATCTTTGCATATACGCAGAGTGACGAAATCAGACCGATGTTTGGTCCTTCAGGACTCTCAATCGGGCAGAGGCGTCCGTAGTGCGTATAGTGTACGTCACGCACCTCGAAGCCGGCGCGCTCACGTGACAGACCGCCAGGACCCAGTGCAGAGAGACGACGCTTGTGGGTCACCTCAGCCAGCGGGTTGGTCTGGTCCATGAACTGCGACAGGGGGTTCGTACCGAAGAACGAGTTGATCACGCTTGAGATAGTCTTCGCATTGATCAGGTCGGTCGGAGTGAACACCTCATTATCACGCACGTTCATACGCTCACGAATGGTACGGTTCATACGAGCCAGACCAATCGAGAACTGGTTGCTCAACTGTTCGCCTACGGTGCGTACGCGACGGTTCGACAGATGGTCGATATCGTCGACAGCAGCCTTTGAGTTGATCAGCTGGATAAGATACTTGATAATCTCAATAATATCTTCTTTCGTCAGCACACGAACATCCATGTCGGTGTCGAGTCCTAACTTCTTGTTGATTCTGTAACGGCCTACATCACCCAGGTCATAGCGCTTGTCAGAGAAGAACAAGTTCTGGATGACCTCACGTGCACTGGCATCATCAGCAGGATCGGCATTACGCAACTGGCGATAGATATACAGCACAGCCTCCTTCTCAGAGTTACTGGGGTCTTTTGCCAGAGTATTGAAGATAATGCTGTAATCCTGAGCAACGGCTTCATCCTTGTGAACGAGGATAGTCTGAGCACCGCTTTCGAGAATATCCATGATGTTATCCTCAGTAATCTCGGTCTCACGATCCATGATCACCTCGTTACGCTCAATAGAAACCACCTCACCCGTATCCTCATCAACGAAGTCCTCGTTCCAGCTCTTCAGCACACGAGCGGCCAGGCGACTGCCTACGACCTCTTTCAGTGCCTTCTTGTTAACCTTCACTTCCTCAGCAAGGTTGAAGATCTGCAGGATGTCCTTATCAGTCTCGAAGCCAATGGCACGCAACAATGTGGTGACAGGCAACTTCTTCTTACGATCAATGTACGCGTACATCACATTATTGATGTCAGTAGCAAACTCAATCCAAGAACCCTTGAAAGGAATGATACGGGCAGAATAGAGCAATGTACCGTTTGCATGAACGTTCTGACCAAAGAACACACCGGGTGAACGGTGCAACTGAGAAACGACGACGCGCTCAGCACCATTGATAACAAACGTACCGTTGGCCGTCATATAAGGGATGGGGCCAAGGAACACGTCCTGAATAACGGTGGGGAAATCCACATGGTCCGGATCGGTGCAATACAGTTTCAGCTTAGCCTTCACAGGTACGCTATAGGTAAGTCCGCGCTCCAGACACTCATCAATGGTGTAGCGGGGAGGGTCGATATAGTAATCCAAGAACTCAAGTACGAAGCTGTTACGCGTATCGGTGATAGGGAAGTTCTCAGCGAACACCTTATACAGACCGTCGTTCTTGCGTTCTTCAGGCGGAGTGTCCAACTGCAGGAAGTCTTTGAAAGACTTTAATTGCACATCGAGAAAGTCCGGTAGTGGCATCGGATTCTTGACGCTGCCAAAGTTTACTCTGTTGTCTATGATTTTTGAAGCCATATATATTAATTTGGATTTCTATAAGCCGGAAGTTCCGGGATTCCGGATAATCCGGATTATAAAAGACAAAGAAAAGGTTAGGGAACCCTCGACTGGAGAGTCCCTAACCAAAAGTTATTGTTGCGTTCTGAATTACTTCAGCTCAACTACGGCACCAGCTGCCTCGATGGTCTTCTTGAGGTTCTCAGCCTCTTCCTTAGAAAGACCTTCCTTAACGGTTGCGGGAGCACCGTCAACCAGATCCTTAGCTTCCTTCAGGCCAAGACCGCAAGCTTCCTTAACGGCCTTTACAACCTGCAGCTTAGCAGCGCCTGCTTCCTTCAGGACAACGTCGAAAGACGTCTTCTCCTCAGCAGCAGCGGCTTCGCCACCTGCAGCAGGACCAGCAGCTACAGCAACGGCTGCAGCAGCAGGCTCAATTCCATACTCGTCCTTCAGGACTGTTGCCAACTCGTTAACTTCTTTTACAGTAAGGTTTACCAACTCTTCTGCAATAGCTTTAATATCTGCCATTTTTATTTAAAATTTTAATTGTTTTTAATGTTAATGTTTTAATGCTCGCTTATTTGTTACGCTCAGCGATAGCGTCGAGGAGACCATGAATCTTGCCACCAGCATTGAGGCCAGAAACAACATTCTTGATAGGAGACTGCAGCAGGGCGACAACATCGGCGATGAGTTCGTTCTTGCTCTTGATAGCAACCAGCTCATCCAGTTTGTCAGCACCTACGAAGATGCTCTCTTCGGCGTATGCACCCTTGAGTGCTGGAACGGTTTCCTTAGCCTTAGCATATTCCTTAATCAGCTTTGCAGGAACATTTGCCGTTTCGCAGAACATCACAGCGGTATTACCCTTCAAGCATGCATACAGAGGTTCGAAATCGATATCTGAAGCCTCGAAAGCCTTGTGGAGGAGTTTGTTCTTAGCAACCACCAACTTAATATCGCTCTTGAAGCACTTACGACGCAGGTCGCTAGTCTTCTCTGCATTCAGTCCTGTAAGGTCTACGAGGTAGAAATGGGGATACTGCTTGAGTTTCTCACCGAGTTCTACAATGATAGTATCTTTTACTTCCTTTTTCATTTGTCTAATCTTTTAACGAGTTATTCAACTGATTTAGGATCTACCTTGATACCCTTACTCATCGTGCTTGAAATAAAGATACTCTTTACATAAGTACCCTTGGCAGCTGCAGGCTTCAGTTTGATAATGGTAGAGATGAACTCCTTAGCATTCTCAAAGATCTGGTCAGCAGTGAAGGTAATCTTACCGATTGACGTGTGAACGATACCCGTCTTGTCAACCTTGAAGTCAATCTTACCCTGCTTAACTTCCTTAACAGCCTTAGCCACATCCATAGTAACAGTGCCGCTCTTGGGGTTAGGCATCAAGCCACGAGGACCGAGTACACGACCCAAGGGACCTAACTTACCCATGCATGAGGGCATCGTAATGATCACATCAACATCGGTCCAACCACCCTTGATCTTCTCGATATACTCATCAAGACCAACATAGTCGGCACCAGCTTCCTTGGCAGCTGCCTCCTGATCAGGAGTACAAAGCGCAAGCACACGTGTTACCTTACCAGTACCGTTCGGCAGCGATACAACGCCACGAACCATCTGGTTTGCCTTACGAGGATCAACACCTAAGCGTACATCGATATCGACTGAAGCAGCAAACTTTGTCGTGGTGATTTCCTTGACGAGTGCGGCTGCTTCCTTCAAAGTGTAGGCTTTCCCTGCTTCAACCTTATCAGCGACCAACTTTTGATTTTTTGTCAGTTTACTCATTTTTTAAATGCGTCTTTTAAAATTGAAGTTATTGTTATTTTCCAGGGAACTCCCCTTGTACAGTGATACCCATGCTACGTGCTGTACCTGCAATCTGTTTCATAGCAGACTCAATCGTGAAGCAGTTCAGGTCGGGCAACTTATCCTCAGCGATCACACGGATCTGATCCCATGTGACAGTAGCCACCTTCTTACGGTTAGGCTCTGCTGAGCCACCCTTTACCTTTGCTGCCTCCATCAGCTGAACAGCTGCGGGAGGAGTCTTGATAACGAAACTGAATGACTTGTCGGTATAGTAGGTGATAACAACAGGAAGAATCTTACCTGCCTTATCCTGGGTTCTGGCGTTGAACTCCTTGCAGAATCCCATGATATTGATACCCTTTGAACCCAGAGCAGGTCCTACGGGAGGCGAGGGATTCGCAGCGCCACCTTTAATCTGTAATTTGATTAATCCAGCAACTTCTTTAGCCATTTCTGTTTATTAATTAAAAATTGTTTGTCATATAAGCCAGGGTGTGGAAGCCACCGTGACCGTATACTAGAATAACGCTCGTAACAATAGCGTCTTATTCTTTCTCTACCTGATTGAATCCAAGTTCGAGAGGAGTCTTTCTTCCGAAGATCTTAACCATGACCTTCAGCTTGCGCTTCTCAGCATTGACCTCTTCGATGACACCGCTGAATCCGCTGAAAGGACCGTCAGTAACTTTTACTGCCTCATCCACACTGTATGGGATGCTTACTTCCTCAGTACGGATAGCTGTCTCTTCAACAGTACCTAAGATTCTGTTAATATCTGCCTGACGAACTGGACTAGGGTTATCCATACCTCCAAGGAATCCGAGGACGTTTGGAATGAAGCGAAGGGTATGAGCAATCTCACCGTCCAGCTGTGCCTCAACAAGCACATAGCCTGGCAAGAAGAGTTTCTCCTTGACCACACGCTTACCGTTGCGTAATTGGGCATACTTCTCTGTAGGCAACAAAATCTGGCCGACGTGGTCTGCCAGGTTCTGATTGTTTCTCATCAAAGCTTCAAGATACTCCTTTACCTTAGCCTCTTTACCGCTTACGGCTTTTAGGACATACCATTTCTTCCCTGTCTCTGCCATCTCTATTTATTCTCTAACGATGATGCCTTAGGCACCGATTGTGTAGGTGAATACCATCAAATTCTTGAATACCCAATCCATTGCGAATACTGCAAGCGCAATAATAAGTGATGCTACAAGCACCACTGATGAACTCTGCGTCAATTCTTTACGAGAGGGCCAAGTTACTTCATGTGCCAATTCCTGATAGCACAGCTTACAATAATTTACGAACTTATTCATCGTTGTTATCTTCTTATTTGCACGGGAAGGAGGACTCGAACCCACGACCCTCGGTTTTGGAGACCGATGCTCTACCAACTGAGCTATTCCCGTAAGTAAGCCCCCACCCTTGAGCGGGGGCTTTGTTGTTATGGTTGTTCTGTTTGTTGCGACTCAGTCGCAACATACCTAACAATTAGTCTTCGATTACCTCAGTAATCTGGCCTGAACCTACGGTACGACCACCCTCGCGGATAGCGAAACGCAGACCCTTGTTCAGAGCAACAGCGTAGATCAGCTCAACAGTGATCTCAACGTTGTCACCAGGCATTACCATCTCAACACCTGCGGGCAGTGAAATCTCACCTGTGCAGTCCATGGTGCGGAGGTAGAACTGAGGACGATACTTGTTTCCGAATGGAGTGTGACGACCACCCTCTTCCTTCTTCAGGACATAGATAGAAGCCTTGAACTTCTTGAAGGGCTTGATCTGTCCGGGATGGCAGAGCACCATACCACGCTTGATCTCATTCTTATCGATACCGCGGAGCAGCAGACCTACGTTATCACCAGCCTGACCCTCATCGAGGAGCTTGCGGAACATCTCAACACCGGTAACAACCG
>JAFUAY010000016.1 GCA_017460515.1 Prevotella sp.
AGTCATAAGGGTATCGTTATCAAGAACGGTAAAAAATTATTTGTGAAGTAAGCAACCCCAATAAAACGAAAGAACAATGAAAAAGATATATATGAAACCCGTAGTAGAGTGCGTTAACATCAAACTCTCACATGTAATAGCTGGATCTCTAAGTGGTATGAGTTCAGGAGGTGGTGATATCGAAACCAGTAACACAGAACTGGGTAGCGGCATTGAGGCTGAATCACGCAGTTCTCTCTGGGACGATGAAGAATAATTGATAGAAATTATTTTAATTATAGTAATTTCTGTCCAAATAGAAAGAATATGATAGAAATATCATGTTTTAGATTGGTAACTGTTCCGTCTTTCATTGGGCGGACAGTTTCCTGTTAGTTATTTACTAAGGGGTTGGTGTACTCCGTGAGGACAAAATGTCAACCCGAAAATTGTTGTAGAATGGCGGCTTATCCGTGAGGATGGGTCGCCATTAATAATAAAAACACCTAAATATTTGGAAGTTTCAGATTAAGTCTCTATCTTTGCAAAAAAATAAAAGATATGGAAACAAAAATGACATATAAACGCCGTTCTCGTGAAGAGGTGCTCTTATGGCTTAAACGTGCTAAGGAACGTAAACAAGCGTGGGAGGAACAGACAGAGTTAGAGTTGAAAATGATGGCTGATGAGGCACGCCGTGCCAAGGAATCACACTACTTTGAATTTACAGTATAGCAATGAATGTACTGAATTTAGAGATTGTAAATGCTCATTCAGAGTATCAAGTATTCCTTAGCCAAACAGGAAAGTATATTTTCAGAACTGACTATGGCATACTTTATGCTATAGATTTTGAATTAGATAATAATCCATTCTTTACAGCCTATTGGTTTAATCTGACAAATCCAAAACACACAAAATCTCCAAATGATACAAAGATAGCGCAAACTGTTATTTGTATTATTGAGGAATTTTTCCGTCTGAATCCAGAGGTGCTGTTGTATATGTGTAGCACGGATAATGGAAAGCAGGCTCAACGTGCACGGCTGTTCCTTCGATGGTTTAATGGATACGAACAACAGCAAAAGTATGTCATAAAGGCTACTGATGTTAAGGGAATAGGCGATGATGATAAGCCTTCAAAAGATTATGTAGCTCTAATAGTACAACGAACACATCCATATCTCAATGATATCCTCCAGTGCTTCGATGACGAGATACAATTGTTTAACGATAATAAGCCATAATTAGCGTAAGCGTATCCGCTGTGACGCTTACGTGCAAAAGCTTTGATACTACGCCCCAATTGCTTAGTAATTGAGACGTAATCACTAAGTAATTGCAGTCTAATCAAGATTTGCTAGGAGCTTAAAGTTCCACAGTGCCATCAAAGCTGATGGGATCACGGTGCAGCGAACGCACATGGATATGGGCCTCGCCCGTATCATACAGTTCTATCTGGTAGTGATAGGTGTCCTCGTCAGTCTTTGCATCCAGCTCTATCCGCGTGAGGTTCGCCTTCGGACGACGTTCGGAGTAGTTCATCACGGGCTTCTCGAAGTTCAGTCCTGTCTGCGGATACATCATCGACGACTGGCGCGATTGTCCCAGGTAGGGCAGATAGCTGCAGAGCGTGTCGCCTCGCAGGGCGAGGAAGAAATCGGGTGTCACCGTCTTTGAGCCGTAGCGCAGGGTGCTCATCGATTCGATGCCTATACGCAGTTGCTTATTGGCGAGCGCCATTGCCAATGCTACTCGCATCTGGTCCCGCTTTTCCGCCCGCTGCTGTTGTGTGGCGCAGCCCACAATCAGCAACAGTGCCATCAACGCGATTATGATTCTTCTCATTGTTAGTATTTGATTCTGAAGTAGTCGAGTGCAGCCTTATATTGGTCTTGCGCCGTAAGACAAGTGTCGGTCAGGTAGCCGTCGATATGGCCCCATTCGCGAAGTCCTCTGTAATAGAACATTTTCAGCTCGTCGGTAATAATGAAGGGAACAATGTCGCTATGCAGGCACTCCTTAAACATGATGAGGCGCCCCACACGTCCATTGCCGTCCTGGAACGGATGAATCTTTTCAAAACGCACGTGCAGATCGAGGATGTCTTCCAGCGTATGTCGTTGCTTGGCGTTATACCATTGAAGGAGTCTCTGCATACTGTCTTGCACCAGTTCCGGTTCACACGTTCTTTCGCCTCCCACTTCATTGGGTACACGTTTGTAGTCTCCTACGGCAAACCAGTCTTTGCGGCTATCTGAAGTGCCAGTTTTCAGTATGCCGTGAAGTGTTTTTATCAGCTCTTCCGAGAGCGGTTCCTCGGCTTTGTCGATAATCAGGTCGATGCAGCGGAAGTGGTTCACTGTCTCAACAATGTCGTTCACGTTCACCGTCTCGTCGGCAGCCACCCCAATGGTGTTTGTCTCGAAGATATAGCGTGTCTGTTCGTGGGTCAGTCGGCTGCCCTCGATATGGTTCGAGTTGTAGGTCAGGTCTATCTGTGTTTTGTGATAGATGCCGCCTTTCATCTTCATCGCTTTCTGCTCACGTAGTATATCGAGCAGGCTCTGCTTATCTTGGTCGTTCGTCATAAGATGATTGTTTCTTCTGCAAAGTTACAACGCCGCCACCTTCTTCAGCTCATCTGTAATAGCACGGTTGATGAAGTCGTTAATCGTAGTGCCGGTGGCAGCCACAAACGCGGCCACACGTGAATGCAGTTCCGACGACATTCTGAGGTTCAGTTTGCCACTATAAGGCTTTGCTGGTTCTGTGCCGTCAGCCTTACACCCTTCAATATAGCTGTCCACGCCATCCTCGAAATCCTTGCGCAGTTCGTCGAGCGTCTGACCCTCATATACTATCAGATCTCTGCTCATGCCCTGCACCTTACCAAACAGACAGTTGTCTTCCTTGCTATACTCTACGCTACCCTTATAGCCTTTATATTCCAAATAATCCATGACAATGGTCCTCCTTATTTTATTAACTTTTGATTCTTCAAGTGTTGATAAATCGTTTTCACCATCCATTCCTTCATGATACTTCCTGGATGAGGTCGATGAATGTCAATATAAGCCCCAGTCGTTTCATTCTTGAATCTGACTCGCGACCCCGACGTACTTCCTTTCGTATGTTCCATATAGCCGAAGTGTGCTAGAAGGCTCAACGTTTCCTCGTACGTGAAGTCCTTTGGTCGTTTCTTGAATCGCTCAACTAATTTTTCCTTTGAACCCATATATGTATCTTATTTTGGGTACAAAGGTACTAAGTCTGGTACTAATTTCCAAATAATTTGCATAAAAAGTAATATAAAAGAGCCTGCTATCCTCGCGGACGGCAGGCTCATCAAATCTATTTTATTATGTAACTAACGGTGCGACCACCGCCAGCGGGGAAACAGCACCCGCCCTTGATGAGGCAGGCGCCGTTGTATGGAGAATTATTCTTCGTCGTCCCAGAGGGTACTGCGAGACATACCATCAGTGATGGCTTCTTCTGTCTGGGTCTCGATGGTTTCACTTGTCGTATCAATACCCGCAGAAGAAAGAGTCATCAGGTTCTGCAACTCAATCTGTGTTGTAGTTGTTGTCGGAATCATATATATCTTTTTCATTTCCTTTGCTTTTTTTATTCTCGCACAGAGTCACAGAGAAACACAGAGTTTAATCCGTTAAATCCGTGCAATCCGTGGTTGTTATTTTACAAATACTTTTTTGCCATTCACAATGTAGAGGCCCTTCTTAGGAGCATTCACACGCTGGCCCTGGAGATTGTAGACAGTACCTTCGCTTTCAGAGAGGGCTGGTGTGAGGCTGATACCCGTTGTTTCTTCATCCTCGAAGTTCAGGTTGATACGTGCAGCAGCAGTCTCTGTCTGCAGGTAAGCACGGTTCTTGGCAACAGTCTTGCCAGCAGCCTTGTAGAAGCCAATCTTATTGTCCACCACGTTCAGGATGTAGTTGTATTTAGGACCGCTTACTTCTGATGCCACAGCAGCATCGTTACCACGCTTGAAAAGGTTGCCAGTCGTAGTGCTCATTTCGCCCGTAGCGGTAGATACTGTATATGCCTTTCCACCTCCGTCAGTAGCACGGAGCAGTACGCCAGTCTCTTTGGGAACCTTTGTTACTTCCACCATTTTGATACCGCTATCATCTTTGGCGATGTAAGCCTTCAGGTTGGCATTCGTTGAGAAGTCAAGGTCAAAGTTGCTTGCATAGGTAGCAAAGCCAGCAGCGCTGACGTAGATGTCGATTGTGGAGGGGTTAGCTCCAGCTACGTATTTGTAGAGCTGAATCTTTGTCTGTGCAGACGTGTAATTCAAGAAACGTGGACTGCTCGAATTATAATACAATTTACCAGGAGTACCAAAATCAATGACAACATTCTCATCTCCATCGAAGGTGATAGTTGCTTCTGTGCCTTCGTCGCCTTCTGACATGGATTTAGCAGCTGTCGTTGTGTAATAATCGGTTTCAGTCAATTTCAACTTCCAGTTATCATCTGACTTGACGAGCGTAATGATGGTAGCATCTCCACTATCTGTGATTCTGTCTCCAGTGAAGACGATATCTTCAGCAGATCTATAAACACCATTCTGAGCACCTAAAGCAACTTCGGCAGTTTTGTTAACAATCAAATACTGAGCCCCATCAACAAGACCTACTGTAGATGTCACTTTCTCGAAGTATCCCGTTGCACTAGGCTCTGGCGTTACGCCTGCGGGATTAACAATAATCTTGCAAGTTGCTTCGCCTGCTGCATAAACATCTGTTTGAGCGAAGGTTGCTTTAATGATGGCAGTGCCAGTGCTTGTACCAAGAGAAATGACTCCCTCGTTGGAAACAGTAGCAACATCATTATATGAAGAAGAAAAAGTAATTGCGTTAAATGCTATACCTTCGTCTTTGGTAAAGGTGGGAGATGTAAAAGATTCACCAGCAGTGATTGCTACCGTTGTTGGATCAAAAGCCAAGCCAGATGATTTGCGTATAACAGTAGTTGAAAGAGTTACTTCTGTATCCTCAGTGAAATCGTCACCACTGATAGTAATCTTACCATCCATGTTGTCATTTATAGTTGTTGGATTGGCTATTACCGTGATTGTTTGCGCACCTGTTGCGTTTGACGCAATGCTAGTAGGCGATACTGTATACTTGTCATTGTTGCAAGATAAGGTCAGACCTGCAGTTAGGTTTGCAGGAGTAATACTAAATGTCATTGATTTGCTTCCTGTTGCTGCGACCTCTCCAAAAGCGAGAGAACTGCCACTAACGGTGATGTCCGGATCAGAGCTGGCGGGTGTACCAGTTACTGAGTAGTTGCGTAAACGAACTCCTTTCCCTGAAGGTCCGTACATTTGGATTTTAAATGGAACTGAAATGTCTCCTAGTGACAATGGGGAATTTGTTGAAATATAAGAATTAGAAGATGGGGTCGCTGTGGTTTTCTCTACCAAAACCTCATCTGTTGAAGCGTCAAGAATACGAATGGTCAATGGATGATTCGTTCCACTGCCATAGGTCGCAACAGAATATGCAAAAGACAATGAATTGTGTGCAGCAAATTGTGGTGAAGTTATGGTTCCTTCTTCAAATTTCAGATATGAACTGCCAACAACAGAACCACTTTTTGTCCAACCTGTAGGAACTGCATAGTCACTTGTACCTGAACCTGATACTAATGTTACGGGATCTACAGCCCACGCACTCACTCCTACCATCATACACAACAGTAGGAGAATAGATTTTAGATGTAAATGTTTAAGCATAATTATAAAGATTTGATGTTTAAGTTATTATTGCCTCTGCATTCGTGCGGGCGCGCCTAAGCCTTATACAAAAGAAAAAGCGCGAACCTATCCATTCCTGACCAGGTTCACCACAAACCTAAACACTTCAATGGAAAGCCCACGCTAAATTGCGCATGCTTCAACGAAGTGTTTTTTGCCCTTTGTCCTTTTACGAGGTGGTGATTCGGCCAGGAATTGAGCATCAAAAAAGCGTGACTCGGAAGAATCACGCTGCAAAGTTATACATTTCTTATGAACCGCCAAAGAAATAGTGACATTAATTTCTGTTTGTCACTCAAAAAGTAATGTTTGTAGAAGAATCAGCTATTCTATGCGTATCAGGGAGGAACCGTTGATGCGGGGATCACCATCCAGCTGAACGGCGTAGAGGCCGGGGGACAGTGTAGAGTTTAGAGTGTAGAGTGTAGAGTTTCTTGCGTCCTGTTGGTAGCAAGCGTCCAAAGGCCGAGCGGATACCGCAATCTGTGATTGATGAACCAGGTGTCCGTTGAGACTGTAGATGCGGAGGCGGAGGGGGTGGGTGATGCCTTCG
Organism: Prevotella sp.; assembly: GCA_017460515.1. Classification (GTDB taxonomy): domain Bacteria; phylum Bacteroidota; class Bacteroidia; order Bacteroidales; family Bacteroidaceae; genus Prevotella. The sequence goes on from JAFUAY010000016.1 coordinate 6,327, forward strand.
GGAAGGGTGATGCTGAGCTGGCGACCCTTGATGCTGAAGCGGGCAGGTGACTGCTGGTGGGAGATTGTCTCGATACCATCAAGGCCCAGCAGGTAGAGGAGTCCGCGGTAGGCATCAATCTCACCGTAACCATAGATGTTGTTTGGAGTGGTGAGAGTCGTAGGGTCATAGGTGGAAGCGGAGAGCGGACGACTGGTGTGGCGGATGACGTCAAGAGCCTCTTCGGGCGTAAGGTCGGGACGGGCCTGTAGCCACAGGGCGATAGTACCGGCAACGGCAGGGCAAGCCATCGACGTGCCGGAATCGGCTATCCAGGAATAGACGCGCCCCATGAAATCGTAGCGGCCTACCTCGTAGTTGAAAAACACATCGTCGGGCTTCTCCTCACGGAAGAAACTGCTGAAGCTGGACACCACCATCGTGCCGGGAGCCATCACATCGGGCTTGGTGCGTCCGTCGGCAGTGGGGCCCATCGATGAGTAAGGGGCACGCTTGCCGTGTTCGCCCAGTATGCTGAACTTCTGCCATTCTCCTTTCGTATTGAACACGCTGTCGCGATAGTTGGTGGCTCCCACACAGATGACGCGTGGCGCACTGGCTGGCGAGAAGATGCTATGGGTGGGCTCACCAGCACAGAGCTGTGGGTTCAGGTCGTTGGAGAGTAGCGTCATATTGCCTCGCCAGAATTCAACGGGGCTGTCGCAACTGGCCACCTCAATAGAGACAGGCACTTGTCCGCCAATGGTATGACGACTGTAGAGTATCAGGTCATAGCAGGTCTCGGTGGAGTCGTAGCAGGAGGGATAGGCGTCGACTTCGAGAGAATCGATGGAGAATTGAGTGTAGAGTGTAGAGTTTAGAGTGTAGAGTGAAGAATCGGGTGCGGCAAGGACGTCTGTAGTGGGGATGAGGAGCGTGTCGTTCTGCTCTTCGCCATAGGCAACGAGGCGGAGAAGGAAGTTGCCGGATGACTTGAACGTGCAGTAGAGATCGCGCCAGCCTTGGATGAAGGTGCCCTTCGAGGGCTCATCGGGCTCCTTGCGGAACCACGTCTTCTTATGTCCGTTGTTGCCAGCTGCGGAGACAATGATGCGTCCGGGGCCTTGCAGGGAGTCGAGCATCTCATAGTAGAGCTGGTCGTAGCCCAGGAAATCTTCGCTGCTGCCCTCGCTGAACGAGATGACACAAGGGCGGTTGACGCTGCGGGCGTAGTCGAAGATGTACTTGAAGCCCAAGGCATCGGTGGCGAAGGTGAAACGGTCGTACAGGGCGGAGTCGATGTAGGCGGCATTATTGCTCGTAGCATTCGCCACCAGACAGATATCGCTCTCAGGAGCCAAGCCTTGGAATGCCTGTTCCCATCCGCTGCCAGCAGCAATGCCGAGCGTATGGGTGCCATGAGAATGACCCCGACCATCGCGGGTGCAACCCAGCGAAAGCAGCTCTTCAGTCGTGGTGTAGTCGCGCCCCACATAGAGCTTACTGTTCAGCGTGTCGACAGAGAGCATATCCCAGACGCGCTGGATGCGATACTCGCTCTTGTCGGCATTATAGAAATTAGGGTGGGTGAGGTCGAATCCGATATCCATCACTCCCATCACGACGCCTTTGCCGGTGAATGCCTGGGGCAGTTGACGGCCCTCATGAACGGGAACGGCATTGATCTGACGAACTACTGAATCGAGGAGGGCAGTGGCCATTGGCTTTGCCTCGATACGACTGACGCGAGCATCGCACGACAGTGCTGCCAGACTGCTCAGTGGGATGTCGGCAATGTGAATGTTACCCACCTGTGCCAGAGAGCGACAGCGGTGGGCGGAAAGCACCTCGTCGGCATTGCTGGTGATGCGGAGGAAAGCGCAAATGGTGGGAGGAGTGTAGAGTTTAGAGTGTAGAGTGTATAGTTTCTTGCGTCCCGTTGGTAGCAAGCGTCCAAAGGCCGAGCGGCTACCGCCCTCCTGGTGATTCTGAGATCTTTGCTGTTCTCTGACTGCTTGTCGGAGCATGGGGGAGAGCTTCTGCCACTGTGGATGCTGGGCAGAAGAGAAGAGAGGGAACAGTAGTAATAAGATGAAAGATGAAAGATGAAAAATGCGAGAGGATAGAGGACACTTCATAGGACTATGACATTGGGGCGTTTAGTGGTTGTGGACGAGGATGGCATCGCGGCATTGCTCCATGAGCCATTTGGGCGTGGAGGTGGCACCGCAGATGCCGATAGTGTTGATGTTCTGCAACCACTCAGACTGAATCTCGTCGGGGCCTTCGATAAGGTGGCTGTTGGCATTGACACGCAGACACTCATTGAAGAGCACCTTGCCATTCGAGCTCTTATGACCACAGACAAACAGGATCATGTCGTGACGGGCTGCAAACTGTGAGATGTTAGGCATGCGGTTGGCTACCGAACGACAGATGGTGTCGAAGCTCTTAAAGGTGGCGTCGGGAGAGATATGGTCCTGAATGAAACTGATGATGCGGTGGAACTCATCGAGCGACTTCGTGGTCTGACTATATAAATAGATGTCGCGCGTGAAGTCGAGCTGCTTCACCTCCTCGAAGTTCTCAATCACAATCGCATTGCCATCAGTCTGACCTACCAGTCCCAGCACCTCAGCATGTCCTTTCTTACCGAAGATGACTATCTGAGAGGAGTTTGCAGAGGGGGCATTCTCGTACTGTTCTTTGATGCGCTTCTGTAGTTTCAGTACCACAGGACAGGTGGCATCGATGATCTCGATATTGTTCTTGCGGGCCAACTCATAGGTGGCGGGGGGCTCACCATGGGCGCGCAGCAGCACTTTGACATCGTGCAGTCGGGCCATATCATCATGATTGATGGTGATGAGGCCCATCTGACGGAGCCGTTCACACTCCATTCCGTTATGAACGATATCCCCAAGACAATAGAGGGTGTTGCCTTTCGACAGCTCCTCCTCGGCTTTCTTGATGGCGGTGGTCACTCCGAAGCAGAAGCCACTGCCGTTGTCAATTTCGATGGTAAGCATTGTTATAGGCTTTTATAATACAGATCCAGCAGTTCCTGGGCCGCGATGAAACTGGTCTCCTGACCTGCCAGCACCTTCTGTTCCGCCTGCTTCAGCTGTTGCTGGATGAGCTGGTTGTTGTAGAAGTTCATGCGCAGGTGTTCGTTGATGCTCTCATACATCCAGTACTTCGCCTGTTCGTTGCGACGGAAGTCGAAATAGCCGTTCTGCTTGACGAAGTCGATATACTCATAGATCATGTCCCAGATCTCCTTCACGCCTGTGCCATAGAACCCACTGTAACAGAGCACCTTCGGCATCCATCCGCTGTCGGGCTTTGGGAAGAAATGGAGCGCGTTGCGGAAGTTGGTGGCTGCCATCTGACAGCGGTCCACATTATCGCCATCACATTTGTTGATGACAATACCGTCGCTAATCTCCATGATGCCGCGCTTGATGCCCTGCAGCTCGTCGCCAGTTCCTGCCACTTGGATGAGCAGGAAGAAGTCCACCATTGAGTGGCAGGCCGTCTCACTCTGACCTACGCCCACTGTCTCGACGAAGATCTTGTCGAAGCCTGCTGCCTCACAAAGGATGATGGTCTCACGCGTCTTGCGGGCCACACCACCCAACGAACCTGCCGACGGGCTGGGACGTATGAATGAATCGGGATGCATGGCCAGTTTCTCCATGCGGGTCTTATCGCCAAGGATGCTGCCCTTGGTGCGCTCGCTGGAAGGGTCGATGGCCAGTACTGCCAGCTTGCCGCCTTTCTCCTTCAGCACATGCATGCCAAACTCATCGATAGAGGTGGACTTGCCCGCGCCAGGCACGCCACTGATGCCTACGCGGATGCTGTTGCCGCTATAGGGCAGACACTTATTGATGACCTCCTGCGCCTTCTGCTGATGCTCCGGATTCACACTCTCGATGAGGGTCACTGCCTGCGAGAGGATGGTGACATCGCCTTTCAGGATGCCCTCGACCATCTCGCCAACGGAATACGTGCGACGCTTGAAACGCTGTCGTTGCAGGTAGGGGTTGATGATGGACTGCTGTTCTACGCCGCTGTTTACTTGCAGGCCTGCATATTCTGAACTGTTTTCTGGATGTTCCATGTGATTAAGGGAAAAGTGAATAATTGGTTTCCACCAAGGTTTTATTTAACGATGACTGGAATAATCAGTTTCGACTTGTCGGGGTCGTTAGTGATCATGAGGATACGGGGCTTCGTCTTCTGTTTCTTCAGCCACTCGATGTCGCCCACTATCTTCATCTTCGTCTGCTGTCCAGGCTGTAGCGTCTTCTGGTTGAGCGTCAGCTGGAGTCCACCCGTAAACATCTGGATAGACGAGATGTCCAATGGCATGCGTCCTTTGTTGGTGATGATTAGCTCTGCCTTCTTGCGCTGCTTGCCGTCAATCTTGCCCAGTAGGATGCTACTTGCCGAGAGCTCCATCTTTGGTGCATACTGCTTATTCTTGCCTGCGAACGTAGTGAGGTCGGGCAGGAGAACAACCGAGACGGGCAACTCATTATCGGGTGATATCTTCTCACCCAGGTTGCTGGCCAGATAGACGGAGGCTTGTGAGAGTCCGAGGTCATGCACATCCTCTGAGTTCAGTGTGATCACAATCTTGCCTGCCTGTCCGGGCTTCAGCTGTTCAGGCGTCACTACGGCCGTCATATACGAGGGAAGATGCTGTATGTTGGGTGTCATCGTCTTCAGACTGTTGTTCAGGATATGTATCTCCTGTTCAGGATGATCGCCTTTGTTCACATCATCAAACTCCAGCACGTTCTGGTCAGCCAGCAGCTCGCCCATCGCATAAGGATAGATGCCGCTGTAGTCCTTGATTTCCGACAGTACGACTCCACGCATGGTCAGAAGGACTGGCACCTCACTCTGGTTCGGACTGTGTTTCAGGTGATGGGTCACCATCGCGTTCTTGGCGAAATGGCCCAACATGCGTCCGTCGTAGATGACCTTGACGGTACACACATCGCCAGATGCCAGTTCGCGTTTCGATATCTCACCTTTCGTACAGCCACAGTCTGTCTTCACGTCCTCGATGACGAGAGGCTTCGACCCTTTGTTCTTCAGTTCGAACGTGGCTGTCACGGGTAGCTGATAGCCCGACTTTCCGCAGTCAACAGCCTGCTGGGTGGGCACTAATCGTTGCGCCTGGCTCGTCATTGCCATCACGACGAGCAATGCGGTGATGAGGAGTCTATTTTTCATTGGGTAAAACATTGAATGTTAGTGAATGTGAGAGGGCTCTGAAGGCGGGGGCGTAGGCACACTCTACGACACAGGTTCCTGTCTCGTAGGTGCCAGCGCGATCGATGTAATACTCCGTCTCTATGACGTGTTTGCCTTTCGAGAGTCTGTCGAAGTAGTAGTTAGTGGTATAGTCCTTGGGCGTGCAGTAGGCTCCATCGCCTCCCAGTGCGTACTGGTAGCCACTGAGCTGACTGACAGGTTCCATGCAGGCAGCCCTACGATCAATGACCTGAACGAAGTCGTAGTCGCGCTGGGCCTCGATGGTAATGCGAATCTTGATGCGGTCGCCGACCTTGAGTGGAGAGTGGAGTACCTCCCGCTTTACGCTGATGCCACTCTGTTGGTCGGTGATATCGCTGGTGGACTGCATGAACTGGGCATAGACAGCGCCCCATGAGGTGCCCTTGCTGGTCTTTTCAGCAGTAAAGGTGTGAGGAAGCTTGTCTGAAGTGACGGGCAGGGTGGTCTTTACATAGCCTAAGCCAGCGGTGGGAGTACTTGTACCGATGGGTGAACCATCGATGGCGAGGACGGCAGGTGTGGCGGTAGTGAGCTTTCCGCTTTCTGTTGTTGCCTTGCCGCTTTCTGTTGCTTCCTTTTCGCTTCCCGCTGTTGCCTTTTCATTTAAGAACGCGTAGATGGCGTTGACGCTGTTGATGGGGGTGTCCCAAACCTGCGTGCGTTTCTCCTGCAACAGCCAGCGGCGCATCTCGTCGAGGGTCTGCGTGTCTTGTGGCGTCAGCAGTTGAATGGCTTCGATGGCTGCCACCTGGGTAGGAATACGGTAGTCGCGCCATGAGTAGGCGGCACGCTGGGTGTCGTAGTAGCGTCCCATCTCCTCACTATAGACTGTATATTCCTTCAGACTCTTGATATAGGTGGCTGAGTTCAGGATGATGGCAGAGAGTGCCTTGGCGTAAATACTCTGGTTGCGCGTCTGCTTCTTCAGGAGGTTCTTCAGGTAGGTCTGTGCAACCTTCGTCTTCGCGTCATGCTGACGACCATCCAGCGTGGTGAGGTACAGATATTCCAGGGCGAATCCGCCTGGGAAAGTCTGTTGGTGTCCTTTCTTCTCTTCCTTTTTCATCTCGTCGACAATTCTCACCATCTCGCTATCCATGAAGCGGAAGGCACGTGTCAGCATATCGGCAGTAGGCTGTTGCTTTCCTGCCATCTTGTTCAGACGTACCAACATCTCACTGACGGAAATGGTGATCCATAGTGAACCGCGCATGCCAGGATACCAGCTCCAGGAGCCGTCACCGTTCTGCAACTGTCGCATGTTTTCGATGGCCGAGGCATTGCGCTGTTGCATCAGGTTCTCGTCGAAGAAATCAGCCAGACGGTTCATCTGTTCCGTCTCGCGGTCGGCATCCATCACCCAAGGAGTCTCGTTGAGAAGCAGGTCCTTGAGTTCTTCGTTCTTGCTGAGTGAAGAGAGAAGGGTAGCGTCTTCTGTCGCTGTTGTTTGTTCCCGTTTCCAGGATTCGAACACGTGCTTGGCCTGTGGCGCCTGATTGAGGATGTGCAGACCCAGGCTGTTGGCATAGAAAGCGGCTGCCTGACTGATAGCATTCTTGTAACAAGGCTGAGCCACGGTGGGTAGTGCCTGTACCATGAGCCAGGCAGGGTTGTTGGTGTACTCGATGGAGAGTTTAGAGTGTTGAGTGTAGAGTGTAGAGTTTGCTACCGCCGCAGGGTTTGCAACCGCTGTGGGGAACAGTTTGCTTAGGTCTATCTCCTTTGTTCCAGGCTCGTTCTGTGTGAAGGGTACGCTGACGGTGACGCGCTCCATGTTGGACAGTACGGGCAGATAGCTCTGTTCGCCATCGCTATGCGACTCCGTCTCTACTGTCATCGTGCAGACCAAGAGGGAACGCTGAGCCAGTTGACTGCCATCGACAGGGAACGTGGTGGCGATCGACTGGTTTGCTGGGAGCGTTTCAGTCGAACGCTCTGAGTAAACCACTGCATTGCTCTCAGGATCGCTGAGCACCAGTCGGACGGTAGCTGTCAGTGGCTTATCAGAGGTGTTGAAGACGCGTGCTGAGATAGTAGCCTTATCGCCCGTACGGATGAAGCGTGGCAGGTTGGGCTGTATCATGACCTCCTTCTGTGCTACTGCCTCGCCACTCAGGAATCCGTGCATCATATCCTTGGTGTGGGCAATACCCATGAAGCGCCAGGTGGTCAGACTCTCAGGGAGTGTGAACTTCAGTGTGACGCTACCCGTGCTGTCAGCCATCAGCTGCGGATAGAAGAAAGCCGTCTCCTGCAGGTTCTGACGAAGTTCTACCTGTGGTGTCTCCTCTTTCCTCTCTCCTCTATCCTCTTTCATGGACAGTCCAGCAATGCGTCCGTTCAGCGCCAGGTCCATCTCGTCTGCGCTCAGTCCCGTAGACTGAGAGACAGCATCGGCAGTGGCCACCTCTTTGGCTTTCAGTACCTCACCCTCAGCCTCTTCTGTCATCACATTTGCTTTAGCAGCCATCGCCATGTTCTTGTGGAGAACGCCAACTCTCCTGAACATATAGCGTCCATAGAACATGTTAGGAAACAGACTGTCATCGAAACGACTGAACGACAGAGGTTCTGCATTCAGATATTTCACGGGTCGATAGCCAGCGCGATGGAGTGCTGAAGGTTGTCCGTAGAACCATTGTACTGAAGGGATGGAGAGTTGAAGAGCAGGCGATAGTTCCCAGTTGTGTGCCAGAATCTGATCCAGGCTCTTGTCGAAGAGTGTAGCCATCAGCTGTGCAGCAACAGGCTTTCCCTCGACATCGGTTATAGAGAGAGTCCACTCCTCCTGTTGTCCGGGTGTCAGTCGATCGCGGAAGGTCTCCCACTTCATGCGCAGCTCTTTATCGGGCAGTGGACGCTTGATCTGGGCTGTGTGGTTGTAGATTTTGCCATTGCGCACCCAGGCGAAGTTCAGAGCTATGCCATCACCATAGTCCTCGCGGTAAGTAAACTTCTTGTTGATGAGGTCGCCCGAACGTTCCATCGCTCCGTAATCCAGGATGGAGTTGCCTGCCACGATGGAGTAGAACACGTGCAGGTCACCATAAGACGAGCCTATCTGAACAGTGACAGGTGTTGTGCCGTCAGCAAACTGTCTGGCTGATATGTAGAACCAGTCTGTGGTGTCTGTCACCAGACTCTTGTCGTCGAGCGAGAAGACTACGAACGTTTGTTCCAGTTTCTCCTCGCCATATTCCGCCTTCAGCAGGTGCTTGCCACTCTTCAGCTTAGGAAGGGTGAGGGCTGTGTTTGACGTAGCGCTGATCCATTTCCCTCCGTCAATCTGGTAGCGAAGGCTCGTGCTGACGTCCTTTCCGCCAGCATTCAGTACATGAAGCTTCAGCGGTGGCATCTGCTCTTTCAGTATCATCTCAGGCAGGTCGGCAGTAATCGCCGTCTTTCTGTTGCCCAAAGGTACGGAGAGCACTCCCTGGTGGGTCTCGCCAGCGACATCCGTCACATCGGCAGTCACCACGAAATTATAGAACAGCGGATAGCGACTCTCAGGTAGCACCAATGGCATCTTTACCTCGAAGTGGCCCTCGGCATCGGTAAGCGCTTCGCCACTCAGAATATTGTTGTCGCCCTCTTCCACATCGTCCATCCAGTAGCGGCGATAGTTGAACCACCAGTAGGCCCTGCGGCGCTCCACTGTGTATCGCACTTTTGCCCCTTGCACAGGTACGCCAGCATAGCTCTTGGCAGTAGCCTGAACAGTGAGCGTGTCGCCTGCCTTGTAGTCTTGGGCCACGTCAGGCATCTCCACCTGGAACGTCGGACGCTTGTATTCTTCCACCCTGATGGCTTTCGATGAGTTGTTGAAGCGTATCTGATAGCGTCCCGACAGTGCTTTCGTGGGCAGCAGGAACTCCGTGGAGGCAGTACCGTACGCGTCAGTGGTGAGCTTCTTGCTCTCCACCTCTTTATAATTAGCATCATAGAGGGTGGCTGTCACCTCTCTTCCTGCCTGCACCTCATTCTCAAATCCGTTCCTGTTGGTATAGAAGATGGCAGCCGCCTGAACCTTCTGTCCAGGACGATAGAGAGCGCGGTCAGTATAGATGGCTATGCGATTGAACTCGTGATCGTTTTTGTAATAGCTGTAGTACCCGTAGATACCGCACATCGGACAAGCGCGGTCGGTAGTCGTCGACGCGTAGACCCACCCCTGACGGAAGTTCTTGTCTTTCAGGAAACATTCACCGTTCTTGGCTGTAGTGAGTGTTATCGTCTTCCCCGTTGACAGGTTAGGCGTGATGCGCACTTGAGCCCCAGCCACAGGCTTACCCGTTGTGGCGTTCACCACTACGTAGCGCACCTGATGGTCGGGCAGGTGTTCCGACATGACTCGCAGGTTACTGACATAGTAGAGTGTACGTACGGCCTCAGTCGTTGGGTCGCTCTTGAACTCCAGCATGTAGATACCGATAGGCAGCCCCTTCATGACGAGCGAGTCATCATACTGTTCATACTCTTCCTTCCCTGTATACGTGCGCTGTTGGGTCAGTTTGGGCAGTTGTTTCAGCAGTGGCTTCACCTTCTGGTATTCTTCTGGCGAGTCGACACTCATGCGTTTGCTGCCGTCAGCATTCACCTGATAGACGTTCATGGTCAGCTTGCTGATACCTCTCAACTGCTTCAGATAAATGGTCTGCTGAGCGTTCGGGATGATCAGTGACTCGTGGGCAACGACCTGAAACTTCGCAAACGTCAGTTCGTTGCGGTAGTTGCGCAGCACGTTCATCCGCTTCCATCCGCCCCAATGCTTCAGTGCCTCGTCGATGAATGCTATCTTTTCTCTCTCATGATCAAATCTCTTTCCTCTCTCCTCGAAATCCCCTCTCTCATATCTCATAATCGCTGCTTCTCCACAGGCTTGCAGGTCGCCATAGAGGTTGATGAGTGAGTCGAGTCGATGTGACAGTATCTTGCTGCTTAGGCTCTGCACGCTCAGGTAGCTCAGTGCGGAGAGCAGTTGCGCCTCGCGGTTCTGTGTAGTGAGATAATAGCTGTGGAGCACGTCGAAGCGTTCTGTCTCGGTACAGATGATGCCCAGCAGCGTGTGGTCGTAGTAGCGACTGTCGGTTCCTTTCTCAACGAATGGCTCATAGTCGGTTGTCTTCACGGCAGCCAACAGCTGGGGCTGAGCAACCGCCTTCTGCCAGTAGTCGGCAGCCAGTTGTTTCCAGTTGTCATCCAGTTGGGTGTTGTCGCGGTAGATGCGTCCCAGTACTGTCTCATAGATTGCTTTTAGGGCTACGTTTTGAGCCTGCTGTTCACGCTTCTTCAGCCGTTCTACGGCAGGTGACAGTGAGTCGGGCGAGATATTGGTGACGAGTTGCGCCTCTTTCAGCTCCGCCTTCAGCAGTTGTCCGTAGGCTTTCTCTTTCTCCGCTTTGGCGGCAATCTTTCGGACTACCTCGCGCTCCGTCTGCGGCAGGTCCTTTTCAGCGGCATCGTTGGCCTGTTTCCATAGACTGGAATAGGTCTGGCCCTTGGCTGTGATAAAGGGAAGTATCGATAGTGCGATAAGTGCACAAAGAACGGTCTTTCTCATAAGGAATTCAGTTATTTTTCGCAAAGATAAAGAATAATTCTGACTTAAACCTATTGATTAAGGTGAAAAATGATTTTTTTTACTATTTTTGCATGCGAAAAACGGAATGTAGGTATGGAATTTAACAAAGAACAGCAGGCAGTGATTGAGGCAACGGGTGGACATCATCTGGTGCTTGCCCCTCCGGGATGCGGTAAGACGGCAGTACTCGCGGAGCGTATCGTATGGGCTCATCGCCAGGGCGTGGCGTTTAAGGATATGGCTTGTCTCACCTTTACCAACCGGGCCTCGCGAGGCATGCATGAGCGCATCTGTCAACGGATGTCTGACCAGTCGGATATTGGTGACCTCTTCGTGGGCAATGTGCACCGTTTCTGTTCACAGTTCCTCTTCCAACAGGGACATGTGGCTGAGCATGCTGCCATCATCGATACTGACACCAGTATCAGCATTCTGGCTGATTACCTGGGTGAAGACGAGCTCACCGTATTGGGTGATGCCAAGCATCGTCAGCGCTATTCGCAGATCATCAACCTGCAGCACCTGATGTATCAGCATGCTCATCACTATCCTGAAGACCTGCTCGTCCATACAGAAGCGTTGAACACTGTGGCACTCAAGGAACTCTGTCAGTCTTTTAAGGTTGATGATGAGCAAGCAGCCGCCCAGGAGTTCTACCGCCATGCAGAGCATTACCGTGATGAGCATCATGCCCTGAGTCGTGAGGCCCAGTACTTGCTTACCTGTCTCTATGCAGCCCGGCGCTATGAGCAGTATAAGCAGCAAAACGATCTGCTCGACTTCGAAGACCTCCTTCTCTTTACCTACGATACCCTTGACTCATCTCTCGACTCTCATCATTCGTCTGAGCAACGCTCTTTCATGCGGAGCTCTCTCCTCATCGATGAAGTCCAGGACTTGAACCCTCTGCAGTTGGCTATCATTGATCAGTTTACTGCTCCCGATGCTACTACCATTTATCTGGGCGATGCCCAACAAGCTATTTTCTCTTTCATGGGCGCCAAGACTGATACGCTTCAGCTGCTTCACCAGCGGGCAGGCGCCAGCAGGTTCCATAATTTCTATCATAACTACCGTTCGCCTCAGTATCTGTTAGAGGTATTTAACACCTATGCTGAGCAGCAGTTGGGAATAGCCCCTGAGCTGCTGCCTTCCACGCAAGACTTCACTCCCAAGCGTCAGGGCGACCTGTTGATAGCTGATAGCGAGACCAATATTGACGAGGTGAACCTTGTGGCACGAATGGTGCGCCGTCTTTATGAGGGTTACCCCAACGAGACCACAGCGGTAGTAGTGGCATTCAACAGTGATGCTGATGAGATCAGTGCAGCCCTCTCACGCGTACCTCATTTTAAGGTATCGGGTACCGACCTGTTCTCAACACCAGAGGTGCGCCTGCTCCTGGCCCATCTCAGTGTGGTGGCAATGGAACAGAATTTCATTGCCTGGTCACAGCTGTTCACGGGCTTGAAGGTCTATCGTTCGCAGTCGGCAGCCCGTCAGTTCGTTCATTCGCTCAAGGAACTGTCCATCTCGCCAGTCGATTTCCTGCAGTACGATTGCGCTACCTATCTGTCGCAGTTTGTTGCCACTTACGAGCAACAAGACCTTGTGGTCTTCGATACCGAGACAACGGGCTTGAGTGTCTTCGATGACGATGTGGTTCAGATAGCAGCCATCCGCGTCCGACAGGGTAGGGTGGTAGACCAATTAGATCTGTTTATCGATACTGATCGTGAGATTCCCGCCATGTTGGGTGATGTGGTCAACCCGTTGGTTGAGGAATATGCCCGTCAGCCCCACGTGTCGCATCGTGAGGCTTTAGAACGCTTCGTGGCTTTTGCCAGTGACTGTGCCATTCTGGGCCATAACGCTACCTATGACTATCAGATTATCGAACATAACATGCAGCGCTATGCCCCGGAGCTCTCCGTGCCTCAGCTCTGGCCTCAGTATTGGGACTCGTTGAAGCTTATCCGACTCTTGCGTCCCCGTCTGAAGAGCTATCGACTGAAGTCGCTCTTGGAGACGCTCCATTTAGAAGGTGAGAACTCCCATCTGGCCAGCGATGATATTATGGCTACGCTAAGTCTCGTGGACTACTGTTATGCTGAGGCTCGTCAACTCATTCCCCATCAGATGGATTTCATCTCCCGTCATCAGCTGATTATTGAGCGTTTCCGCAATGTCTACCAGCCTCTCTATGCCCATTCTGTGGCCTTGCTCTACCAAAGGAAGTCGCAGTCGGTACTTTCTGATGAGCTGCTCTATGCCTACAACTATCTGCGTGAACAAGAGCGCATCACCGATATACCCAAATTGAACTATATCCTCAACTATATCAACATCGACCTGTTGACACCTGATAGCGATACCTCGCTGTCAGAACAGCTGAGCCGACATCTGCAGGATCTCACTACGTTGAAGGAGGCCGACCTCTGTGGCTCGTCCAGTATGAAGGAGCGTGTGTTCATCTCTACTGTTCATAAGGCCAAGGGACTGGAGTTCGACAATGTTATCGTCTTCGATGCTGTTGAGGGTAAATATCCCAGTGCCTACGCCGACAGTTCACAGCAGAGCGCGGAAGAGGCTCGTAAGTTCTACGTCGCCATCTCCCGCGCCCGTCGTCGTTTGATTGTTACCTGGTGTCATCACAGCGTCACCCGCTACGGTCGCTGGTTCGAGAAGCAGCTCACTCCCTTCATGGACTCTATTCGTCACTTCTTCTCCGTGTTGTGACTTATAATTCTTCAATATTGATGCCTGTTGCCTTGATAATATCAGCAGCTGACATGCCCATTTGCTTCAAATTGCGAGCAATAGCAAGACTCTTCTCATGTTCGCCTTCTGCACGACCTTCTGCACGTCCTTCTGCACGACCTTCTGCACGTCCTTCCGCACGACCTTCTTCACGACCTTCAAGACGTGCTTCCCCGCGGGCAGTGATAATCTGGTCGGCAAGTATTACACGGTTATCTATGTAACGGCGGTATTCTGCTTGCTCCTCACGGCTCATCTTCGTGAACTGCAATTTTTCGCGTGCCTCCTTCAGACCTGGGGCATCGGCATCGTCGGGTATCTCACTTGTTGAAAGGAAATAGGCCCACTGTTCCAAAGGCACCTTCGACCAGCGATTGAAGTCATTGACCTTCAAGATGAAATATTCCGGGTATAGCTTATAGACCTCTGAGACGCCAAACTTCTGCTGCTGGAATGTTGATAACTGTAGAACATCGTTATGATGAAGTCCGCGAAACTCCGTCTTTCCGTGATACACGAAGTCCTTGCCCTGCCCAAGGTCGAAATACACAATATTGATGGAATATACCTTCTTGACGTTGTCATAGTTCTTGCCACTGTCGATATACTCCGTTACGAGTTTTGATGCACCAAACAGAATGCGCTGGAAATATGCATACTCAGACTCCCCCTGCACCTCGATAAGCAACAGTTCGCCATTATTGTCTTCGGCCAGGATGTCCACACGGTTCATCTTGGAATCGTCACGATCCTTGTTGCCTTCACTCTCCAGCAAACGACGTATTTTGATGCTTCGGCCAAGCATCGTCGAAACAAAGCCTTCAAGTACGCCGAAGTTTGCCTTGTCGCGTAGTAAGCGCTTCAGTGCCCAGTCAAAACTGATATATGTCTTGTCTCTCATCTTACTGTCTGTTTTATCCTTACGACTGCAAAGATAAGGATTCTTTTTGAACCAACCAAATAATCTGATGAAAAACATAACAAACAGCTCCATCATAAGAAAAGCTGGTTTTTCTTTTGCCTTTTGCTTGCTTATTCGTACCTTTGTCCCTGACAAAACGAATTGACAGCATGGAACTATATCTTATCATCGCCCTCGTAGGGATCATCATCATGGCATGGGTGGGCTACTTCTTAGGGAAGAGGAGCCAGCAGGAACGTATCGCAGACCTCAAATCACAATACGACTCGCAACTGGCGCAGACAAAGAGTGCCTACGACTCGCAGTTGGCACAGGTAAAGACTGCGTGTGAGTCACAGTTGGCGCAGGCCAGGGCATCGTATGATGAACGGTTGAAGGAGGTGAAGGCTTCTCAGGAGAAACAACTGGAAGCCCTGCGTGAGATGAACAAACGACAGGTGGAGGATCAGCTGACACTCATCAAGGAACAGATGCGCTCCACGTCAGAGACGGTGCTGAAAGCTCGTCAGCAGGAACTGGGCGAGGAGAATTTGGAACAGATGTCGAAAATCGTAGACCCTTTGCAGCAGAGCCTGAAGCTGATGCGCGAAGCACTGAATGACTCGAAAGAGAAACAGCAGGAGGCACTGCATAAACTGGATGCTACCATTCAGGCGAACATGAAGAACAGTGCCGACCTGGGTGAGACTGCCGCCCGACTGACCAGGGCGCTGACGGGTGAGGTGAAGGTTCAAGGCAATTTCGGCGAGCTGAAACTGAAGCAGCTCCTGGAAGATATGGGGCTCAAGGATGGTGAACAATATTCGTCACAAGAACATCTGCGCGACAAACTGGGCAATCAGATCAAGGATGATGAGGGACGCGGACTGATTCCTGACTTCATCCTCCACTTCCCCAACAATCGCGACGTGATCGTAGACTCGAAGATGTCGTTCACTGCCTACGAGCGATACGTGAACAGCGAAGACCCCGCAGAACAGTCGCAGGCACTGAAAGAACATCTCATCAGCGTACGTGCACAGGTGGACCGACTGGCTAAGAAGGACTATAGCCGCTATCTGAAAGAGGGATACAACAAACTGAACTTCGTCATCATGTACATCCATACCGAGGGGGCCCTCAATCTGGCACTGCTCAACGACAGCGCACTCTGGCGCGAATCCTACGACAAGGGTGTACTGATACTCGGACCGCAGACCATGTATATGAACCTGCGCATACTGGAACTGATGTGGACTCAGGTGAAGCAGCTGCAGAACCAGGAGGATATGATGCGTGCCGCCAGTCAGATTATCGACCGCACCCAGGACTTCGCCATCCGTTTTGCTGATGTGGAGTCACGGATGCGTGATACCGTCAATAGCATTAACAAACTGAAGATCACTACCGCAGAGAGCGGAGCCAGTATCATCACCGCTGCCAAGAACCTCCTCAAGGCAGGTGCCCGCGAGAACAAGAAGAAACGGAGCCTGAACGAGACCGATCCTACGTCCGACACACTCTTCCTGGAAGAATAGAGCCTAAGCTTTGCTATTTGCAAACACCATGTTTAGCCTTCGTAATCAATAGGATTACGAGTGCTAACTCTATTGATTACGAGTCACAATCAATAGGATTACGAGTGCTAACTCTATGGATTTGCATGGTGGAGTGGTCACGGTCACAGCTGTGACCATGTGACCGAGTGACTGCGAGGATTGAAAAAATTCTCGCCTGATTTCTTGTCTGTTTCCAAATAATTGTCTAAATTTGCACCTAATCACTGGCAAATGACCTCAGCGGAGGCCGCCAGCGAGACTTTTGTGGAAATATAACAAGCGTTTGCTGTTATTCGGATTGTCCTAAGAATCTCGCAAATTCAATTAGCAAAACCGAAGAATAAGTCGCAAGCGCTCATGTGTTAAGCATGGGCGTGACTTATCTGGTTTTGCAGGCATGCGAGAGCCTTTAGGACATAGATGGGAATACCGTCCATGTCTTTTTGTTCTCTAATGCCTGCTTCCGAAGATAAGCAATACGTACTAATGCATAGCGTATGGCACAGAAAAATCTAAGCGCTGCAAAGACAGCTAAGAAGGATGAGTTTTATACTCAACTAACTGACATTGAAAGGGAATTGCAACACTACTGGCCTCATTTTCGTGATAAAGTGGTGCTGTGCAATTGTGATGACCCTTACGAAAGTAATTTCTTCAAGTATTTTGCCCTTCGTTTCAACCAATTAGGCATGAAGAAACTAATCTGCACCTGTTATAACGGTTCCCCAGTACAGGGCAATGAACTGATGATTGACTTTGGTGACTTTTCAAACGAGCCCAAGAAGATTGCCTACAAGGTGGAAATTACAGAAGTGAAAGACCTGAATGGTGATGGTGCTGTTGACCTTTCGGATGTTCAATACCTACTTCAGAACGATAAGAACGTTTGTTCTATTTTGAAGACTGGCGACTTCCGTGATCCTGAATGTATCGAACTGCTAAAACAAGCAGACATTGTTGTCACCAATCCACCATTCTCATTATTTAGAGAGTATATCGGACAACTTATGAAGTATGAAAAGAAGTTCTTGATAGTAGGGCATCAAAATTCGATTACCTACAGAGAAGTCTTTCCATTGATTAAACAAAACAAGGTGTGGCTTGGATATGGATTTAAAGGTGGTGCCGCACATTTCTACTCTCCGTATGAAGATACAGCGACAGCAGGTGACCACAAAAAAGACATGATTCGAGTATCAGGTGTGAATTGGTTTACTAACCTTGAAATACCCAAGCGTAATGAAGATTTAGATTTAGTCTGTCAATATTCTCAAGAGGAATATCCTACCTATCATAATTATGATGCAATTAATGTGAATAAAACGTCAGATATACCATGCAATTATAAAGGTATTATAGGAGTTCCTATTACATTCTTAGAGAAATACAATCCTGAACAATTTGAAATAATCTGGCGTGGTGGAGATATTGAATGGGCAGAGAATGAATGCCCTTTCTATACTCCGCCTTCAAATGAGGAAGCTGAAAAATTCAAGAAACAAGACAAAACATGGAGGATACAGAATCCATATCTAATAGATAAGTTAGGTAATGCAAAAGTTGTATACCAAAGAATATTTATCCGTAACAAACATCCTCAAAAGCTATGATGACAATAAGACAAATCAAAGTAACCGTTGGCGATATCACCAAAGGTTATGTAAATAACGACGAACAAGGAGTTCGCGGTTATGATGGTCAGCTGGACATTCGCCCACCTTATCAGCGTGAGTTTATCTATAATGAGAAGGAACAGCAGGCCGTAATACATACCGTATTGCAAGGCTATCCACTGAACGTGATGTATTGGGTAAAACGCTCAGAGGATGCTGATTGTCCTTATGAGGTTATGGACGGACAGCAGCGAACACTTTCGCTCTGTGAATATGTGGATGGCAAGTTCTCGTATGAGTTTAAGAACTTTTTCAATCAGCCTGAGGATATTCAGAAGCGCATCCTCAACTATCCGCTGACTATCTATGTCTGTGAGGGTGAGGCATCGGAGAAGCTGGAGTGGTTCAAGACCATCAACATAGCAGGTAAGCCGCTAAACGAACAGGAAATCAATAATGCAATCTATGCAGGTCCTTTTGTCTCAGATGCCAAGCGTCATTTCTCGAAGTCGAATAGTGGCGCGGCTCGTTTGGGTAAAGACCTCGTAAATGGTACGCCCATCCGTCAGGACTTTTTGAAAGTAGCTTTGGAATGGATAGCTGACCATGAAACTCGTGGCGGTCATCGACAGACGGTAGTAGGCTATATGGCTGCCCATCAGCATGACCCCAACGCCAATAACCTATGGTCTTATTTCCAGACAGTGCTGAACTGGGCTATCACCAACTTCGACATGAAGAAGTTTAAGAAGATAATGAAGGGATTGGATTGGGCTTGGCTCTACGACAAGTATGGCTCAGAGACGCTCGATACTGCCGCTCTTGGCAAACGAATCTCTGAATTGATGCGCGATAGCGAGATTCAGAAACAGTCGGGCATTATTCCGTTTGTGCTGACTGGCGATGAACACTATCTGGACCTTCGTGCCTTCCCTGAAGATATCAAACTTGCCGTTTGGGAAAAGCAGAACCACATCTGTCCCATCTGCGGCAAGGAGTTCGACTACGAATTCATGGAGGGCGACCACATCGCCCCTTGGCGCGAGGGCGGCCGAACCGTCATTGAGAACTGCCAGATGCTGTGCAGGGAGTGTAATAGGAGAAAGGGAGCGAAATAAAAAACTTACCTTTATTTTGGAATAATCTTAAATAATTTGTAGCTTTGCAGAAAAATAGAAGATCCGAATGATGCTGTTAGTAATATACTTGTTTGTGTCGTTGGCTTATGCATGCTTATCCGAGGAATTGAGACCGTCGACATTTATAGGATGGGGACTGTATGCTTTCCTGACAGTGTGTTTCACGCCGATAGTTTCTATACCAATTACTACTGCAGCATGTTATTTTTTGGGGTCGATATACGGGGAGTAGAAAACATTCTTTAAATGGATACCATCGTCTATATCATAGGAGTCGTCTGTACTTGTTTGGTAAGCATTGCCGCGTTGATTTGTCCGTTTTGGATAATATGGGCAATTTACAAGATGAGCAAGGAATGGTGGTATTATAATCACTAACGAATGCGATACTACACGTCAATGGTCATCGCCGCAGTCAAAAGCTTAGATATCAGACCGCAGTTGCTTAGTTATTAGACTGCAATTGCTTAGTGATTGCGTTTCAATTATTAAGTAATTAGACATTAAAAGCCTTGTAACTGGATCGTTATTACTTTGTGACTGGAAAACATGAATTTCAATAAAACCTCATAACATCATCAAACAGCCTTGAAATGCCGATGTACAAAGGGATTGAGAGCCATGATGTTTTCCGAAAACCTCATACAAAAGTCATCAAACCTCATGGATGATAACCTGTCGTAAGCGTATCCGCTGTGACGTCTTGCGGGCTATGAGTGAAACGTAGTTTCGCCAAGGGCAAAGCCTAGTTTCTCAACGAGTAAAACGTAGTTTCGCTATGAGTAAAACGTAGTTTCGCTATGAGCGTTCCTTGGCGTTGTTATTCCGCAGTTACTTAGTTATTAGGACGTAATTACTTAGTAACTTTCTGAAAAAAGTTTGGTGGATTCCGTAAAAAGCGTTACCTTTGGAGGCTGAAAAAGTAAAAAATACGGAATGATGATCAATAGAAAGCTGATGACAGGTTTGCTGCTGTGGCTGGTGGCGCTGACTGCAATTGCACAAGAAAGCTTATCGCCGCAAGGGTGTAGGCGTGGTACACCGCGTTCTGTTCAGCTACGTCGCGGAGCCAGTGAGGGCAGCACACCTGGTGGCGACTTCTATCATGGTGAGCGCCATCAACTGACCGTTCTGGTGGCGTTCAACGACCGCTCGTTCGTTGGCGATGAAGCTGCCACCATGGAACAATGGAACAAGATATTCAATGTAGAGAACCTGACGGAGGACCCTTTCAAGGGCTCTGTTCGTGACTACTTCCTTGCCCAAAGCTATGGCGAGTTCCGTATTGTCTTCGATTTGGTATATGTGCAGGTCAGCGGTAATGCCAGGAAGTATGCCAGCAATGCTGTGGATGATGAGAACTCGCAGTATCTGGTAGAAGATGTCATGGATGTACTCAAGCAGAATCCTGACATAGACTGGAGCCGATACGACTGGAATGGCAACGGCTACGTCAACCAACTGCTCATCATTTATGCGGGTCACGGCATGAACGATTTTTCCGGTTCTGACCTGATATGGCCTCACCAGTGGTGGATGAGCGAACACTTGAAGGATGGCCAAGAGGGCGTCTATTGCGAACCTATTCCCGTTTCTGCGGGAGAGAAGAACTACTTCGTTGACTGCTATTGCGCTTTGTCTGAACTGAAGAGTGATAACAGCTATGGTACTTTCGGTACCATCTGTCACGAATATTCCCATTGCTTCGGATTCCCTGATTTCTACTATAACGGTAGTGTCAAGACGGTGGGAGAATGGGATATCATGGATCTTGGTAACTATAACGGTGATGGTTACCTGCCTGTTGGCTACTCAGCTCACGAACGCTGGCTCATGGGGTGGCTCACGCCCATAGAACTGAAGGAAACGACATCGATTGTCAATATGCCGGCTTTGGCAAACGAGGGAGTGGCCTATCTGATTCGCAACGATGGATGGGAGAATGAGTATTACATCGTGGAGAACCGCCAGCCGTCGGGGTGGGACGCCAGTATTCCCGGTAGTGGCATCACCATTTTCCATATTGACTATGACCCCTCTGTATGGACAAGTACAACTGTTTCTACCAACTCTTCTACCCGTAAGCGTTATGTAATCTTCCCCGCCAATAACTTCAGCCAGTTAAAAATGGATGGCTGGGCTTATCCTTATCGGGACAACAACTCGCTGACGAACACGTCGAGCCCCGCTGCCATCCTGTTTAATGAGAACAGCGACGGTACAAAATACATGTCAAAGCCGATTACGAATATGACGGTCAGTGGAGGGTTGGCATCGTTTGATTTCACTGTCTCAACTGCGGGAATGAAGGAACTGACAACGGGCGCTGAACAGTTGCTCTACCACTTTGGCGTGATTGACATTGTGCGTGATGCCAAAGGAAACATCCGAAAGGTAATCAGAAAATAAGCTTATGACTGCTCTCGCGGATTTTCTGGATGGTGGGAATGATGCGATGAATGGGTAGCTGCTGACCGCGGATATGGTCGAGCAGCAGCTGACAGGCGGTCTGCCCCATCAGGTGACTCTGGTCTTCGATGGTGGAAAGGGTAGGGGTGACGTCCTCAACATACTCTACATCGCTGAAACCAATGAGGGCCACATCGTCAGGAATGCGCAGTCCGCTGAGCTTAATGGCTTTCATGGCTGCAAAGAGCAGCGTGTCGTTGAGGGCAATAATGCCATCGGGACGTTCGGGAAGATCGAGAAGCGCGTTGGTGGCATCGATGGCTGAGGCTACGTCGATATCGCTATAGGCCACATATTCAGGACGAACGAGCAGACGATTGTCGTGAAGGGCCTCGATATAACCGTGCTTGCGCTCCTGCACCATCTTCAGACGTGAGGGACCACATAGGATAGCTATGTTTCTGCAACCTTGTTCGATGAGATGACGCGTGGCCCGATGGGCTGCCTCTACACTATCGGCAGTCACTGAGGAATAGACAGGGGTATTGGCATTGCCGTCAGGAATGTCGCGGGCTACGAAGACAACGGGAATGGAATCATCGGCGAGGGCTGCAAAATGATCGAAGGACTCTGTCTCTTGTGTCACGCTGGCAATGATGCCTGCCACATGGAGTTGTCTGAGACTGTCGACATTATGGCGCTCGTCAGCGAAACTCTCATGGGAATTCATGCTAATCACGGCGTAACCCGCTTTGGATGCTTCCTGCTCGATACCATCGAGGACGGAAGAATAGAACAGGGTTACGCCGTGAGGCACGATGACGCCAATGACTGGCAACTGTCCGCTGCGCAGGGAATTGGCAATGAAATTCTTGGAATAGTGCATCTCGCGTGCCGTCTGCATGACCAGCTGACGGGTCTGCAGGCTAATGGCAGGATTATCCTGAAGGGCACGTGACACTGTGGCAACGCTCAGACCGAGCTTTGCCGCAATGTCTTTCAGAGATGCTGGCTTATTCATTAGGCCTTCTTGCTTTTCTTGCTCTCAGCCTTGGGCTCTTCCTCAGTTTTCTCCTCGGCCTTCTCCTCAGCCTTTTCCTCTTCTTTGAAGTCGGTAATGCCGTTCTCAATGAGGATGTTGTACCACTGGATGAGCTTCTTGATATCGCTGCTGTGAACACGCTCGCGGTCGAAGTTGGGCAGCACCTTTGAGAAATACTCGCGCAGTTCGTCGCCACAGGCTTTCTTGAAATCGACAGACGATTTCTTGCCCTGCTCCAGTTGCTTCAGGTTCTCCAGTACGTCCATCAGGGGCACATCGTCAGTATCGGTGAACATGGCGATATCAGAGAGTGAAGTGATACGGTCGGTGCCAAAGGCGGGCATACGACGATGGGTAGCATCGAGAATCTCGACAATCAGGTTGCCGTTGCCGCGTGAAACGAGTTTGTAAAGTCCGGGCTTACCGGAAATAGCTAAAATAGTCTGTTGCATTGTTTTCTGTATTTTATAAAGTTGTTAATAATCGGGGTGCGGGGTCAGACTCATCCGTTGAGTTCAGAGAGCAACTGCTCTATCTGTGGCTGTAGGGGCTGCTGACCGTCGTTGATAATCTCGAAGTGGGCCAACTGGCGGAGCTTTTCCTGGGGCCACTGGTGCGAGATCCACTCACGGGCTTTCTCAGAACTGATGGCGTCGCGCTGGGTGATGCGCTGGATGCGTACTGCCTCTGGAGCGGTGACCACCACCACGCGGTCAACGATATGGGAGATGCCTGATTCATAGAGAATGGCGCTCTCCATCCACTGCATGCCACTGGTCTCAAAGTCGTGTATGACGGCAGGATGGACGATGGCGTTGATGGCCTGGGTGTTCGACTGTGAGGCCAGCAGAAACGAGGCAACGGCTTTTTTGTTCAGCTGCCATGTCGTATGGCCTTCGGCATCCGTCAGCCGCAAGTAGGTATCAGGTCCGATGAGGGACGTGAGTTGTGTTCTCAGAGAAGCATCCTCACGCATGAGACGCTTGGCGGCGCTATCGCAATCGTAGACTGTGATGCCGCGTTCGGCCAACAGCCTGCATACGTAGCTCTTGCCACTACCGATGCCACCTGTAATGCCTATCTTCATCAGTTCTGTTCTTCTATCAGGTAGTCTACCTGTTTCTGAGTGAGTTTGATGCGAGATACGTTGGCTGGAGCCTGCTTCAGGTAGATATTACACTTCGGAGTGGGGTTCGACTCAATCTCGGCATAGTCGGCGATGATACGGAAATCGGAAGCCGACAACTTCTGATAGGTCTTCACACCCGTGACGAAACGTACTCCTACCTTAGCAGGGAAGGTGCGCAACACTTTGCCTTCAGGCATATTGATGCCCTCGATGGGTATGTCGTCGATGCTCTCCTCAGTGAGGATATCGGTCATGAAGTGCATGGTCACGATGTCGGGCACCATTTTTACACCAGGAATATGCTGTAGGTGCGAGTTCACGACGAGCGTATCGTGGAAATTGGTCTGGTTGAGCATGGTGGTATAGACCACGTTGATACTGTCCAACTTCTCGCGTGAGGCAAAGATGGTGATACTGTCCGGATCGTATGTCACGTCGGAAATGAAATAGAGATCATCGGGTGTTACCGTACCGCGCCATTTGACAGGCACCTGTTTCTTTTCACCATAATTATAATAAAAGGTGAGGTGGTCGGGCTTGATACTGATCAGCTTTGAAGAGGCATTCAGTTTCTGTGTCACTTCCTTGGTGAGCTCAGCATTCTGGACTTCGCCCTTGCCACGACTGCGGCTGTGGGTACTGAAGTCAATGTCGATACCACGCAGTGCGTCGCCAAAGAGATAGGTGAGCAGGATGATGCCCTTATCGCTGACGGTGACTCGGATGGTGTCGTCTTCAGGCGATGTCATTACCGCGTTCTTTGGCACGTCGACATAGTGGACGGGCACGCGCACTTCCTGTTCGTAGGTATCGTTGAGTGCCGTGAGCAGCCAGAATATTCCGGCCATGAAAAAGAAGGATAAAAAAGTCAGGAATTCCTTGTTAGCCTTGCTGAACAAGAAATTACTGACTGACTTGAAGATCTCTTTTGAGTTCACCACTCTGTTAGCGTGTTATCACTTTTGAAGCGGAGTGTTGGCCATGTCCTTGAAGACGGAACCCTTGTCGACGGTGATGACCACATCGGATGCAATCTTCACCTCAACAACGTTGCGAACCAGGTCGACTTTCTTCACGGTGCCATAGATGCCACCACCCGTAACAACGGGTGTGCCCTCCTTTAATTCGTTCTGGAACTTCTGAATCTCTTTCTGACGCTTCTGCTGAGGACGTATCATAAAGAAATACATAATGGCGAAGATGGCTACGAACATCAGAATCATGCTCATACCACCGCCTTGTGCAGCTTGGGCTGCGAGTACTACATTTGTCATTGTTATTTATTAGTTGTTTTGTTTTCTTTGTTTTCAATCTGCTTGAAAAGCTTACCTGTGGCAATCAGGTGACGGGCAATACCATCCAGCATGCCGTTGATATAGCCTGCACTGCGCGGGGTGGAGTAGAACTTGGCCAGCTCTACATATTCGTTGATGGTGACGTTCAGCGGAATGCTGGGGAACGTGAGCATCTCGGCAATGGCTATCTGCATGATGATGACATCCATATAGGCCAGACGGCTGAAGTCCCAGTTGCGTGAGGCTTCGCTCATATAGCGCTGGTACTCATCGGCATTCAGGATAGTGGCACGGAACAGCTTGCGGGCATAGTCTTTCTCCTCTTCACTGTCGTACTCAGGCAGCAGGTCTTGCTTGGCACCATTCTTCTCATCGAAGCGCTTGATGGTCTTCAGCACGAACGTGTCTACTACCTCCTTGTCATCATTCCAATAGAGGCTCTGCTCCTCCAACAGGGAATCCAGGTCCTCATTATCCTCAATCAGGGCACGATAGATGCGGCGCCATACTTCACGATCGTTGGCATAGTTGTCATCATCACTGGCCAGATAGTCCTTGTAGACCTGGCTCTGCTCAATCTGCTCGAACAGTCTGCCTACAAACTCAGGGGTGTCAGCCCACGAACGGTTCTGCGTCTCAACGAAGTCCTGCAACTGCTTGTTGTTCTCCAACTGCAGTGCAAAGCGGTTGAATGCAAACTTCTGCGAAGGTTCCTTCGTTCCCTCACGCTTTGCTTTTGCCATCGAAATCTCCAGGCGGCGACGGGCCTCCTTTGTGATAGCGATGATCAGCATCAACAGATGGTTGTAAAGGTCGTAAGCCTTTGACAGACTAAAGAATAGCTCTTTTTCTGCCGTGTCGATGTTCTTGTTTCCGTTTTGATAGTAAGCGTAGGTTAACTGAACAATCTTGATACGTATGATTTCTCGATTAATCATGTGGCTCTTTTTTGTTGATATCGGATGCAAAAGTAGCTATTTTTCACCGATTATACAAGAAAATATACTTTTTTTTGATGAAAATATACGAAATCGTTTCGTAATTCAATAGAAATTAGTAACTTTGCAGCCGCTTTTCGCGAAAGCACATCGAGAAATGTAAAAAATAATCGTGTGATGGTGAATTAAGCAAGTAACATTTTTATTAACAACTTAATTTAGAGTAACACAAACGTTATGAAAGAAATTGCAATCAATGGTCAGAAGCGTGAGGCTATCGGCAAGAAGGCTTCTAAGTTGCAGCGTAAGGAGGGATTGATTCCCTGCAATCTGTATGGTGAGACAAAGGGTGCCAACGGTCTGCCCGAGGCTCTCGCATTCTCAGCTCCTATGACGGAGCTGCGTAAGGCTATCTACAGCCCCCACGTATTCGTTGTAAACCTGAATATCGACGGCAAGGTGCGCAAGGCTATCATCAAGGAACTCCAGTTCCACCCCACAACTGACGCTCTGCTGCATGCCGACTTCTATGAGGTGAACGAGCAGAAGCCCATCACCGTGGGTATCCCCGTTAAGCTGAACGGTCTGGCTCAGGGTGTTCGTGAAGGTGGTAAGCTGAACCTCTCAATCCGTAAGATTGACGTTACCGCTCCCTACAAGCAGATTCCTGAGATTCTGGAGGTTGACGTTACCAACCTGGGTCTGGGTAAGGCTATCAAGGTGGGTCAGCTGAGCTTCGAGGGTCTGACACTGGCTACTCCTGCACAGGTTGTAGTATGCTCTGTTAAGGAGACTCGTGCATCAAAGGCTGCTGCCGCTGCCGCTGAGTAATCTCATACGGAATAGATGGACAAGTACTTGATTGTAGGATTGGGAAATGTGGGCGATGAGTACCAGATGACCCGCCACAATACAGGATTTATGGTATTGGATGCTTTTGCAAAGGCATCCAATATCGTTTTCCAGGATAAGCGCTACGGATTCGTGGCTGAGACCTCGCTAAAGGGAAGAAAGCTCATTCTCCTGAAGCCCTCAACCTATATGAACCTGAGCGGCAATGCCGTTCGCTATTGGTTGAACCAAGAGAATATTGACCAAAGCCGACTGCTCGTCATCAGTGACGATGTGGCACTGCCTCTAGGAGCCTTCCGCCTGAAGGCCAACGGTTCGAATGGCGGCCATAACGGATTGGGACATATTCAGCAACTCATCGGTCAGCAGTACGCACGTCTGCGCATGGGAATAGGTAATGAATATGCCCGCGGACAGCAGATTGACTGGGTGCTGGGGCGCTATGATGAGGAAGAGCTTAAGACGCTGCAGCCAGCAATCGACAAGGCAGTGGAAATCATTAAAAGCTTTGTGCTGGCAGGTATCGATATCACGATGAACCAGTTTAATAAACAGGGAAAGAAGCCCGCAGCTAATCCCTCCCTGAAAGCAGTGGAGTAAAGACCTATGAATGAAGCGAGGATTGACAAATGGCTGTGGGCTGCCCGCATCTTCAAGACGCGCAGCATTGCTGCCGATGCCTGTAAGAACGGACGCGTGATGGTGGGCGGAACAACGGTGAAGCCCTCACGAAACGTGAAAGTGGGGGAGACTGTCAACGTGCGCAAGCCGCCTGTCACCTACTCGTTCAAGATTCTGAAGACCATCGAACAGCGTGTCGGCGCTAAGCTCTTACCGGAGATATACGAAAACGTCACCACCCCCGACCAGTATGAGCTGTTGGAGATGAACCGTATCAGTGGATTCGTTGACAGAGCCCGTGGCACGGGTCGTCCCACAAAGAAAGACCGCAGGGCGATGGATGCATTCGTCGGACCTTCGCTGGAGGGTTATGGCGACTTTGACTTTGACGCCGACTGGGACGACGAAGAAGAATAGTTTTTTAATCGAAAGGGGTACTTGCTCAACCCCCTCACGCTTGAAAGAGCGTAAAACAAAACAAGAATATGCAAACAGACAAACAGAAAGTCAGTGTGCTCTTTATGCTTTTTGGTACACTGTTTTGCGTCTGCCTGATTACGGCAAACGTATTGGAAACAAAGCAAATCTCGTTTGGACCTATTAATGTGACAGCAGGACTGATTGTCTTCCCCGTCAGCTATATCATCAATGATGTGGTATGCGAGGTGTGGGGCTATCAGCGTACGCGTATGCTCATCTGGATGGGCTTTGCCATGAACTTCATGTTTGTGGTCTTCGGCGGCATTGCCGACCTCATCCCAGGTGCTCCCTATTGGCACGGTGAGGAGGGGTTCCATCAAGTATTCGGACTGGCTCCGCGTATTGCAGCTGCCTCGTTCCTGGCATTCATCGCTGGTTCATTCATGAATGCCTATGTGATGAGTCGCATGAAGCTCACATCAGAAGGTGCTCACTTCTCGAAACGCGCCATTCTGAGCACGGTGTTTGGCGAGTCGGTTGATAGCGTCATCTTCTTTCCTCTGGCACTGGGTGGCGTCATTCCTTGGGAGGAGATGCCCTCGCTGATGCTGTCGCAGGTAACGCTGAAAACGCTCTATGAGATTCTGGTACTGCCTGTCACCGTCCGTGTGGTAGCATTCACCAAGAAGCACGACCATGAGGATGTGTTCGATCACGACATCAACTATAATATTTTCAATATTCTGAAGTTTTAGGATTGAGCGTAATCACGTAAGAACGAAATATCGGAAAAACGAAATATCGTTATATCGTCATAACGCCCGAAAAATAAATAAGAACTATGAACAGAGAAAAAGAAGGCCTGCAGCAGTTGGGCCGTAAGACGGAATATAAGATGACGTATGCTCCTGAAGTGTTGGAGACCTTTCAGAACCGTCATCCGGATAATGACTACTGGGTACAGTTCAACTGTCCGGAGTTTACATCACTTTGTCCTATCACGGGTCAGCCCGACTTTGCTGAGATCAAGATTCTGTATATCCCCGGTGAGCGCATGGTGGAGTCGAAGAGCCTGAAGCTCTACCTCTTCTCCTTCCGTAATCATGGCGATTTTCATGAGGATTGTGTCAATACCATCATGAAGGATCTGGTCAAACTGATGAATCCAAAGTATATTGAGGTGGTGGGACTGTTCACACCCCGTGGCGGCATCAGCATCTATCCGTATGCCAACTACGGACAGCCCGGCACGAAGTATGAGCAATTAGCAGAACAGCGCCTGATGAATCATCAGACGCTGTAGAGCAAATATTTATATCTCGAACGTTTTACTTCCTCATCTTGCTGAGATGAGAGGTAAGTGGTAAGAGGTTACTTGATGACGACCTTCTTTCCGTCGATGATGTAAAGTCCGGAACGTAGTGAGACATTCGGTGACAACTGGCGACCGTCTATCGTAAAGATCTTGCGTGGACGGTCGTTATTGTTGGCTGTTATTGCATCAACACCCAGAATCTCCTCTTCTGTCACCTTACCATAGAAGTACAGACGGAAATTGTCGAAGATGACCCAATAATTGCTTGGCATCGATGTGGAACGCAGTCCTACCGTCAGTGTCCCCTCTTCGCTAAGTGCACCATACACTTGGTTATCATACAGGTTCTTCTTGAAATAGAGACTGGCAGCCTCCATATTGTTGGGGATATAGACGGAACCAATTTTTGCCTCTGTGCCACCACCGATTGATGAGGTGCGGGCTCCTTTGGCAATATGGGCAATCTTTTCCGCTTTCTCGCCTGCATAAAGCTCTGCGTTCACATCGTTCTTACCACTGATATAATTATTGTATGAATCAGTGGATGAACCAGGACGCTGGAAGCCCTGCATGTTCAGACGGTAGGTACCAGCGGGAAGTCCGCTAATCTCCTGCTTGAAGTCAAACGTGGCCTGATAGAACTCTGCACAGCTGTAGTTGACGGTGGCTGAAGGTGTCCAGCCCTCTGTATTATTATCAATCGATGGGTTCACCATCAGGTAAGTGAGGTTGAAGGGGGTTGCAGGGTTCGTGACCGTCACTTTTGCCAGGAACTGCAAGCCGGCTTTCTTGGCTTCCTCTGTGATGGCCAGCAATACGGTGGGTGAAGCAGCCTGTTCAGCACGCGCCTCGATATTGCTGAGCAGTGTCTCGAAGTCGGTATCAGCACCTTCCACATCTTCCTTATGGGGAACATTCATGAGATCCTTAGCCTGTTTCAGCAGCGAGGCAATGTCCGTCTTCATCTTCTCAACGGCAATAGTCTCAATATCCTTTATCTGGTCGGCGGTGAGGATGAGCCAGCGCTGGCTCTCCGCATCGTTAGAGATATTAAACGTCTGTGCATTCACATTGCCATTGGGGAAAGCATTGATACACTTCGGTTCCCAGTTGGCGGCAGGCTGAATGATCCAGTAGCCACGCTGTCCGTCAACATCTACGCGACCTTTCATCAGTTGCAGGTTCTCATTGGCAGAAATGCTGGTGCGTTTTGTTGTTGTAAATGCAGAACCGGTGAAAGTGATGTACTGTCCTGTGGCAACGTTACGTATCTGATAGAACTGGTTGCTGGGCGTAAAGGTGGTGGTCCATGCGGCACTGTCGTTCTTCAGCGCATCTTCACTGCTCATCTCTACCAGTCGGAGTCCTCCTTCTGCCTTAGGCATGAGGAAAGTGGTGTAACGACCACGATCCTGTGACTCGTTCTTGATGTAGAACTTTGTGTCGTCTTCCTGATTCAAAGCGTAGTAGGGCTGTGCAAAACAAGTACTGGTGTGCTGCAGACCATCCTCGCCCAGCGCCTGACATACCAGTGAGTTGCCGATATAGAGCAAGTCACTGCCATTATCCTCGCTGGCACCATTGATGCCATAGGGCCACATGTGCTGATAGTCGCCATTCAGGTGGGTCTCTGTATTCTCTAGGAAAGTAAGGACTTCCGTCACGCGGTCGCCCAACCACTGGCCTGTGCCATAGCCATCGCCATTGACACCACTGCGCAGACGGCCCGTGCGACTCCATTCGGTATTTGCCCAGGGAATGACGCCTACACCATGCAACCACTCATGCATGATGGTTCCGCAACGCTGATAGCTTTGGTTAGAACCCACACGGACCCAGCCGCCGTAAGAGCAGTCGGCTGTTGGAGTGCCATCAACAAATCCAACACTGGGATGGAAATCTTTCATTTCTGTCAGGTTGTTCCACCAGTAAAGAGCTGTCTCAGAAGCTGTCTTGATGCGGTTGTAGGTTGCTGCGTCGCCACCTTCTCTGACAGTCAGGTTGATTTGTCCCATGGGTAGTGTATAGAACTTCATCGGTTCACCGTAGACCGTCTTTCCGTCTTGCGTGATGACGAAGCCTCGCATGTAGTATTTCGTGCCTGGCTTCAGGTCTTTCAGCCAGTAGATAGGGCCTTTGTTGGTCAACTGTGTCGACTGGTTGGCTTTGATGTCTTCTACAGTGGGCATCTCAGCCTCGCTGCAACATACGCCACGCTCAGTGACGGTGGCATTATTGCTCTTGTAGACCATGCGTACGAAGTTCATCGTAGCGCCACGTACATAGCGGTAGTTTGAGTCTATGACAGGCGTCTGTGCTGTTGCGCTCAGGGCTGTCATCATTAAAAATGCAGAAACTGCGAAATGTCTTAGGTAATAATGTTTCATCGTAATGAATCGTTTTAGATTAATAATCTGTCGGCAAAGATACGCAAAGAATTTGAATCTTGCAAATAATGTGAATGAATTCTGATGCAGTTATTTCTCAGTCAGGTTCAGCACGACATACTCTGACTGCGTTCCAATGCGATATTTTCCTCCCCAGATGCCAATACCGGAACTGATATAATACTGGGTGTTGCCTCGCTGATGTTCACCATAGGCACACTCATAGACACTACGTGTAATCCACGAGATGGGCCATACCTGACCATAGTGGGTGTGACCACTGAACTGGAAGTCAATGCCATTCTGTTCGGCTTCCTCCAGATGATAGGGCTGATGATCGAGCAGAATGGTATAGTGACGGCCTATGAATGTCTGTCCTACAGCCAAAATATCCTTGAGTTGTTTGCGATACATGTTGGTGCGGTCATCACGTCCGATGATGGTCAGGCTACCCAGGGATGTCATTGAATCCTGAAGCAAGCGGATGCCGGCTTCACGATAGAAGCGCTGTGCTGCGGGTTCGCTGCTATAGTATTCATGATTGCCCAGACAGGCATAGACGGGTGCTTTCAGGCGTTTGAACTCCTCGTGCATCTGTTCTTCATCCAGCGGACGTATGCTCATGTCGATGATATCGCCGGCAATGAGCACCAAGTCGGGATTCTCTGCATTGAACAGGTCTATCCATCGGTGCAGTTCTTTCCTCGGATTATGATAGCCCAGATGGAGATCGCTGATGAGGATGAGTTTCATGGGCTTTGGAAGAGCCTTCTCCGTTGTCAGCGACAGCTCTACACGTTGCTTGTGGTGGTATTGGATGTTGCCCCAAAGGAATATGACGAAGAGGGAGATAAGCAGTACGGTGGAGGTGTAGAAATTATGGTAGAGTATCTGTTTGGGCACGATGCCGCAGAGTCGCCCGAGGTCGAGTACCAGAAAGATAATGACCAGATAGAGCAAGATGAATATGGATGATGAACCTATGTCATAGCTCAGACGTGCCAACCACATGGGCAGTCCGTCAATGAAGCGGCTGATGTTCAGAAACAGTAGTCCGAATGAGGCTGTCAGACAGGTAATCAGCAGCATGCGGAACAGACCTGAAAGGGGAATCAGGCACCAAAGGTGCCAACAGACATAGGCGATGCCAAAAAGGGGCAATAATAAGAAGAAAATCAACATTGTTTATATCGTTTTTGTGTGCAAAGGTAATACTTTTTTCGTGTTTCAGTACCTTTTCTGTTTCAAAATTTGGCTGTTCTATAGAAAAGTTGTATTTTTGCAGAATGAAAAAGACAATCATCCTACTACTGTTAGGCGTGCTCTGCCTGAGTGTTCAGGCACAGAAGACTGCACGCGAGGAGATTGCTGCCAATCCTTACTTAAGTGGCAGTAACTACTTGGATTACGACCGTTATCCGGCTACGAAACCATTGACAGAATCTCCTAAAGGTTACGAACCGTTCTATATGAGTCATTATGGTCGTCACGGTTCCCGCTGGCTCATTGGCAAGCGCGACTATACGCGTGTGGCCGATGTGTTGCAGAAAGCTGCCAGTGACGGAAAACTGACGGCTAAGGGATGTGAGACTCTGGAGCAACTGGAGCGCTTCATCCCTTGTACCATCAAGCGTCATGGCGACCTGACTACGGTAGGCGAGCGCCAGCATCATGGCATCGGTAAACGGATGGCTGAACATTTCCCTGAGATTTTCAAACACAAGAGCGTGGCTATCGATGCCCGTTCAACGGTGGTTCCCCGCTGTATCCTGTCGATGATGGCAGAGTGTGAGGAACTGATGGCTGCCAACCCTACTGCTCGCATTCATAACGATGTCAGCGAGTCGCTGCAATACTATTTGAACCAGCCCTGGGATGGACTCGTCAAGGAACAGAGCAAGAAAGTGGACCGCAAGGCAAAGCGTGCCTATCAGGAACGAGTCACCAAGCCTGAGCGCCTGATGAATGTGCTGTTCAATGATCTTCAGTGGGTGAAGGACAGCGTGAACACGGTGAACCTGATGTATGACCTGTTTGAGGTGGCTTCTAATATGCAGAGCCACGATACGGATATTGATCTCTTGCAGCTATATACGGCCGACGAGATGTACAGTCAGTGGCTCATCCGCAACTGGGGATGGTATCTTGACTATGGTGCAGCTCCGCAGACGGGCGGTCTTATGCCGTTCAGCCAGCGTAACCTGCTGAAGAATATCATTGAGACTACAGATACCGTCATTGGCAAATCGGCAGCAAAAGCCCGTGTTCAGGCCACGCTGCGTTTTGGCCATGAGGTATGCGTCATGCCCTTGGCTTGTTTGCTGGAACTCGACTCCTGTGGCATCAGTGTGGAGAATCCGGACGAGTTGGATCGCTATTGGCGAAATTATAACATCTTCCCTATGGCATGTAATGTACAGCTCATTTTCTATCGTCCTGTGAAGGGAAAGAAAGGTGATGTGCTGGTGAAAGCCCTGTTGAATGAGCGCGAGGCCCATCTGCCCGTGTCGACCACGCAATGGCCTTACTACAAATGGAACGACCTGCGCGCCTATTATGTTGCTAAACTGGAGAAGTTTGAAGATCTGTCTTCTGCTTCCCGCTAAAAATCATAAGAAATACACGGTATGAGGAAACTGTCATTGGTATGGTTGCTTTTGTTGGTGGTGGGCTTGCTCGTTCAATCCTGCAATCCTGAAGTGTCTTATCCTTCACCATTGGAAGGGGTCGTCATACAAGATCAGGTGTTTGAAGACGATGAGACCACTCGCACGATTGAGGTGAACACCAGGCTCGACAATATTGCAGCCGTCACAAACATTCCAGAAGAGAACAAACCAGCCGACTGGCTCTCTGTGAAGGTAGGAAAGACAACCCTTACGCTCAATCTGCTGGAGAATATCACCATAGCGAACCGAAAGGCTGAGGTGCGTCTTTTTCATGATGCTGAGCGTACTGACATGCCCAACAAGGAACTGTCGGTGACGTTCTTTGTTGAGCAGAAACGTAACAAGATGTTCGACAGCCTGAATGTTGAAGAGGTAAAGATGAAACATCTGTCCTCTGATACGATGGTGTCAGCAGGTACGGTGCTGAGAAACGTGAAGATTGCCATTCTCGATAAGGAGGGTAAGGAAATCAACTGGTGTACAGCGAAGGTCGTAGAAAAGAACCTGTTCATCAAGGTTGGTGAGAATAAGGACAAAAAGGAGCGCCAGGCTTTCATACGTCTCTATTTCACCCCTCAGAGCTTCGTGGCAGACTCCATGATTTCGAAACGTATGATTGTGGTCACCCAAGCCCATAATCCCGTATTGGACAGCCTGGTCATTAATACGCAGACATTCAACTATGAGGAAGACGTGAAGGTCATCAAGACCAACAGACTTCTGACGGGTATCAAGCCCCGTGTTCTTGATGACGACACAAAGGTCAATTGCACGTGGCTCACAGCTATCGTGGCAGGCGATTCCGTCACGTTGAAAACCAAGAAACTGAGAACCAAAATGGATCGCTCAGCCAATGTCACCCTCTACCTGCCCAATAAGGGTGAACAGATTGACTCTACAACCATTGCATATTCCTTCTCTGTGCTACAGTTGCATAATGATGCTGTCGACAGTGCCAAGTTCGAGAACCGCATCATCAGATATGACCAGGCGGTGGACACGATGAAGGTGGCATTCAATCTTACTGGCTTCAAGGCCAAACTTGTAGACAGCAGCACGAATGCTGTTCCGAAATGGCTGACAGCATCAGTCAGCGACCATTCCGTCATCTTCAAAGCCTCTACGCTGACATCCAATAAAGACCGCTCTGCCACCGTCACGCTCTATCAGCCCACGAATGGCGAGGTTATTGACTCTACAACGATTTCCCATTCATTCGTCCTGATCCAGCAGCATAATACCGCTACTGACACACTGATAATTCCCGACCAGACGGTAGAGTACAACGAGACGCAGCACGTCATCAATGTAGGTTGTAGTCTGAAAGGCTTCAAGGCAGTGATGGTAGATTTGGAGACGGAACTGGCTCCGAAGTGGCTATCGGCTCAGATCACTGAACACCAGATATCGTTTAAGCTCCCTGCCTATGATGGACTTACAGACCGCAGGGCGCGCGTAACCATCTACCAGCCTAACGGAAGTACTATCGATGAGAATACTATTCAGCATAGCTTTGTGCTCACCCATCGTGCCAAGCGCCATCTGACGCCCGAAGTGAGTGCTATGGAGGTAGACTATACCAATCATCTGTTCTATACCACTGTCACCAGTAATGTGAAATACCAGATTGAACGGGGTGCTGAATGGATCAAGGACTGTCAGATGACACCTATCGACGATGTTCATGAGAAACTGACCATTGAGGTGGATGAGAACAAAACCACCAGTCGACGTACGGGTGAACTGACCCTGCGGAGCGGTAGCCTCGTAGCTACTATCTCAATCACTCAGCAGACTAACCCCAACATTGTGCTGATGGATGGCAACTACAGTGAGTTGGTGTTTGGCAAGACGGGAGGCGAGTTCTACCTCAACGTGGCTACGCTCACACCAGAGTATCAGGTGACGAAGGGACAGTATTGGTTCACAGTGGGAGCAAAGGAGCAGATGAGTGCGTCTACCTATCGCCACAAGGTCACTATTCCCGCCTTTAAGTTGGGCCCCATTCGTCGTGACACCATCAGAGTGAAGAACTTCGGACGGTCCAAGTGGCTCAGCGTGGTGCAGCACAACTACCTCTATTTCGAGAAGAACTCGGTAGAGGTTGAGGAAGGCTTCACCACCAATTTGCAGATGACGAACCATACCACGAAATCTGTCGCATGGTCAAGCAAGAACACCAAGACTGCCACTGTCGACGGAAACGGAAAGGTCACTGCCATTGCTTCAGGTCAGGCAGAGATCTACATCTCCATAGGTCCCTATTTCGGACTGAATGACTATAATGATATGTGTAAGGTCACCGTGTTCAATGCTGGCGATAAGCTCTCCATGAGTAGGGCTGAGGGTAAGTATATCCGCAATGGTGATTATGTGACAGCCAACTGTGACCTGATCCTGACCAACAACTACCGTCTGTCGGTTACCATCAAGGAGGTACGGTTGTTGGGCAATGGCGGTAGCTATGATGTTGTGCTCTTCCAAAATGAGTTCGGACAGCCCCTATCCCCCGGTTCTAGCACAACGATCAGGGTCGCCGAGTTCCAAAATGTACTCAAACCCTCTGTCAGCATCAAGATGACATGCAATGGCAAGGACTATGAGCGCGTCCTAACCTATTAATAATTCCCTCGAAACAATAATAACTATATAAAATAATACAACGAAATGAGTAGAGTACTGATGATTGGCGCCGGAGGCGTCGCAACGGTAGCAGCATTCAAGATTGCGCAGAATGCTGATGTGTTCACAGAGTTCATGATCGCAAGCCGCAGAAAGGCTAAGTGCGACAAGATTGTGGAGGATATCCATAAGGCAGGTCTGAAGCTGGATATCAAGACCGCCCAGGTCGATGCTGACGATGTGGAGCAGCTGAAGGCGCTGTTCAATGACTTCAAGCCCGAACTGGTCATCAACCTCGCCCTGCCTTATCAGGACCTGACCATTATGGACGCTTGTCTGGCATGCGGCTGTAACTATCTCGACACTGCCAACTACGAGCCCAAGGATGAGGCACACTTCGAGTACTCCTGGCAGTGGGCTTATCGTGATCGTTTCCGTGAGGCTGGTCTCACCGCTATCTTAGGCTGTGGCTTCGATCCGGGTGTCACCTCTATTTATACGGCTTATGCTGCCAAGCATCACTTCAAGGAGATTCAGTATCTGGATATCGTAGACTGCAACGCTGGCGATCACCACAAGGCTTTCGCTACCAACTTCAATCCTGAGATCAATATCCGTGAGATTACCCAGAAGGGTCTCTATTGGGAGAATGGGCAGTGGGTTGAGACAGAGCCGCTGGAAATCCATAAGGACCTGAACTATCCGAATATCGGTCCGCGTGACAGCTACCTGCTCCACCATGAGGAGATAGAGTCGTTGGTTATCAACTATCCTACGATCAAGCGTGCACGCTTCTGGATGACTTTCGGACAGCAGTATCTGAAACACCTCGAAGTGATTCAGAACATTGGCATGAGTCGTATCGACGAGGTGGAGTACGAGGCTCCTCTGGCCGATGGTACTGGCACCGCTAAGGTTAAGATTGTTCCGCTGCAGTTCCTGAAAGCCGTATTGCCTAACCCGCAGGATCTGGGCGAGAACTACGAGGGCGAGACATCTATTGGCTGTCGCATCCGTGGTATTGGCAACGACGGTAAGGAGCACACCTATTATATCTATAATAACTGCTCGCACCGT
This sequence comes from Prevotella sp., assembly GCA_017460515.1. Classification (GTDB taxonomy): domain Bacteria; phylum Bacteroidota; class Bacteroidia; order Bacteroidales; family Bacteroidaceae; genus Prevotella. Next base: position 43,948 of record JAFUAY010000016.1, read on the forward strand.
GCTGCCTACGAGGAGACAGGTATGCAGGGTGTCTCTTATACCACTGGCGTACCAGCCATGATTGGTGCCATGATGTTCTGCAAGGGACTGTGGAAGAAGCCCGGTGTATTCAATGTTGAGGAGTTCGATCCCGATCCCTTCATGGAACAGCTCAACAAGCAGGGACTGCCCTGGCATGAAATCCATGACGGCGATTTAGAGCTCTGACAATGAGGTGGTAGCACGCTATAAACTCTGCTGATGAACACTTCAATCGTATTACAGAATCTCTCCATTGGCTACAGACTACGTCATTCGGCAAAAACTGTAGCCAATGGCATTTGTGCATCCATCCGTGCTGGCGAACTGACTTGTCTGCTCGGGCCGAATGGAGTGGGTAAGTCTACCCTCCTGCGTACGTTGGCAGCTTTTCAGCCTAAGCTGGAGGGAACGATTACCTTTTGTATTGACGAAAAGGAAGTCGAGGTGGAATCGCTCTCCGATCGTCAGCTCAGCAAGTTGATAGGCGTTGTGCTCACTGAGAAACCCGATGTCAGGAATACCACTGTTCGAGAGATTGTCTCTTTGGGGCGTTCGCCCTATACAGGCTTCTGGGGGCGTCTGTCGAAAGAAGATGAACTTATTGTCGACGAGAGTATCCGTCAGGTGGGTATCACTCCACTGGCCAGTCGTTTGGTCGATACACTCAGCGATGGAGAACGACAGAAGGTAATGGTGGCTAAGGCATTGGCCCAGCAGACCCCTATCATCTTCCTTGATGAGCCCACCGCCTTCCTTGATTTTCCCAGTAAGGTAGAGATGATGCAGTTGCTCCGCAGACTGGCACGCAGCATGCAGAAGACGGTGTTTATGTCTACCCATGATTTGGAACTTGCCCTTCAGGTGGCCGATACCGTCTGGCTGATGGCGTCGTCAGCCCTGCATATAGGCAGTCCGCAGCAATTGGCAGAAAACGATACCCTCACGCGTTTTGTTGAACGTGAGGGTATCGTCTTTGACCGTCAGTCACTGAGTGTGAGGGTCACTGGTTAGAGCTGATGCTCTATCCAGACCTCGACTCAGGTGCCATTTCCTATTCTGTAGCTTTTTTGAATTGTTCCATCAGCCATGCCTTCTGTTCGGCAATGGTCAGATGACTGTTGTCTAAAAGGATTGCATCGTCAGCCTGACGCAGGGGCGACACCTCACGATGAGAGTCAATATAGTCGCGCTCCTGCACATTCTTCAGGATATCATCATAGTCGGCAGGCATGCCCTTGGCCTGCAATTCGTCGAAACGGCGCAGGGCGCGCACCTCTGCAGAGGCTGTCACAAACACTTTCAGCTCAGCATCGGGGAAGACCACCGTGCCAATATCGCGTCCGTCCATCACTACGCCTTTGTCGCGTCCCATCTGTTGTTGTTGGGCAACCATTGCTTCGCGAACAAACGGTACTGCCGCAATCGGACTTACATGGTTCGATACCTCCAGCGAACGAATCTCGTCCTCCACACGCTCGCCGTTCAGATAAGTGTCAGGTCTGCCAGTTGTAGCATTCACCTTGAACGATATCTGTATGTTGGGCATCTCTGCTTTCAGTGCTTCTGTCTTCACCGTTCCGTCACTCTCAAACATGTTGTGACGAAGGGCATAGAGCGTTACGCTGCGATACATCGCACCTGTGTCTACATAGATATATCCCACTTCGCGGGCCAGGTCCTTGGCCATCGTGCTCTTTCCGCATGAAGAATGGCCGTCAATTGCAATTGTTATCTTTTTCATTCCTTCAAATTTTTGGCAAAATTACGAAAAAAAGAGAGCAATGCCAAATTTTTCATCTCTCTTCTTTCATCTTTCATCTGAGCATAGCTCTTAACAGTCTTTCCAGGTTTGTTGCATTGTTGGCAGCAATCACCCCTGATGGCTTTGTGGGGTCAAGTGGCTTTCCTTCGCGATCACAGAGCGTGCCTCCTGCCTCTTCTACAATCAGTGAGGCAGCAGCGAAATCCCAGGGAGATAGCAGGTATTCGAGGTACAGCTCTATGCGCCCCATGGCGAGATAGCAGAGCTCTGGTGCTGCCGCCCCGAATCGACGTATATCGTTACACTCCATGAATACCTCCTGGATGATGCGTGAGCACACCTCTGCATATTCCTTATGGTAAACGGGTAGGGCAGTACACAGGATGCTGTTCTCGAACGGGCGCCCACTGACGTGGAGCTGTTCTTTTGCTTGTCCCGTCTTCGGGTGCTGTAGGAAAGCCCCTTTCCCTCGCTGTGCGGTGAAGAGCTCATCCGTACGGGGCAGGTAGACAGCGCCTAATTCCATCGAGCCGCTGTGCCAAAGACCTACGCAGATGGCGCATTCGCGAATGCCTCGGCTATAGTTGGCCGTTCCGTCGATGGGGTCAATGATCCACAGGTACTCATGCTTTACGTCGTGAATATCTTCTTCCTCGCAGATGAACCCGCTGCCAGGAAGTAGCTCGCTGAGCTTTTGGCACAGGTATTCCTGTACGGCAATGTCTGACGTTGTCACGATATTCGCAGCTCCGTCTTTCTGTGAGATACTGAACTCTTCTGTCTGCATCAGTCGTGATGCCTCTATGACGATATTGATAAGTGATGATAGCATGGCTATAAACTTTTGTGCAAAGGTAGCATAAATCGGATAAAAAACAAAATAATCCAGCGTTTGTTTATATTATTATTTGGATTCCTCGGAATAAATTGATAACTTTGCCCAATAACTATGAATTGTTGAGCAGATGACTGAAGAAAAAGATTATCATCGTATGGGCAGGCGGAACATGCGCAAAGACTACAGCTTGCCAGGCATTTACCATATTACCATCAGTGTAAACCATGAATTACGACAGCCTTTGGGTAGGGTAGTGGGTGATGCTAATGAGCCTGATGGCAGTGCTAATGCTCCCAGAGTAGAACTTTCAGCGGTAGGACTTATGGTTGAACGAGAACTGAAAGAGAGCATCAGTAAGTATTATTGGATGATAGAAGTGCAGGATTATGTGGTAATGCCTGAGCACCTGCATGCAATCATCGTTGTAAAAAATACCATTGTCAGTGCTAATGGGCGCCAGACCCATTTGGGGCAAGTGATAGCAGGATTTAAAAAAGGCTGCAACCGCAGATATTGGGACATAATAGGATTGCGGGGTGAACCCGTTGACGCAGGAAGCCAGCGCCCTGCCGCCCTCCCCGATAACCTGCGTTCTGCGGTTCACCCGCAAGAACCAAAACGTACGCCCAGCAACGGCACAACAGGGCGCCCACCCCTATTCTCACAAGGCTATGTTGATGTTATGCCCGTAAAGGAAGGACAACTTGAACAGCAGCGGCAGTATATTCATGACAACCCAAGGAGCCGCCTATTGCGAACGGCAAATCGCGCACAACTCCAACCGCGACGTTTTAGCATCAAAACAGCTCTTTCAGTAAAAGCCTTATGGAAATATCTCCAACAGGAATGCCATCCTTCACAGATTGGTGAACAGCAGTGGCAAGATATCCAAGAACGACTTCTGACGGAGGATGGGATGATCGTCTGCGATAGTTATGGTAGTTTGGAAATTATGCAACAGCCTATGCTGCCAGTGGTGTGCCATCGTAAGGATAGCGGTTCGTTTATTCGTCAGAAAGAAGCCATTATGACCGTTGCGGATAGTGGCGTTTCACTTGTGTCACCACGTATTGCCAAAGGCGAGCAGACAATCATGGATGAGGTTGCAGCTAAGGGCTATCCAGTGATTCTTATTGTGGATAATGGCTTTCCAGAGATCTATCATCCATCGAAAGAGAAGATAGAGCTTTGTCTTGAAAAGCGCCTGTTGTTACTCAGTCCGTGGAAGTACAGATACCGTTTGGCTGAAAACGTCATCAGCGTAGCGGAATGTAAGACCATGAACTGCGTAGCACAGGCGCTTTGCAGGAAAAGGGATGATTGGTGGAAGTGATTAACGGCTACCAGGCATCCTCTACCTCTTCTGCTTGTAGCGTTGATTTTACTTCGCTACCAGAAAGCAAGTGGTAGCATGTTTTCAGTTCTACTACCTTTATCGTAGGCTGATCGTATAATGTCTTTTTCATAATTAATCCTCTTCCTTTACTTGTTGAAAATTTTCTTTCCACCAATAATCACAAGTCCCTTGCGGTTGGCTTTCACACGTTGTCCCTGGAGGTTATATACAGGAGCGCTAGCAGAGTCTTCACTCTCCACTCTACACCCTTCATTGATTCCTGTGGTCTCCTCCTCAAAGTTGAAGAACTCGCGAGCCAATGCACCGCTATAGGTCAGGTAGGCCTTGCCCACACCGATTGTTCCTGTGTTGCTGAGTTTGTAGAAGCCTACGCCCGTAGCGGCTTTATAGTTCAGCACATAGGCATTGCCTGGGTTTGTGATGCTTGTCATCGTACCTTCAAGATCGTTATCCGAGTAGCTGGTTGCGCTGCCCGATGCAGAATAGGCGGGTATTATGCTGGCAGATGTTGTCTTCAGTACAACGCCCTCACCCTTAGTAATGATTCGGTCGTCAATCTCCGTGAGCGTCAAATCCTCGCCCTCAAGTCCCACCTTGAACACCTGCGTACCGCTAGGTATAGACACATTTGAAAGGTTGTTGTAATATGTCGTCCAATACTCGCCAGAGGAAGCCTCTCTTGCAGGAATGGTGATAGCCTCAATTTTACTTGCATAAGTGCTCCAAAATTCTGCTGTCTTATAAGTATTGACGTATTCGTTAAACACGTAAATCTTAAGACTTGCATTTGTATCATAGAAAGCTGTCGTGTATTTTTCACCCCATTCATCTTCTCCTCCTAAAGCACAAGATGGTGCATAGAGGGTAACTGATCTTAAGGCACTGCAGGAAGAGAAGGCACCGTTGCCAATGCTCGTCACACCGTCGGGGATGCTGATTGACGTCAGACCGGTTTCTTCGAAAGCACATCTTCCGATGGTTTCTAACGCAGAACCCTCAGCAAAGGTAACTGTCGCTAGATTAGTACAATTCCAGAAGGAACCATTACCTATAGTCCTCAGACTGGCAGGGATATTTATTGAAGTTAAGCCTGTGCAAATGAGGTATTTGTATGTTGTTTAGTATCAGTAATTTGTGCTTTAAACGGTAGAAAAGTGACGGTGTAAATTCTGAGCAGAGCGAAAAAGAATAATATTTAACGTTTTTAACTTTCTTAAGCCGATCGCGATAACGAAAAGGGATTGTTTCCAAGTAAAGAATGCAAAAGTCAAGCAGAATAGTGGCCATATCCCTTAATAGGTTTTTGTGGCAACCGTTTTTTTAGATTCATTGGGTTGTGATTACATTGTCTGGAGTTTTACGCCTAACGACAGACCGATGATGTCTTTCAGCGGAATGCTGCTGTCCTGGAATTTGGCACGGATATAGAGGTCGCAGGAACTGACTTCGTAGAACAGACTGATGCTCTTGGCATACTTTCGGCGGTTGCGGGGGATCTCCCATGTGATGCGTTGGCCGAAGGCTACATTCAGGCGGAACTTGGTGGACATGAATTCGTAATATTTGGCGGGATAACGGCCTGGCTGCGACTTCCAGAACTCGTGACCATAGACGGTGTTCACATAGATGCTGGCAGTGAGCGGGTTCAGCGTCCAGCCTCGCTTTAGGAAATCATCCGATTCGTTCTGTGGCGCTGACAGCAGAAGATTCCAGGGAATGTAGTTTTCCTTTAGTGTCATCGTCAGTTTGCCGCGCGTGCTCTGACGCTTAGGAATGTAGCCGAAGAGCAGATGCGTCTCCCAGTGCCCGTGGCCATAGCCCCAACCAGTACCCACTGACAAAACACCCATGTTGCCGGCATTCTGAATGACAAACTGATTAGGAATGAGCGAGGCCCAACGGTTTTGAAGCCGCTCGACGCGATGGCGATACACCTCGCTGTCCTGATGTTCTGCCTCCCGCTTCACACCGATGCTGTCCTGCGCCAAAACGGCTGCTGCCATATTGAAGGATAGCACGATACTAATAACGAATCTGCTCCATCTCATAGCCGTCAGGGGTTATTGTCATGATACGATAGTTGCGATGCTGGGCACAGTCAATGCCATAGAAGAGAAGTCCGTCGCCATAGATTTCATCTACTTTGTCGCTGTGGTTATGCCCGTACACGCAGCACATCAAGCCAGGAAAGAAGTCGAGGTAGCGCCGGAAGGCCTTGCACACATTATTATTAAACTGGTCGCTGTAGGGCGGGGCATGCATCACGATGACAGTGCGGTCGAAACGGGCAGAGTCTTTGGTAAACTCCTCCTCCATGAAGTCGAAGTTAGGCACGGCAGCCATATAGTCATACTCCGTAGCGTTGGTGTTCAGGCAGACGAACTTCACCCGTGCCGCTATGAAACTGAAGTCCATAGCGCCGTACATGACGTTATATGCTTGGTCGCCGGTGCCCAAAAAGTCGTGGTTTCCGACAAGTGCCACAAACGGATAGCGCAAACCGCCGAGGATGTCGCGGCTCCACTCATACTCCTTGGTTGTACCCGTATCTGTCAGGTCGCCACAGTGGATGACGAAATCTATGTCTGCTCTGTGGTTGATGTCGGCCACCTCGTCACGTGCGTCAGACATCCACAGGTGGGTATCGCTTATAAAAGCTATGCGCAGCGTGTCCCTATCGGCAAAGCGGCGCTCAATCTCAGCCATCTGCCTGTTGTTTATGCCTGTCTCGCCCTTGAAATTCACGTCGTAGGGGTGGGTGTCAAACATGTCTGAGCATGCCGACAATGTGACCGCCAACAAGATGCAAAGCCATAGACAATTCTTCCGCCACTTCATTTATTTCGTCCGCTTATGTCCTGTTGATCCTTCCTGTATTCATTGGGTGACATGCCCAAATGTTCTCGGACGTATTTACCGAAGAACGAAGCATTGGGGAATCCCAGTTCGATGCCTATTTGTGAGGCCGTCAGTTCGGTATTCTTCAGATAGTGGGTGATGTCCTCAATGACATATTCCGAGATCCATTCCGTTGGCGACTTCCCACTGACCGTTCGGCACACCGTGGAAAGGTATTTAGGCGTGATGCAGAGTTCCTCGGCATACTCACTGACGCTAAGTTTCTTGATGCGTCGGCAGGCAACATTTTTCAGGAACTGATGGAAGAGTGTCTCCATGCGCGAATGGCCTTTCTGTGGCAACTCATCCTCCGCTTTCTGATTATTGCTCATCAACTGATGACACAATTCCAGCAATGCCACACGCAGCAGGCTGACCAATATCTCACGTTTGAAGGGATTGTCCTCGTTGAGCCATTGGTAGCGCAGTTCGTTAAAGAGCCCGAAACGGTCTGCAGGAATGTCGATGATGTTGTAGTGCTGTTTATAGAGCATATTGTTCCATATCAGCATCTGCGACTGCAGGATACTGCGTAGCAGTCGGTCACTGAGACACATTACCTTGCACTCGAAATCAGGACTCATCATGATGTTTGAGAGAACGACATGTGAGGTACACACAAATATCTGCTGCGCGTTGACCGTAGTGGATTGCCCGGACACTTCCAACAGCATCCGACCAGTAATGCATGCCGCCACCACGTTAAAGTCTATTTTCCCACTTCCTAATTGGGGAATCTCCCGAAGGTTGTCAACAATAACTAGTTCGTCATCATTGTACCTAATCAGTTCCTCGTTGACAGACATCGCCGTGACATCCATCAGTTTCACGTTCTGTATGACTTGTTCCTTTCGCTGATAGTCCATATTTGTGCATTTGATGTGGCAAAGGTAGTTTATTTATTTGAAAAAACCACCATATTGGAT
>JAFUAY010000017.1 GCA_017460515.1 Prevotella sp.
GTTTTGGTCTTTTGACCTATTTCGGTTGCAAAGTTACAAAATTATTTTGAATTAACAAGCATTATTGTTTTTTTAACACTTCTCAGTGATGATCAGGACGGTATTGATGTTGATATTAAGGTTTTCTGCAATGGCTTCAGGTGATAGTCCAGCTTTCGCAAGAAGCAGAATAGATTTCCTGAGCTGCTCATCCTTTTGACTGAGCTGCTCATTCTTAGCAGCTATTTCAACGTTTTGCTCGGCGATTCTCCTGTCCTTCTGCAAGATGTCCGTGTCGCGCTGTTCGATGATGGAGAAGTACTCGTCCTCTACGTTCATGTCCATCCTCATTTCTGCATCAGTGGCAGCCATCAGCAGTCGGCGCAGTATGCGCTGCATCTCTATGTCGTCCTCAGGGTATAGTGAGTCGTCGATGTTCAGTATCTGCTGCGACAGCTTGCTCTTGCGGGTCTGGTCGAAGATGCTCAGCACCTCGTCCAGACGGTTGTTGATTTTTCCGTGCAGGCGTGGTATCTGTACGATGATGCTGTCGTGGGTCAGACTGTCGATAAAGGGATTGGGCAGTCCTTTGGTCACTTCCTGGCCATTGTAGTCGTAGGAACGGTGGCGTACGTAGAGGACGGGCTCTTCTATGTCGCCCACCTTATGCCCTAACAGATATACAGCCACCATTGGGATGGCATACTGGTCATCGCTGTCGCTGACGATGTTACGGGGGCTCTCATACTGTACCCCCAGATACTGACGGAAGCGCAAGGTCTCCGTGGGCAGCCATGTCTTCTGCAGCTCTATCAGGATGAGATGCTCGCTCCCGTCGGCTTCGCGTATGGTGGCACCGAAGTCGATGCGGAACACGGACAGCGTGTCGCGCTTGGTGTTGCTGTACTCATGTGGGCGAACCTCCACTTTGACGATGTCTTTCTGCAGGAGGGCTGACAGTATGGTACGGGCAATGCGCTCGTCTTCCATCAGGTATTTGAAGACGATGTCGTAGATAGGGTTGGCAACGTTAATCATACGCTCTTGACTTTTGTTATTCGATTGCAAAGATACGTAACATTTCCGAATCCACCAAATGTTTGGCTGAAAAGAATAAATAACAATTAGGAGTATCCCTGATGAGGATACTCCTAATAATCGTGTCTCTGGTGGAATAGATTACCAGCCAGGGTTCTGAGTCAGCGTGCCGCCCGACTTCAGAATCTCGCTCTGGGCAATGGGGAAGAAATACATCTTGTCATCCCAATATGCACGGGTAGTGGCATCGGTTTGTACTGTCTCGTTGAAAGTGCCATCGTCATTCTTGGTGATGTACATGTTCTTGATGGTACGATACTTCATTTCGCCAGCTTTCTTCCAGCGACGCAGGTCGTAGAACCGATGACCCTCGAAGGCCAGCTCCACGAAACGCTCGTTCTCCAAGCGCTCTGCAAACTGGCTTGCATTCAAACCTGTGGTAATGTCACCGATACCTGCGCGCTGACGTACAACGTTGATGGCTTGTTCGGCACTCATTCCTAATTCTGCCTTTGCTGTGGGATCGCCCGTGTAGTTCAGAATGGCTTCAGCATAGTTCAGGTAGAACTCGCCAAGACGGAAAGTCACCCAGTGGTGCTGCTCTGTGTTGGCACCAGAAGTCGTAATCTTCAAGTTCTGCACATACTTTTTCAGGTAGTAGCCTGTAGGTGTGGCATAGGTGATAGGCATGCCGTTAGCACCACCGACGAATGTCTCAAGTGTGGCGTTGGGCCATGTGTCACCATTCTGTGCAACGGTGGCTGCCAATCGGATGTCGCCTGCTTCATAGGCTTCCACCAGATTATAGGTGGGGCAGTTGCCGCCACCGGCATTCTCCAAACCAACGGGGAAGTTGTATTTTTCAAAACTATTGGTTTTCGACACCACGCGGCGAACGAAGATGCACTCTTCTGTGTTTTTGTAGTTGTCTTTCTGGAAGAGCGAAGCATAGTCGGCCGTCAGTTTCATGCCACGGCTCTTGCACTCGTCAATGAGAGCCTTGTTGGCAATGGCTGCCTGATGCCACAATTCGTTGTCGTTGGTCGGGTTGAAGAGAGGAGAGGCATGGTAGAGAGCAGCACGGGCCTTGAGGGCCAACACGGCAAGGTCGTTGGCGCGACCGCCTTCTGTCTTGTTCTTCAATGTTCCATAGCTGGGCGATGCATAGTTTTTCTCGATGAGGTCCTTGATGGCGTTACACTCATCATTGATGAACTGGAATATTTCGTCTGCACTCTTGCGGGGCTGGGCATTGGCCTCGTCGGCCTCCATGTAATTAACCAACAGGGGTACGCCACCAAAAGCACGAACCAGTTCGAAGTAGTAGTAGGCACGCAGGTAACGAGCCTCGTACTGGAGGTTCTTATACTGGCCTAACTCCTGTGGATAGTCCTGGTCAGTAAGGTATTCCTCAAATTTCTCATCCTTGAACTTGTCGAGGAAGAGATTGGCATAGCTGATGGCACGATAGCACTTTGTCCACATGGAGGCATCGTTGTTGCTGGTTGCGCTCCAGCCGCCGTTGTAGAATTTCTCAATGGTGTTGCCGGAGTGGCTGTATACCGATTCGTCAGTGGCAGACGACAGCATGGCACCACTATAGTTGCCGAAGTCGGTGTCGAGGTCGTTGTAGACGGATGTGACGATACCGGCGGCACGCCCGAATGTGGTCTTCACATAATCTTCGTCGTAGACACTGTACTCATGATAGTCCATCTTTTCGGAGCATGAGACGAATGCTACAGCGGCAGCAGCGATTCCGATGATATTTTTAATTTTCATATCTTTCTATTTTTTTGTTGTTATCAGTTGTTACACTCAGATGGATTATAGAGTTACAGCCAAGCCAAATGCCACACTGCGTGTCAGAGGAGCTGTCGCACCGTAGGATGCAGCATCCATTTCGTCAAGATGGTCTGTGGTGAAGAGGTCGATTCCGCGCAGGTATACCTTGGCTTTGTTGACAATCTTGGTCTTGGCCAGCAGGCTCTTCGGCAAGTAGTAATAAACCTCCAGATTACGCAACTTCAAATATGAGCGGTCGCGCAGCCAGAAACTACTGGTCTGGTAGTTGTTCAAGTTGCTTTCTGCACTGAGGCGTGGGAATTCTGCATTGGCATTGTTGTTCTCCGGCGACCAACGGTTGTCGTAAACCTGTTGTGCCAAGCTGCTGTTGTTGATCAGACCCCAATAGTAGCCCTGCGTGTTGAGTACGGCAGAATAGCGGCCTACACCTTGGAACATGGCATCGATTCCGAGACCTTTCCATTCTGCACCAAGATGGAAGCTATAGTAGAGTTCTGGTGCCGTTACAGAGTAACCGATTCGTACTTGGTCGTTAGAGTCGATGATTCCGTCGCCATTAATGTCGCTATACTTAATGTCGCCGGGACGTACTGTCGAGAATGTCTGGCGAGGAGCAGCGTCAATCTCTGCTTGAGACGTGAACAGACCTTCGGCCACGAGACCGTAGATGCCATTCAGCGGGTCGCCCGTGCGTTCCAGGTTTGCAAATGCGCGAGGCTCTTCGGCCATATCTTTGATTTTCGACTTGGAGAGTGTCATGTTTGCACCAACGTTTACAGTCACATCGCCAAACTGGTGAGTGAAGTCGATGGCAGCATCAAAACCATGCTGGTTGACAATACCCTGATTGACGTAGGGGGCACCGAAACCAATCAAGGCGGTGTAGGCACCAGAACCGTCGCACCAGATGTCATAGCGGTGGTTATAGAAATAATCGAATTCAACATTTAATCCCTTGAACAGAGAAGCTTCGAAGCCTATGTTGAACTTAGTGGCCTTCTCATGGCTGGGATCTTGAGTTGCCATGGTGCCGAGTGTGGTTGTACCATAGAGATCCTGTGCGGCAGTAGCGTCTACGAAATAGTATGCAGATGCGCCGCTCACAGTATAGTTCTGTGTATAGTATGTCCAAACATTATCGCCCGGCAGATAGTCGGCATTCAGAAGACCGAATGAAGCACGTAGTTTCAAGAAGTCGAGCCACTTGATGTCCTTCATGAAGTTTTCCTTGGAAATGACCCATCCTGCTGACAGGGTAGGAGCGAAAGCCCACTTGGTGCCGGGAGCCAGACGGCTGGAACCACTGTAGGTCATGGCTAGCTCAGCAAGGTATTTACCTTCATAGTCGTAATGTGTCCACCAAGAGAAATTCTGACGATAGATGGAGTTGTTGTTGCCGTCGACGTGCTGGTAGTCATAGTCCCACTTCAACTGGCTATAAATATAGTGCTTGCCAAACTGACGGTCGAAATTGACACCACCAGCAAAGGTGAGGCGACGCTGGAAATTACGTGTGGAACTGTCCTTGCCCATCTCCGTGCGCTCACCACCAGTGTAATAGTCGCCAAGGATGGGAGTGGCTCCGTTCCATCCTGCTACAGGATAGCTGCCGAAGACATAGCCCTTGCTGTGGTCTTCATACAGTGTGCTGTAGGTGTCGTAACCAATTTTCAAGAAGAAGCCAAGGCCTTTCACCCATGATGACAAGTCCTGGTTGAGGGTCATGTCGGCAAACAGGGCACGCTCGTGAATCTTATAATAGGCTGCATCTGTAGACTGTGCCACGGGATTCAGTGTGCCAGCCCATGTGGAATTGCCACCCCAATCGCCTTTCTCACTCTTGATGGGGAATGCAGCAGAAGGCAGATTGTAGATGTTGTTCCATAGAGCTGTCTGGCTACCGGGCTGAGAATTCTCACTAAGCATACCCAGGATGTTGACTTTCAGCATTGTGGTCGGCGTAAGGTCAATATCCATGTTCAAACGGGCATTGCCACGTACGTACTTGTCCTGAGTGCTATATCCATCTGTTGCGTCCGGGGTTTTGATGAATCCTTTGTCAGACAGCAGGTTGAGGGCAGTGTAATAGCGGAAACGCTCACCGCCGCCTCTGAAGTCGATACCAACCTTATTGGTAACACCATGATGGCGGAACGTTTCGTCTACCCAGTTGACGTTGGGGTACTGGAAGGGGACGGTGCCGTTCTGGAATGCTGCCAAGGCGTTGGCATCATAGCGGGCTGCTTTGCCGTCGTTGGCCAGGGCCTCGTTGATGGCTGAAGCATAAGTGGGACCGTCGATGAACTTGGGACGGTCAACCTGATAGTTGATCAGATGGTCATAGTGTACCGTCATCTCATTGGTGTTATACTTACCGCGTTTAGTGGTAATCAGAATAGCACCATTCGTTCCTTTATATCCGTAAAGAGCTGTAGCAGCAGCGTCTTTCAAGATGGTAACTGTCTCAACCTCTTCCGGTGTGACAATGCTGATGTCACGCTCAATACCGTCAACCAGAATCAACGGGGAATTATTGTTGTTGAGCGTCTGGAGTCCACGTACATAGAATGTCGGATTCTTGGCAAAATAGCTGCCCGTACCGTCCAGAGAAATTAGACCGTTACCCTGTCCGATAATCGAATTGCCAATATTCTTGGCAGAGCGCTTGTCTACATCCTCATTGGTGATTACAGAGGCAGAGGCGGTAGACTGCTCTCGGCTGAACACTTTTTGGGCACCGACATCGATGGTCTGCTCGACAAATGACTTGCCCTTCAGTGTTGTGCTGTCCTGTTGTGCTGCTGCGGGCAGGGTGATGCCTGCCAGCAGGGTGAGCACAAATATATTCTTTTTATTCATAATCTTACTTTTTTTACCTTTTTACTTTTATACTTTCAAAAGATTACCAACCGGGGTTCTGGACAATGCCGTAGCCCTTGTTAATCTCAGAAATCGGCATGGGGAAGAGGAACCACTTCCTGATTTCCAGGTCGTTGGCATCTTTTTCCCAATGTACGCGTGCACGGTTCTGAAGTTCAAACTTCTCATACTTGAAGTTGGTCGGTTCTGCTACACCACTATTCTTCTCGTCGCCAAACCAAGGTGTGTATTTTTCAACCCAGTTGCCCACGACATTCTGAATACGTGTAATCTTGAGACCATGCAGGCGCTTGGTCATCCAGTCGCCGCGCTTGTAACGACACATGTCGTAGTAGCGGTTGTTGCTCATTCCCAGCTCGCAGGCACGCTCACGAAGGATTTCCTCAATCAGTTTGTCCTTGTCGGTGGTCAGTGTGGCATCGAACGATTCCATCTTGTCAAGTCCTACACGGGCACGAACGCGATTGACGCAGTTCAACGCCCCAGCCTGATTGCCGGTTTGAGCCAAAGCTTCAGCCCACATAAGCAACATTTCGTCATAGCTCAGGTATACCCAATGCATAAATTTACGGTGATACTCCTCACCCAGATAGTATTTGATGGTACCGAATCCTGTAGCATATCTTGTGGTCAGCTTTTCAACAATCTCGCCGTTGGGCTTGGCAATATCCTGACCAGCCTCATTACCACCGGTCCAAAGTTCATAGATTTGTGATTCAGATGGTGTCTCACCAGTATTCCAATCCAGCGTGTAGGACTGTCCGTTGACGATGGCATTCTCATAGAGGCGCGGGTCGCGGAGCGGATACTTCTGAATAGTTACCTTACCAGACTTCTTGGGAGGACTGAAGAACAATTGTCCCTGAATGTCAAGGCTCTTGTTGGCATTGTTCTTAAGCGTCTTTGTAGGAGTGACAGGAGCACTGTTTGCTTCGTCCCATTGGAACGGCTCGCCAGATAGCCATGGGAACATCTCTACATATTCTACAGTGGGGTTGTAGGAATTACGTCCGAGGATAACCCAGTTCCACCATGCATAAGTGCCTTGTGTACCATAGATGGTGGCTACACGAGTGGCATGGATAACTTCCTTGCTGCCCTGATAAATATAGCCCATGCGGTAAGCCTGACGATAAGCATCGGCACTGTTACTTGTAGCCTGATTCAACTCATAGTATGCACCACCCACACCCAGCGTCGGGGAAGTCGGGTCGCTCTCACCGTTGGCGGTGAAGAATTCGCGGCAAGCCTGTTCTGCGCGAGTCCATCGAGAGGTATCATAATTACCATACCATACTATGTGCTGTTGCTCTGCCTCTGTGCTGCCATCATAATAGGGCTGGTCGTTGTTGTAAAGCGGAGAAGCGGCAAAAAGCAAAATCTTTGCTTTCAGTGCCAGTGCACCAGCCTTTGTCCAACGGCCCGTGTTCTGGTAGGCACTCGTGTCTTCTGTGGTGCCGTCCCAAGCCCAGCGCAGATGGTCTTTGGCTTCGTCAAGAAGTCTAACCATGAAATTGACAGTCTCCTCAACAGTAGCTCGCTTTAAAAACTCGTAGTTCCCTTCCAGACCGGTGAAAGCCCTGTCTACTATGGGCAGTCCGCCGTAGACGCTAAACAGGTCGAAATAGCGAGCTGCGATAAGGCATTTGGCCTGAGCTTTCAAGCTTTCTTTCTCTTCACTTGACATGTCGGGAACTTTGTCAATGTTCTCAAGCAACAGGTATGCTTGGCGCACGGCTTCCCATACTTTGTCGTTCAGGAAAGAGACGAGAGGATCCTGTGTGGCATCCAGTGTTCCGCTGTAATAAGCATTGAAAATCGCAGTACCATTCCAGTGAATATGGTAGCAGTCGGTCAGTGCGTCCAACTTGCCATAGTAGTGATTCTGGCTGGTAGCACAGCCGCTTGCGTTGGTAAACGGTAGACCATAGTATTGCATACCATAGACTCCGGTGAGGAACTGACGGGTATATTCGGCACTGTTGAAGACGGTGTCTATCGTTACAGTTCCGCCAGGTGCTTTCTCAACGAATGCGTCGCCAAATTTTACCTCGTCAGTACAAGCAGTGGTTAGTGCTGCCGATACCAAGGCGAAGGCTGAGGCGTGAAATATATGTTGAAGTTTCATAATTACTAATTTTTACTTTTAAACGTTTAGAATCCAATCTTCAAACTAGCAGTGTAGGTACGCTGCAGCGGATAGGAAGGAGCACTGCTGGCGCGTGTCTCAGGGTCACCCCAAATGTACGGAGAGAAAGTCAGCAGGTTGTAGCCACTGACGGCTAACTGAAGCTGGGTGAGACCTAGCTTCTTCATGAACGGGAAGTTGAAGTCGTAGGCAATCTGCACGGTTTTTACGCGGAAATACTTGGCGTCTTTCTCGTAAAGTGTAGAATTGGCATAGTTTTGGTCAGCATTGTCCCAAGTGGCACGCGGATATTCTGAATCCTGTGACGGGTTCTCTGCCGTCCATGTATGGTCTAGATGGTATTTCAGCAGACCGCCATCCGTATTGGTGCTGGCTGCCTGGAACGGGCGACGGAATACGTCAGAAATCAGACGGGTTACATTCCATGCTGCAGTCAGCTGGGTGTTGAAGGACCACTGCTTCCACTGGAAACCAACTGTCAGACCTGCAATGTACTCGGGGTCATCGGTGTAGGCGTTGCCGCGGAAGTAGTCATTACCATCGATAAGACCGTCTTTGTTGAGGTCAACGAATACTGCGTCACCGGGCTCTAAGTGAGCCACTAACTGAGTGGGGAATGCAGAGCCGAACTCACGCTCGTAGTCAGCCTCAGCACCAGGATAATAGAATTTCCAGAATTTGAGGAGCGAACGCGCATCGATGCGATTGCCGCGCTCATTCATGTATTCGTAAGCCTTAGGTGTCTCAAATTTCTCGATGATTTCATTCTGGTTGTAAGAAATGTTGAACTTAGCCCAATAGCGGAAGTTCTTGCCAATCTTGTCCTGCCAGTTCAAAGAGCCTTCCCATCCCCAGCTCTTTACCTCACCAAGGTTGCTGTAAGGAACGGTAAAACCGATAACAGAAGGTGCAGTCAAGTCTTGAACAAGAATGTCTTTACGATTTTCACGGAAATAGTCAAATGTAGCGCGAAGACGGTCGTCTAAGAAGTTGATGTCTACACCATAGTCCTGCTTGAATGCTGTCTCCCAAGAAACGTCAGGGTTGTTCTTGGATGATTCTACGGCACCTTTCGCAACTGTTCCGTTCTCTACACCAAAGTTGTATGCATAGGGATTAGTATCTTTACCGATACGCTCTGTCAGGGCAGTCGTATTTACGAGATAGGGGTCTGCAATATACATAAATCGCTTTCCACCAATCTTGTCGTTACCGACGAGACCCCAGGATGCACGGAATTTCAAGAATGAAACAACTTTCTTCAAAGGTTTGAAGAAAGGCTCTTCACTGACAACCCAACCAACAGAACCTGCAGGGAATGTACCAAAGCGCTTGCCGGGGGCAAAGTTCTCAGAACCGTTGTAACCTATGTTAAACTCGGCAATGTATCGGTTGTTCCAGTCGTATGTAACACGACCTACAAATCCTACGTATGTACGGGGCACGTCATTATAGTCGCCACTGATATAGTACTCTTTGCTTTGGTTATAAAGTGCAAGGGCAGATACCGTGTGCAAACCAAAAGAGCGGCTATAGTTCAGAGAAGCCTCCATATACCAGTTACGTCCGGAGCCGAGCGTAGAAGATGAATACGTGGGAGGTGTTGTGTCACCATTCTTTCTGTAGATGATAGTCTCGTTGTCAGCCTGGAGGATAGGTGTGTAGTTGGCAATCTCGGCAGTAATGGTGCGGCGAGAACCAAACGAGCTATTATATGATCCCTTTATCTTTGCAGACAGACCCTTGGTGATGAAGTCCAGTTTCTGGTCTAAAACAAGGTCGAAGCTCAGTTTGTTGGTGTTGTCCTGATAACCACCGGGCTGATAAGCATAGTAGGTCATCGGCGAAGATCCTAAGAAAGGCAGGATGTTCTCGGGATGCTCTTCAATAGAAAGGATATCAGCGGGCTTGGCAGAATTGACGATGTAGCGACCGTCTACAATTCCTGGGCTGACAAACGGAGTGGCCTGATAGATAGCCTTAATCATACCACCAGAACCTTGACCTGTACGGGGGGAGTTCTTGTCATCAACTTTACCGGAAACATTCAAACTCAGCAATGTACTCTTCGTGACGTTCAAGTCGATATTGGCACGATAATTGAAACGCTGATACTGGTAACCGTAGTCGTAGCTGGTGCCAAACTGCTTGAACAAACCGTCCTGAGAGAAGAAACCTGCAGAAATGAAATACTTTACTTTCTTGTTACCACCACTGATGTTGACATTGTGCTGCTGCTGCAAGGTAACATCCTTCATGATGTAATCAGCCCAGTCCATACTTGGGAAGCGAATGGGGTCGCTGCCAGTAGCAAACTTATCGATGACGTAGTCAGAGAACTGAGGTGCATCACCGTCGTTGGCCAACATCTTGTTGTAGAAAGTGGCATACTCATAAGAATTTGCCATCTCAATCATCTTGGTAGGTGTTACTGCTGAGAATGAAGCACTGGCAGTGATTTTGGCTTTTCCTTCTGTACCACGCTTGGTGGTAATCAGAATGACACCGTTTGCACCACGTACACCGAACACGGCGGTAGCGGAGGCATCTTTCAGCACAGTGATGCTCTCGATTTCATTGGGGTCGATGTCCCACATATCACGTTCAACACCGTCCACCTGGATAAGCGGGTTGGCATCCACCCACGTGGCTTTACCACGAACGAAAATGCTGGCAGCATCACTACCCGGCTCACCGGAGTACTGCACCGTGGTTACACCTGACAGCTGACCGGCCAGCACGTTGTTGACAGAGGATACTGGCGTGCGTACCAGGTCTTCTGACTTGACTGAAGACAGGGCACCCGTCACGGTTACCTTCTTCTGTACGCCATAGGCAACGACCTCGACACCTTGAAGCATGGTGGACTCCTCCTGGAGGGTGATCTTCATGCCCTTGGCTGCCTTGACGGTCTGCTCCTTGTAGCCTACATAAGTGATTTTCAACTGAGTGCCTGGGGCAACGTTCAATGCGAAGTTACCGTCAAGGTCGGTCACCGTGCCTTGAACGGACTTTCCACCTACGATTACCACACTGGCACCAATAATTGGTTCGCCTTGACTGTCGACAACCGTACCTGTGACGTTTCCTTGCTGCTGAACAGAAGCAAATGCGTTCTGCATACCCACCATAGGAGGGGTAAAGAGCATGACGGAGCACATCATGGCA
>JAFUAY010000018.1 GCA_017460515.1 Prevotella sp.
GGGGCAATGGATTCAGATTATATCCGACAGCGAATTACAAAGTTGCGAATCGAAAAAGACATCTCTGAACTCAAAATGAGCCGCGACCTTGGTCGTAGTGATGGATACGTCCATCATATCACCTCAGGCAAGGCTCTTCCGTCGATGGGGGAATTTCTGAATATCTGCGAATACTTCGGAATCTCTCCCGAATATTTCTTCAATGAGAGGGTTGCTCAGCCGCTACTCATCCAACAAATCAATAAGCAATTGGAAGATTTAGGGGAAGAAGACTTGATTTTACTTATTCAGCTCATCAATAAAATCAAGAAATAGTTGAACCTTGTTTGGTCTGTAGTGGTTCGCTCGCCACGGCTTCATCGCTGTGACGAGTTTTTTGTTGTGCACCTACTCGAACGGCTATGCCTGCACCACTGCCACTTGGCTCAGCTTCACCCCCCGGATAAAAATCTCTACTCACTATAACGTGTGTATGAATAGCAAGGGCTCGACCTCTCATGAACTGCTTACTACGCGAAAATGCGTAATAAGAGAAAGAGAGGTATCTACCATGGAAAAGAAGATCAATCACACTGCCCTGACCGCCGAGACCACCCCCACCAACCACCTCTCCCGCACCTGCCCGATCCACGATTTCCTGACTGTGAACAATTCTCACCCCATACCCGTTTGTGTTGAGCAGGGGGATGGTGCCTGCTGCGCTTTCCTCATGCTGCGCTTCGTGGCGTACTGCACCGATCCCGAGGCATTCGCCCTCAAGGCAAGGGTGGTGATTGAGAGTAACCACATTGCCCCTATCAACAACGCCTTCTACACCTGCCCTATCCTCAATTACCTGTCCGAAGAAGTATCGAACATCCCTCCGTGCTGCGTTGGAAGGGGTGCCTGCTGTGCCTTCCTCATGCTGCGCTTCATTGCCTATTATGACAACCCGGATTCATTCGCCCGGAAGGCCAAGGAGTTAATTGAGAAGTACCGTTGATCATAGTTCATACCCAGCCTGAAATATGGCTGGGTGTTTTTCCCTCTCCTCGTGTGATATACCAGAAGTCAATGATGGCTGGACTCGTTTCCTCGCGTGTGATAGACTTGGAAATGAGATGTGAGTGGGGTTCACGGCTCTATTCGTTTCACCTGGGTGATGACATTCTCATCCACACCGTACTCTTCCAGAATCTCGATGACTTTCTCAATGCATTCAGCATATATCACCCTTTTGTATTTCTCCGTCTTATCTTCAAACTTCTTGCCGCTGTTTTCGCTGATCCAGCCCTTGATCACGTCTGCGTCTGTGAGGCTGAAAGATAGGGTGTGACCTCTTTCTTTGATTTTTTCCAGCAGTCTCTGAACACGGTCTGCATTGGGTCCCTTACCCCGGAACCCTGCTTTGAAACCAAGCGGGCAGGAGGAGATCAGACGGACATTACTTGGTTTCTTTATCATGCCCACAGCTTCGACCGCCCCGTCCAGCATAGCCTGATTGGGAGACGCCCCGGGCACGTTTCCTTCCATGTACTTGCAGTGGCCTTTTCCATCGTCAAGCAAGATGTAATAGGTTCCATAGGAGCGTCCTTCGCCCGCGCCGGAGCCACTACACCAGATCAGAATAGAGTCGGTCGATAGGGTGTGGATGTCGGTAACAGTTAGATTCTCATAGGGTTCTTCGGTGTAGTTGATGTCGGTGGCGGTGATCATTTCCCCACAACCCTCTTCATGAACTGTATCAGTCCTTCGCCGTTGCGCTGAACCATCGGATCCGCATCCTTCAGCTCAGCTCTTATCGCCCGTATCGAGCTGTTCATCCTATCCAGGAAATCGCCCTCCAGCCTGACCACATGCTGCGGCCCGAAGGGAAATGTGCAGAACTTTTCTTCACTTGCACTGTCCTCCCTGAAATACCACCGCTTCACCGTCTCCGCCAGTTCATCAAACAGATTCGTCTTGTACATGCAAACCCACACCTGATCGACGTGGAACGCTGTATCATTCTCTGTAAACTCCCAGGGATACCAGAAATGGCCGATGTCGAGAAAGCCCGGCACGTCCATAGACGCGCATATCCCTATCCCCTGATGATCAACCACAGCGGGCAGAAACACAAACCGCCCGTCCTGCATGTTCGGCTCGAAGGCGAAAGGGCCGTCGGGGAAGTAGGTGTCGATGAAGGTGAAGAGCACATGATTCTCCTTCATACGCCGTGCGCCCTGAACGCTGTCCATGCTGCCGGTGACGGAGGGGATGAGGTTCCACATACCGTCATCTGCGATAGCGGTTTTCAGATAGGCGGACTTGTAGAGCTTTTCATAGCGGGTGGGAAGTGTGGGCATTGATGTTTCAACTCCTTATCAACCTATCTTATAGATGATTTCTCTTTGTCCGATTATTATTGTTTCTTTTGTTTCGCCACCACTTTTTGTTTTCCTCTCGAAACCACACAATTTGCAAAGCTCCAGTTCTTGAAGTGTTCTGGTTGTTTCGTCAATCATAAAAAAGAGAAGCCTGAATTTATCTCCCATTAATCTATATTTACGTTTTACTTCTTCTGAATTCCGCACATCATTAGCACTATTATACAGTTGAATGAAAATATCGTCATTCAGCAATTCTGGCAAATACATGTTTTTCTGTCCGTACATTGTCTTCTGTATTGTCATGCCAGGTATGTTTTGATGGTCAGGCATAAAACCAGAATACACGATGCCTGTAAGAGGATACTTACTACGACCGTGCATATATTCCGCATCTCCCAGAGCATCCAAGCCTTCGAGATAAGTGCGGGCTCGGTTCAACATTTCCGAGATATTAATCACAATCGCATTGATTTGTTCAGAGGTTAAATCCGACATTAAAATCTGCCCCATGTTTCATTTGTTACTCGCTTTATCCCCCCAGCATAAATCTATTTTACCACACCGCAACAGAGAGTGCAATAGGAGCAGGCTTTCCAAAACGCCGATAACATTCCATTAACAAACCATCGCTACAGTTTTTCGCACAGGGAAGGACACCCTTCCATTGCGTACTTGTGACGAAGGCCAGGGCGCTTGATGCCTCGCCCCACCTACACACATACGCTTTTGAAGGGCTGGAAGAGCAGGCGCAGATGCCCGTAGAAGGCCTTCCACCTGCCCATCCACACACGCTTTTGAACGTAAGCACCCAATAAAAATACGTGTATTGTAAGCTCTTGCAGAATATGGTACTGTCAATATCAATGGCTTGAAGTATACTGCTTACAAACTGTTTGATTTGACTTTTACCACTGAGAATGCCAATGGAAATGCAAGCGATAATGATCCCCATGCTTATAGCATTAAGAATACCAGTTGGGCTTGGACCACGCTGACTGCGAATGGCACGACTGATGCTAACGGTGTCATTACCACGACTTACGGTCTGACTTTGACTCCCAGTGCCACCGACCCCACTACCTATGTTGTTGGAAATCCTTATGCTGATGAAGATGGCGAGGATGACTTTGGTGATGAGCAGGCCCGCGAACTCGCAGATGCTCTTGGTGCTACTTCTGTAACAAAGCCCACCTCTGCCACCGAGAAAGTTGAGAGTGCTGTTGCCACCAATAATACTGTGACTATCGATGTTGGTTCTGCCGGCTATTGGTTGGTGTATGGTCAGGCTCACCCCAATGATCCTGAGAACTCCACCAAGGTTATCACCGCTGCATGTGCCCTGACGACCACGGATAAGGTTGCGACCGTCAATCCTAAGGTCAGCGGTCCCACTCTGGACATGAAGATCACCGCGGTGACCGAAATCAACGAGGAATACTCTGATGCAGACGGCATTCTGGATGCTGAAGGAAAGGCTGCTCTTGCCAAGGTTGGCTCAACGGTTTCCTTTGAGATTGACTCTGTCATTCCCGACACTCGTGGCTATGACAACTACTTCTTCGAGATTTCCGATACTATGACCGACGGCCTTTCCTTCATTTACGATGGAAACAATCTGGATACCCTTGTTGTGAAAGTCGTGGATAAGGATGACGAAGAGACGGTTCTTGGTACCCTTGTTAAGGATAACGAGAATACTGCGCTGAAGTATACGTTGACTCACACCAAAGACAGCAAGACCTTCAAGATTACGATTCCTCAGACCACCTTGGACAATACTGCCTTTGAAACTGGCGACAAGATTGTTGTGACTTACAATGCCAAGGTGAATGAAGGCGCTCTGACCACGGACTTTGAGCGCAATACCGCTTCTCTTGAGTATTCCAACAATCCCTATGACAACACCAGCAAGGAAAAGACCCCCGATAAGCATGTCTACGTTGTTGACATTGCTGTCGATGTTAACAAGTATACTGGTGCTTCCTCTACTGATGCCTCTGGCAAGCTGGCTGGTGCTAAATTCAAGCTATACAAGAAGGCTACTGTTCCCTGCGTTGAAGGCGATGATGGATACAATGCTGATCCTGCGCAGAACGGCACTAAGTCAGTTGAGCAGTACTATCAGTGGGATGCCACCAACAAGAAGATCAACTGGGTGGCAAAAGAATCCGGTGATGAGAAGACCACGCTTGCAACTGGTAAGTTGGACGGACAGTTCCAGGGCCTTGATCAGGGTACCTACTATCTGGTTGAGACCGAGGCTCCCGCTGGCTACAATTTGTTGAAGGATCCTATCACTGTGACCATCACTGCGACCGAAGGATCCGACGTTGCGAATGTGACTTATGCATCCGCTGGCAATACCATGCAGAATGCCGTAATCACCCTGAGCCCCACCAACGATCCGACTACTACCACCAGTTCTACCCATCCTCAGGTGATTCCGGATGCGCTGAACCAGAGTGGCGTTGAACTGCCCTCTACCGGCGGCATCGGCACCACGATCTTCTACGTCGCTGGCTCTATCCTCGTGCTGGCCGCTGCGATCCTGCTGATTACCAAGCGCCGCATGGGTGCTGGCGAATAAGCCGCAACGACGCTGCGCCGCAGCATGATTTACTGTGGGGCTGGCGTAGGGAAACCTCGCCGCCACCAGATTTCCATGGTGCTGGCGTAGGAACCTAACCTTGATCCCTGGAGGGCAAACACACTGCTCTCCGGGGATTTCCGCTTAAGGTAAAATCTGTCATGATTGTTTCAGAATATAGTAAAGCCCCAGACCCGATGATGGGTCCAGGGCAGTGTGTGGAAGTCAGAGTCTGTGAGGCTATACAGCCTGTCAAGACGCATTCTATCCACGGGAATCAAGTTGCGGATCAGTCGTTCGCACCCATGCGACGCTTGGTGATCAGCAGGATCGCCGCAGCCAGAACCAGGATGGAGCCAGCCACGTAGAAGATCGTGGTGCCAATGCCGCCGGTTTCGGGCAGTTCAACACCAGTTTCGTTGATGATATCCTCAGATGTCTGAGAACCAGTCATATCAACATTGCCAACATCAGAGGTCTCGCTATGAGTTGCAGAGATGGTGAAGACAGTATTCTTGGCCTGGATATATCCAGTCGGAACCGTCTTTTCATACAACGCATAGGTACCAACATCAAGGCCTTTGATAGCAAAAACATTAGCCTCCGCTGTGGTCACGATTTCGTTACCATCCACTACTGCGCCGCCTTCATAAGCCGAAGCATTGGTAGAGTCATAAACGAAGTAGCCATCATTGTTCTTATACAGCGGCACAACAGTACCAGTCGGCTGTTCCTTGGAATCGGCAATGGTGGTAGCATTAGCTGCATCGATCTTGTACAGTACGAACCCTGCACCAGCTACAGGCTGATTATTCTTGTCAACCTTGGTACCGGTGTTGCCATAGGTGAATACCCAGACGTGATCCTCGGGAGTAGTATCAGTATCGGGCTGACCTTCACCGAGAGAATCAGGATTGTTGGAATATGTCAGCTTGACGCTGTTATTGTTGGTTGTAGTTCCGGTGGCAGTATTTACAGCCGCATCATCATTCAAATGAGCATTGTAAATGACTTCAACAACCTTATTCGCGTTGAGCACTTGTCCAGCAACGCCGGGAACATTATTCCAGGTCAAGGTCCAAGTCTTGGCACCAGCATCTCCATCTTCGATGCCTGCCTTCACGTAATCGGTATTATCAGTGCCGTCGATCTTGACACTCTCAAGGTTCTCGAAAGTGATGCCTGCAGACATAGTATCGGTGAAGATCAGCTTATAGGTTGAATAAGCGGAATAATCACCTGCCGGAATGGTAGCAGTCAGCTTGAACTGGAAGGATTTACCGATTTCGTGGTCAGCGGTGTCACCCCAGCCATCCGTCGCGCCAGCTTCAGCATGAGCGACTTCGTCCTGAACCTCCTTGTCTACAGAGGGAACAGATTTTTTGGGAGTGAACTCAGTGTCTTCGTTGACGATTTTTACCATAAAAGCGGAGACAGCATCCTTGGTGTCTGCGCTCTGGGTATACCCCATATCAAGGACGAGATACCAACCAGGAACAGCCGTGTAGGAGGTGGTAGAGCCACCCAAGGTTGCTACTTCAGCACCCAGGTTGTCCTTATTGTCAGATGCCCACGTCCGAGCATTGGTAATGCCTTCAAGGGTCGTCAGCGGAACAGAACCAGTCGTCCCGCCCGGATAGCTGGAGCCATACTGCACATCAGTCAGAATGGGTTCTCCCTCATCGTTCGTGCTGGGGGTTCCAGTGAATATCTGATAGATCTTATAGGTATGGGCATTAGTGTCTTTCGAGGTGTCTACAGAAATCGTGTAGGTGGTCTCACCAGCTGCAAACGCCACGCTGGACCCAAGCAGCATCATCGCAGCCAGAACTAGTGCCAGAACAGTTTTTAAATTCCTGAATTTCATTTAAGAAATCCTCCTTCTTAGTTAGTCGTGGTCGTAAGGAATCTTCTTGAACAAGAATCCGTCTCAAACTCGATTCCGGGCCTTTCAGCCCGCTGTGGTCATCCACACTCCGCTGTGATTCTATACAGTCTACTGTACAGTCACTGTACATCCGTGTGTCCAACCGCCTTAGTACCAGTCGCATATCAACTCGAAGTTCTTCATCATTGCCTTTCTTCCTACACCAGATGTGCTGTTCCCAACACCATCAGTGTCTGAATTTTCGGAAGGTTTCGTAGAAGCCTTTTCCGTCAAGCCCTGATGCTTTACTTCGCGTTAATTCCTCATTTCAGTGAATCATCCCAACTCGTCTTGTGAGTTAGTACGATACCGTTTCTTGCTACTGTTAGTGTACTTCCATACACTTGCAGAACTGAAATTCCGCTGATAAAAGCGCTCCTGGCATCCTAATCGAGTTTACTCGTCTTGGCGTTAGTTCGATTTATACTGTATAGCGTTATTCATGGTAAAGTTTACACCGCAAAGCGCTAACTATTACAGTCGATTAATAGGGGATATTGTTATAATGTCTACCTCGATTTCGTTAAGTATTCCTACTGTCTTGCTGTTAGTTCGATTATTTTTGTGTAAATAATCTTTAGAAATGCAAGAATCTGTATATACAGCGGAGATTAACACCACAAAAATTAAAAGTTTACATCTAAAACGGTTTCTTTAAGGAAAGAAAATAGTACAGTTTTGGAAGTTTACAAAATCTAACTTCTACACTTTTATTAAAAGTTTACAATTGAGGGGCGTTGGAGGGGCTGGGGGCAAAAATGAGAGCAGAAATGGATGAATATCGGCCCTCGCCGCACCATGATGTCCATACGGGTAGAGAGGGGAAAATGCAAAACCAGCCACAAAAAACAACCCCTCACCGGCTGCGATGGTCACAGCGCGGGAGGGGATGCGGCTCTCTGCTCAGCATGTGTTTGACGGCCACGCGGGCAGGGAGGGGAGAAATGACGTTGTTCTGTATAATGCCTGAGGGCATTACACCCTGTCCTCTAGAGCGCTTGCAAGCAAAGTGCTGTTAAAACCGCTCCCCTCTCCTCCACCATCACAGCGGGCAGTTAAACACCGCGATAGGCTGTGGAAACCCCTGATAGTTTTGGATCTTCAGGAAGGTAGGCTGATAGCCCCTGCGCGTCATCGGCAGGTGTTGGGTAAGAATGGCTTAC
>JAFUAY010000019.1 GCA_017460515.1 Prevotella sp.
CGTTGACTCTTGAGAACAACTAATAAATAATTAGGAGGCTAATGTATTCGAACCCTGTGGTCTATTTACCGCCCTCTGGTTTTCAAGACCAGTGCAATAGACCAACTCTGCCAAACCTCCAATTTGCGGAAGCAGAAGGATTCGAACCTCCGAAACCTTTCGGTTTTACTCGTTCTTGCTCTGGCAAGCGTCTCCTTCGTCGCCGAGCGAGCAGCGTGTCGCCTTACCACTCAGCCATACTTCCATTGGCTTTCGGATGCAAAGGTACTATACCCCTATGCAGCCTTTCTGCGTAACGAGAATTATTTTTCATTTTTCTTTGAAAACTAGCTGTTGACAGTTGAAATCACATAAGCATTTTCAACTTGTCAACATTAGAACTTGACAACGCTTTGCAAAGATTATCTTTTGCAGGATTAGTGGCTACAAATTCTGCAAAGGTAAAACGCTGAATGGCTACAAATAATATGATATTGGCTACAATTTGGCTACAAATTTGAAATATGAGAAAAAGAAGAGTCCCGTAAATCGTTGATTTACGGGACTCTTTCTTAGGCGCTTCAGGATGGGCTTGCGCTCGAGCTTTGCTCGCTTCGCTTTGCGAAGAACCACGACCGGTCGTTGGTGATGGCCCTCCTGAAAACAAAAATCCTCAACCTTTCGATTGAGGATTTGCGCTTCAGGATGGGCTTGAACCAACGACCCCCTGATTAACAGTCAGGTGCTCTAACCAACTGAGCTACTGAAGCAGTGCGTTCGATTTCTCGATTGCGGGTGCAAAGGTAAGTCGTTTTTTTGAATTGTGCAAACTTTTAAGCGAAAAATTTCATTGAAATCAAAAAAAACTGCAATTTTTCGGTCGAAAGAGGGATTTTTACGAAGCAATCTTGTAATTTTGCATGCTGAGAAGCAATAAAAAGAAAGATACTGATGAAAAAAAATCTGACAATACTGATGCTCTTCTTCCTCCCAATGATGATGAGCGCACAGGAGGAACAGCAGAATGCGCCTAAGAACCACAATTTGGAAGTGGGGAAAAACCTGGATATCTTTAATGCGGTATACAGGAATCTGGATCTGTTCTACGTGGACACGCTGAACCCCGAACGGACTATCACTCAGGCCATCAAAGGAATGCTACGCTCGCTGGACCCCTATACAGAGTACTACCCGGAGAGTGAGACAAAGAACCTGCAACAGATGATCACGGGAAAGTATGCGGGCATCGGTTCTATCATCAAGTATCACGCCAAGCGCAAGCGCATCGTCATTGACGAGCCCTACGAGGGTATGCCTGCCGCTGAGGTAGGACTGAAGAAGGGTGATATCATCCTTTCGATTGACGACTCGGTGATGACTGATAAGTCGACGAGCTATGTCTCTTCGCACCTGCGCGGTGATGCCGGCACCAGTTTCATGCTGAAGGTGCTGCGCCCTTCGACAACTGCACAGCAGGCAAAGAGCAAAAAGAAGACGAAGGGTGAGGAACTGAAGTTCAAGATTACACGACGGAACATCAAACTGCCCGAACT
This sequence comes from Prevotella sp., assembly GCA_017460515.1. Classification (GTDB taxonomy): domain Bacteria; phylum Bacteroidota; class Bacteroidia; order Bacteroidales; family Bacteroidaceae; genus Prevotella. The sequence continues at coordinate 1,533 of JAFUAY010000019.1, forward strand.
GCCTTGGTACGGGATGTTAGAAGAAAAAGGAGAGAGGAAAGAGGAGAGCAAGAAGATTGGCTATATCAACCTGAATCAGTTTACAGAAGGATGTGCACGCAGTGTGCGTAATGCGCTGATTGAGCTGAAGCAGCAGGGCGCGGAGGCTCTGATCTTCGACCTGCGCGGCAATGGCGGCGGATCAGAGATGGAGGCAGTAGATATTGTGAGCCTATGGGTGCCCAAAGAACAGACGGTGGTAGAGAACCGAGGCAAGGTGCTGCAGGCAAACCACATCTACAAAACGCGACTGGAACCAATAGACACGGTGATGCCAATGGTGGTGCTGGTGAATGGTGAGACGGCTTCGGCCAGCGAGATTACCGCTGGTGCGCTGCAAGACTTGGACCGTGCAATCATTATAGGTACGCGCACGTATGGAAAAGGCCTCGTTCAGGTGCCGATGGACCTGCCCTATAACACGAATGTGAAGATTACTACCTCGAAATACTATATCCCCAGTGGTCGCTGTATACAGGCGATTAACTATAAAAAGAGGAGAGAGGAAAGAGGAGATAGAAGAGAGATGGAGAGTCTGTATGGCGAACGGCTGCCAGACTCGCTGACACAGGTGTTCCATACACGTGCAGGTCGCGAGGTGCGCGACGGTGGTGGCATCAAACCTGACGTGGAGGTAAAGGCAGACACTATACCGAACATACTCTACTACCTGTCTGTAGGCGGGCTGGACTCTACAGAGGTGATGTTCGACTATGTGGTGGACTACATCTCGCGCCACACATCGATTGGTGACGACCCTACCCTCTTCCATCTGACGGATGCCGACTATGCAGAGTTCCGCCAGCGCGTCATAGACAGCGGATTTACCTACGACCCTGTATCACGCAAGCAGTTTGACGAGTTGGTGAAGACGGCGAAGATAGAAGGCTACTACGAGGATGCCAAGGATACATTTGATGCACTCGCAGAAAAGCTGAAGCACAACGTGGCCAGCGATCTGGACAAGCATCGCGAGGATATCATGCACGCACTGGAGCTGGATATTATCTCAGCCTACCACTACCAGCGGGGAGCACTCAGGGCAGGACTTTCCGACGACCGCCAACTGAAAGAGGCCGTCAGACTGTTGAACGACAAGCAGGAATACAGCAAACTGCTGAAACCCTAACAAGCCACTTCATTTTATAATATTGCCCAGAATATCGCGAGTTATCTCTTTCGTGAAAGTACGGGTGGCTGCACTCGTCGCATTCCTAACCACGCGTTGCTTGGTAGAAGTGCGACGCTTAGTGGTCTTCCCACTCACCTTGTCACTGACATAACTACCTAAAACGGCAGCAAGCGTAGAGGTAATGGCGGTAATGACAGCCTTCAGCACCTTGCTCATGATGCCAGGTTTCTGCTTGCCTTTTTTCTCTTCCTGCTCAGACGACTCCGCTGTTTCTTCTTCCACGGCAGCCTCATCAGCCTCAGCCATCAGCTGCTCATAGGCACTGACACGATCTATCGGATTATCGTATTTACCGAAGATACTGCTCTGCTTGATGAGGTCAAGACGCTGACCCTCGGTGATGGCGCCTATCTGAGATAACGGGAAGAGAATCTTGGCACGCTCAACCATCATGGGAGCACCTTTCTCATCAAGGAAAGAAACGAGTGCCTCGCCTGTTTCAAGGTTCATGATGGCCTCATCAGTCTTGAAGGCGGGATTCGGGCGGAAGGTGTCGGCAGCCGTCTTCACAGCTTTCTGATCCTTTGGCGTATAGGCACGAAGGGCATGCTGAACACGATTGCCTAACTGTCCGAGGATATTCTCAGGAATATCTGTAGGGCTCTGGGTAATGAAATAGATGCCCACGCCCTTGGAGCGAATGAGACGGATAACCTGTTCAATCTTGTCGAGCAGGGCCTTGGAGGTACCATCAAACAGCATGTGGGCCTCATCGAAGAAGAACACAAGCTTAGGAAGGGGCTGGTCGCCAACCTCAGGCAGCGTACTGTAGAGTTCGGAAAGAAGCCAGAGCAGGAATGTAGAGTAGAGCTTGGGCTGCATCATCAGCTTATCAGCAGCAAGCACGCTCATCACACCCTTGCCACCCTCCGTCTGCATAAGGTCGCGGATATCAAACGAGGGCTCGCCAAAGAACTTGTCGGCACCCTGATTCTCCAACTGCAACAGGGCGCGCTGAATAGTGCCTACAGAGGCGGTGGAGATATTGCCATAGCGGGTGGTATACTCCTTGGCATGCTGGGAAACATAGTCGAGCATAGAGCGCAGGTCCTTCAGGTCGAGGATCAAGAGACCACGCTCGTCAGCAATACGGAACACAATGTTCAGCACACCATCCTGCGTATCATTCAGCTGCAGCAGTCGTGATAGCAACTGTGGACCGAGCTGTGACACAGTAGCCCGCATGGGATGGCCCTGTTCGCCATACACATCATAGAGGCGAACGGGACACGGCTGGAATTCTGCATTCTCAATACCGAACTCAGGCAATCGTTTCTCGATGAAACCACTCATTTTGCCTGCCTGAGAGATACCAGAGAGGTCGCCCTTCATATCAGCCATGAAGCAGGGCACACCTGCCTGACAGAATGTTTCGGCCAATACCTGTAGGGTGACCGTCTTACCTGTGCCTGTAGCACCTGCTATGAGTCCGTGGCGATTAGCCATCTTTCCAGTGATGGAGAGGGCGCCGTTGTCACTATGAGCAATGTAGAGCCCGCGTTGATTGTCGTACATATCGTTAAATAATTATAGTTTTATTCAGCAAAAGTATAAAAAGAAGTCGGAATATGCAAGCATTTTAGAAAAAGTATGTACCTTTGTGCATCAAAAAATGTAAATACTATGACATACAGCATTGAAAAAGTGACCACACTGATAGGTGCGCGCCGCTATGGTGAAGCCGAGGCAACCATAGGATGGCTCCTCACAGACAGCCGTTCGCTTCGATTCCCGGAACAGACCCTGTTCTTTGCCCTGCATACACAGCGCAACGACGGACATAAGTATATCGCTGAACTGTATCGGCGCGGAGTGCGCTCGTTCGTAGTAGAGCAGGTACCTGAAGGATATGATACGCTCTTTCCCAACGCCAACTTCCTGAAGGTGCCTTCAACACTGGCGGCCCTGCAGCGACTGGCTGAGCGCCACCGTGACGAGTTCCTGGCCAGCAGCAAGAGGGGAACAGAGGTGCCTATCGTGGGTATTACGGGTTCGAACGGCAAGACCATCGTGAAGGAATGGCTCTACCAGTTGCTATCGGCAACGAAACAACAGAAAGGCGGAATGATTACCCGTTCACCCAAAAGCTATAACTCTCAGATAGGCGTACCCCTGTCAGTATGGCTTTTGAATGAGCATACCACTGTGGGCATCTTCGAGGCAGGTATCAGTCAGCTTGGCGAGATGCAGGCACTGCATGATATCATCCAGCCAACAGTAGGTGTATTCACCTCATTAGGTATGGCCCATCAAGAGAACTTCCGTTCGATGGAAGAGAAATGCATGGAGAAGCTACTGCTGTTTGGCGACACCGAGGCTATCGTCTATCCCAGTGACAACGACATCGTCAGCCGTTGTATACGCAGAATGGACTTTAAAGGAGAGCGCATAGGCTGGAGCCACATGAACGAACGGGCAGAGATGTACGTGAAGAGCGTGAAGGAGAACCAGCAGGCCGAGGCTGAGGATAGAAGCAAGAGCCACACGACGACCATTACGTATATATATAAAGGTGAGCAGGGCTGCTATACCATCCCGTTCATCGACGAGGCCTCTATTGAAGATAGTATCGCCTGCGTAGCAACAGCACTCCACCTGGGAGTAACGAAAGAAGAGGTTGCCAAGCGCATGCCACTGCTGGAGCCCGTCGCCATGCGTCTGGAAGTTAAGCAGGGACAACGCGGCCTGACACTCATCAACGACTCGTATAATTCAGACATCAACTCGCTGGATATAGCACTCGACTTCATGAATCGCCGAGGCGAAGAAAAGAAGACGCTGATACTAAGCGACATCTACCAAAGCGGAGAGACCCCTACCTCACTCTACCGACAGGTGTCAGACCACTGCATTCAGCGTGGTGTTGACACTTTCATTGGCATAGGAGAGGTCATCAGCCAACAGCAAGAGCTAATCAAGGTCGAGAAGAAATACTTCTTCCCCAACGTAGAACAGTTCACGCAGAGTGAAGTGTTCCGCAACATGCACGACGAGATGATCCTGCTGAAGGGCTCACGAAACTTCGGCTTTGAGCACATCACGGAACTACTGGAGCAGAAGGTACACGAGACCATCCTGGAGGTGAACCTGCAAGCTGTGGTCGACAACCTGAACCACTTCCGCAAGTTCCTAAAGCCTGAAACGAAGATGGTCTGCATGATCAAGGCTGACGGCTACGGCGCTGGTGCCATCGAGATAGCAAAGACACTACAGAACAATCGTGTGGACTATCTGGCAGTAGCCGTTGCTGATGAGGGCGTCGCACTGCGTAAGGCTGGCATCACAGCCAATATCATGGTGATGAATCCGGAAATGACCTCGTTTAAGACTCTGTTCGACTATGACCTGGAACCAGAGGTCTACTCATTCCGCCTGATGGATGCGCTGATAAAAGTGGCTCGTCAGGAAGGTATCACAGGCTGGCCTGTACATATCAAGCTGGATACAGGCATGCACCGACTAGGATTCAACGTGGAAAGTGGCGAGATTGATGAGCTCATAGAAAGGCTGAAGCACCAGACAGCTATCATACCGCGCTCAGTGTTCTCTCATTTCGTAGGCTCTGACAGTGATGACTTCGACACGTTCTCAACCCAACAGTTCGAACTGTTCCAGAAGGGCAGCCAGCAACTACAGGCAGCTTTCTCTCACCATATCCTCCGACATATGGACAACTCGGCAGGCATAGAGCACTTCCCAGAACGACAGATGGACATGTGCCGACTGGGCATCGGACTCTATGGCGTAGAGCCGTATTTAAGTGAAAAGCCCAAAGGCCGAGCAGCTACCGATCCTCTGAAGACGGTGTCAACGTTAAAGACGACGATCCTACAGATGAGAAAGGTGAAGGCTGGCGACTCAATAGGCTACAGCCGTAGGACAGTACTTGACAGAGACAGCATGATAGCCGCTATCCCTATCGGCTATGCTGACGGACTGAACCGTCGGCTGGGTAACCGTACAGGCTACTGTCTGGTGAATGGACAGAAAGCGCCCTACGTAGGCAATATCTGTATGGACGTAGCAATGATTGACGTTACGGGCATTGACTGTCAGGAAGGCGACACCGCCATCATCTTTGGCGAAGACCTGCCCGTCACCGTACTTAGCGACCTCTTAGGAACCATCTCGTACGAGGTGCTCACAGGCGTCTCGAACAGAGTGAAACGCATCTATTTCCAAGACTAAGGAAATAAAGCATACAAACACTAAAAAAGGCTCTGACAATCGTCAAAGCCTTTTTTATATATGAGTTTCAGACAAATCAGCCTAATTCCTTCTCCAGATCATCATCGCTTGGCATCTGGTCAAGGCTCTTACTCTTGTCTTCAGGAAGAACGGTAGCCTTTGCAATATCGTTGGCAACACCGTTGGCCTCCTGAGCAAGCTCTTCGGGAGTCTTACCAGTGAATTTCTTCACCACCTCTTCGTATTCAGGCGACTCGGCAGTAATTTCCTTCACATAGTAGCACTCGTTCAGCTTCTCAGCAACGGCAGGAGAGAATCCAATCTTAGTAGGATCGCTGATGGCACCATCCTTCACAGCCTTCCACTTACGAGAGTTGCCAATCCACTTACCACGAACAGCCTTGATAGACTCGATACCCGACTGGATAACAGCAGGACCACCCTTCACATACTTAGCAAACTTCAGTGCCTTAAAGCCCAGCTGAGGTAAAGCCAGGGCTGCAGTAGCAGAACCCAGACCAGCGCTGGTCATATCCAGCACGATATTGGCACCCATCGTCACTGCCTGAACGCACTGCCAGTTGACAGTACCACGGGTCAACAGCTGTCCCTGTGAATCCTCCATCCAGTTGAGCTGATAATACTTTCCGTTGATGCAGAGTGTGGTATCTTTCAGCTGGTACTGTTCCAGATTATCCTTATAGTCACGAACCTTGTTGTAGAGTGTGTCAATCTGCAAGAGATATTTATCGATGGTCTCGTTACCGCTTGTGGTACCATCCCACTCCCACTTGATCTCGTTCTTGTCCTTCTTGGCAGCAGATACCTGCATCTGACTACCGAGCGTCAGCATTGCCAACGCCAAAAACAGAATTTTCTTCATAATGTTTTGTGATTATAACAAATTTATAAAAGTTGTTTGATTCTTAATACTTATCCTTAACCACGATATCCAGTCGGGTCTGACCTTCCGCTACAGGGTGAGCATCATCTTTCTCGCCCGTGACGTAGATATACAGCGGCTTGATATGATCAGGCTTCACCACCTGATAGGTTCCATCGTCATTGATCCTACCAATATAATGGCTCTGGCCTGACTGGATGGTAGCATTGCTGGTGGCATAGACGCGCATCTTGTTGAACGGGATGGCCATATACTCATTCTTGAAGGAGACCCTTCCGCTGAGCGTCTCGCGCTGCTTGGTCACCACCTGTTCGGTAACGTTCTGTCCCTTGGGGTGCTTCTGCAGACGGGCAATGAGCTCATCACGAATCTGCTGCACCTTTTTGATTTCCGGATGCGACTGCAGGATGCGGTCGGCAAAGCGTGCCTCACCACCCAGGTAGCGATAGACCTCGTCACACTCAAAGCCTTTCTCGCTCTCAAACTGACGGGCTTTCTTGTCAGCCATCTCCATGAGATAGGTTGTGCGACGGATGCTCGCCATTGTATCACGCTCAGCACGGATAGCCTCCAACTGTGACTGCGGACAGTCCTTATGTTCAAGGGCCTTGTCGTAGGCAATGCGGGCAGCATCATAGAAACTGCTCTCAGCATGCTGGGGATAGTCGGCCCAGTACTCACGGGCAGTAGTGATCAGCTCGTCGAAGGTGGCCTCCTTGAAAGCTGTCTTGATGGCGGGCGATACGGTGTAGGGAATCTTCACGTTAGAACCCACCGTCTCCATATCGGCAGCAGGCATCTGAACGACGTTGGTACCATCGCCATAGACCTTGATGGTGCTCTTCAGGATTTCCTGATAAACAGGCTGATTGCCTTCCTTGGCAGCCTTGAGCGCGTGGGTATCAATGATCACCTGGATGATGTTGGCACCTGTTGCTGACTTGGAGTGATTGATCTTGTACTTCAGGTTCTTACTGGGTTCAACCTTCAGGTCGCTCAGTTCAGTCGTGAACTCAATGCAGGCCTCACCCTGAACGAAGTGGGCTGCACCATGCATGCTCTGCTTGACCATCTCCAGGAAAGTCTGCCACGAAGCCAGTCCCTCCACGAGGAAGGTCAGCTTATGATTGGGTTTCAGCCCCTTCTTGACAAGGGGGGCAGTCATAAAGGTAGTACCCTTACGAGAGATATTGAAACGACGCTCCTTGGAGGTCGAGATATCCAGGAGCATGGAGTAGACATACTCGCCCTTACCATTGGCCTTAGCCTCTGGAATGGCATCGCTGGGGTTGTTGGTCTTGATAATCAGGTCTTTGGTACGAGCAATGAAGTCAACCCCCGACTTACCACCGAGGTTCACATCAGCCTCCTGCATTTTCTCCTTATCAATGGTCAGCTCGTCTTGAGCCTGCATGGGGAGAGCGAGCAGGATGCCCGCCAGAAGATAGAGAATCTTTTTCATATCATTCAAACTTTAATGAGAATCGTCATCGTGAGCGCGACAACGGATTACAGGTCGAAATCAGTAAGTGAGAAAATCTCGTCCTGATCCATCTTCTTACCACCCACATACTCAGGCTGCCAGGTGCGAACATGAATCTGAGGAGCATCCTCGTTGGTGAAGTCCCACAACAGGAACACATATCCGGTATCGCTGTAGTTGCTGGACTTCCACTCCTGGCGCAGACGGACACCATACATATTCTTATTGTTGACAGAACGAGTCACAGTTCCGCAACCGCCTTCCTCACCATTATCGCCAATCTCGGAGAATTTCACGTCGATATACTTATTACGGTTGAAGGCATTCTGAAGATTCTTCAGATACTGTTCCTTGGTCTGCTGAGTATAGGTCACCTTCTGAGACATACCGCCTTCGGGTTTCTTCACTGTGATGACATTACCCGTGATAATCAAGGCATCATCGCTGAACACCTGCTTCAGGAAGGCCATATCCTTCGTACAGTAAGCCGTACGGAAACGGTCGCAATACTTCAGGATCTGCATCTTACGCTCCAGTTCAACCACAGCACCGCACTTCTCCATGCTCTCTGAGAGCTGGGTATCAAAGACGAAACGAAGGTCGGTAATTACGCCCTGCTTATTGAACTCAACGACACACTCCTGATAGGTGCCGGAGCCGAACTGTTCACCCTGAGGATTCATAATCAGGGGAATCTGACGGAGCATATAGCCATTCTTCAAGGGCCAGCAGCGGTCAACGACCTCGCTGTCGTCACAATAGAAATGGATGTTGTTCCACAACTGCACGAGCGTTCCCTTGGCAAAGTGGTCAAGAGCCAGGCCGCCCACGTTGAGAGCACGGTTCTCGCTGTTGGCAGTATTGATTTCAGAGAGTACCTTACCCAGGTTACGCTGCATGGTCTCAATAATGCCGCCCGTATTCTCAAAGCCTTGGTCAGTTGTAATCGTTACGGTAACTTCTTCGGCCTGCATAGTCGTCATAGAACAGAGTGCCATGAAAAGGAACAGACCTTTCAGAAAAAACTTTTTCATATCTTATACGATTAATGATTCGTTTATATTGTTTAGTCATTGACAATCACACCAAAGGCACCGCGGCCAGGATAGTTCTTCACATCATCAGCCTGCTGAGTGCGCAGGTTGCTGCGTGAGGCACCATCGCTGAGCAGCGCCTCGATATTGCCCTCTTTGTTATAGATGATGAGCACGTACTTCTCAGGCGAACTGAGTTCCTTGTACTTGGCATACTCACCGATACGTCCTTCCTGCTTGAGTTGCTTCAGCATGTTGGGCAGCTCAGCAAACTTCTTCAGCGTCAGCAGGCGCTGATAGGTCTCCGTGCGCTTGGCTGAGATGGCGGGCTGAACGGGAGCCGCAATGACGTTGCCTTTCTCATCGACCTTCACCGTGTTGGCACGAACCTCAATCTTGCCAGCAGGGAGGATATCGTCTTTCTTCACATACTTGAAGGCGCGGAACATATTGCCACGAGGCAGGCTGACGCTTTCAATCACCTCCTCACGATTGCGCAGCACGATATTTTCAGCCGTACGCAACTTCTTCTGTTCAGCAATATACTTGTTGATCTCCATGTTCAGCATATCCTCAGCCATATCGAGCGAGGTCTGCTGGTCATTGGTTGTTATCTCAGCATAAAGGTACGCATTGTCCTTCTTAATACTGTTAATCTTCTTTTTCTGCTCTTCTGTAGAGGTCTGGGCAAAGGCTGCCGCAACAAACAACAACAGGAGAGAGAACACATAAATTCGTCTGTTCATTCTGCGTAGGTATTATTTCTTGTTTTGTTGAAAGAAACGATCCGACACGTTGTGCATCGGGATATAGACATAGAGTCGTCCAGAGATAGTGCCATTACCCTTATCGGCAATGGTCTTTGCAGGAATAACGGCAGAGAGCATGTGGACATAGCCGCCACGACGGTTGACCAGCATGACCGTTCCCGTATAGGAGCCGTCTTCCTTACGTTCCTTGATACCGAAATAGGGGGTACATCCATCCTCAATGGTCATATTGAGCAGATTCTTGTATGGAACAACGGCCTTGTCAGTCTCATAGCCATACTTGTCGATGGTGAGATCCAGCGTAGGATTGCCCCTGAACTGTGTGCTCAGCATCATGTTGGGCACCATCTTCGAAGCCACATCAGACTTGTCGGACAGGTACCAGTCCTTGCCACTACGTTCAAAGAAGAGGTCGTTGCGCATCTCGGCAATGAGGAAGGAGTCGCCCTTGGCAACATAAGCATTGCCCGATTCCGGGAAGATGTCGACATCACTGCCTGTATCAATGAGCTTATGGCGCTTCAGGCGGCGAAGGAACTGCTGTTCCAGTTCGATGGCATTACAACCCGTAAGCATCTCAATATCCATATCGAACGAGATTTTCAGCACTTCACGCCCGCCTCGTGTCCAAGTGACACGATAGCGTTTCAGGTCGACACGCTCCTCAGAGAAGTTCTCGTCACCCTTAAATGTGAAAGGCGTATTGGCACTACCCACCACGAAGGTGAGATGCTCACTGTTCAGCTTGTGACGAATCTCGCCATCAAGATTGGTGAGCTGACGCTCCAACAGGTCACGTTCCAAGAAGTCGTAGACAGGCGACGGTGACAGTTCGACCAATTCTTTGGGGAACAAAGCCAGTCCGATATGCTCTATCTCACCAAAGCGGTTGGCCCTTACCACCAGCTTCTTGCCACGATACTGATAATCGTAGCTGGTCTGGTTGTTCAACTCATCGATACCTGGCAGTGAAAGACACTGGGCAATGCTCTGCAACCGCTTGGTTGCAAAATTGGCTGCGCTGACGGACAGCAAGCCCGCCAGCAGCAGCATTGTGATCATAACCAGTCGGTGCTTCATACGCTTCAAAAAGAATGTTTAACCGTGGTTGGAAAATCGTTTCAGCTTAGATCACCTTGATACCCTTGACGACAACAGCATTGCCATCCTTCTTGTACCAGGTGCCCATGTTCACATAACCATCACGGAACACGCCCTCGATTGTCTCACCGGGCTGTGCCGTCTCACCATTGATTGTGGTGGTGCTGGTAATGCGCAGGATACCATTTCCATGAGGCTTGCCTTCAGCATTGCGGGCACCTTCATACTTACCCCAGCTAGGGTTCTTGGCTGACGGAGCGGGCTTGGCGGGAGCAGGATCAGCCTTCTTGGGTTCAGGCTTTGCTGCCTCTGGAGCGGGAGCCTCTGGAGCTTCAGGTGTAGCCACAGCAGGTGTGTCAACCTTCTGAGAGTCTACTGCCTCAACAGGAGCTTCAGCGGGCTGCTCTTCACCGCCACTGAGGGCGATAGCAGCACCGCCACCGCCTAATATCAGCACAGCGGCTGCAATGATTCCGATCTTCTTCATATCCATACCCTTCTTTGGAGGAGGACACTCGCGGAGCGGCTTACCGCACTCTGCACATACGAGTTCCTTACGGGCTGGTATTTCCTGTACTTCCTTTGATTTGCACTTCGAGCAGCTGTCATTCAGACAGATACCATATCTGAAGCGCACACGTTCTTCTCTTGCCATTTTCTTATTTGAAATTTAATTGTTTGTATTGGGGTTAAAAGAAGGTGGGAGACAGCTCCCACCCTATTGATTCATTACATTGCTGGGGGAGGAGGAGGCACTGAGCCGGGTCCTGGAGGAGGAGGAACAGCGCCTGGAGCGGGAGGTGCGGGTGCAAACAGCGGCTGCAACTCAGGCACCTGTCCGGCAGGAGTCCAACCTGGCAGCGAAGCCATCCATACCAAGCTCTGGGCGGTGATGCTTCCTGCCTTTACGTACTGCTCTACCTGGTCGTAGTTGTAAGGACCATACTGCTGTCCGCCTACGCTCAGGTGCAGTTGAATCTGAGGCTTGACGAATGCTCCGGGAGGGGGAGGAGGAACGGTTCCACCAGGAGGAGGCGGGGGAACGCCAGGACCACCCATGGGAGCTGCTGCCTGTTGTGGAGCGAATCCCTGTGGCTGCTGTGGAGCGAATCCCTGAGGCTGCTGTGCTGCCTGACGTGCGGCACGAACCTTCTCGATCTCGGCCTCGCTGAGTGCGAAGAGTGAAGGCAGGTCTTTGCCGTCGCCCTCGCTATGGAGCAGGATAGAGTTGACCACATCGGTAGCGCTGTTGCCTGTGTTGAGGAAGCGATCATAACGCTCCTTGTAGGTTGACAGCCAGTCGATGGCGCGCAGCGGGAAGCAGTACTGGATGGTGATCACTGACAACTCATCCTTACGCTGGCTCTGCTTGTTGATGATAATGCTATTCTGGGCAGCGCCATTACCAAACTGGCTCTTGAAGGCGTCCTCCAACTTCTGGGCAAACTTGCTCAGGTTGGGGTTATCATCAGGTGAGGGGAAGGACACGAGAATGGTCTTCTTGTTGACTGAAGCGGGGTTGGTAGGACTCAGGGGGCCCTCGTTGTTGCGCAGGTGCAACTGCATCTGGTCGTTGTTCAAACGCAGATAGACGCCACTCTGACGCACGATCTTAGAAGCGAACTCCTTGATATCGTCTTCCGTCTTCAGCTTCTGCTGCAGCTGGGTGAGGATGTTCAGTCCGAGCACCTTCTCGTCGCTGTCGGCCTTCTCGTCATGCTTAGCCTTGACAATCTTTGACAGCTTGATATCGAATGCATCTGTCACGTCATCGATGCTGATGTCAGCAGCCAGGCGTCCGAAGTTGACGAAGTCGCCCTGTGGCAGGATGCTCTCACGAATCTGACGGGCAATGTTAGGCATATCGATCTTGTCAGTCTTCAGGTCTACCTCAAACTCGCCCATAGCTTCTTCCTCGCTGACCTCAACGATGGCGCCACGCATGTCTTCCAGACCCTTGTTCACCTTCTTCTGAGCAGCAACCAGGCGCTCGGTTTCCTCGATGGCCTCGTTGATCTTCTGCGAGAATGCCAGGATATCGGCATCCATCTTGCCCAGTTCTACGAACACCTTGGCAGCAAGCTTCTTGGCGAACTCGATAGCCACCAGCTGGGTTTTCAGCTCGTAATAGTCAGTCAGGATGTTCTGGTGGTCAGCATAGCGACGGGCACCTACACCCACCATGCGCTGCAGAATGCCCAGACGACTCCACTCGTTCACGTTGGCATCGCGATCCTCATCGGTAGCATCGTAGTTCTCCTTGAGTTCCTTGGTGCGGCTCTCCAGCTCCTGACGAATCTCGCCCATGCGCTCCAACAGGAGTTTAGACACCTTCTGGAGTTCAACGATAGACACATCGCCCACCTTCCACTTATCAAACAGCGTGTTCTCAATCTTGTAGCGAATCTCCTTCGAAATCTCAGGAATAGCGCGCTCCTTGCCTGCATAGAAGGCCTCAACACCCTCCTCGCGGAAGTGCTTCTCATAGAACTCAGCCAGGATATTGTCGAGCTCGTTCAGCGGACAGTCGGCCTTCTTGGCTTCCTCGGCATAGGCAATCGACTTGTCGTGCCAGTAGTCGTTGAACGAAGGATAGTCGGCATCGCTCTCCAGCACCTTAGCCTCATAGGTCAGGTGACGCTCGTCCAGGTTCCATGCCTGAAGGTTGTCGCTGTTCAGGTAGTCCTTGCGGTAGTCCTTGTTGCGCTCCTCGTCGACGAAGCCCTGGTTCTCGCGCCAGTTGTTGTACTTAAACTGGTAGAGCACGCTCTCGCCCACGGTATAGGTGATGTGCTTCAGCACGCGCAGCTCTGGATACATCACGCGCTTGATGCCGATAGAGTTCACCTTCTTGGTGCGAGCCACGGGAACCTTTCCGCCTTCGCGATCGGCAGCCTCGTCAAACTCGTTGGCGAAGTCGTCCATATTTTCATAATTGTACGCGCGCAAGATGTCACCAAAGTGCTTGTCGTCCTCTTCGTTGATGAAGAAAATACGGGCGAAGATATAGTCACTCAGAATCTTGGGCAGTTCGCTGAGCGAGTTGACAGTCATACCGTTCTCGTTCACGTTGCTGTAGACGGTAAGACCGTTTGCTACGCCATGAACGGCATCGGTATAGATATTCTTGCTGATGGGACCGGTGCCAGTCACGTCCTGGGGGAAGAAGCGACCTGCCTGGATAGCGTTCAGCTCATTGATGGCAGCATAGCCGTTCTGATAGTAGCGTCCCTGGTCCATATTGCTCTTCGGCAGGTTCATCTCAGGAATCATACAGTAGACAGAGATGATGGCATCGGGGAAGGTCTTACGAGCCTGCAACAGGGCATCGACGACAGAACCTGAACCAGTACCACCGCACAAGCCTGCGAAGATATAGATGTACTTCTTGTTGGCATCGCCAGAAATAGCCTCGCAACGGGCATAGGCATCCTTCAGCGCGTTCACGTAAGCCACAGCATTGGCAGCGAAGAGCAGACGACCTGCGCGACGCTTCTGACCAGCAGCCTGACCCAGCGAACCGATTGCTGAGCGCACGGCTTCAGCATTCTCAACGATACCCTTTACGGCAGGATAGTTGCCGATATGATCGAGGATATGCTCTACGTCAACAGCCTTGATGTTCAAGAATTCCTTCGGAGTGAACGATGCATCCTGTCCCATCACGCGGAAGTCGGCACGGGCACGACCGTCCTTCGGCATCATTTCGTCAGTAGAGTCTACATAGAGTAGTGCCACTGGCAGTTTGCGCTCTTCAGCCGTTGGAAACTCTTCGAACAAGCGCATTTTGAATTCACGGAGAATCTTACCTCCGGTACCTCCCAATCCCACGAGGATATGGTTGGCAGTGCAGAAACTTTTTGATGTTGCCATAATTTATGATTGTTTTAAGATAATGATTTTCATTATGAATGGTTTGTAAGAGAATTCCTTTCTCAGCGACGATGGCTCACACGACGCAGATCGCGCCCCACCCGCTCGCTGGTCCGACTGCTGCCGCGACGATCCAGACGATCCGTATTGCGCTGGCGAATATTGCTGTTACTCTGCTTCTTGATAGTCAAGATAGCAATGATGCCCAGCACGATGGCGAAGCCCAGAGCCCACAAGACACGACGCCAGATAAAGGCGCTAAGAAGTTCTCTAAGATAATCAATCAAACCATGAGGAAGGTCACGAGCAGCATAGCCTTCACCCCAGATATAGCCACTACCCTCAATGCTAGCACCATAGATGGCGCCCAAATAGTTACGAATGAGCGGATATTCATCCATAATCTCGCCAAACATCTCAATACTTGCCTCTTTCGGGACAATCTCGCCTGGACGGTAACGAGAATCAACGATTTCAGTCAGCATCTGCTCGTACTCATCACACGAGCTTTTGATTTTCAATGCACCTACCATTAAAATACATTGAAAAGCAAGCAAGATGGCCAGTACTACACCCGTCACGTAGGTCCACACGGTGAAAAGGGCATCTTTCCACCAACCGCGTACTATAAATATGAACAAACCTACCATAGCGACAGCCATCAGGATGCCCCAGAAGATGCTTGACGCAGCGAATTGAAGTATGCTGAAAAATATCATTCTGTTGTTTGATTAGTTAATGTTGTTCTTGGTTTTTAATCGAGCTTAGCTCAATAATTGGATGCAAATATAATAGTTTTTTTTAGCAAGACAAAAAAATAGCGACATTTTTTGCGTCAATGACACGAAAATTGTTTTTCTGAACCTAAGAACGCTGGGAGCAAAGCCTAAGAACGCATGCAGCAAAGCCTAGGAACGCTGGGAGCAAACCATAGGATTGCAAGGCGTAAACCATAGGATTGCAAGCTGTAAACATGGTGTTTACACGGCGTAAACATGGTGTTTGCAAAAGGTAACCATATCTTTCATTTCTCATCTTTCATCTTGACACAGTCATCTTTCATTTTTCATTTTTCATCTTGACGCAGTCATCTGAGCAGGGCGTGACAGGCGTGACAGGCGTGACAGCAAAATTTAGACGGAAAAGTTGACTCCGACTTTTTATTATTATAATAATAAAGCTCTAAGCTGAGGTTGAAGGGTCGAAAAAAGGCTGTCACGGGTGTCACGGGTGTCACGCTTTTTTTTTGTAACATTATTTTTAATTATTTTTTCTATTATGCAGAAAAAAGCGTAATTTTGCAGGCAAAATCAAGAAACAGAAAGAATCATGGAATCGAAACTCGTTATCTACAACACGCTGACACGACAGAAAGAGCGTTTTGAACCCCTTCATGCTCCCAATGTGGGCATGTATGTTTGCGGACCTACCGTCTATGGCGATCCACACCTGGGCCACGCGCGCCCTGCTATCACCTTCGACCTGGTGTTCCGCTACCTGAAGCACCTGGGTTATAAGGTACGCTACGTGCGCAACATTACTGATGTGGGCCACCTGGAGCACGATGCCGACGAGGGCGAGGACAAGATTGCCAAGAAGGCACGACTGGAGCAGCTGGAGCCTATGGAGATTGCACAGTACTACACCAACCGCTATCATGCGGCAATGGATGCGCTGGGCTGTCTGCGCCCCTCTATCGAGCCACATGCCACGGGCCATATCATCGAACAGCAGCAGCTGGTGCAGCAAATCCTGGATCATGGCTTTGCCTACGAGTCGAATGGCTCTGTCTATTTCGACATTGAGGCATACAACAAGCAGTATAAATACGGAATCCTTTCAGGGCGCTCGCTGGAGAACATCAAGGATGCGAGTCGCGAGCTCGATGGCGTAGGCGAGAAGCACAACCAGGCCGACTTCGCCCTCTGGAAGAAGGCACAGCCTGAACACATCATGCGTTGGCCAAGTCCCTGGAGCGACGGATTCCCCGGTTGGCACTGCGAGTGCACAGCGATGGGACGTAAGTATCTGGGCGAGGAGTTCGACATCCACGGAGGTGGTATGGACCTGGTGTTCCCCCACCATGAATGCGAGATAGCACAGGCACAGGCCTCAATGGGTCATCCCGCTGTGAAGTACTGGATGCACAACAACATGCTCACCATCAACGGACAGAAGATGGGCAAGTCGTACAATAATTTCATCACGCTGGAACAGTTCTTTACGGGCAAGCACGAGCTGCTGACGAAGGCCTACGCACCGATGGTGATCAGATTCTTCATCCTCTCTGCCCACTATCGCGGCACTGTGGACTTCAGCGACGAGGCATTGCAGGCTGCTGAGAAAGGACTGGAGAAACTGACCAACGGACTTGCCGACCTGGAGCGCATTCAGGTCTCCGACAAGTGTGATGTTGAGACGGAAAAGGTGGTCAAGTCATTGCGCCAGAAGTGCTACGACGCCATGAACGACGACCTGGCTACGCCACAAGTACTGAGCAATCTGTTCGAGGCTTGCACCACTATCAACAAGCTGGTTGACCACAAGGCGACAATCTGTGCTGACTGTCTGAAGGAACTGAAGGACACTATGCACCTGTTCACATTCGACATCCTCGGCCTGCAGTCACAGGCAGCTGGTGCTGACAACAAAGGACGTGAGGAAGCTTTCGGAAAGGTTGTCGACATGGTGCTGGAACTGCGCGCTAAGGCAAAAGCCAACAAAGACTGGGCCACCAGCGATCAGATTCGCGACGCGCTGGCACAGGCTGGCTTCGAAGTGAAAGACACCAAGGACGGTGTCACCTGGAAGCTGAACAAGTAGTGTCACCTGGAAGCTGAACAAGCGAATGCTTCTTTTGTCATCTCAACGGCTAACGTTTTCCTGGCAAAAGACTTAAAGGATAGGAAATCCAATCCATCATTCGGACGATTGGAGCCCCACGAGTTCTTCATCACGAAGCCTGGGGCTCCCTTTTCGTTATGGCCTATTCCAACGATTGCCATCGCATGGTTCTTGCTCTCCCAGCACACCCCGTGATGCTGACGGACAGCACGTTCAGTCTTCGCCAACAGCGAATCCATCGGGATATTATAGAATCGGTTGTGGAGCCAATTATCAGGCAGGTCGATGTCAACATACTGATAATAAGGCTGTTTATCGGTACTGGTGAGGGCGATATACTCATCAGGGGCACACACGCTGCGGGCAAACTCAAGTGGCGTATAGGTGACACCCAACATAAAAGCATGCTTCGGTGGAATATCGTCAGCAGACTTCATGGCATCGTAGGGCACCACTCCATGTTGCTGAATCAGCTGGAGCAAGGTGGCACCCATACCCCGTTTCGACTGCGGTGCCTGCGGATGCTGTTCTACCACGCGCTCTATCCATGCTACCGACAGGTGAACGGAGTCGCCCCGCATGATATGTTCCGTCTCGATGGCTGCAAGCATCGCATAAGCCCAACAGGTCTGGTTCTTGCCCTGATTCTTGACGGGTGTATAGCTGTTCATCATATCAATGGAGAACCGCACCTCACGCTGATGACAGCCCATGAGGAGCAACACCATTATTATATAAAGTAAGCGCTTCATCATCTCAATCAATCAGAGTGAGCCTTCCGTCACTCCGCAGGCGACGTGGTCAGATGCCAGAAATCCAGATCAAGGGTGCTTTCAACTGCATTCTCAATGTAATCGGGCAGATTACAGAAGAAGTCGATACCCGTACGCTTCTCCAGTTCGTCAATGCTGATGGCATAGTCGCCCAGGTACTTCACCGACTGGTTTTCGTCAGTATGATTTGTCCAGAAAGCCAAGGCATGATAGGTGTCGGTATCCTTATTGTAGTGGAGCAGGGCCATATAGAAATATTTGGGGATGATGAGTCCCTTGCAAGTCTCGCTATAGACTCTGTCAACCTCCGTTTCGTTGATGGTCACCTTGTCGGATATCGTAGCAGCTTTGACAATGTAAAGCGTGTCGCAGTGACTGGCGGTATAGCTGTCATCAGTAGCATAATTACGCACCTCGGCCTCCAGTCGTCCCCATAGTCCGCCATTATGCGACTGATACTGCGGTTGCATATTGGTCAGGAAAAAAGTCTGCTTGTTCTGCTCCGTAGAGCACAGGCGATCAGCTGACGGACAGAGGTGTCCGCGAGAGAACCCACTGCCCGAATACTGGCTCAGCGTGGACGATACGGCCACTTCAGCGTCTGCCTTGAAATCATCATTACGGCTGACTGCCGAGAGCGAGTTGCCTGCGTGCAGCTGGTAGCATGTCCAGCGGTTGGCCACCTTGCTATTGTCCCATTCCAGCGAGTAGGTGATGCCGTAGTCGACAGTACGCTTCACGATAATCTGATTCTTCGTCTCAGCACCATCCTTGCTGACGGACAGGTTGTTATAGCTGAGCTGAGGGTATTCCAGTCGCCAAGCTTCGGGGTAGTTGGTCCACAGAGTTGCCACTTTCTCCCAGTTGGCATTGCTGTTTCCATCCTCAGCATACTCGATTTTCGTCATCTGAGAATACAGATAGTCGACTGACTGAGCAGCACTTTTCAGATACACCTTCACACCGATTCCAGGCAGATAGGTCACGTGATCGAGGGCCTCCAGCCCGTATTCCACGATGGACTCGCTCTTCAACGTAATCCTCATGGCGTGTGTCTTGCCATCGGGGGCAGGACCAACGGGCGATACCTCTGTGTAGCTCTGTGCCTGAGCAAAGAGCGCTGTGGTCATCATCACCAGGACGAGCAGCACCTTGACCAGGATGTCATCGAAGAGGTCTGTCCCGCGACTACATCCGCCATCGGCATCTGCTGCTTCCTCGCCACCAGAAATCACAACATTGCCATCGCCTGTAAGTCCGCTCGAAACTGTCTGCTTCACCTCGTTCTGCTGTTGATATGTCTCTATAGTCGGTTGGATATATATTCTTTTCATAGGACGTAAGGTCTAAGGTTACCGGATAACGATTTTCTTGCCACGAACGACGTAGATGCCCTTCGGCATACTTGCAGATACGCTCACAGGACGGCCCTGCAGGTCATACACCTGATCAGAATGGCTATCGACTGTGCTCATCTTCTGTATTTCCGTCAACTCATCATCAAAGACGAGTACACGTGCAGTCACTCCAGCAGGTGCACGGAAGAAGGCGCGCATGCCTCTCAACTGTGTTCCGAGGGCGGTGGGGTAATAGAGTTTGCCATCCGTCTTCAGGAATAATTCGGTTTTGTCTGTTGCCAAGTCGGTGGGCTGGTAGATGGCCGCAAAACTGTAATCGCCCTTGGTAATGGTCTGTGCGGCTGTGGCACTCAGCGTGACATCACTATAGGTAGGGTTCACGATGTCGGCAGCGGGCTTCACCAGATAAGGAGTTCCCGCCACAATGCTACTGGCGTTCTTAAACTTCAACACGTTACCGTCAGCCTCATCAAACTCGCGGATATATCCGTCCAGCGAGGCTATGTCGAAAGGAACGGCAAAGGTATTCCAGTTGTCACTGCTCAGTGTGCGGTTCAGTCGAACGGTGACATGATTTATATCTGATGCGGGCGCGACAAATGATTTCGTCTCGTCGATGACATACACCACACCTGGTATTCCGTTCTGCGTCACAGGAGCAATCAACTTGTCGCCACCGTTAGGAATCACGATGCCAGAGAGGTCTGTCAGTGCTCCTGTGTAACTTCCTGTTCCGAAACGATCGGTGACTGCGACATCAGTGCCTACGCGCATATCTTGGAGCACCACCCAGTCGGCAACGTTATCGTCAATGTACGCAAGGTTAATATCCTTGGGCGCTGTCTGTCCTTCCGTCACTTGGTTGGCAATGGCAAGATAAGAGGTGGTGGTGTTATCGGTAGCCACCAACTTTGGCAGTCCGCTATCATCAGCCCTTCTGCCCACTACCCATCCGGCAATATGCTGATTGTACTGGGGCGTAGGATTGAACGTGGCTGTTGACCCGAAATCGATGCAAAGGGCTCCCGTTTGATCACGAACGAAGAGCTGGTGGCGTGTTTCGTCATAATACAGCACACGTGCCTCATGACTGTTATCGTCGTCCAGGAACAGGCGTGCTTCAGTATCTACCGACAGGTCGCGGAATGCTGAAATGCTGTTGACGGTGCTGCCCTGGGTGTAAGTACTGCTTACTACGCTACTGACAACGCTGCCATAGTAGCCGATGGCCTTCACCGTAGTTGTTCCGTTGATGACAATGTTGGAAGTCATAGTGGCTACAGCGCCATTCGACGAAGATGGTTCGCTACCATCAGTAGTATAATAGACTGTTGTGCTGTCTGATGGGGTCAAGGTGATATTGCTGGTGGCAATGGCTTCAGTGGTCTTGGGCCAGAAATAGAATCCATCACTCAGCGTGGGTGCATTGATAGCAGTGACTGTCTCCTGCACTTTCACGTCATCCAGGAAGCCACGTTTGCCTGTAAAGGTCAGCTGAACACTCTTAGCTGTGGTCAGCGTAACGGTAACAGTATAAGATGTCCAAGTCGAATTGCCCAGCGTAACCTCAGTATCGCCAGAGAGGGTGACGCCCTCATTGGCTGTAACAGTCAGCTTATTGGTGCCAGATGACCATCCTGCTGCATTAAACGTCAAAGTGGCTGTCTTAGCCGTTCCGATTAAAACGATCTCAGGAGTGCTGCAGGTACCATTATCCGTGCTTGTGCCGATACGAATGCATTTATTCGCGCCATAAACCTTATTGGTATTCGTTCCACTCCAACCATCCAAATCATAATGAGGAGTTCCGCTACCTGCGCCATAATCGCCATCGCGTCCTCCAGTAACATTATTGGAACTGAATGCCTCCGAGAAAGCCACATGCAAGACGCCATCAGCCTTTGCCGTTTGAAGCACTGGCGACAGCATACCAAGCAAAAGGCTGATAAAGAATAATCTTTTCATTGATATATTCATAGTTAGGATTCTTTATTGGCTGCAAAGTTAAGAAAAGTTGAGCGCAAAACAAAGAAACTATTTTCTTTTTTTGCATTTTCGCTCACTTAATCGTACCTCTGAGACAAGGTCTCTAAGGTACTTACGTTCGGAAAATTGCAAATAAATTTGCATTTTCGCTCACTTAATCGTACCTTTGCACCCATGAAATTGAAAGATTTTGAAATCATGGCCCCTGTGGGGAGCCGCGAATCACTGGCTGCCGCTATTCAGGCTGGTGCCGACAGCATCTATTTCGGTATTGAGAAACTGAACATGCGAGCCCATTCAGCTTCAACATTTACCATCGACGACTTGCGCGAGATAGCTGCTATCTGTGAGGAGCACGACATGAAAAGCTATCTCACCGTCAACACCATCATCTATCAGGAAGACATCGAACTGATGCATCAGATTATTGATGCGGCTAAAGAGGCACGTATCTCTGCAGTCATTGCAAGCGATGTGGCGGTGATGACCTATTGTCAGAAAGTGGGACAGGAGGTGCATCTCTCCACCCAACTGAACATCTCGAATGTAGAGGCGCTGCGCTTCTATGCCCAGTTCGCTGATGTGGTCGTTCTGGCGCGTGAGCTGAAGATGGACCAGGTGGCTGAGATCTACCGTCATATCGAGGAAGAGCATATCTGTGGCCCCAGTGGTGAACAGATTCGTATTGAGATGTTCTGTCACGGGGCACTATGCATGGCCATCAGCGGCAAATGCTATATGAGTCTCGACAACGCCAACCGCTCTGCCAACAGAGGCGAGTGTGTACAGATTTGTCGTCGCAGCTATACCGTCACGGATAACGAGACTGGCAACCAACTGGAGATTGACAATAAGTATATCATGTCGCCCAAGGACCTGAAAACCATCCGTTTCATCGATAAAATGATGAATGCTGGCGTCAGGGTGTTTAAGATTGAAGGACGCGCCCGCGGACCAGAATACGTCTATACAGTGGTGAAATGCTACAAGGAGGCTATTGCTGCTGTGCTGCACGATAACGAGAACGAAAGCGAGAAGCTGTTTACTGAAGAGCGAAAAGACGAGTGGGACACTCAGCTGGCACGTGTCTTCAACAGAGGGTTCTGGGATGGCTACTATCAAGGACAGAAGCTGGGCGAATGGAACAGCAGCTACGGATCGAATGCCACAGAGCGCAAGGTCTACGTAGGACGCGGTGTGAAATACTTCTCAAAACTGGGCGTTGCTGAGTTCACCGTCGAGGCTACAACCTTTAAACTGGGCGACAAACTGCTGGTGACTGGTCCTACGACAGGTGTGATGTACCTGACTGCTACTGAGATTCACGACAACGACGGCAATCCTGTAGAAGAGACCCCACAAGGTACCCGCATCGCCATTCCCGTTACAGGAAAGGTGCGCCCCAGTGATAAACTATTTAAATTAGAACAAGCATGACTATTAACGAACGACAAGATGAGATCATCGAAGAGTTTGAGGGCTTCGATGACTGGATGGACAAATACCAGTTACTCATCGATTTAGGCAACGAGCAGGAACCGCTCGACGAAAAGTATAAGACAGAGAACAACCTGATTGATGGTTGTCAGAGCCGTGTGTGGCTACAAGCTGACTACGAAAACGGAAAGATACAGTTTACAGCAGAGAGTGATGCCCTCATCGTAAAGGGTATCGTGGCACTGCTCATTCGTGTCTTAAGCGACTCTACCCCTCAAGAGATTCTGGATGCCGACCTCTATTTCATTGAGGCCATCGGATTGAAAGAGCACCTGTCCCCCACCCGTTCCAACGGACTGCTGGCAATGGTGAAGCAGATGCGCATGTACGCGCTCGCCTTCCAGTCGAAAGGCTAAAAAGTTACTTTGAACGAGACCCTGACTTATAGGCACTAAGGATTTCCTTGAAATAGCGGCGCACGTCAGACCAATGATAATACGGAGCTATCTCGCTTTGAATGGGCAGGGTAGCTTCGTTTTCGTTGAGCAGGATCTTCACAAGCACATCTTCATCCTTGAAATTCTTGCGGTAGAACACGAATTGCAGATTTCCTGCCATCGGGAACGCACGATAGTCAATCCATCCGCCATCTACCAACTGTTCGAAATCGCTATACGAAGCGCCATATCCATTCAGATTCATCAGACACACCAGCGGAAGAACCATCGTGTCATGACCATAGCGCAGGAACACACTCGGCTCATCCTTCTTAATGGCAGAATCAGCCTGCAGCATGATATTACGAAGCAGATTGCGCTGGGTATAGGGCTGACAGTTTCCATTCAGCGGAGTAAAGCCAAAGCCTGAGAACCAGTAGGCATTGCCCGTCAACCAGTTTTGATAGATTTCATCGGAGGTGAAAACATCATAAAGAGTCAACTCATCGCGATAATCCGTATTCTGAATACTGCCTGCCAAACGGAACAGATAGAAGCTGATCTGATGAATATCAATGTTCTGATTGATATAGGCGGTATCGTTGAAAATAGACTCTGACAGGCGACGCTCATTCCAATGACGCTGACAGAAGTCATTGTAAGCATTTACCAGCTTTTCACTCTTGGTCATATCACGAATCACACGATCCTGAAGATTCATATAATAGAGGTCGTAGGAGCTGGCATCAAAATTGAACCGTAGCTTCGGATTCAGTGCGGTCAGCTCCTGCACAGCACTCATCATCGACAACACGCAGCGGGGAACAAGTGTACTACGGGCAGTTACGACGGTATTCCCCTTAAACACCTGGGGGAAATTCTCTACCATACGGCGTGCTATGTCACGATGCTGCTGGCGTCCCAGCTCAGTCAGGTCACCCCAACGGTTCTTGGCCTGCCTGCTAAGCATACGCACCCTCCGATACACATCCACACCCAGCGGAGTCAGTTTGCTGGCAGAGTCTGCACTGCGGAATACACGGTTCAGATACTCATAGTCCTCAGTCTTCGTCAGATAGCGCGACCCATGACGACCATAGTGGCTGATATAGAATGCTTTCTTTCCGCCTGGAGCAGGAGTATAATTACGCGTCTTCGGTTCGGGATAGGCAACCATATTGCTTGCTGACAATGAAGGATTGGCAAGAAGGTCCTCACGAGGTGAACTCTGAGCGAATATCGATACTAAAACGACGTGCAAAAGAGCCGTCAAGAGCATTTTTCTCAACATAAAACAACTACAAAAAATTAGCTTGAAACCCTTTCGGGAACCACTTCATAACGAGTATTGAGCACAAAGGTAACAAAAAATACTGGACACATTTCTATTTTTTATATTTCTTAACAAAGATTTTTATCCGAATGATAGAGAAAAATGCGTACCTTTGCACCATATTAAATATAGAGAATATGGCAAAGAACACTGTTTGGCAAGATGACTACTGGTTGCCGCTGATGCAAATCTATCTGAAGCGTCCCGTGGGAACGAAGCCTACTTACAGTCGGGAACTGGTCGATTTGAGCATGGAACTGCATATTGCGCCAACGGTTCTCTCGACCAAGATGCAGCAGATTGCACAGCTCAGTACGCCACGCATAGAACGCTTTTGGAACACTTACAAAGACAATCCCCGCCGTTTGTCAAGAGCCGTAAGACTCTGGCGCGAGATGAGGGGCTTTGGCGATGCCGGACTGTTCTATGAAGGTGTGGATGTGAGTGAGTCGTTCGAACGCGACTTCCGTCCGATTGACGGGGATCCACAGGTGACCCGTATCGTCCTGATCCTCGTGCTCGACCTGTATTTCCGCCTGACACCTATTACGATGGTCACGGAAACGCCCGAAGTCATCGAACTCTCCCGACTCGTCAAGCTAACTCCGAAGAAGGTTGTCGCAATCCTGAACATCTTCCAACTATGCGATCCCTATCTGAACAGGAAGGAGACGCAAACGGATGTCCTCTATCAGCCCTGTCAGGAAATCTGGCAGCGCTTCGGCAATAGCGACCCAGAGCAGTTGGCTGCTTTTGCTGACGATCTGAAAGCTTACTTCAAAGGATAAAAGCATCACCCTATTCACAAACGTCATTAGCAGGAAAGATGGCACAAAGTCAGATACAAGAACTGAAACAGGAGCAGAAGTTGCAACAGGCGATCTCTGCCCAACAGCTTTTGTTGTCACAGCTTGTGGAGTTGCCTATCTCACAACTGGAAGAACGTATTGAGACTGAGATGCACGACAACCCTGCTCTGGAGGCCACTGACGAAGGCCCTGATTACCCAGAGTATCAGGATCATTCCGAAAACACGGAAAGCGCTCCCGATGATTTCGACAGCCAGCGAGAGCGTGAAGAGCGCAATGACGCCCTGGATGCCGCCCTTGAGAACATTGGTCGCGACGATGAGGAGCTGCCTGTCTATCACGGAGGCAGTTCGTCGAGCGAAGAACGTGAGGAGCTTATGTATGGCGAGTCTCGCTCTTTCTATGACATACTAATGGAGCAAGTCCAGGAGACACAACTCTCTGAACGCGAGCGCGATATCATAGAATACCTGATAGGCTCCCTCGATGATGATGGTCTGCTTAGGAAAGACCTGGATTATATCTGCGACGAACTGGCCATTTATCACAACCTGGAAGTGTCAAAGACTGAGGTAGAGGGTGTCTTGAAAAAACTGCAGGAGTTTGATCCTGCTGGCATCGGAGCCCGCACGCTTCAGGAATGTCTTCTCCTTCAGATTGAGCGACGCAATGACTCAGTGCTGAAGACAAAGATGGACAAAGTGATACGCCATTATTTCGATGAGTTCATCAAGAATCATTGGAAGCGCATCCAGTCTGCTATGCATCTTTCTGACGAACAGGCAGAACTGCTTCAGAGAGAGCTACGCAGACTGAACCCCAAGCCTGGTGCTGCTATGGGAGAGACTGTTGGAAGATCCATGCAGCAAATAACGCCTGATTTCATCGTTGACACTCAAGACGACGGAACCATTTCACTCTCACTGAACCACGGTGATTTACCACAGCTGCAGGTCTCACAGTCCTTCTCCGACCTTTTGAAAGACTACCAACAGAACAAGGAAGGCCTGAGCAGACAAATGAAAGAGGCACTGCTATACACCAAGCAGAAAGTTGACGCAGCCCAAAGCTTCATTGAGGCAGTACGCAGTCGACAGCGCACACTGACAGCAACGATGAAAGCCATCATCCAGCTGCAACACCGGTTCTTTGAAGACGGTGATGAAGCATCCCTGCGCCCCATGATTCTGAAAGACGTGGCTGACAAGACGGGATTAGACCCGTCAACCATTTCGCGAGTCAGCAATTCAAAATATGTGCAGACCCGTTGGGGCATCTTCCCACTGAAATTCTTCTTCAGCGACGGGTTCGTAACGGAAAGTGGCGAAGAGCTGTCCACACGTGAAATAAAGTCTGTTCTGCGCGACATCATCAACACTGAAGAGAAAGGTCATCCGCTGAGTGATGACGACCTGAGTGCCATTCTGAAAGAGCGAGGCTTCCCTGTGGCCCGTCGCACAGTGGCCAAATATCGTGACCAGATGGGCATACCTATTGCAAGACTGAGAAAATGAGCAGAGAGAAAAACATTATCTTTTTTGCACGTTTCGTGAGCGTGCTCTTCACTCCCTTCTACCTACCGCTGATGGGACTTGTTCTGCTGTTCACACTCAGCTATCTGGCATTATTGCCTATTTTCTATCGACTGGAGATCATCGCACTGGTCTATTTGTTCACCATCCTCCTGCCTACCTATATCATTCATTTCTATAGGCGTCATCAGGGATGGACACTGATTGAACTGGGACATCGTGAGCGTCGTATGGTGCCTTACGCCATCTCCATTCTCTGCTATTTCACCTGCATTTGGCTGTTGAAGCACCTGAATGTGTTCCATTTCGTGAGCAGCATCCTCATGGCAGCACTGTTGGTACAGATAGTCTGTGCCATCATCAACGTCTGGTGGAAAATATCCACCCACACAGCAGCTATCGGAGGCGTTGCTGGTTCGCTGTTTGCCTTTGCCGAGATCTTCGGTTTCAATCCTGTCTGGTGGCTTTGCGTCGTGTTCTTTGTGGCAGGCATCATGGGTTCAGCCCGCATGATTCTCCGACAGCACTCCCTGGCACAGGTAGTGGCAGGCTTCTTCATTGGCCTTATCTGTGCCTCTATGGGCATACTTCTACTATAACTCAGACAAAAAGAATTAATCGAAAAAGAATATGAAACCATTAGTTAGCATTATCATGGGCAGCACCAGTGACCTGCCTGTTATGGAGAAAGCCTGCAAGTTACTTGATGAGATGCAGGTGCCGTTTGAAGTCAACGCACTCTCTGCCCATCGCACCCCCGATGCTGTGGAGCAGTTTGCCCGTACCGCTAAAGAGCGCGGACTGAAAGTGATTATTGCTGGAGCAGGAATGGCAGCTGCCTTGCCAGGTGTCATCGCAGCCTCCACCACCCTACCCGTCATTGGTGTTCCCATCAAGGGCATGCTCGATGGTCTCGATGCCATGCTGTCCATCATCCAGATGCCCCCAGGCATCCCCGTTGCTACCGTTGGTGTCAATGGTGCACAGAACGCGGCTATCCTGGCTGTCGAGATGCTGGCATTAGCAGATGAGTCATTAGCACAGCGACTCAGTGACTATAAGAACAATCTGAAAACGAAGATTGAAAAGGCCAACAAGGAACTGGCAGAAGTTAAATATGAGTACAAGACGAATTAGTAGTGTTACCCATGTGGGGCCAATAGCCATTGGTAGCGACAACCCCATCCGTGTTCAGTCGATGAACACCACCGATACTAACGATACCGAGGCATGTGTGGCACAGGCCAAGCGGATTATCGATGCTGGAGGCGAACTGGTTCGTCTGACGACCCAAGGCACCCGCGAGGCTGAGAACATGAAGAATATCTCCGCCCGACTGAAGCAGGACGGCTATCAGCAGCCATTGGTTGCCGATGTTCATTTCAATGCCCGCGTGGCTGATGTGGCAGCCCAATATTGTGAGAAGGTGCGCATCAACCCCGGTAATTATGTAGATCCTGCCCGCACCTTCAAGCATCTGGAGTATACCGATGCGGAATATCAGGCAGAGCTGCAACGCGTTGAGGAGCGCCTTATACCTTTTATTAATATATGTAAGGAACATCACACGGCAGTGCGCATTGGCGTCAATCACGGATCGCTCTCAGATCGCATCATGTCACGCTATGGCGATACGCCCGAAGGCATCGTAGAGAGCTGTCTGGAGTTCCTGCGCATCTTCAAAAAGCACGATTTCAACGATATTGTCATCTCTATCAAGGCTTCCAATACGGTTGTCATGGTGCAGTCAGTACGTCTCTTGGTTCAGGCCATGGACAAGGAGGATATGCACTATCCGCTTCATCTGGGTGTCACAGAGGCTGGCGAAGGTGAAGACGGACGTATCAAGAGTGCTGTGGGAATAGGCGCGCTGCTTACCGAGGGTATTGGCGACACCATCCGTGTATCGCTCAGCGAGGAGCCTGAATGCGAGATTCCCGTAGCCCGGAAGCTCGTAGAACTCATTCCTGAATGTACCCGTCTGCGTGCTGAAGCCGAGGCCAGCATCCACGATGATACGATTACGCTGAGTCTCGATGCTCCCGATTGGGAGACGTTCCAGCTCAAGGCAGCGATGGCAGTAGGTGCTTTGCTCATAGACCGCAAGGCCACAAAGCTCATTTTGTCCCCTAAGTTCTTGGACGAGCCAAGCGACAAAGCCGAGCGAGGAGACTACAGGGGCCTGAGCGACGCCATTCTCCAGGCAGCCCGCATCAAGTTCACCAAGACTGAGTATATCTCCTGTCCTGGCTGCGGACGCACCCTGTATAATCTTCAGGAGACCATTGCGAAGATCAAGGCAGCCACCAGTCACCTCGTAGGACTGAAGATTGGCATCATGGGCTGCATCGTGAATGGTCCTGGCGAGATGGCTGATGCCGACTATGGATATGTGGGAGCAGGGCGCGGCAAAATCTCGCTCTATCGGAAGAAAGAGTGCATTGAGAAGAATATCCCTGAAGAAGAAGCAGTAGAGCGTCTGCTGCAGTTCATCGAGGAAGATCGTAAAAAAAGCTAAGCCTCATCATTCAGAGGCTTAGCCATTTCCCCTTATTAATCGTAAGCGAGGATAAAATCTTATTAATCGTCAGCGAGGATAAAATCCAGCTGACGTTTTTCTATGTTTGCCCTTGCCACTTTGATACGGATGGCATCGCCCAACTGGTACTTCTGATGATGACGACGACCCACCAACTGGTAGTTTCGCTCATCAAACTCGTAATAGTCACCATCCAGGTCGTGCATGCCCACGAGTCCTTCACAGTGGTTCTCATCAATCTCACAGTAGATGCCATACGACTGAATGCCTGAGATATGTGCATCATACTCCTGTCCCACCTTGTCAGCCATAAACTCCACCATCTTATACTTGATGGAGTCGCGCTCCGCGTTCTGAGCCGTCTGTTCCATCTCGCTGGAGTGTTCACACAACTGCTCATAATGTTCCTGGTTGACTGAGCGTCCACCCTCCTGATAACGGGTAAGCAGACGATGAACCATTGTATCGGGATAACGACGGATGGGCGACGTGAAATGCGTATAATAGTCGAAGGCCAGTCCGTAGTGGCCTATATTATGGGTAGAGTATTTCGCCTTCATCATGGCTCTCAAGGCCAGTGTCTCCACGAGTTTCTGCTCACGCTGTCCCTGTACGTCATCCATCAGTTTGTTCAGGTTCTTCGAGATAGCCCCACGCGTTCCGCTGGTCTTCACCTTATAACCGAAAGGAACCAATGCTGCGCGTAGCGACTCCAGCTTCTGCGGGTCAGGCTGGTCATGTATACGATAGACGAAGGTCTTGCCTTTAGGCTTACCGGAATTCCCGGATTTACCGGAATGTGCAGAGGACTTTCCAATGAACTCTGCCACCGTACGGTTGGCCAACAGCATAAACTCCTCGATGAGTTTGTTGGCATCCTTTGATTTCTTGAAATAGCAGCGTGTAGGCTTACCCTTTTCATCGACGTCAAAATGTAGTTCCTCGCGATCGAACTTCACAGCTCCGTTCTTGAATCGCTTGTCACGGAGTTTCTTGGCCAGTCTGTCCAGCATAATCAGTTCCTCGGCATATTCTCCCTGATAGGGCTTTGCCTTGGTTGGCGGAGGAGCGGGTTGTCCTGTTCCGTCTATCACTCCGTTCTGTTCAAGTATGTCCTGCACCTCTTCATAGGCAAAGCGACGATTGCTCTTGATAACGGTATGTGCCAGGTGCCAGTCCTTGATGTTGGCCTCCTCGTCCAACACGAAGATCACACTATAGCAAAGTTTCTCTTCGTCAGGACGCAGCGAACAGATGAAGTTGCAGAGTCGTTCGGGCAACATCGGGATGGTGCGGTCCACGAGATATACACTCGTTGCCCGCTGCTCAGCCTCACGATCTATGACTGAGCCTTCCGTCACGTAGTGGCTGACGTCGGCAATATGAACGCCTACTTCATAAAGCTGAGCGTAATGAGTTGAGGGTTGAGAGACTTTACTCAATGGTCTGATGGAGAGTGCATCGTCGAAATCCTTGGCATCCTTCGGGTCGATGGTAAAGGTGGTGACGTCACGGAAATCCTCACGACGTGCAATCTCCTCTGGCGTAATCTCCGTAGCAATCTTATTGGCAGCGTCCTCCACCTTCTTCGGATACTTATAAGGCAGTCCGTACTGAGCCAGGATGGCATGCATCTCCACATCATTATTACCCTGTTCGCCCAACACGTCGATGACCTCTCCCACCAGATTCTTCGAGTCTTTCGAAGGCCATTGCGTAATCTTCACCACTGCCTTCTGCCCCGTCTTTCCGCCTTTCAGCTTGTTTTTCGGAATCAGGATATCATGATTGAAGATGTTTCCTTCAGTGACCAGGAAGGCGAAGTCCTTCTCTACCTGAAGAATGCCTACGGCCTGGTCGTGCTTCCGTTCCAGGATATCGGTGACGATTGCCTCTTTGATATGGTTCTCACGACGTGCCATCATAGCCACTCGCACGCGATCGCCACCCAGTGCGAACATGGAGTTACGCTCTGAGACGAAGATAGGGTTTCCGCCATCATCTGGCAGGAACGAGTTCTTTCCGTTGGCCTTTCGGATGAAAGTACCCTCCTGCACCTGTGTCTTCAAGTTCAGTCGGTAGGTACTGTTATCCACCTTGCTGACATAGTCGTCCCATGCCATTTCGTCCAGGACATCTACTGCCAGCATCTTGGCAGGATGCGTGTCCAGGCGAAGGGCCTTAAACACTTGTTTCAAGGAGAATGCCTCGTTAGGATGTGCCTGAAACAATCCCTGTACGGCATCCGCCACCTCACGTTTTGACAGTCGTTTTCCACCTCTTTTACCCATAATCCGAAGGTTTTTAGTATTAAATTTTTAGCAAAGATAGATATTTTTCTGGAAACATCCAAATGTTTTGTCCGGAAAAACAATCATAAACAAGAATTATTGCGTACCTTTGCACGCAAAAATCAGAAAACATGAAAATTCTTGTGACGGGAGCCAGTGGATTTATCGGCTCGTTTATTGTGGAAGAAGCGCTGAAAAGGGGTATGGAGACATGGGCAGTCGTTCGCGGCACCAGTTCCCGCCAATACCTGCAAGACGAGCGTATTCACTTCGTGGAGCTCGACTTCGATGACCAGAGTCAGATGGAGAAGAAGCTGAGTGGCTTGGCGTTCGACTATGTCATCCATGCGGCAGGTGTCACGAAATGTCTGGACAGCGAGGATTTCTACCGCATCAACACGAAGGGCACGAAGAATTTCATCCGTGCGCTCATCAAGCTGAAGATGCCACTGAAGAAGTTCGTCTACCTGAGTTCGCTGAGCGTCTATGGCGATATCCATACCCATCAGCCCTATAAGCCCATCCGTGAAAATGATACTCCACGCCCGAATACCGACTACGGACAGAGCAAGCTGGATGCCGAACAGTGGATTACCAACAGCCTGGAATGTCGCGAAGCCCAGTTTCCTTACGTCTTCCTGCGCCCCACAGGTGTCTATGGTCCACGTGAGCGCGACTACTTCCTGATGGCCAAGAGCATCAAGCAGCACGTCGACTTTGCTGTTGGTTTCAAACAGCAGGACATCACCTTCGTCTATGTCCTTGACGTGGTGCAGGCCGTTTTCCTGGCTTGCGAGAAGGGACAGGCAGGGCGTAAGTATTTCCTCAGCGACGGACAGGTCTATCAGAGTTCTACCTTCAGCGATCTCATCCGTCGGGAGCTGGGCAATCCCTGGTGGATCCGCATCACCGCTCCCATCTGGCTGTTGCGTGTGATCACTGCCATTGGCGACAAGTGGGGGCACATCACTGGTAAGATCTCTGCACTCAACAACGACAAATATCATATTCTGAAGCAGCGCAACTGGCGTTGCGACATTCAGCCAGCCATCGACGAACTGGGCTATCATCCTGAGTATACACTCGAACGGGGTGTTCCCCTGACCATCAGTTGGTAC
The DNA here is from genome assembly GCA_017460515.1 of Prevotella sp. Classification (GTDB taxonomy): domain Bacteria; phylum Bacteroidota; class Bacteroidia; order Bacteroidales; family Bacteroidaceae; genus Prevotella. The sequence goes on from JAFUAY010000019.1 coordinate 34,574, forward strand.
AAGGAAAACGGCTGGTTATAAAAAACATGTATAAGGACAAGACACGAGGCCGATGAAGCTATTCAAAAGATTGTTTTCGATAGAGAAGAAGCCCAGGAAAGGCCTGATACTCGTGGAATGGGTGATGCTGATATATGTGCTGTTCACCCTTCTGCTTCTTCTGCTCACCTTTACCAAGATACAGAACCCGATGTCCATCATCTGGCTTCGCGTGCAGGCCATTATGATGGTGCTGGGCCTATGGCTGGTCTACCGCATGATTCCCTGCGGACTCACCATGCTGCTGCGCATTCTCGCTCAGTTTGCCCTCCTGGGGTCATGGTATCCTGAGACGTTCGAGTTCAACCGCATCATGCCGAACCTGGACCATGTCTTTGCCTCCTACGAACAACAGCTGTTTGGCTGTCAGCCCGCCCTGCTCTTCTCGCAGAAGTGGAGCAGTCCTGTGGTCAGCGAACTGCTCACGATGGGGTATGTGAGCTATTATCCCATGATGGTGCTGGTGCCCCTGTTCTACTTCTTCTATCGCAGCGAACAGTTTGTCAAGTCGGCATTCATCACCATCACCTCGTTCTTCCTGTTCTACGTCATCTTCATCTTCCTACCCGTAGCCGGACCACAGTATTATTATCCTGCAGCAGGCATCGACCAGATAGCGCAGGGCGTGTTCCCCAACATCGGCAATTATTTCGAGACCCATAGCGAAGGTCTGCCTGCTCCTGGCTATACCGATGGCTTCTTCTATAAAATCCTGATGTGGTTCCATGAGGCAGGCGAGCGTCCCACCGCTGCTTTCCCCAGCAGTCATGTAGGCGTCACCGTCATCCTGCTCTGGCTGGCTTGGGCCACAGGCAACCGTCGTTTCTTCTGGTTGCTCGTTCCCTTCGGTATGCTCATGTTCTTCGCCACCTTCTACATCCAGGCCCACTATGCCATCGATGCTATTGCAGGCTTGGTAGTCGGAACGCTCATGTACTTCCTGCTACTGGGAGTCTATAAGATTCGTAGCTTTTAGTTTTTTCCGTCTGTTGAAAACGTGCGATAGACCAGATAAGGTCCATCTGCCTGGATCGTGAAATGATGGTCGGAAGCTTCGTTGAGCGTGCCCTGCCACCACTCTGAGAAGGGATAGCCGTCGTAAACGAGGCCTTCCGTCTTCAACTCACGACAGCCAAAATTGAAGATGCTGACCTGCTGGCCAGGGAAAGAATCGAATTGGGTAGTACCTCTCGCAGGAACGAACCAGCCGTAGTTAGTGACCATCATGGGTTCAACGTCGAAATCGCGCACATAGCGCATGATGAGCGAGATGTTGCCGAGTGTATGATCCTCGCGCAGGCCTGTGGCTCCCAGGTAGACAATGCGCTTGTAGCCTTTCTCCAGACAGAAGCGCGTGGCCTTCGTCAGGTCGTTATCATCCTGTTCGTCTACCTGTCGGAAGATGCATTCATACTTCTTCTTGGCCCACGAGGGGATGGAGTCGCCATCGCCTACTACAGCATCGGCCTTGTCATAATGACTGATAGCGCCATCGCAGCACACCACGTAGGAAGCATCTTTCAACAATCCCACAGGAACAGCATGCGTAGGCTGTTCGCCATTTGCTAGGATAGCGGCCCACCCCCCAGCCCCTCCCGAGGGGAGGGGGGATTGGTTAGATACATTGTTGAAGAATTCAAAAGGAATATCTATCATCGTTATACTATTCGTTTTTCGAGTCTATTCAGACTCCCCTCCCTTTGGGAGGGGCAGGGGGTGGGCCCTTTCCTTCCACTTTCGATACCCCATCACGGCAATGACAACATAGAGCCCGTAAAGGCCTGCCTTGAAGGGGATGCCCTTCTGTACATAGAGCACGGTACATACCATATCAACCACTATCCAGAAGAGCCATTGCTCCAGATACTTGCGAGCCAAAGCCCACATGCCCACGAACGAGAGGGCATTGGTGAACGAGTCGAGCACGGGAACGGTAGAGTCGGTCCAGTTCTTGAGCACATAGTAGATAGCCGCCCACGAAACGAAGAAAAACACCGTCGTGCCCAGATACTGGCTACGGGGCATGTGGATGATGGGCAGCTCCTGTTTCAACTTGCGCGTCTTCTTGAACTTCCAGATGCAGAGACCGTAGACGGCAGCCAGCGTATAGTAGACTGCCATACCCGCATCGCCATAGAGTCCGTGACTGTAATAGAGGTACACGTCGAGTGCAGGCATCACGATACCCACCACCCAGAGGGCAATATGCGCACGATACTCCAGCCAGATGTAAATCAGGCCGAGTATCGTGGTCACTATGTCAAGCCAGTCGAGGGACATGTTTTTAGATAGAGATGAGAGATGAAAGATATGATTAGATATTTAGAAGTTCAGGGAGAGATGGGCCATGAAGTTGAAGGGTGCTGAAGGTGCGAAGCCTGCCTCGTAGAGGTCGTCATTGCGATAGGCCTCGACGCTTCCGTCAGCCTTCTGGCGGAACTTCGGACTTGCCCAGCCGTTGTTGTCGAACTTAGCTGAGAAGAGGTTGTAGAGCGTAACGCCAACGGTAGCCTCCTTCATGCCGAACTGCTTCAGTGCAAACGTGTAGCTCAGGTCCAGATTGGTGGTGAAGTGGCTGTCGAGCATCATGCTTACTTCGCTTTCCGGATTACCGTTTGCGTCATAGTTCGTGTAGCTCTTAAAGCCTGAGTTGGTCAGATACTGTTCGCCCACATACTGGCTCTGTATTGAAGCCTTGAGATTGTCGTAGCTGAAAGTAAAGATGTTGTTGGCAATAGCGTCAGGCGAGAAAGCCAGATGCGTGTCGCCCACATTGACTGTGGTCACCTTGTCCTTGAGGGTCACAGCGGCATTCTTCACCTTATTGGTGCTGAACGTTGCGTTGACATCCCAGCGGAACCAGCTGACAGGCTTCCACGCAGCTTCCAGTTCCACACCCATGCGATAGCTCTCAGCAACGTTCATGGCCTTTGCCTCGCCAATGGGGTTGAGCTCGCCTGTCAGCACGAACTGGTCCTTATAGTCCATCCAGTAGAAGTTGGCACCAGCAGAGAAGCTTGGAGAGAGAAACTTGTAGCCAATCTCCAGATCATTCAGTCGCTCTGCCTTCAGTCCGATACCGAAATTGTCTTCATAGTCGTTACGTGTAGGCTCCTTATGAGCGATGGCATACGATGCATAGACACGATGGTTGGGAGTGATCTCGTAGTTCAGTCCAAACTTCGGATTGAAGAAGTTATAGTTGTCGTTGAAGTCGAACACCTTCTGCGTATGGTCATCGTTCCACTTATCCAACGGACCGTTCATCTTGTAGTTCAGATGGCGATATTGCAGGTCGACAAATGCGCTCATACCCTTCAGGAATTCCCAGTTCACCTTACCATAGACGTTCATGTCGGTCTTCTTACCCGTATTACGGTAATACTCCTTGTCGGGATAGACCGTTGTCACGGGCTGTGACCACTTCACCAGTCCGAAATGATCGCCCACGTATTTGTTCCATCCGCCACCAATGGTAGCCTGCAGTCCCTGATGGTTATCAAAGTTGAGCGAGGCGATGGCTCCATAGAAGTCATTATCCATCTTCTTCTGGTTCACCAGCGTTCCCACTGCCGTCCAGTCGTTGGTGATACCATATTTAGCCAGCTTCTCGTCGTCATAGCCATAGTCATTCTTGTACTGCTCATAGTAGCCCTCGCCCTTGGTATAGTGGAGGGCAACATTCATTGACAGCGTACGTGAGAGGAGCTGGTTCCACAGCAACTGGTAGTGCTGCTGATGATAGTTATCAGTCTGGTTGTCGTAGTAGTGCTTGTTGCCGTCAGCATCGGTATACATTAATCCGCAGGAGTTGTAGGTACGTCCATACAGGCTTTGCTCATACTTTGAAGTGTAGTTCCATGCATGGTAAGTCTCCTCCTGACCGTTGAAGGTGATGAACTTCACTACCGTGTTCTCCCCGAAATAACCCGCCTGCAGGAAATAGCTGTTCAGCTTGGCTGAGGCACGATCCAGGTAGCCCTTCGAGCCGATGTTCGACAACCGTCCCTGGAGTCCCCAGTGGCCATTGATGATTCCGGTGCTGAAGCGCACAGTCTCCTTGTGTGAGTAGTAGCTGCCCCCGCTCATATCCACCCCCACGTAGGGCTGCATGCCAATATTCTCCGTCTGCATGTTGAGGGTGGCACCGAAAGCACCTGCACCGTTGGTCGACGTGCCCACACCACGCTGAATCTGCATCGACTGCACACTGCTGGCAAAGTCGCCCATGTTCACCCAGTAGAGCCCTGCACTCTCAGCATCGTTCATGGGAATACCGTTAGCTGTCACGTTCACACGCGTAGCATCGGTACCACGCACACGTATGGAGGTGTAGCCGATACCATTGCCTGCATCGCTGGTCACGGTGACACTGGGCGTGAGCGACAGCAGGAAGGGAATGTCCTGTCCGTAGTTCACCGCCTTGATCTCGTCGCGATTCATGTCACTAAACGCCATAGGCGTATTCTTCGAAGCACGTGTAGAGCTCACCTGCACACCCTGCAGTTCAACTGCTTTGAGTGAATCGATAGGTGCTGCCGTCACTGTCGTTGCTGTGAGCAGCATCGAGAAAATGAATGTTTTCTTCATCCTTTAAACTTTTTAACCTGTTAGAACTTAAATAAAAAATTAAAGGGGGAAACGTATACCAATCTTATCATCCCTACGTCGGCATTACCCGCATCAGGTTATGAAGGGTATCATCTCAGCCATTTCCACATGGGAAACAGCACCCCTTGACAAGCCACTTTGGCAAATCGGGTGCAAAGTTACGAAAAAACGGGCGAAATGCAAAAGGAAAACTTGTTTTTCTTCATTTCCGAGTGCAAGTAACTTCGGCAATGCCAAAGTTACGAAAAAAGGTTGTAACAAACGAGGGATTTTGGAGAATTAACGCAAATCGGCCTGAAATAAAGGCAATACGGGGAAGAACGAGGAAGTCCAGAAATCGGGATTATGCAAATTTGGGAGGATTGAAGAAGAAGTTAGGTTGCCA
>JAFUAY010000020.1 GCA_017460515.1 Prevotella sp.
ACACCCCAAACCTCGAAATACTCAGGTGTGTCAATCTTAAATACCGGGTATTCATCATTGGCAGGGCGCAACTCGATATAGCCATCGTCTTTATGGGTCAGATCCAGGTACTTCATCGAGAAGCCTTCACCTCCCCACCATGCAACGACAATGGAGCCGTCATGCGGCTGAACAGCCCTGTCGATAATCACACGGTCGCCGTCGAAGATGCCAGCCTCTATCATTGAATCCCCCTCAACATCGCCGTAGAACGAAGCTTCTGGATGTTTGATGTAGTCGCGGTTGAAGTCCAGCGTTTCGTGCGAGTAGTCAATGTTAATCGGAAATCCCGCTGCGACCTCCGCATGCTCCAGTTCCAGTTTGGTGTCAAATACACCTTTGATTATCTTGATGTTACCCATAAATCCTAATATTTCTCAATTTCAGGCACAAATTTACGCATAATTCAGTGAAAACGAGTAAATTTGCAACATAGTTTAAGAATCAAGACATAAAAAATTATGAAAAAGGTCATTTTTATCATGCTGGCTCTCGCCATGACTGCAGGAGTTTCAGCACAACAGAAATCAGAGGCGCAGGCCGCCATCAACAACATCATGACGCGCACAAGCATCCGTCAGTACACCGATGAACCAGTCTCAAAGGCAGACATCGAGACAATGCTTCGTGCAGGTATGGCTGCACCTACTGCCGTCAACAAACAACCCTGGCACTTTGTGGTCATCAACAGCAAAGAGAAACTTGCCGAACTCGCAGGTGACAACCCTCGTGGTGGTATGTTGAAGAAGGCTCCGTTGGCCATCGTCGTATGCGGAAACATGGACAAAGCCCTGCCAGGACAGGGACGCGGATTCTGGGTTCAGGACTGTTCGGCTGCAACAGAGAATATCCTGCTTGCTGCCAACGCCATCGGTCTTGGGGCCGTTTGGACGGGACTTTATCCTGATGAGAACCGTGCCGGAGCTGTTGCCAAAGTGCTGAAACTGCCAGAGACTTACATTCCTCTTTGCACTATCGTTATCGGCCATCCTGCTGAACAGCCCACACCAAAGGACAAGTGGAAGCCCGAGAACGTATCTTATAACGAGTTTGGTGGTAAAGCAGAATAATCAGATGAAAAGACTGGTAGCAATAATATGCCTGATAATAGTCACAATGTCAAGTGCAATGGCACAACCGGCGAAAGACGTAACAAATAACACAAGTAATATGAAGAGTTTCAAATCAACTGCGTGGCTGTTGCCACAACCCGTGCTGATTATCGGCACCTACGACAAAGAAGGTAAGCCCAACGCTATGAACGCTGCCTGGGGCGGTCAGTGGGATATGAACGAAATCGTCATCTCACTCGGCTCTCATCAGACGACGGACAATCTGGCCGTGAATCCTGAGCTCACCGTAGCATTCGCAACGGCTGAGACAATGGTAGCCTCTGACTATGTAGGCATTGTCAGTGGTAGGAACACTCCAGACAAGATGGAGAAAACTGGCTGGACAATCGAAAAGGCTCCCAATGTGAATGCCCCTATATTTAAGGAATTTCCGATGACGCTGGAGTGCCGTGTGAAGCAGAAAATCGACGAGTCTGAGACTGGCTACTACCTTGTAGCTGAAATCGTGAATATCCTCTGTGACGAGAAGTATCTGGCCGAGGATGGCAAACCCGATGTGGAGAAGATGGGACTGATCACTTTTGATCCCGTTCACCACGCCTATATCCAGCTTG
>JAFUAY010000021.1 GCA_017460515.1 Prevotella sp.
AGTCATAAGGGTATCGTTATCAAGAACGGTAAAAAATTATTTGTGAAGTAAGCAACCCCAATAAAACGAAAGAACAATGAAAAAGATATATATGAAACCCGTAGTAGAGTGCGTTAACATCAAACTCTCACATGTAATAGCAGGATCCCTTAGCGGTATGGGTTCAGGAGGTGGTGATATCGAGACCAGCGAAACGCAACTGGGTAGCGGCATTGATGCTGAATCTCGTGGCTCCTTCTGGGACGACGAGGAATAATCCCTCATAACCTCTATCCACATAGCGGCTGGCCTCAACGGGCTGGCCGCTATTGTTGTCGTAAGCATTTCTAGTCCCGCAGATATAAAGGAAATAATAGACGAGGTAAGAGTTTTTCCACATATTTCTTTGCCAATTCAAAGTTTTTTGTTTACCTTTGCCTCAAAACCAGTAAACAGTACGATGATGGAACAAGAGACGAACATGCGCAACTACGCTGTAGGCGTTCAGGATTTTTCCTGGATGCGCGAGCGCAAAGCTCCGTATATTGACAAGACAAAGTATGTTTGGCAGATGGTGAGCACTAACGCTACTTACTTCTTCCTCAGTCGTCCGCGACGCTTCGGCAAGTCGCTACTGGTTGACACATTGCGTTGTTATTTTGAAGGACGTAAGGAGTTGTTCGAAGGCCTTTATATCTATGACAAGGAGAAAGAATGGCGTAAGCACCCTGTCATTCGTATTGACCTGTCAAGTGGAAAATACTATGAACGGGAACGTGTTCATGGAGTTTTCAATGGAATTCTTGGCAGGATAGAAGAAGACTGGGGCATCACACCTACTGACGAATACAATTACGATGATCGTTTGTCGAAAATCATCAAGGTAGCCTATCAGCAGACGGGTGAGCGTGTGGTGGTTCTTATTGACGAGTATGACGCTCCTATGCTTGACAGCATCACCGATGCAGCCCTTCAAGACTATATTCGCCAGCGCATCCGAGCACTGTTCTCCCCATTAAAGGCCCAAGCGCAATATCTGCGTTTCGTGTTCCTGACAGGTATCTCCAAGTTCTCCCAACTATCGGTATTCAGTGAACTGAACAACCTGCAACAGCTGACGTTCAATCCGCAGTACGAAGGTATATGCGGTATTACGGAGGAGGAAATGCTGACAGAGATGAAGACCGACATTGAGCTGCTGACGGGAAGGATGAACAAGTCGCTTAGTCGCTGGGGTATCCACTATACTTACGATGAGGTGCTGAGCAAACTGAAAAGAATGTATGACGGTTACCACTTCAGCAATGCGTTTACCGATATTTACTGTCCATGGAGCCTCATTAACGCTTTTGCCATGGGCGACATACAGCCATTCTGGTTCTCAACGGGTACGCCAACAATGCTCATCAACGTCATGCGGCAGCATAAGCTTACCATCCCTCAACTAGAGGATCGTCCGTATCCGATGCGCCGTTTTGATGCGCCTACTGAGCGCATTACCGATCCTATACCAGTACTGTTCCAAAGCGGATACCTGACACTAAAGGACTATAATCCCGTTGCGAATGAATACGTGCTGGGATTCCCTAACGATGAAGTGCGCGAAGGCTTTGCCTATTCACTCTACCAGTATTATCTTGAGAACTACGTTGGTAGTCAGGATGCCCTTGGCAACGCATATAGGCGTCTGCTGAGGAAAGAGATTACGATTGAGGGCTTTATCGAGTGCGTGCAGCGTTGGTATGCCGGCATACCTTATAGCATTACTGACAAGAACCAGAATGAACAACTCTATCAGTCGTTGCTTTACGCAGCCTTGACAGCCGAAGGTGCGGATGTTTCAGCCGAAGAACAGACTAGTGATGGCCGTATGGACATTGCCTTGAAGCTTCAAGACGTCATATACATCATAGAATTAAAATATGGCAAAACGGCTGATGAGGCTACAGTGCAAATTCTCACGAAGGATTATGCCTCACACTATGCTCATGACCAGCGTAGCATAGTGGCTGTCGGCATGAATATCAGTCAGGACCGTCGCACCATTGACACCTGGCATGTGGTCAAGGTGAAATAAGTCTTTACGGAAAAACGGAACAATGATTTTTTGCAGAATTTGACTCATTCTAGAAAAAATTGTTTTCGAAATCTCCGATAGAACGTTCGTTTTTACGGTATCACTGAACCTGCTCTGCGGGAATCTGAACGTAAGAAACTATGCTTTTGCATGAAAACTGCACTCCAGAATGACAAAAACGGATGAAAAACGACTTCGGGAATTCAGCATTTTTCAATCTCAAAGACAGGCAACCGAGATGCAAAAGCTTAGATATTTGACGCTAATTGCTCAGAGATTACGATGCAATTGCAAAGAAACTGGATCATAGTTTCAAAGTAACTGCATCGTAAAAGCCTTGTAACTGCATCGTAAAAGCTAAGTGATTGCAGGAAAGTACCATGATTACGACCTGTAAACACCATGTTTAGCCACTGTAAACACCATGTTTAGCTACCGTAAACAATAGGATTACGAGTCGTAAGTCTATGAGTTCTGAATAGCAACGATCCTTCTTGACGAAAACATCCTTCGTTTTGGGCGAAGGTGGACTCGCTGGAAAATTTCCAAGTTTTGAGCCGTTTCGATTGTTCCGTTTTTCCATATTTCACGACACATTATTGCCTACGGCGTAACGCGAATGGCCGCTAATTGAACGTGAATTAATTATGTTAACATCAGAAACTTAATTTTTTTTGCATTTTCTTTGCTGTTATCTAAAAAAGTAGTACTTTTGTCCCGAAAAATGCCATGAGGCTCCTTAACCCCACGGTACAACTGTGAATATTATTCATCAAATCTATATTATTATGCAACGAAAACTTTTACTTAATTTCTTCCTTCTACTACTGTGCCTCGTAGTAGGAGTGAACAGTGCGTGGGGCGATGAAAGTTTTACAACATCTTTCACAAGTGGTATTTCTTCAACTCCTTACTCAGGAACAAACATCAATTTATGGAATATCAGCAAGTCTGGTACGACTGGATATGAGGGGACCAGAGGTATTCAATTTCAGGGTGGAGCAAGTGGAACTTTCGAAACCAAAAGTTCTTACCTAAACATTTCCAGTGTTGTAGTTGCTGTTGCAAAAAGTAGCAAAGGAAGTGGTACTGTCAAAATCTACGTAAATGATGTATTAAAGAAGACTATTTCTTCATTTAGCACAACAAAGACAGATGAGACTTTGTCATTAGCAACGCCACTTTCTGGAAAAATTAAAGTTGTTGTTGACGCATCAAGTAATAGTCTTTACATAAAAAGTATTTCAGTTACCTACGATCCGACTATTGCCATTACCTCTATCTCCGTGGACGAGACAGCTAATGTTGGTGTCGGTGGAACGGTAACTTTAATTCCCACCGTGCTGCCTGCTAATCACACAGAAGTCGTTGATTGGGAATCGGATGCAGCGGGTGTTGCTACTGTAAGCAGCACTGGTGTGGTGACTGGCGTAGCAGCAGGCGAAGCACATATCACAGCAAAGGCTCATGATAATCCAAGTACAATCTATGATGTTTGCACAGTAACCGTAACCGCTGCTGATCCCGTTACTGGCGTTTCCCTTGATCAAACTTCTAAGGCCTTGAATGTTGGTGATGAGTTTGACTTGACTGCTACGGTTGCTCCTTCCAATGCAACGAATAAAAACGTAACTTGGACATCAAGTGATGATACAAAAGCGACAGTCTCAAACGGTCACGTAACAGCCCTTGCAGCAGGCACTCCTACCATAACAGTTACAACTACTGATGGCAGCTTCACAGCTACCTGTGACCTGACTATCACGAACGTTGCCGTTACCGGTGTCACACTTGATAAGACATCTGCATCGTGTAAGGTGGGCCAAACCGTTCAGTTAACCCCAACCATCGCTCCTGCCAACGCTACTATTAAGACCGTTTCTTGGAATAGTAACGATGAGGATGTTGCTACCGTTGATGAAAATGGCTTGGTTACCGCAGTTGCTGCTGGTACTGCCACGATTACCGTTACAACTACAGACGGTTCAAAAACAGCCACTTGCACGGTAACTGTAACCGATGGTTCTATCGATTTGGACGCAACGGGTGAGATTGAAATAACCAGTTTCCCATCATTCTCTGGCAGCGGATATAAGACAGCAGACCCATATACTATTGGTGACTATGATTGGGTTGCAACCAATTGTATGCTAGGTGATGGAAAATTGCAACTAAGAAAAGATGACGGAGTACTTACTTCACCAACAATTAAATGCGGTAAAGGCTTTACTGTGACAGTAACAGTTCCTACGAATAGCGTAACTGTTTCTGATGGGACAAGCAGTGCTTCAACATCTGCCGGTTCTGCGACATTAACTACCACTAAGACTTCAACAACAATAACTATTTCTGCTGGCGGTAGCTATGCTCAAGTGTCCAAAATTACAATCACTCCCAACAAAGAACCCATTGCAACTAGCGTTTCAATTACTGACCCAGGTACATTGGCAAAGGGTGCGACTGGTACGTTCTCTGCAAGTTCAACAGACGCTGATGATTGTACAAAAGCATGGTCATCAAGCGATGATGATGTTATAACAGTAAATGCTTCAACAGGTGCCTACGAGGCTATTGGTCGTGGAACTGCTACGATTACCTATACCATCACTCCTGACGATGCTACAACATATCGTTCAGTATCTGCTGAGCTCGAAGTTAGCGTTACAGCTCCTGTCGAGGTATCTGCAAGCGATGTCGCTATGACATACGGTGATGCTGCGAAGGCTATTGGAGCTACAACATCTGCTGGCTATGCTGGCACACTGACTTACGCAAGTGGCAACACAAATATCGCAACTGTTGACGCCTCAGGAAAAGTGACTGCTGTAGCAGCAGGCACAACCACTATCACTATTTCTGCTCCTGCTGATGCTGAACACCTGTATACTGCAGGTGATGACAAGGTTATCAATGTCACAGTAAGCGCTCCTACAGGCGGTACTACTGCTGCTGATTTTACGCAATCTGCTGATGTTTATGAGACGCTGTTATCTAATACGAAGAAAAGTGGATGGACTTATACAGAATGGACGTCTAGTTCTTCTTATGGTGCATGTTCTACAGCAGGAACTGCAGGACAGCTCATTACTGATAATTACGTAATTCCTGCTAAGGCTAATCCTTGTATTTTCTTTGAACATACTGGAAATAATTCTTTTGACAATCCATCTGCTGCCTGCAAATTGTATGTACAAGAAGGAAGCAATACTCCTATTGAATTGACAATACCGACCTACTTTACAGGAAGTGATTGGACTTACGTTGAATCAGGAGATATTGACATAAGCGACTATATTGGCAAGACTGTTCACTTCATCTTCGACTATAGTCCTTCAACAGGTAATAATGGTAAATGGGAAGTTAAGAACTTTGGTATCTACTATGACAGCTTTGGTGTAAAGCTCAATGCCTCTGGCTATGCCACCTACTGTTCAGAGTATCCTCTCGACTTCTCTGATTATGCTACTGCTGACTATAGTGCTTGGCAGATCACAGCTGTAACCAGTACAACAATCACCTTCTCACAGATAACTGGCGCTATCAAGGGCGGTCAGGGTATCCTGCTGAAGGGAAATGCAAATGCTACAATCACGCTGACGAGTGCTGACGGCAGCACTGTCCTTGGCGACAACAAACTGGAGGGCACTTTAGCTCCTAAAAATATTGCAGCTAACACTTATTATGGACTTTCTGGTAACAAGTTCGTGAAGGTAGGTGCTGGTAATGTTCCTGCTGGTAAGGCTCTGCTGCCTGCAAGCGCTATTCCTGCTTCTGCTCGTGAGCTGACGTTCCTGTTCGAGGATGACCAGACTACAGGAATAAGCCTCACCCCAGCCCTCTCCGAAGGCGAGGGAGCTGTTTACAACCTCCAGGGTCAGCGCGTGAATGCTAATCACAAGGGCCTCGTGATTAAGAACGGCAAGAAAGTATTTGTAAAATAACAACCACGGATTGCACGGATTTAACGGATTAAACTCTGTGACTCTGTGCGAGAATAAAAGAAAAGAACAATGAAAAAGATATATATGATTCCCTCATTAGAGGTGACAAAGATAGAAACTCAGAGAATTATAGCAGAATCTGCCCCTGAGGTGGCATTGAGTACAACAGCTGATCCTGTAGATGCAGCCAGCGTTGAGTCTCGTAGACAGAACAACCTCTGGGACTGGGACGAAGAAGAGTAACCCCCACCCCTCTATACATCAAAAAGACTGGCAGCATCGCTGTCAGTCTTTTTTTGTATTCTATTAAGAGAAGATGGTTAAAGAATGTTAGGCGAAGGCGAGTTTGGGAGTATTCTCCATCTCTGCCACTCTTCTCTTTGCTAATTCTGCATATTGTGGCATCAGTTCTATGCCAATATACTGGCGTTTTGCCTCTATAGCTGCTAAAGCCGTTGTTCCACTACCAAGGAAAGGATCCAAGATGACATCTCCCTCGTCTGTGTATAGACGAATAACTCTGAAGGCAAGCTCAATAGGAAACATTGCCTGATGGATATCGTTTGCACGTACACTGGGGATATTCCATACTTGACGCAATCCCCATTCTTTCCATTCCTCTGGAGTCAGCCTGTCTCTGTTGACTGTATAGGTTCCCGGTTTCCAAAAGACATACAGGTCTTCAGTCTCACTGACTGCTTTCAGCGTACTCGTTGTCCATTTGCTGTTTGCCCAAGCAGGATCTTTCATCCATATCCTTTTGTCATAAAGGTAGAGTCCTGCTTCGTAAGCATATTCTTCAAGTTGTCCACCGACCAATTTGACATGAGTTCCTACTGCATGTTTCCCACCACGAATATTATTGCCGTTCAGTCTCCTGTCGATGGTCTGTTCGCTACAATGCAGGAATGCCGCCAGCTGGTCACGATTGTATTCAGGATGTAGTTGTTTGGCCTCAAGAACCATCTGTCGGGTAACCGCGCATTTTTTGTTTGATGGGTTATCTGCCTGTATACGTGGCATTTTCTCATCTTGGAAAGCCAGGATGTCAGCAATGTTGATCACCATGAAACCACCAGGCTTCAAAATATTATAATGTAGGGTGATTATCTCCTTCAGCATATCCTGCCACTGCTGGTAGGTTACACCTTGTTCATAGTCTTTACCTAGGAAATAAGGAGGTGACCAAAATGATAGGGCCAATGAATCGGGCTCTATCTGTTTTAGTAGTTCACGTGAATCGCCGCAATATATTTTGTTGGGTGCTAACATACACTATCCTTTTACGTTTACTTCCTTTACTCTCCAATCTGCAATCTCTTTCAGCATACTGAACGATACGCGAGCACGCATTTTCAACTCTTTCTTACTCTTTTCATCCTTTCCAGGAATAAACAATCCTGGGAATTTCTTGTTATAGTTCGGATTCTTTGTCAGTAAAATGCCATTTGGAATACTTGCTACTTTAATGTTTGAGAGAGGCTGTCCAATAGTCTTGTCATATTCGTCTTTCAGCATATCGTAAACAGGCTTAATAGCAAATGTCAAAAGGGGAGCAACTGTACCATCACTTAAAACATAGATTGGCGAAAGCGAACAAAAGAAGTTATGGGATACTAATTTACCCTGAGCCTTTATCGGATTATTCTTCACACCATCATCTGTCTTTACCCAATTTCCTGAACCGGAAATCTGATAGGGAGACATGACTGCGTTATAATAGTCATCACGCGGACCTGCTGATTTGATGTCAACGAATACCCAAACAGAATCTGTGATTCCAAGGATCTGTCTGATGCGTTCGCTCGAAATAATACAACGATCATCAGAGCCTGAAGGCAGACCGGAGTCTTTTACAGAGAAGTTTGCATTAAAGTGTCGTTGCAATTTGTTGCCGAACACCTGTTCACCGACTTCCAGCCAGGGATACTGGTCGCCTACTGGAGCCTTACCCCTATTCAATGGAGGATAGTTTTTCCAAAATGAATATAGATATGAAGCCTCATCATAATCGGTTTTGATTTCAGGCAGATGTATGTCAATAAAATGCAGTATCTCATCCATCACAAATTTTTCCGCATCGATAAGTCGTTGTGGATTCTCCTTGTAATACGAAACGGCTTCAAGATAAGCTGCATGCTGAGATTCTGCAAATTGTTTAAACATATTCAGTGTCATTGTTGGATGAACAGTTCTTGTTTCTTGCCACAAAAATACAAAAACTTTTGAGAATAATTGTAGAATTAATTATTTTTTGGCTCTTTATTTGCTTTTTTTGAGAGAAAGTCTTACTTTTGCAATCAAACAACGTTATCATGGGAAAAATTACAAAGGCACAGTATGAATTTGCATTGGCAAGAGTTGAAGAGCTATTGCCAATGGTTGATGACAGTACCCCTACAGATGACCGCAGTACTGTTGAATTAACCCTGATGTCGGATATGATTATAGAGTTTGAGAAAGAGCACTATCCCATAGCAAGTCAACACAAGTAGGACGCTTGGAACAACCCCTTCAGCCATGTTAGGCTGCTAAACAATTTCAGTACGCTTCGCGGTACTTACCTTCCTCCTTGTCATTAAGCATGGAGAGGTAAGACTGGTAGCGGCTTTCAGCAATATAATGGTCTTGCAGGGCTTGAAGGACGGCGCAGCCGGGCTCATGGGTATGGGTGCAGTTGCTGAAGCGGCAGTCCTTAGAGAAATGGAAAATCTCACGGAAATAGCTGGTGAGCTCTTCGGGCTCTATATCAAAGGTACCAAAGCCTTTGATGCCTGGAGTGTCGATGAGATAGGAAGCCTGCCCTGACCTCTCCAAAGGAGGGGAGGATAATTCACCCCCGCCTTCGGAGGGGGATGGGGGGAGGCTTATCATCTCTGAGAAGGTGGTGGTGTGCATGCCGGTGTTATGGGCATCGCTGATTTCAGCAGTGCGGAGGTTGGCATGTGGCGCCAGGCGATTGATAAGGGTAGACTTCCCCACCCCGCTGTTACCACTAAGAAGCGTTATCTTTCCCTCCAGCAACGGACGAAGGGCATCGACACCTTCGCCTGTGACAGCAGAGATCTGATGACATTCGTAGCCAACGGTCTGATAAAGGTTCACCATTGCTTCCTGATAGCGGCGCTCGTCGTCGTCAAGCTGATCAATCTTATTAAAAATAAGGTACACGGGCACGCGATAGGCCTCGGCTGAAGCGAGGAAACGATCAATGAACGTGGTGGAGGTCTGCGGACGATTGACGGTGACAACAAGGAAGGCCTGGTCAACATTGGCAGCAAGGATATGACTCTGCTTGGAGAGGTTCTGCGACTTACGGATAATATAGTTACGACGGTCCTCAACACCTACTATCCAGGCCATCGCTGCCTGGCCACCCGAAGGTACAGAAGTCCCCTCTCCTTGGGAGAGGGTTAGGGAGAGGCTTACCCTATCACCCACAGCAACAGGATTGGTAGAACGGATACCCTTCAGGCGGAAATTGCCCTTCACCTTACAATCAAGAAGCTGGCCATCGTCCGTAAGAACGGTGTACCAGCTTCCTGTATTCTTAACGACTAGTCCTTTCACGATCAACTAAAGTCTATAAACACTAAACTCTAATCTCTCAACTAGACAGTCATAATCTCCTTGTTCTTTGCCTCCATCAGGGCATCGAGCTTCTTGATGTACTTATCGTGGATCTTCTGCAGCTCGTTCTCGGCATCCTTCTCGCTGTCTTCAGAGAGTCCGTCCTTGATGGCTTTCTTCAGCTTCTCCTTGATATCGGCACGCACGTTACGCACTTCAACCTTTGCCTTCTCAGCAATCTTGTTGCACTGCTTCACCAGGTCACGACGGCGCTCCTCAGTGGGCTGAGGGATAATCAGGCGAATCACCTCACCGTTGTTCTCAGGAGTGATGCCTACATCGCTGTCCATGATAGCCTTCTCGATATCACGAATCTGCTTGCGGTCCCAAGGCTTGATGGCAATGGTACGTGCATCAGGAGTTGACACATTAGCTACTTGGTTCAGGGGCACACGACTGCCGTAGCTCTCTACTCTCACACCATCGAGAATGGCTACGTTGGCACGTCCGGCACGAACGCGGTTCAGCTCTTCCTCAAGGAACATGGCTGCCATTTCCATTCTCTCTTCTGCTTTCTGCAGGGTCTCTTTTACGTCTATCATAATGGTTTGAATTAAAATTCTGACTACAAATGTAACGCTTTTCTGCAAAACAAGCAAGCATTTAAGTATTTTTTTATTGAAAAGGGGTGCAGTTAGTTGGAAAATGTGTATCTTTGCACATTGTTTATACAAGGAAAGAGATTGAAAATGGGAAAAATCATTGCATTAGCTAACCAAAAGGGAGGCGTGGGAAAGACCACGACAACCATCAATCTGGCAGCCTCGCTTGCCACACTGGAGAAGACGGTACTGGTAGTAGATGCCGACCCACAGGCCAACGCCTCGAGCGGACTGGGCGTAGACATCAAGAATGTAGACTGCTCTATTTATGAATGTATCATCGACAAGGCCGACGTGCGCGATGCTATCTACACCACCGATATCGACGGACTGGACATCATTCCGAGTCATATAGACCTGGTGGGCGCAGAGATTGAGATGCTGAACCTGGAGGAGCGCGAGAAGGTGATCAAGAAACTGCTGGAGCCCATCCGTAGCGAATATGACTATATCCTCATAGACTGCTCGCCCTCACTGGGCCTCATCACGGTGAATGCGCTGACGGCAGCCGACTCGGTCATCATCCCCGTGCAGTGTGAGTACTTCGCACTGGAGGGAATCTCGAAGCTCCTGAACACCATCAAGATTATCAAATCAAAATTGAACACGAAACTGGAGATTGAAGGCTTCCTGCTGACAATGTATGACTCACGTCTCCGTCTGGCCAACCAGATTTATGATGAGGTGAAGCGCCACTTCCAGGAGCTGGTGTTCAAGACGGTCATCCAGCGAAACGTGAAGCTCTCAGAGAGTCCCAGCCACGGACTGCCCGTCATCCTTTATGATGCTGACTCAACAGGTTCGAAGAACCATCTGGCGCTGGCGAAGGAAATCATTTCTAAAGGGAGTTAAAGGAAAAATAATGGCAGTTAGAAAGAAATACGCGAAAGGAGCAGCAGTGCTGGGCCGCGGACTCGACGACATCGGAAATGGTCGCGGACTCGATGCACTGATAGATACAAGTGATGTGAAGACACAGGGATCATCGAACCTGAATGAGATCCCCATCGAACAGATAGAACCGAACCCCGACCAACCGCGAAGGGAGTTTGACGCTACGGCTATGCAAGAACTGGCCGCCAGCATTCAGAACATGGGTATCATTGCCCCCATCACACTGAGACAGGTGGCCAACGACCGCTATCAGATTATTGCGGGCGAACGACGCTGGAGGGCTTCACAGATGGCAGGACTGAAATCGATTCCTGCCTATATACGTACGGTGGACGACGAGAACGTGATGGAACTGGCTCTGGTGGAGAACATACAGCGCGAGGACCTGAACGCCATCGAAATAGCACTGGCCTACGAACATCTTGCCGAGACCACTGGTATGACACAGGAACGCATCTCAGAGCGCGTGGGAAAGAGTCGCACGGCTGTAACAAACTACATGCGACTGCTGAAGTTGCCCGCACAAATCCAGATGGCACTGAAGAACCACGAGATTGACATGGGACATGCACGCGCACTGCTCTCCATCGACTCACCCTCGATGCAGCTGAAGCTGTTCAAAGAGGTACAGAAGAACCAGTTCTCCGTACGCAAGGTGGAAGAGATGGTTCAGATGCTGAAAAACGGTGAGGACGTGCAGACGGCCAATAAGAAAATCGCTTCGAAGACACAACTGCCCAAGGAGTACAACATCCTGAAGCAGCGCCTGTCGGACTTGTTCCAGACGAAAGTGCAGATGAGCTGCTCGCCCGTAGGAAAAGGAAAGATCAGTATCCCCTTTGCCGACGAGGAAGAGCTGGAACGCATCATGAACCTGATAGACCGACTGAAGAATTGACAAACGTAAGAATCAACATAGGTATCCGCATGCTGATGGCAACCATCGCGTTGCTGTTTGTTACCGTGCTAAACAGCATGGCACAGACACTGGGCGATGTGCCCCTCGATTCAGCAGTCGTCCGCCAGCAGCTTGTGCCCCTCGATTCGGTCGAGGGGACCCTCACCGCTGAAGCCATTGACTCTATAGCAGTGGTAGCAGACTCGATGGTGAAAGAGCGGTCGGTGATGCTCAACGATACCATCATGGTACCGGCAAAGGTGAAGGAGAAGCGCGACTGGAGCAAATGGCGGCCCAATCCGCAGCGCGCACTCTGGCTGGCGCTGATATTCCCTGGCGGCGGACAAATCTATAACCGCAAATACTGGAAACTGCCCATCGTATACGGAGGATTCATAGGCTGTATCTACGCCATGTCATGGAACAGCATGATGTATAAGGACTACCAGCAGGCCTACATCGACATCATGGACGATGACCCGAACACTGCAAGCTATAACAAGTTCCTGCACCTGGGACGCAAGATTGACAAGACGAACGAAGAGCGCTATAAGCAGATCTTCAAAAGTCGAAAAGATAAATACCGCCGTTGGCGCGACCTGAGTTTCTTTGTCATGGTGGGCATCTACGCACTCTCAGTCATCGATGCATACGTTGACGCCGAGCTGTCGGAGTTCGACATCTCAAAAGACCTGTCGCTGAAGGTGCGCCCGACGATGATGAACAACGGGCAGTCGCCCAATCCGCTTTACGCCACCTCGGTAGGCGTGAACTGTAGTATAAACTTTTAGCCCCAAGAACAGACAACCCAATGAATATTCAAATAAGCTCATTACGCGTGGCGATGCTATTCGCCTGTTCACTGCTCATCACTCCTGGCATCCAGGCACAGGATGTGGACGATGATGAAGTGGTGATTACCGACGCGCAGGGCATTGACGAAGAGATTGAGTTTCCAGAGGCCATGAGCGAAGACATTGACAGCCTGCTGAACCTCTACCACTCAAAAACGTACTTGACAACCTACGACGACTGTCGGATGGGAGACGTGAACCCGACTTTCGGCAAGGAGGTCTACATAGACCGTCTGCGCCGCATGCCCACGATGATGGAGATGGCATATAACGATGTGGTGCAGACATTCATTGACCGCTATACAGGACGGTTGCGCCGCTCAGTGAGTTTCATGCTGGGAGCTGCCAATTTCTATATCCCGCTGTTTGAAGAGGCACTGGAAATCTACCAGTTGCCACTGGAACTAAAATATCTGCCTATCATCGAGTCGGCACTGAAGCCTACGGCCGTATCACGCGCAGGTGCTGCAGGATTGTGGCAGTTCATGTCGGCAACAGGCAAGGACTATGGACTGGAGATCAACTCTCTCGTTGACGAGCGCCGCGATCCGGTGCGCTCATCGTATGCGGCTGCCCACTACCTGAGCGACCTTTACAAGATATTTGGCGACTGGAACCTGGTGATTGCGGCCTACAACTGCGGACCGGCTACGATCAATAAGGCCATTCATCGTGCAGGAGGCGAGATGGACTACTGGAAAATCTATCCTTACCTGCCAAGAGAGACCCGCGGCTACGTGCCTGCCTTCATTGCGGCTAACTACGTGATGACGTACTACTGCGAGCATAATATCTGTCCGATGCGCTGCGAACTGCCTGCCAAGACCGATACGGTCGTAGTCAGTAAGAACGTGAACCTGAACCAGATAGCTGCCGTACTGGAACTGGATATCGAGATGCTACGCGCACTGAACCCCAGCTATCGTCGCGACGTAGTACCTGGAGCCACCAAGCCATCGGCTATCCGCATGATGCCGAACGACGTGGTGCGCTTCATCGACATGCAGGACTCTATCTATAACTACAACACCAGCACGATGCTGCCAAAGCGCGATGTGGTGGAAGTGAATGAGCCGGCGGCCAGCAGCAAACGAGGCAAGGGAAGGAATAGCCGTAACCTGAAAGCGAAGACCGTCACCGTCAGAAGAGGCGACACGCTGGGTGCCATTGCCAGAAGGAACGGTACCACGGTGCAGAAACTGCGACAGCTGAACGGCCTCAGCGGTAATAGCATCAGAGCAGGAAAGAAACTGAGAGTAAGATAGTTGAGAGGCTTTAGACTTTAGAGATAATATATAAGGAGGATATAAATGGATGAAGAGCTGTTAAAACGGGAAGCGGCCGACGAGGAGATGATTAATGCTGCGTTTGAGAAGTTGCTAAATGACTATAACAACTCCCGTCACCGTAAGAAGATAGACCTGATCACAAAGGCATTCAACTTTGCGAAACAGGCCCATAAGGGTGTGCGCCGACTGTCGGGCGAACCTTATATCATGCATCCTATCGCTGTGGCACAGATTGCCTGTTCAGAGATAGGACTGGGCTCCACCAGCATCTGTGCGGCACTGTTGCACGATGTGGTGGAAGATACCGACTACACCGTAGAGGATATCTCGAACATGTTCGGACCGAAGATTGCACAAATCGTGGACGGACTGACCAAGATCAGCGGAGGCATCTTCGGTGAACAGGCATCGGCACAGGCAGAGAACTTCAAGAAACTGCTGCTCACCATGAGTGAGGACATACGCGTCATCCTGATTAAGATTGCAGACCGTCTGCACAACATGCGGACACTGGAGTCGCAACCTGCCAACAAACAATACAAGATTGCCGGTGAGACGCTCTACATCTATGCACCACTGGCTCACCGACTGGGTCTCTATAAGGTGAAATCGGAACTGGAGAACCTCAGTTTCAAATTCGAACACCCGGAGGAATACGCTGATATTGAACAGAAACTGGCTGCCACACAGGTATCACGCCAGGTATCGTTCGACCAGTTTACGAAGCCTATCGAGAAGACTCTGCAGCGCATGGGACTGAAATATGACATCCGCGAACGGGTGAAGACCCCCTACTCTATCTGGAACAAGATGCAGAACAAGCACGTGACCTTCGACGAGATCTACGACATCCTGGCCGTGCGCATCATTTTCACCCCATCGAGCAGGGAGAAAGAGGCAGAAGAATGCTTTGCCATCTATGTCAAGCTGAGTCAGCTCTACAAGAGTCATCCCGACCGACTGAGAGACTGGGTCAACCATCCGAAGTCGAATGGATACCAGGCACTCCACGTCACACTGATGTCGAAACAGGGCCACTGGATAGAGGTACAGATACGCAGCGACCGCATGAACGAGATAGCTGAACAGGGACTGGCTGCCCACTGGAAATACAAGGAGGGCGGTGAATACTCGGAAGACGAGAACGAACTGGACGAATGGCTGCATACCATCAAGGAGATACTGGACGATCCGCAGCCTGACGCCATGGATTTCCTGGATGCGATCAAACTGAACCTCTTCGCCAGCGAGATATTTATCTTCACGCCAAAGGGAGAAATCAAGACAATGCCAGCCGACTGTACGGCACTCGACTTCGCTTTCTCTATACATACCTTCCTGGGCAGTCACTGTATCGGTGCGAAGGTCAACCACAAGCTGGTGCCTCTGAGCCATAAGCTGCAGAGCGGCGACCAGGTGGAGATTCTCACATCAAAGTCACAACACGTATCGCCCTCATGGATCAACTTCGTCTCAACAGCCAAAGCAAAGGCGAAGATTCAGGCTATCCTCAGACATGACAACCGAGAGGTACAGAAAAAAGGTGAGGAACTCCTGACTGAATGGTTGAAGAAGAACAATATTGAACCAACGGCGGCTATCATCAACCAACTGGTGGAGCTACATGACCTGCATCATCGTGAGGAGTTATATCAGGCATTGGGCGAGAAGACGGTGCTGCTGGGTGAGAAAGACCTGGACGAATTGTCGGGAAAGGCAAAGAAACAGGAAGAATCGGGCGGTTGGCGCAAATACGTTCCTTTTGTCAAAGCAAAGAAGAAAGAGGAAGATCCGAAGACAAAGCTTTACGTGGTACCGGAGAAATTCAACCGCAAAAAGCCTATCTTCATTACCGACGAAAATATCCGTCAGTATAAGTTCCCTGCCTGCTGCCACCCTATCCCTGGCGACGATGTGCTGGGATTCATTGACAACAAGAACCAGATAGAGATTCACAAACGTGCCTGTCCGGTGGCCAACAAGCTGAAGACCAGCTATGGCAACCGCATACTCGATGCGAAATGGGACATGCACAAGAAACTGTTCTTCGATGCAACCATCAGACTGGGCGGCATAGACCGTCGCGGACTGGTCAACGAGGTGACAAGCATCATCTCGCAACAGATGAATCTGGATATACGTAAACTGATGTTCACCACTGAAGACGGCGTCTTTGAAGGATGGATTGACTTGCGTGTTCACGACCGAGAGAATGTCAAGTCCATCATAGACAGTCTGAAGAAGGTGGCCGACCTGAAAGAAATATCGCAAATCACGTAAAAAGGCTTGCAGCCTAAATGATAAATGAAAGAAGATAAATGATAATGAGAATGAAAATACTTGAAATAAAGAACCGCTGGATGATGATAGGATTATCATTGTTCATGGGTATATTGTCAGTAAGTCAAGCAGAGGCAAAAAGCTACGATAATCCGGATACCATCGTAGTGGCACGCGACGGCACGGGTGAGTTTCGAAATATCAGTGAAGCCATCGAGGTATGTCGTGCCTTCATGGACTATCATAAGGTCATCTATGTAAAGAAAGGTACGTACAAGGAGAAAATCATTATTCCCCAATGGGTACAGAACATAGAAATTTGTGGCGAAGATCGCGACCAGACCATCATCACCTACGATGATCATGCCAATATTGCCATGACCGATGGCAACTGGCCTGCAGCAACAACCATGCAACTGATGGCACTGGGCGACCGTCCGAAACTGGGTACGTTCCGCACGTTCACCCTTCGCATAGAAGCCAACAATATCACCCTGAAGAATATCACGATTGAGAACAATGCTGCACGACTGGGACAGGCAGTAGCATTGATGACGGTTGGCGACCAACTGAAATTCGTCAACTGCCGCTTCCTGGGTCATCAGGATACTGTCTATACGGGCAGTCCCTACACACGACTGTACTTTGACCACTGCTATATAGAAGGTACGACCGACTTCATCTTCGGTCCTTCAACAGCTTGGTTCGAACAATGCCACATACACTGCAAGTTGAACAGTTATATCACCGCTGCATCAACACCGAAGGATGCGGAGTACGGATATGTGTTTAATCAGTGTAACATCACTGCAGCAGAGAATGTCACAAAGCTTTACCTGGGCAGACCCTGGCGCGATTACGGCTATACGCTGTTCATGCATTGTTCACTCCCCCGTCAGATCTGTCCCGCAGGATGGCATCACTGGCAGAAAGAGCGCGAACAGACGGCCCGTTATCTGGAGTTTGAAAACACTGGAGAAGGTGCAAACACCACAGAGCGCGCCAGCTGGACTCGTCAGCTCACCAAGAAAGAAGCAAAGAACATCACCCTGGAGAATGTCTTCAAGCGTAATGACAACTGGGCACCCCAACAATAATACTAAAACTAAAGGCTCTCAACACTCAACTCTCAACAATCATGGCACTGAATCTGAACAGAAATTTGAAATTATACTACAGCATCAAGGAAGTTGCCGAGATGTTTGGCTTGAACGAAAGTACACTGCGCTACTGGGAAACAGAGTTCCCCTTCCTGCGTCCCAAGACTGCCGGCCCCAGCAAGGTGCGCCAATATTCTGAAAAGGATATTGAACAGATCAAACTGATCTATAACCTGGTCAAAGAGCGTGGATTCAAGATAGCCGCTGCCAAGAAGATCATCAATGCTAACAGAGACGGTGCAGAAAAACGAGCAGAGGTACTCACCCGACTGATTGCCGTCAGAGATGACCTGCAGGCACTGAAGCGCGAACTTGACGGACTGCAGTAAGACAGAAGCTATTTCCTTACGTAATCCCGAATAATGAGATAGGATGTGGTACTGCCACAGCCATACCAACAACCGATGCCACCCTTGACATTGGTACGGATGGGTGTTGACGAAGAAAGAAACATATTGCCTGACAACGACTGTGATTTTGTGTAGTCGTCCCAGAAATGGAAGGCGGTCTCATCAACTTGTGCGAACTTCACCGCCACGCTGTCATTGACCGAGAAATATGGAGTATAATCAGGACCTATCAGCTGATGGCCACGATAGACTGGCACTTCCGTAGGACCATTCAGCACGGCATCATCGATACTGCCCAGATAGGAGGCAACAAACTGTAGACTCTTAGTGCCCACGCGGGTGAAGAACTGATAGTAGTTTTTCTGGTCAACAGGATCAGTGAAACAGGCTTTCAATTGATAAAGGGTATCGGAACCGTTCACCTTTTCAACGCGGAACGAATCGACAGCTAC
This sequence comes from Prevotella sp., assembly GCA_017460515.1. Classification (GTDB taxonomy): domain Bacteria; phylum Bacteroidota; class Bacteroidia; order Bacteroidales; family Bacteroidaceae; genus Prevotella. The sequence continues at coordinate 18,407 of JAFUAY010000021.1, forward strand.
CGGCGCCGGCACAGTAGTACTGGCACTGGCTCGAACATCGTCATACTCTACCAACAGATGATAACGGTGCCCTGCCACACCACGCATCTTACTCGTGGTATAGATGTAAGGCGGATAATAGGACTGGTCGACCATTCCTGTGAGCACAACAGTGTCCTGACCATCGCTGACACTTACCTTTGCCCAGCGGACCAGGAAATCTTCTGCTTCCTCAACATTCTGATAACGATCACTGACAGGTAGCGTCTTGGTAAGAATGACCACCGGAAAGCCACCGTCTTCAATCCATCCCTCAACAACCAACTCACTACTGGCTTCAGAGATGCCGTAGTCGGAAGAGCAGGCTGCAAAGAGCATGATGGAAAAAAATGTAATGAAAACGGGATATTTCATGAGTGGTGCAGGAATTTAGAATTTACAGAAATAACTGATTGAAGGCAGGATATTCAGTGCAAAAGATACTGGCCTATAGGCAAAGCTGCCGTTTTCATAGTTCCGGATATAATAAAACAGCTCGTTCTTATGAGCCGTGACATTATAGACAGAGAGGTTCAGGCCTTGTTCATGGGCAAACGAGCTCTTCCACTTATAGTTCACAGAAAGGTCGAGCCGATGATAGGGCTTCAGACGATTGCCATTATGGTCGCCATACTCTATCATAAGATTGCCGTTGATGAAAGCCAGATGACGGGGAGCCGTAAAGGGAGTACCCGATGCATAGACAAAAGTGGCACCAAAACTCCAATGCCGACCAAGAGAATAGGTGGCAACAGCATTGAGTTCGTGAGGCCGCTCATGACTGGCAGGATAAGAACCATTGAGACGAACATCACTGAAAGTACGGCGAGCCTGAGCGTAGGCATAACTCACCCACCCCGTCAGCGGACCCGAACATTTATGGAGCATCACACTGAACCCGTAGTTCTCACCACGACCATAGAGCAGAGAGCCCTCAACATCATAGGAGCTGTTCAGGTAGTCGAGCACACTGCCACTATATTCCACTTGGTTGTACAATTTCTTATAGTAAGCATCAACAGTGAGACGATAACGACGATGAAACAGATAACGGGAGAGACTGGCTGACGCTTCATAGGCATGCTGAGGCGGACGACCGTCATTGCATGAAAGCCAGAACTCGGATGGAAGACCGATATTTGAGAAGCCCGTCTGAAAGAGATACTGCCTACGGGTAGACAGGGAAAGTGAGCCCTGCCAAGTATAGTCATCATAGCGAAGGGCAACAGAGGGATCGAGCGAATGGAAATCGGCATCAGGCTGATGATAGTAGCTGGCACGCAGGCCTCCTATCATATATAATGACGGCAGCAAGGGCTGGGTATAGTTCAGATGGAGAGAGCCTTCGAACGAACGGGTGACGGCAGAAGCGCCCGAACTGAGGTTGAACGAGCCACTGGAGGATAACGACTGCGGATGGATGTCGTGCCAGACAAGATCGGCTCCCACAGAGAAGCGCCGCCAGTCGATAGCGGTATTCACACCGATATCAGTGATGCTAGAGGGCAGACTGAATGACATATCCTGCAATTGCATGGAGAACCGGTTGTGATAATGGGTGACATAAGCGGAACTGTTCATCATCAATCCGCGAGGATCGGTATATCGCCAATGGAGTGCACCCATGTGATTGCCCCACGTATCCTTCATCGTAGCGTAATAATCACTCTCTTTCACTGACATGATATCACTGCCGCTGTAGAAGTCGAACGTTAAGGTATTACGGGTATCGACATGATGAACCAGCGTAGCATTGGCATCATAAAACGAGTATTTCACTTGCTGATCATCGGCTTGTAGCCATCGGCTGTATAGCAGATTGAGATAAGAACCGCGCAGTGAGAGTGTCAAAGCAGTGGAACGGCTCAGGGGCAGACGGACAGTTCCTTGTGATGAAATCAAGCCTACGGTGAACTCTCCGTTCAAAGTCTCAGGAACGGAATCGGATAATTGCATGGTCAATTGTCCTCCCAGACGATTGGGGGCGTCGGCAACAGTGGCACTCTTGGAGAGTGAGAGCGACGGATAATGGGAGGCATTAAAGGTAGAGAAGAAGCCCAACAGATGACCTACATTATAGAGCGGTGCGCCCTGAATGGAGATGAAATTATGGGAATTGTCGCATCCCTGAATATTGATGCCGCTCTTATACTCATTGTTGGTCTGGATGCCTGGCAACATCTGGGTATAGTGAAGAGGATCGGCATTACCCATAATCTTAGGCAGGTCGTCCATCATCTTCATATCCCAATAGATACTACCATCAGACTTGGTCTTGACTGGCGAGGAATAGCGGTTGCCACTGACTACGATGCTGTCAAGCGACAAACTCCACGCCTTGTCGTCCTGCTGTGAATACACAACCAACGAAAAGGCGCAGAGCAAGAAAAGTGACAGGTATCGACGAGAAAAACTCATCGCTCACTTCGGTCTACCACTTGACACGCTGGTCAATCAGGTTAGCATATGACTGAGCCAACGACTTGAAGCTGTTGATAACCTGATTGAAGTCGTTCTCATTGAAGAAGGCACTGAACGTACTATACGATGAGCCATCATAGAACAGAATGACAGGCTCAGTCTTCCACTTGATATTATTGCTCCAACTTTGCTGCTTGGCAAATGACTCAAGTTTCACCGAAGCCTGCTTAGTAGTGTTATTGTCATAATATAGAATTAGATCCATTAACGAGTTGGCCTGATTGACATACGACTTAAACTGTGCCTCATCATAGCGGTTATCCTCAGCAGCCTCGAAATATTCAGACAACTTGCGAACATCAGAGACTGTGCCCTGCAACTGCATCTTGCCAAGGATATCAATCTTCGCTACACTATTCTTTCCGTTGGCATTAGAGAACTCCTTAGAACGAAGCTCGTCGATATTCGACAGGTAATATGAAGGCAGACCAGTGACATCAGAAGCGACGGCCAATGAAACCAGACTGGTACCGCTCTTGCTCATCGTGAAATTGACGGCAGCACTCTTGCTGGCCTGATAAGCAACCTGAGAAACATTAAACTCGTAACCGTTGCTCAAGCTGACAACTGCACTCACATTGAGATTGCTGTTGCTGAAAACAAATTCGCTACCATTCATGTTAGAAGCATCAAACTTTACAGCAGCCTTAACCAACTGACCACCACCTATAGAAAGTGTTACTTCAATCTGTTCAGGTACACCGACGGTAAGGTCGAAAGTATTGTAGGTGCGATCAGTAATATATGTTGAAGAATAATTATAATATGAGCTATACCAACTATAGTTACTATTCCTTATGTCAGGGATATGGACATTGGTAACCTTTCCGCTTGTAGCCAACTTCAACACACACGGATTGCCGTTCTGATCATTGAAAATGAACTGGAGGTCATCGGCATCGGTACGGCTCCAACTGCCATTACTAGCTGTGAAATGACCCGTAAACTGGGAAGCTAACAATAGCCCGGCATAGTCATTATAGATATAATTGTAGATATACACATACGTATAATCACCCCATGAACTATTGCTCGTTTCAGTATTCTCACTATGATTAACCAGTGGAACAGCAGCATCGAAACATCTCTTGGCCCAATCGCCCACACTCTGCCAGTTATAGCCTTTCACGTACGTATTATTAACGTACTTACCAAACTCAGCATACGCCTGGAAGTCGCTGGCTTTCGTGATATTCATAAACTCCTGAGCAACTTTCTCCATGTATTGCTTCTGCTGGGTAGGAGTCAGGACGGTACCTGTAGGAGGCGTAACGCCATTGTCATTTCCTGACGATGAAGAGGGGTTGTCATCACCATCATCACCACACGAAACTGCACTCAAGCTTAATACTGTTACGAAAGACAGCATAGCCAATTTCCAAAAATTCTTTTTCATAAAGTGACTAATTTTTAAGAGTAATAAATAATTTATGATGCAAAGATAGGAAATAAAAAGAAAAGAAAGAAAAAAACGCGCTGTTTTTTTTCTTTCTTTCCGTTTTTATAGATTTTTCTTCGGATAAAGAGCATCCCACCAGGAGGAATCGTCCTTCAGCCACTTCTGGAACCACGCCATTTGTGTGGCAAGCCATTTCTCACGTTTGCGGTAGTCGGTGATATGATGGTCTTGTCCTTTCACCTCGACCAAGGCCACTTCGCGTCCCAATAGTTTCAAGGCCGTAAACATCTGAAGGCTCTCAATGATAGGCACATTGGTATCATCAGTGCCATGAAGCAGCAGTAACGGAGTGTGAATCTTGTCGGCATTGAAAAGTGGCGACTGATCAACATACAACTGTCGATGACTCCAGGGATAGCTATTGGCCATACTGACCTCACTATAGTTATAGCCCCAATAGCCCTGACCCCAATAACTGGTATGATTGGCAATGCCGGCATGTGAGACGGCAGCAGCAAAGATATCTGTCTGAGTCTGCAAGTACTGAGTCATGAAGCCGCCATAAGAGGCACCCATACAACCTATCTTGCTAGCATCGATAAAGGGATGTGCCTCGCAAATTTTCTTCGTACCCTCAATGATGTCCTCAGCAGGACCGTGACCTGCAGTATTCACATGACGCGAAGCCCACTCCTGACCGAAGCCGGTAGCACCACTGGGCTGAAGGATATAAGCCACATAGCCCAACGAGTTCCAATACTGAGGAGCGTAAGGCGATTCGAAATAGCGTGATACAGGTGAACAGCCACCATAGTAATAGACAATCATAGGATACTTCTTTGAAGCATCAAAGTCCTTTGGCAGATAGAGGCGTCCATAGACGGTATCGCCACGGGAATTGGTGAAGTTCCAGTCCTGACAGGTGCCCAGCTCGGCATCACCCAAAGCGGTCTTGCCGTCAAAGAAACAGATCTGTTTCATGGCACCCTTACCCTTGGCAAGATAGCCTGCGAGAGCAGAAGCGGGAGCCATTGTCCCATAAGAGAGGTATCCGACAACGGAAGCGTGGGATGCCAAAGAGTAGCGATAGGCATAATCGCCTACTGTCTCCAACTGGACAATAGTACCGTTCTTGGGCTGAAGCTGATAGATACGCACATAGTCACGATCTTCTGCTGAGAAATAGATGAATCCATCAGCACAAGACCAGTCTACATGGGTAATGGAAGGATTGAAATCCTTGGTGAGTGGAGTCACTTTCTTTGTGGCTATATCGTAAAGGAACAACTCATTCTCGATCATGCTGGGAGTGACATCGGCGGCCAACTGACAACCTACGCGGTTGAATGCTTCAGGGGTACCGGTGAAGAGTACCTGACGACCATCGGGAGAGAATACTGCGCCACCAAGATACTCAGCAGCAGCCAGAAGGGTATCGACCTTCATCGTTTTCATATCCATCAGCAGATAATCAGTAACGGTCGTAGGGCGCTTTTCCAGTCGGGAACGCGAAGAGGCAAACAATAGCTGGCTGCCATCCTGGGAAATGTCGCAAAGATACTCGCCCTTATTACCGAAAGTGATGCGCTTGCTGACGCCACTGCGAAGATCATAGTGTACCAGATGACTGCGTTTGCGCCAATTCGGTTGGCGGTCGTCCATCTCAAGCACCTGGAACACTTCCTCATCTTCCTTGGGTCCCTCTTCTTCAACAGAAAGGATGAGATAATCTTCTGAGGGACTAACGGTATAACTGCCTTGGGGAACATCATAGGCCCACTGGCGACGCTCACCGCTACGAGGATCGGTCAGATAGAGCACTCGCTTGGTTCCCTCCCACACCTCTTCTATATACGCGCACGCGCGAGGCATCCAACGAACCTGTTGACTGGGCTGACTCACCAGACGATTCTTCAGGATTTCACGCAGTTCGTAGGTCCAACGACTCTGCCCTCCCCGCTCAGTGGTTTGATAAGACAAAACGGCAAAAGCGCCATCAGCAGAAAGCGAGATGCCACGTACACGGCGTCCGTCAGTAAGGTCGTGAACCATATAGGGATGACTCTTCGACAGCGCAGCATGGAGTTGCTGTGAGCAATCAAGTGAAACGCTGATAGAATCGGAGTCGTTTGCTTCAGCCAGGAACTTGATGCTGACGGTATGATGTTCAGGAGCGAGTTTCAAATCGATACCTGCCTCCACACCATCTACGTAGAGCTGGTAATGCTTGGGGCCTTTCACGTTGAGCTTACCCGACACATAGCTGCTATTATTCAGGTAGAACGTAAGCATACCAATGCTCTTACTGTCACTCAAAGAGGGCAGCACACCTGAATGAACAACCTTGGTAGGAGCTGATGAAGAAAGTGAAAGCCCTTTCAGAAATGATTTCTCATCGAACTTGTTGCCATTGACATCCACACTATCTGCAGCAAAGGGGACACTCACAGCGTAGGGGCCAGTCAGATTGAATTCAGTAACTTCCGATTGATGCTGTGCCAGCAATGTCAATGGGGTCAGGAGTAAAACTAACAATACAGTCTTTTTCATGATGGGAATAGTATTTAATCTTTCAAAGAGGGCTGTAGCGTCCTCTTTGAAAGTGATTTATTCTGGATTATATCCGAAATTGTCGAGTTCCTTCTTGGAAGAACGCCAGTCTTTGTCGACCTTGACGAAAACGCTCAGATAGATATGCTTGTCGAAGAATTTCTCAAGCGTCTTGCGTGACTCGGTAGAGACTTTCTTCAGTGCTACGCCCTGATGGCCAATGATAATGCCCTTCTGGGATTCACGCTCCACATAGATGACTGCACTGATATTTATCTGACGATCGTCTTCCTTGAACTGTTCTACTACAACCTCAACAGAATAGGGTATCTCCTTGTCATAATAAAGCAGAATCTTCTCACGGATAATCTCTGAGACAAAGAAACGGGCTGGTTTGTCGGTCAACTGTTCTTTATCAAAGAAAGCAGGACTCTCAGGAAGAAGTTCCTTGATACGCTTTAACAACATGTCGACACCGAACTTATTCTTGGCCGATATGGGGAGAATCTCGGCATTAGGCAACAGCGTATGCCACTTGTCGACAATCGTTGCCAATTGAGACTGACTACTACCCTCGCCCTTTGGAGAGGGACCGGCGGTGAGGCTATCAATCTTGTTGATAAGCAGCAGTACAGGGATGGTCATCTTCTGCACCTTCTCCAGGAAGTCCAAATTTTTCTCAGGATTCTCTACCACATCAGTGACATAGAGCAACACATCGGCATCCTTGAGTGCTGACTCGGAGAAAGCCAACATGGATTCCTGCAACTTATAATTGGGCTTCAGCACACCAGGGGTATCACTGAAAACAATCTGCATATCGTCAGTGTTTACGATACCCATAATACGATGGCGAGTGGTCTGAGCCTTAAAGGTGGCAATAGAAATACGCTCACCAACCAATTGGTTCATGAGCGTACTTTTACCTACGTTGGGATTACCAACGATATTAACAAATCCTGCTTTATGCATTTTTATTTCCGTCATAAGCCCACTTCAGATAGCTTGCGCCGTGAACGAATCCGGCACCGAAGGCAGTGAGAATCATGTTATCACCCTTCTTCAAGAGATGTTCATTCTCCCAGAGTGCCAGGGGAATCGTTGCAGCAGAAGTGTTACCGAAATGTTCAATGTTTACCATCACCTGCTCCATAGGAACCTCTAAGCGCTTGGCAACGGCTTCGATGATGCGCATATTTGCCTGATGAGGAACAATCCAGTTGATGTTCTCCTTCGTCAGACCATTACGCTCAGCTATCAAAGCACAGTCGTCACTCATATTGGTCACAGCATAGCGGAACACGGTACGACCCTCTTGATAGAGGTAATGTAAACGGTGGTCTACAGTGAAATGACTGGGAGGACATACAGAGCCACCTGCTTTCAGATGCAGGAAAGGAAGTCCCTTGCCATCCGTACGGAAATAAGAGTCCATACAACCAACATTCTCTTCCTCAGTGGCTTCAAGCAATACAGCAGCAGCACCATCTCCGAAGAGAGGACATGTCTGGCGGTCCTTGTAGTCAACAATCGACGACATTTTATCTGCGCCAATCACGATGACCTTCTTGCAACGGCCACTCTGAATCATCATCGCAGCCTGATCAAGAGAATAGAGGAAGCCACAGCAGGCTGCCCAAAAGTCAAATGCATACGCATTCTTAAGACCTAACTTACCAACAACGATGCTGGCAGTGGAAGGGAACTTATAGTCAGCTGTAGAAGTAGAAACAATGAGTGCATCAATGGTGTCAGGGTCTACGCCAGTCTTCTGAACCAGCTGCTTGGCTGCTTTGCGAGCCATATAAGAAGTGCCGAGGCCCTCTTCAGTGAGGATTCGGCGCTCCTTGATTCCGACACGCGTCATAATCCACTCATCGTTGGTGTCGACCATACGGGATAACTCGGTATTAGTGAGTATATAGTCAGGCACATAGCCACCGACGCCGGTGATGATCGCGTTTATCTTACCCATTATGACTCGATTATTCTGCTACTTCTTCGTCCATCTTGATAGCTACCTTACCACGATAATATCCACAAGTAGGACATACGGTATGGTACACATAGTAAGCACCACAGTTAGGGCATACAGCCAATGTAGGTGCTACAGCCTTGTCATGAGTACGACGTTTAGCAGTACGAGTGTTGGATTGTCTTCTTTTAGGATGTGCCATAATTCTTAAATGTTATTTTAAAATTTATACCTTTAATTTTTTAAGTGCGTTCCATCGGGGATCAATGTCCTGTTTGGCGTCCGCATCACTGCTTCGGGCAGTCGAATGCTCACTAAGCACTCGCATCATAGCATCGTTACAATCGCCAGGTTGATGAACGTGCTGGATGGGTACCGCCAAGACTATTGACTCATAGACAGACCATGAAATGTCAAGCAAACCTTCTGTCTCATCGACAATCACAATGTCGTCAGCAACAATATCATCTTGTCTTTGAACAGGAGTTCCCGCTACATCGCCCAACTTTGCCATCAGGCAGAGCGTCGTCTCAATGGGCTGAGCCATCATGTCGAGACAGCGATCGCAAGGAATCTGTACTGTGCCGGAGATTGACAATTGTAACTCGAAAAAGCCGACAGTCTTGCGTATAGACCCCGACACATGCAATGAGCCACTCTGTATCTCAGCACCGTCAAGAGCGGAAAAGAATTGGTCATCAAGCTGATAATCCAAGGGCGTTACGTCCTCAGTAAGGGCCTTCAAATCAATCTTAAACTGCTCTAAACTTAACATTTTGCTTGCATTTGGAGTGCAAAGTTACTCATTTTTTTGCGTTTTCAATATGAAACAGCAAACTTTTTCAGACTTTTTTATATTTGAAATAGTATTTTTCCTCCTTTTCTGCACAATAGCAAACATCGTGTGCAAAGAAACTGCAAATAATCAATCACTTACGAACGAGAACGTTTCAACTCTATCCGGAACGTGGTGCCACGTCCCACTTCAGAGTTCTTGACATAAATATGTCCCTTATGATATTCCTCAACGATACGCTTAGCCAGAGAGAGACCTAACCCCCACCCTCGTTTCTTCGTTGTAAAACCGGGACGGAAAACATTGGCAACATCCTTCTTTCGGATGCCTTTTCCGTTGTCAGTCACCTCGATGGCTACAGTATCTCCCTCCTCCAACAGCCAAAGGTCAATTTTCCCTTGTCCGTTGTCCATTGCGTCGACGGCATTCTTACACAAGTTTTCAATGACCCACTCGAATAGTGAGGCATTCATCTTTACAATCACATCATTACCAGGAAAATGACCTGTTATCTTTACTTTCTGAGAGGTACGCTTGTCCATATAGGCTATAACGTGATTCAGCACCTCCTTCATAGAAGCATCGACTGGCTCAGGAAGCGATCCTATCTTTGAAAAGCGCTCAGCGATTAGCTCCAGGCGCTTCACATCCTGCTCCATATCGGGAATCAATTCATCATCAGGATAATTGTCCTTCAGAATTTCAACCCACGCCATCAAACTGGATATCGGAGTGCCCAGCTGGTGGGCAGTCTCTTTAGACAATCCCACCCATACCTTGTTCTGCTCAGCACGTTTTGACGCCAATAATGCAAAGACGGCGACCACTGCGAAAATCATGACAATGCCCAACTGCCAATACGGAAACTGCGTCAGACGCTTCAACATAATCGACTCGTCATAGCACACCAAAAGATAGTCAGACGGCCCTGCAAGTTCAATCCTTATGGCATTTCCCATCGACTTCATACGCTTTCCGTAATCAGAAACGAAGGTCAGTGTGTCATCGCCAGTCACCTCGATATTACGCCAGTCAATAACTTGGCAATCACGATCCATCACAATCACAGGAATGGTATTATTACTCTCAATAACGCTCATCACCAAAGCCAAGTCGGTATTTTCATCTGCATTATTGAAAGCATTCATGGCTTGGGCCCACACCTCCATCTTATTACGTTCTTCCACTTGAAGATCGCGCACAAGGTAATGTGAAACCATCAATGAGGTAGCAGCAATAAAAATTGCCGAAAGTACTAAAAATATTTTTACCTGTCGGATGCGGTCAGTCCACTGCATACTTCCTCTGAACCTTTACAGTCTTTATATATACTCGATTCAACGAACCCGAAAAGGCTCAGGTCTCATCGGTTTTTAAAACCTTATGCAACAGGTTACACTTCTTCACAATCGTATAGTAACCATTGACAAAAAGGCCCTTCGAACGCAGCTGGACGACATCATTTTCGGTAAGAGATATGCGGTAAGAAGTTGCCTTGCTACCCATTGTAGCACATCCCCAATCATTCAATTCATTATTGTTGCCTTCCAAGGTCTGATCGGTACCACTGTAGATCGTCTTCATCAACCAATACGAAACACTTGGATCACTATGATCATTCGTGATAATAAATTCCAACTTATCACCAGCTACCGCATTATCAAACTGCTCAGGCTTAATGACGAAGCCACCCGTCCAGTTGCCAAACTCACAATTCCCCTTCCAAAGAATCTGCGATTCCCACGCACCATCTTTTGATCTAAGTGAAACACGGCTTATATTCACAATGCTTGTATCAGATGTTTGAAGCACTACTTCGTCAATTTGAGATACATCCTTACCATCAAAATTACATGTCAAAGAGGTAATGCCTGGCTTACCCCATGTCTTCACGCGGTCAGACAACATAATCTGCGTACCCACTTGAGTAGGCTGAGAAAATTCAAAGGTTATTGACTCGTAATTAGACCAGTCGACTGGCATATTCTTTTGACTGAACTGAGCCACAAGACCACCCCAAGGCTGGGATTCGTAGGTAACGCTGCCATCATCATTATGAAAACACTTTTCATAAATATTCCAGGTACTATTGAATCTGGAAACAATATTCCCATCATCAACTTCCTTCTTATCATCACCACAAGAAATAAGAAGAACCAAAGATAATAATAAGCCCCATTTCTGCATCATGCTGCAAATATATGTAATATTTTCCTTTCTTCCAAAAAAAATCTGCAAAGAAATCCTAACATCAACACTTGGGCAGAAACAATTATAAACGCAAACATGAATGTTGAAGTGAATGCAACAAGGGTAAACAAAAACGAGGATGTTGTGGGTGAGAACACCAAGCAAACGAAAAGAGAGGCGTTTAGCCTCTCTTTCGTGATCCGCTTGGGGCTCGAACCCAAGACCCCAACATTAAAAGTGTTGTGCTCTACCGACTGAGCTAGCGGATCTCAGCCTTCTAATCGAAAGCGGGTGCAAAGGTACAACATTCTGCCGAATAAACCAAATTTAATTCAATCTTTTTGTATCTAAATGACTAATTTTAGCTATTTATTCGAAATTTCAATCTACACATTGTCTTCACCTGGAAAAAATCGTTATCGTTAGGAAACGGTCACGGTCACAGCTGTGACCGTGACCGTTATTCAATAGCGTCTATTAGTTTTAGATTGTAAACCATAGACTTATCACTCGTAACTCTATTGATTACGATGGATAAACATGGTGTTTGTAAGTAGCAAAGCATAGGAACGCTCATAGCAAAGCATAGGAACGTTCATAGCAAAACTAGGCTTCGCTCATAGCAAAACTAGACTTCGCTCATAGCAAAACTAGGCTTCGCCCTTGGCAATAGTGGCTTTTGCTCCGACAACCATAAACCAGTAACAAAACCGAAGAAGCCCTGACTGGTCAACAAGATGATAAAACCGAAGAAGCCCTGACTCATTGCTGAATCAGGGCTTCTCTCTGAAAAGACGGCGGCCTCCTACTCTCCCGCATTGCATTGCAGTACCATCGGCGCAGGCGGGCTTAACTTCTCTGTTCGGAATGGGAAGAGGTGG
>JAFUAY010000022.1 GCA_017460515.1 Prevotella sp.
AATTAGATAGCAGTATCTAAGTTCTAAGAGACCTCAGACATAAAAGTCCACCAAACATTTATACAGAGGGTCTCAGGGAATGCGGATACGCCTGTCATTGTATAGGCGTACCCCTTCCTTTCACTCTCTGTATGGGCTTCTATGGTGGACTGCCCTTGTCTGGAGTTGAGAAGGAAGAGGGTACGCTTTCTTTTGTCCGCAGCCAAACGACAAAAGAGCAATGAGCACAGAAGCAAAACCATTTTTGAAGTGGGCTGGAGGCAAAGGACAACTATTGAGCCAATTGTCTGAGCATCTGCCAGAGAGAATAAGCAAAGAGCCATTCACATACATCGAGCCTTTCGTTGGCGGCGGTGCGATGCTATTCTATATGTTGCAGCATTTTGGCAACATCAGAAAAGCGGTCATTAACGATGTCAATGAGGATCTGATTCTTACCTATCGGATTATCAAGGATGTTGTTGAAGCTTTGATTGCTAACCTCGACAAATTAGAGAAAGACTATTTGGCCATACCAGACCAAGAGGGGCGGAGCCAGATTTTCTATGATGTTCGTGAACGATACAACCAACATATCGGTGACAGCATAGAACGTGCCTCCCAACTGATATTTTTGAATAAGACATGTTTCAATGGCCTTTATAGGGTAAACAGACGGGGCCAGTTTAATGTGCCTTTTGGTAAATATGCAAATCCAACCATTTGCAATGCAAAACTGTTGAGAGCCGATAGCCAACTGCTGCAATCTGCAAAAGTTGAGATCTGTCAGGGTGATTACACCCAGACCATACAGCATATCGATGGTCTCACATTTGTATATCTTGATCCTCCTTATCGTCCTCTGGATGCCACATCGAGTTTTACGGCATACGCCAAAGGTGATTTCAATGATGATGACCAAAGGGCACTTGCTGCTTTTTGCTATCAACTAAATGACGCTGGCTGTTTTTGGATGGAAAGCAACGCAGATTGTTCTGCTAAGAATCCTGAGGATACTTTTTTCGAGGAACTATACAAGGACTATCGGATTGAACGTGTCTACGCCTCAAGGTTCATCAATGCCAATCCGGAAAAGAGAGGAAAACTAACGGAATTATTAATCAAGAACTATGAATAAGAATTTCAATCTTTTTATGTCTCAACTGCAAGAGACGAACCAGACGCTGGATTTCTTCTGCGATTTCGACAAGATATCTGCAAATGTGGCAGAGGTTGAAATGAGCTTGAACACGCTGAATTATCTCATTGGTAAGGATGATTTGGCAAAAGGAGTTGCTGAAATCTGGCAGCGTGACCCAAAAGTATTCGAGGTGCTTGGAATTCTGATTGCCGTCAGAGATGAGGGCAGAAAGCCGGTTGTGGATAAAAATGGAAATGTTTTACTACTGAAAGCTATTTCGAGTCTGAGATAAAGGTGGTAGAGTTCTTAGAAGGAACGGGGTTGGCAGATATATTCCAATCACGCCGTATTAAGAATCTCGTAGATTATGTGTTTGGCATCGAGACAGGTCTTGATACAAATGCCCGTAAGAATCGCAGTGGTCACATTATGGAGAATACCGTTGCGAAGATACTGAAAGATAACGGAGTCGCATTTCGACAGGAGGTTTATTCATCCGAGTTCCCGGAATTGTCAGTTCTTGGCGCAGACGAAAAACGTTTTGACTTTTACATCAAAACTCCCGCAAAGAAATATTTAATCGAGGTGAACTTCTATAGCGGTGGCGGCTCGAAACTCAATGAGGTGGCACGAGCCTATACAGAGTTAGCTCCTAAAGTAAACTCCGTAAGGGGCTTTGAATTTGTATGGATAACAGACGGTATAGGGTGGAAGTCAGCACGCAACAAGTTAGAGGAGGCTTACAACACTATTCCAAGTGTATATAATCTGACAAGTATTGAGTCGTTTGTCAAACTCTTGAAATAATGTTGAAGGCCTTTTATAAATCATCCAATCACGATTTCAATCTGCTTCATGGCGATACGTTTGAATTGCTGCCGCAGTTCAATTTTAAATTCGACATGATATTTGCTGACCCGCCTTATTTTCTGTCGAGTGGCGGCATCAGCGTTCAGAGTGGTAAGGTGGTATGCGTAGATAAAGGCGACTGGGATAAAAGCATGTCTCAGGATGATATCAACGCCTTTAACCTAAAGTGGCTCTCGTTATGTAGGGAAAAGCTGAAAGATAACGGCACAATTTGGATTTCTGGAACATATCACAATATCTTTTCTGTTGCCAATTGTCTGACGCAGTTAGGTTATAAGATTCTCAATGTCATCACTTGGGCCAAGACTAACCCACCTCCAAATATTTCCTGCCGTTACTTCACCTATTCGACGGAATTTGTCATCTGGGCGAGGAAGAAAGAGAAGGTGGCTCACTACTATAATTACGAGTTGATGAAGCATATCAACGGCGACACACAGATGACAGACGTGTGGCGTTTACCAGCTATTGCTCCTTGGGAGAAAAAGTGCACGAAGCATCCTACTCAGAAACCATTGGGCTTGTTGAGTCGTATCATTATGGCATCAACAGAGCCTGGAGCTTGGGTGCTTGACCCATTTGCAGGAAGCAGCACAACAGGTATTGCTGCAAATCTTCTTGGACGCAGGTTTCTTGGTATAGAACGCGAAGAGGAGTTTGCAAAAATCAGTAAGGCTCGTCGCAAAGAAATTGAGGACATCAAAACGTTTGCAACATACAAAAAGAAGATTCCAGATATTGTAAAGGCTGAGAACACACAGATGGATTGCTTTGCCTGTCGCGAAGAAATGGAGGAACGGCTACCGTTCTTAGACGACTAGTATGTCGCTGATTTTGCTCCAATAGTAATACGCCTCTGGATTTCCACGCCGTATTTTGGTGACTTCTTTACTGACGGCTGGGCTGATTTTCATACTCATAACTTCATGGGCATTGCCTGAGTATTTCTCGATTTTATGCTGGCCGTATTCAATAACTGTAGCCAAATAGGCAGCTTTTGCTGCATCGGTTATGGCCTGATCAAGTGTGTATCTGCCAACGTAGATATGGCTCTTCAATTTGTCAACTCCCTCTGCCAGCAGTTCAAAATCGCTATTGGGGTCAAACTTTCCGCGTGTGGCAAGTGCTATTGCTGAATTTCTGATATCTTCATAAACAATGCTGAGGTCGTCTCCCTTTCCGCGATATGACGACAGCTCAACGACTGCAATTGACTTGAACGTTTCTGCCGTAATGTCAATGTCTTCTACGGCATCAAACAGCCTTCCAATATCGTGTAGTTGCTTTGCAACGTTGATAGTGGAGTTATGCGTGCCTTTATAATAGGGAACACCGCATGTGTTGGGTGCAAAGGCAGTCAGTTTGTCGCCAAGTATGTCGGCTACTGATGGTACTCGAATAATAGTCTCGCTACCTTCATTCTTGATGAATGGATGCAAGAGAGGCTTTTCTTCAATTTGATGATAGTGGTTATCCTCGAACAGCACATCAAGTAGTACAGAGTCCTCTATCTGGTCGGAATAGACTACCTCAAAGAATGATTTGTAATGACCTTTGGGCACATTCCCGTTTCTGTTCTCACGTCTGATAGTCTTACAATCAGTAAAACCATATTTCTCGCAGTTCTGAAGATATTTCTCAATGTCTGTTCCTGGTGGGCATAGAACGTCTATGTCTATAGAGAGCCTGCGAGCCTTTTCGCCGAGTATCAGAAGCAGACTGGTTCCGCCTTTGAAGGTTAGAGGACAACCTTCCTTGACAAGCATCTCCAATAGTGAGAAAGCGCGAATCACCTTCTCAACAAGTTCGGGGTGTCTGAACTTATGTGATGAACATACCTTGTCAATCCATTCCTTTTCAAAACATTGTTCTTGTATCATTGTATTTCTTTCAAGTCGTTAAGTATCGATTCTTTCTCATTACGGCGATCTGCATATCTTAGCAGTCGAGTCCGGTTAACATCATAATGGGTGATGGCGGTTCTGAGCATCTCCAGATTCTCGTAGCCATGCAGATAGTAGAAGTCGGGATCAACTCTTGTGTCTACCAGTAGTTTCTCTATGGTGGGGACGGGCACTTTTCCGTCAAGCATCAGTGGAGACTCCGTAACGAGTGGTTTTACGATAATGTTTTCGCTGCCAAAATCAATGTATGTCGATGCAATTTTCTGAGTAGGAGAAAGGAAGAGCCGTCCCTTATTTTTCGGAAGTAGCACGTTGAAAACACTCTCCATAACCTCACGATTTGTCTCAATATAGATTGATTTGTTTGGTGTGAGATCATGTAGCAAAGGGGTAATGATGCCTCCACTATATACGCAGAAGTCTGCAAGAGGGAATTGGCGGGACAAAGTGTTATATAACGAACGGGCTTTGGCATTGGCTTTCACCTGAAATGTATTAGAGGAGTGAGCAGTATATATACCACGCCCAATTCTCCGTAGCTTTCCCTGTCGGCAGAGATTACTTAAATGCCAACTGAGTGTATTCCTTGCAACTCCATCAATTACCTCTGTCGGTATGTCATCGACAGCAAATTGCTGTAGACTTTTGGCAAACGTCACAATGCTGTTACTTACTCCAACCATTATATATCAATTAATTAAGAACGCTGCAAATATAACTAAATATCGGCAAACTTTCAAATTTTTGCCGAATTTTAGGTTCTATTTTAATAATTATTTTCAGATTAAATTGCAAAGTAAATCAATTTTTTGATGATCCTGTTGTTGTTCAAAAGGTTAAAAATGATCAAAAATGGATCCTCATAGATCTGCCGGTCATGTTGTGATCGGCTTTTTTCATACCTTTGCAGGTAGGTATGAAGAAACAAGGTGAACTGACGCATAAAGAGGCTGTTAAGAAGGCACTGGAGATGCTGGGCGGAAAAGCTCAGTTGAAACAGATATATCCTGTAGCTATCAAGTTGATTGGAAAGAACACAAGGTCTGTGGATATCAAGGCCACCATACGGCGTGAACTGAATTCGAGTCCATACGATTTCAAGGCAACACCTGGTGTGGAAGGTAGCTGGGAACTGATTTCTTATCAGGAAGAAGTCGAGAACCTGAAAGCCATCATTGCAGAACAGGACAAAGTCATTGAGGAGCAGAAAAAAGTGCCAACGGAAGATGACTTTATTCAAAGGCTTCTTGAAAAACTCAAGACGGTCTGGAAAGATGAGAAGAAGACGATTAATGAGATTCGCAAGATGCTAGATGCTTTAGGACGCTCGGATGTCGTGGCGGAACTGGATAGCTATCTGGAGTCGAAAAACAAGAAGCCCCAAAAACAGGGTGGAAAATCGTCTGGAAAGATAGTAGTAAACGGTACTTATTATGCTGGTGACAATGTATCAGAAAAGACTGTCATCCCCAGCGTTGGCAACTACAAGCCACAGATAGCAACCCAGAACATAGAGGCTCCAATGCCTTCCATAGGTCAGCAACAGGGACTAAAACAGCTTGAAAATGAGTAAGGAAGAAGATAAAAAGAACGTGTATAACCAGACGGCCTGGATATTGAACTACCAGCCAACCATCAAGGAGCAGCACATCCACATGGGCGAGAAGTCTGCCGAGGTTCAGCAAGAGACGAATGCTGAAGAAGAAAAGCGGGAAAAGCTTATGGCAACAAACATCGTCATTAGAACCCAAACGCAGTCTGGCCAACAGGCTATAGATCTGCTGAAGCTATATAACTTCATTGACAGGTACTTTGCCAGCGAAATCTCATACAAGTATGAATGGTATGCCTTGAGACGATTCTTGGAAAAGTACAATCTGCTGAGAGAGTGTGACAATGAGCAGTTCGCCGGGCAGATGAATAATAAAGAGTGGTTCGGCTCATTGGAGAAATGTTGTGAACCTAACGAGATGAATTACTACAACTACCTAAACTCTGTGCACCCAGACAAATGGATAGAAACCGACATACAATTGGGCAGTAGAGCCACACCACGATCGGTTTCTAACGTGTACAAGACTTATTCAAACTTAGAGCTCTATAAAGACCAAATAATAGGCCGATAAGCGGTTTCTTCAGTCCGTTTATCAGTGCGTTTCAGTTTAAGGGGAGCATCCTTCAGTTCGTCACTTGCGAATGAGGGATGCTCTCATTTTATATATCTAAATTTGCATTGTCGAAAGTTGAAAACAACGAACCGACAGTGCTCTTTGACATGCTGATACATAACTTCCAAATATGCAAACCTGCCACAACGCAGGAGTTGCAAGCGCTCATTGACTTATTGGTAGTATTTTTGATATTAGTTTTTTTGAGTTCACTAAGGCGGTCAGCGGACTGCCGAAACCTGCCCTGTCGGGATGATACGGCAGTTTTCTTTATTCACGTACATTATTAAAAGAAAAAAATTAAGCTTATCTTATGGAAACAAAAATTTTAAAAGTAACATTATGATGACAACAAAGATTTTACTGACGAAACTCAAGGAGTTTGAGGGGCTGCGACTGGAGGCGTATCTGGATGCAGCCGGCAAGCCAACCATTGGCTACGGACATACGCTGGATGTAAGAATAGGCGACAAGATCTCAGCCTACTATGCTGAGGAGCTGCTGCGGGAGGACATCGCCTATGTAGAGAAAAAAGTAAGACGACTGGGCGTGACCCGCAACGAGGCTCAGCTGGATGCACTGGTATCGTTTGCCTTTAACCTGGGCTTCGGCCGACTGAAGAACTCAACGCTGCTGAAGGTGATTCGGGAGGGAGGCTCGAAGAGTGCCATCACCCGCGAATTCAAGCGGTGGGTATTTGCCAAAGGCCGACGACTGCGCGGACTGGAGCAACGCCGAGAGTGGGAAGCGAAACGATTTTTTGAGTAATTCAAAAAAATCGAGTTGAAAATTTAAACATGAAGACAAGAACAAACACAATCACAGGAAATCGAGATGTAATGGTCGAGGGCATGATGACCTTCGGCAAGTTAGAAACAGGACAGCACACAATGGAGTTCATGTGCTGTGAGGATGTGGTGGCAGAGCCTTTCAAAGGTAACTTCCACGTGCAGGTGATGCGCGACGGCAACGTGTACATCAGCGAGCTGAAGAAGCGCGTGAGGAACAAGCCCCTGTTCCGCGATGATAACGCCTCGCTGTCGCAAGGACAGGACAAGCGTTGGTACTTCTGCTTCTCGCTCGACGAGGATCAGTTGGAACAGTTGCCGGAGAAGCTGGTAAGGCAGGCAAGTGCGATAGCACAGAAGGTAATAAGGGGACTAATCTGTAAGTAAGGCAGAGCATGAGTGTATTCGAGATTTACAAAGGGGATGGTGGCGCAAAGTTTATGCGCCCCATCCATAACAGAGAGGAATATTTGAGCATCCGTGATTCAGAGAAGCAGCGACAGACGCTGAAGACCGTTCGCGAAGAGGACGCCACCAAGAAGAACCTACTGGTGCAGATGAACTACTCGTGTCTGCCTAATCCTGACGGTTCGCTAAAAGGCTCGAAGACGATGAGCAGCACCATTGGTATGGACATCGACCATATAGCGGCTGAGGAGATGCAGGACGTCAGGGAGCGCATACTGACCAAGAAAGCGGAACTGGGGCTACTCATGTTGGAGGAGAGTGCACGAGGGAAGGGCTACCACCTGGTGTTCCGTCGCCGTCAGGAACTCTCGCAGGAGGACAACCTTCGCTGGGCCAGTGAGGTGCTGGGCGTGGAGTATGACAAGGGCGCCAAAGACATCACCCGCGTGTTCTTTACCACAACAGGCAGCGAACTGATTTATCTCGATGACAGCATCTTTGAGATAGGAAGTGTAGAGTGTAGAACGGAGAATGTAGAGTTTGCTACCGCCAATGATACTAGTGCTGAATCTACAGCGGAAGCAAACTCTAAACTCTACACTCTAAACTCTAAACTGGCATACAACGGTGTGTTGTTTACGGACATCATTGCGAAGTACTGGGAGCTCTACAACGACGGCAAGGAACCTACCGAGGGCGACCGCAACGTGCTGACGTTTGAACTGGCGGTGACCTTGCGTAGTATCTGCGGCTATTCGTTGGAGAAGATGATGCAGGTGATACCTAATTATTGGAGGACCTCCCCCGACCCCTCCCAAGGAGGGGAG
This sequence comes from Prevotella sp., assembly GCA_017460515.1. GTDB lineage: Bacteria > Bacteroidota > Bacteroidia > Bacteroidales > Bacteroidaceae > Prevotella. The sequence goes on from JAFUAY010000022.1 coordinate 8,086, forward strand.
GGCCTTGCGGGTCCTAATTGCGACAACCCCTCCCCCCCTTTGTGTACTCCCGAGGAATTGGCGGAATACCAAAAGACGCTGGAGAACGCGTTGAAGGAGCCAAAGAAGGGTATGCCTTACCGACTGAAACAGGTGCTGCAGGCACTGAAATCGCAGCAGGGGATGAAGGCTTGTGGCGGTACGCTGACTGCGCCTCCGCCGATGCCGAAGAAGCTGCCGCCGCTGATAAGGTTGCTGACGAAGAACGTCCCTTGGTTCTACAAGCCTGCTGTGGCGAACGCGGTGTTCCCAGCACTCGGAGTCCACCTGCACGGCGTAAAGTTCAGATATTGGGACAATGTGGAGCACGAGGCCACCTTTATGAACGTCCTGATAGGTCGGCAGAGTATCGGTAAGGGTACCATCAAGAAGCCTATCGAGTACATTATGGAGGATATTCGTCAGCGTGACATTCCTAATCGTCAGCGCGAACAGGAGTGGAAGCAGAAGAACCCCGGGGCGAAGCAGAAGAAAGACCCAAGACCAACGGACATCTGCATCCAGATGCTCATCGATAACCTGACGGATGCTGTCTTTAACCAGCGCATCGTGGATGCCAACAACAACGGCCAGCGATTCATCTACACGATTGTGGACGAGATTGAGGGTCTGAAGAAGGTGACGTCGAAGGGTACTGTCGATGAAGTGGGTCTGCTGATTCGTAAGGCTTTTGATAATTCTGATGCCGGTCAGGAGCGCGTAGGTGCCGACTCGGTATCTGGAATTGCTCCCTTAAGGTGGAACTTTAACGCCAGCACGACCCCTCCAAACGCAAGAAAGTTCTTTGTCAAGATGGTCAATGACGGAACCGTTGGCCGACTGGATATCTCGACCATTATCCGCAGCGATGATGATGACGATACGGCACCTATTCTGGGCATCTATGACCACACGTTTGCTGCCGAGCTGAAGCCTTACATCGACCGTCTGGAGGCTGCTAACGGCCTGATAGAGTGTCAGCAGGCTAAGAAGCTGTCGCTCGACATGAAGCAGGAGAACAAGGATGCTGCAAAGCTCTTTGAGAGTGAGGCCTATCGTGTATTCTCTTATCGTGCCAACGTGATTGCCTGGTTGAAGGGAATGGTGCTCTATGTGGCTCACGGCTACAAATGGTCTCGTGAGATTGCGGAGTTTGTGCGTTGGACTCAGCAGTATAATCTGTGGTGCAAGATGTTGTACTTCGGTCAGCAGCTGGAGCGCGAACTGCGTGAGGAGGTGGAGATTCAGCGTCAGTCGGGCCCACAGAACCTGTTGGACTTGCTGTCAGATGAGTTCACCAAAGAGCAGTACTACCAGATGCGCCAGCAGCAGGGTAAGGCGGGCAGTGGCGACGGTACATTGCGCAGTTGGCAGAGTCGCGGCTACATCGCCTACGATGAGGTGACTGGGCGCTATTGCAAGACGGAAACGTACAAGCAAAAGTTTGGAGGTAAGATATAAAGGTCATCAGAAGCATCATTCAAACGGCTTACGGAATGTGCATCCCTCTTTCCAGCGGGAGCAGCCGTAGGCCGTTTTTCCCTTGATGATGGTGCCCTGACCACAGACGGGACAAGGCTGACCTACCAGCGGGTCGTGAACTTCCTGTTGACCTACCTGCGGGTCGCGAACCTCCTGGGCAGTCTCGGTAGCTTTCTGCTGGATACTGGTTTTCTTGCTGGCACGCTTCTTCTTGGGCTTCTCCTCTTCTACGAGGGTGACGCGGCGGTTGGACGGGTCGCTGATGACCTGACGAACAATTTCGGTGACTTGCTGTTTCAGTTCGTCAATGAACACCTGGGCATCATATTTCTTTGCCTCAATATCACGCAGTTTCTTCTCCCAAATACCGGTGAGCTCAGCACTCTTCAGCAGTTCCTCACGAATCAGGTCGATGAGTTCCATACCGGTTGGAGTGGCCACAATGCGCTTGCGTTCCTTACGGATGTAATGGCGCTTGAAGAGGGTCTCAATGATGGCGGCACGAGTAGACGGGCGCCCGATACCGTTCTCCTTCAGTGCTGCACGAAGGGTCTCATCGTCGACGAGCTTACCTGCTGTCTCCATAGCGCGCAAGAGGGTTGCCTCAGAGTAATAAGGTGGCGGGGTGGTCATCTTCTCCGTCAGCGTAGGCTGATGTGCTCCGCTCTCGCCCTTCACGAAGGCAGGCAGGGTGCGTTCCTCATCTTCGGCTTTCTTTTCTTCATCGTCAGATTCCTGAACATCCTTGACATAGACGGCGCGCCAGCCTGCATCGAGGATGGTGCGGCCGGTGACCTTGAACTCGATGTCGGCTACAGTACCCAGCACGGTGGTCTGTGCAAACTTACAGTCGGGATAGAACACAGCGATGAAGCGACGGGCAATGAGGTCATAGACCTTCTGCATCATATCGGGCAGATTACTGGGCACAACGCCTGTGGGGATAATGGCGTGGTGGTCGGTAACCTTCGAAGAGTCGAACACTTTCTTCGACTTCGGCAGCGACTTACCGCCCAACGGCTTCACCAGTTCGGCATAAGGGGCAACGCCAGCCACACGCACCTGGAACAGGCCGTTCATGATCTGCGGACACTTGGGATAGACATCATCACTGAGGAAGGTGGTGTCAACACGCGGATAGGTGGTCAGTTTCTGTTCGTAGAGCTGCTGGATGAGGTTCAGCGTCATCTCGGCCGAGAAGCCGAACTTTCGGTTGCAGTCGACCTGCAGCGAGGTGAGGTCATAGAGCGAAGGGGGCGTCTCCTTACCGTTCTTTTTCTGTACATCGGTGATGGTGAAGGGCTTGCCTTCAATCATACTGAATGCCTGCTCGCCCTCTTCCTTCGAGGTGAAACGGCCAGAGGTAGCGGTAAACGTGGTGTCGCGATAGACGGTGGCGAGCACCCAGTAAGGTTCGGGCTTGAAGTTATCAATCTCTTTCTGACGGTTCACGATGAGTGCCAGCGTCGGCGTCTGCACACGTCCGATGGAGAGCACCTGACGGTTCTGTCCGTAGCGGATGGTATAGAGGCGCGTACAGTTGATGCCCAGCAGCCAGTCGCCCACAGCGCGTGAGAGTCCTGCCAGATAGAGTGTCTGATAGTCGTCCTGATCCTTCAGGTTCTGAAAGCCCTCACGGATAGCCTCATCAGTCATTGACGAGATCCACAGACGCTTCACCGGACACTTAGCCTGTGCCTTCTGCATCACCCAGCGCTGAATGAGCTCACCCTCCTGGCCGGCGTCACCGCAGTTGATGATGCTGTCGGCCTGCGACATGAGCCGTTCGATGGTGGCAAACTGTTTCTTGATGCCCTGGTCTTCCTTCAGTCGGATGCCAAAACGGGCGGGAATCATGGGGAGCGCGGAAAGCGACCACGCCTTCCACATGGGGGTATAGTCCTCCGGCATCTTCAGCTCACACAGATGACCAAACGTCCAGGTCACCTGATAGCCGTTTCCTTCCATATATCCGTCGTGAGAGGCGGTTGCCCCGATGATGCGGGCTATGTCTTTTGCCACACTGGGCTTCTCTGCAATGCAAACAATCATGATGATTTTTCTTTTTCGGATTGCAAAGGTAAGCATTTTCTCTGAATTAAAGAAATAATATGCATAAACTATCCTTTTTATACAAAAAAATCGCATTTTTTACGCCCCAAATTGAATATTATTACGCTAATTGTTGTATATTTGCATCTCGAAAGCAGATAATAACAACTTAAACAATAAAGGACATGAACCAAAACTTATTAAAAACGATGACACTGGCCGTACTGATGGCAGCCTTGAGCAGTCAGGCGGCAATGGGGCAATCCCAGAGTGAGAAACAAGAGATTGACTGGCTACAGGACTTCACCAGTCGCATCACGCTGAACGGCTATGCCCAGGCAGGATGGTCATATCAGGATCCCAATGGGGTGAAGACCAATTCGTACAACCTGAAGCGTACGCTCCTGTGGGCCAAGGCTCGCATCACCGACCGCTGGTCGTTCCTGTTTATGCACGACTTCAACAGCGTGGTGCAGGAGTTCTATACCGATTATCGCGTGACCAATGACAAGTCACTCAGCGTGCGTTTCGGACAGTTCAAGCATTCGTACACGATGGAGAACCCGATGTCGCCCACCCAACTGGAACTGATTGACGTCTACTCGCAGGCAGTACTCTACCTGGCTGGCGAAGGTCCCGACCCGCTGAACGGTGTCAACTACGGACGCGATCAGGGTCTTATGGTCTATGGCGACCTGCTGAATAACTTCATCCACTACGAACTGGCGCTGATGAGCGGACAAGGCATCAACCGCAAGGACCAGAACAATCAGAAAGACTTCCTGGCCAAACTGGAACTGCGCCCCATTGACGGTCTTCGCATCGTGGGCTCTACCTATCTTGGCACGGGTAACGCTGTCGACTCTGCCAAGTGGAACACTATTTCAAAGGGTGAGAACTACAAGCGCAACCGCTACTCAGTAGGTGCGGAGTTTAAGACGCGCAGCTATTCGGCAGCGAAGTACAAGGATGCGCGTCCGGCCAGCCTGCGAGCAGAATGGCTGGGAGGCAAGGATGGCGACGTAAAGAGTCGCGGCGGCTACGTGACGGTATGTGTGCCTGTGGTCGACGCGCTTGACGTTGTGGCCAGTGGTGAGACCTTCGACCGCAACACGAAGGTAGACGGATGGGACCAGACCAACCTGACGCTGGGTGTGCAGTACTGGTTCTACAAGAAGTGCCGTCTGCAACTGCAATACACCCGCTGTCTGTGCGGAGAGAGAATCAGTAACAAGGATTATAACTGGCTGCAGGCACAAGTGCAGGTAGCGTTTTAAGAGCAGAAAAAGATGATTATAAAAATTGCATTGACCATTATCTTCCTGGTCGTAATGGTAGGAGTAGGACTTTACTCCCGTAAACAGGCCAGTTCAGTTGACGGATTTGTGCTGGGAGGCCGTTCTGTAGGTCCGTGGCTCACGGCGTTCGCCTTCGGCACGTCATATTTCTCGGCAGTGGTCTTCGTGGGCTATGCCGGACAGTTCGGTTGGAAATACGGACTCAGTTCCGCATGGATCGGTGTTGGCAACGCCATCATCGGTTCGCTATTGGCCTGGCTGCTGTTAGGCCGACGCACCAAGCTGATGACCCAGCATATTGAGAGTCGAACGATGCCCGACTTCTTCGGCACTCGTTTCAACGACCAGGGACTGCGTGTAGTGGCATCGATTATTGCTTTCGTGTTTCTGATTCCCTATACCGCCGGTGTCTACAAAGGAATATCCACGCTGTTCGAGATGGGCTTCGGCATTCCATACGAGTATTGCGTAGTGCTGATGGCATTGCTCACCGCTGTCTATGTGATCCTGGGCGGCTATAAGGCTACGGCTATGAACGACTTCATACAGGGCATCATCATGCTCTTTGGCATTGTGGCTGTCATCGTTGCCGTGATTGCTGCACAAGGCGGTCTCACGGAGGCGGTGACGAAACTGGCAGAACTGCCTGCCGATACCGACCCTGAGCCAGGCAGCGGTTTGTTTGCCACCTGGTTCGGACCTGATCCCTGGGGACTGCTGGGCGTGGTGATACTGACCTCGTTAGGCACGATGGGACTGCCCCAGATGGTGGGTAAGTTCTACTCGATTACTGATGAGAGTGCTATCAAGCGCGGTACGGTCATCTCTACCGTCTTTGCATTCATCGTGGCAGGCGGCTGTTACTTCCTGGGCGGCTTCGGCAGACTCTATGACCCCGTTATTGTCAACGGAAAGATTGCCTATGACTCTATCGTTCCGGCAATGCTCGTCACCCTACCCGACGTGCTGATTGCCCTCGTGGTGCTGCTGGTACTCTCAGCCTCTATGTCTACGCTCGCCTCACTGGTGCTCACCTCCAGCTCAACGATGACGCTCGACCTCATCTATCGCGACAAGAAATCACTGCCTGGCGAAGTGCAGAATAGTGAGATCGACGCTGAAGTGTCTGAGCAGATTGAGCGCCGTAAGGTGGTGGTGATGCGCGTACTGATTGTGTTCTTTATTGCTATCTCATTGCTCATCGCACTGAATCCGCCTACGTTTATTGCACAGCTCATGGGTATCTCATGGGGCGCTTTGGCTGGTGCTTTCCTGGCTCCCTTCATGCTGGGTCTCTACTGGCGCGGAGTGACCACAGCCTCCGTATGGGCTTGTTTCGCCTGGGGCGTAGGCATCACCGTCATCAACATGCTTGCAGGCAATCCCATCAACCCCATCAACTGCGGTGCTATCGCTATGCTGGGCGGATTCCCCGTAGTATGGTTGGTCAGCCTCTTAACGCCTAAGATGAATCGCGAAATGGTGAACAATATCTTTGAATGTTATAAGTAAGATGTCGAAAATAACCAATTAAGTACCTGATTTTTGGATTAAATATTCAAAAATATCGAGAAATATTTGGAGCGTATTCAAAAAAAGTCTATATTTGCACGACTACATCTTTTAACAAACAAACTAACGTTATGAAAAAAATTCAGTTTTGGAGCCTTTTGATAGGCTTAGTATTGGGATCGTTTGCATGTGTGGCATGCGGTGATGACGATGATGATAACAAGAACAATTCAACTAACACCAACCGTATGACTGCCGAGGAGTTGATTGGCAACTGGTATCTCGTTGATGAGAATTCCTCTGACAAAGTATGCATTGACGTTATTCAAGTTCTCACCAAGGAGAATCTTGTTTTTACTATGATGCAGGCTAGAGCAAAGAACAATTGGAATATCAACGAGAATGTTGATCAATACACAAAAGCCATGACTTATACTTTCGATGGCAAGCATATCAAGTTGTCTGAAGGCAACATGGAAGCCGACATCACCAAGGAAGGCGATAAGTACATGGTTCAGCGCTATAACGGCAATCAAGCCGTTGGCACTAAGATTGAACTGTTTAAGATTCAGAGAATAGATGAGGCTGCCCAAGCTTTTGCACTTATGGTAGCCTCAAAACAGATGTAAGGTAAAAAGAAAGACCTTATTTCCCAATCAGTTTAAGAATCTCTTTAGCATCCTCGTCGCCCTCAGCAGCATCCTTGCGCAGGTCGGCGAGGATTTCTTTTCCTCCCTTTTCATTTGATACGGCGCGCTTCAGCCACTTCTTGGCCTGAGCCTGATCAGCAGCAATGCCCTTGCCTCTCAGATAGGCTTTGCCCAGTGCATACTCAGCTTCGGCATTCTCCATAGCGGCTGCTTTCTTAAACAGCTCGACGGCCTTCTTCCTGTCTTTCTGAACACCATCGCCATCCTTATAGCAGTCGCCCAGCTCATAGATAGCTTTTGCATAGCCCTGAGCAGCCGATTTCTCATACCACTGGAAAGCCAGCTTCTCGTCCTCAGCCGTTCCGCGGCCCTTCTCATAGCAGCGACCCAGACGGTACTGTGCTTTCTTATGTCCTTTCTCGGCAGCAGCCTTCAGCTTGGGGAAAGCAGCCGTATAGTTCTTGGCATCATAGAGCGTCTTACCTTCTTCATAGAGTTTGTCGGCACTCTGAGCACTCGCTGTCAGTCCCATGAAGGCGAACAGCAAAAACAGCAATTGTTTCTTCATTTTCGATTTAGTTTTTGTGGATAATACTTCATTTCTTACTAATATTAAGTGGGGCAAAGATAAGCGTTTTGAAGGAATTGTCAAAAAGAATTAGTAAAAATAGAGATGTTTTCACTGTTTTTCGACTTTTTTTACTACCTTTGCCAACGAAACAACTAAATCTTAAACGGTAAACAAAGGGTGGACAACCAATAACGAAAGAAGAACAATGGCAGTTGAATCAACACGATGGGGAATCCTTTATTGTCCCAAGACTGGTGTCAGCAACAAGCGTAAGCGCTGGGAAAAGCTGAAAATGGTGCTGGATGCCCGCGGTGTGTCATACGATGTGGTGCATAGCGAGAGCTCTGACAGCGTAGACCGACTCATCACCATGCTGATCAATAATGGCTACAAGACCATTATCATCGTGGGAGGCGACTCTGCGCTGAACGATGCCGTGAACTGCATGATGAAAGAGGAATCGCGCGTACGTGAAGAGATTGTGCTGGGCGTGATTCCAAATGGTGTCATGAACGACTTTGCCCACTTCTGGGATTTCAACGAGGATCATGACGAGCAGACGGTCGACTGGCTGCTGAAGCGCCGCATCCGTAAGGTCGACCTGGGGTGCGTTCGCTATACCAACAAGACTATGGAGCACTGTCATCGCTACTTCCTCAACTGCGTCAATATCGGTATGACTGCCGACATCATGAATCTACGCAAGCAGACCCGCAGGATGTTCGGCTCACGCATGCTGTCCTTCCTCTCGTCACTCATCGTCATGATGTTCCACCGAATGGACTACAAGATGCGCATCCGCATCAACTCCGACGTGATAGACCGTAAGGTGATGACCGTATGCGTAGGCAACTGCACGGGCTACGGACAGACACCCAGTGCCGTTCCCTATAATGGCGAACTCGACGTCTCGGTAGTCTATACCCCAGAGGTGGTCCAACTGATTGAAGGGCTTTGGCTCCTCATCACCGGGCGCTTCCTTAACCACAGTTCCGTTCACCCCTTCCGCACCCGCGAGGTGATTATCGAAGATGCCAAGCGAGCATTGGTAGGTATCGACGGACGACTCATCAAGACTCCCGTAGGAGAATACAAAATTCAGGTAGAACACGAGGTCATCAATTTCCTGATCCCCGTATAACAACACCCATCATGGATATCAAAGAATTACTGAATCGTACTGACCGCTTTGCAGCCAATGCCGGATGTCAGATTACTGAAGTTGACGAACAACATGCCGTAGCCTGCATGACGGTGACGGCCAGTCATCTGAACGGAGGGAATGTCTGTCAGGGAGGCGCTTTGTTCACACTGGCCGACCTGGCTATTGCAGCGTTGATGAATCATAGCGGACAGCTCACCTTCGGCATCAACAACAGCATCATCTTCGTGTCGAGTGCACGCGAGGGTGACGTACTTCGTGCAGAAGCCTGTCATGTGGCTAACCATCCGAAGATTCCCTCCGTTGAAGTACGCGTAACCAATCAGGAAGGCCGCCTCATCTGTCACGTCACCGGTATGGGCTACCGCAAGGCAGTGCCCATTGACGTGTAGGTATCGCATTCGTTAGTGATTATAATACCACCATTCCATGCAAATCCATAGAGTTAGCACTCGTAATCAATAGAGTTAGCACTCGTAATCCTATTGATTACAATAGCTAAACATGGTGTTTATCATCCAAAAACTGAATAAAGTATAAAAAATGAGGGGGAAAGAATCGTGGTTACGATATTATTCTTACCTTTACCGTCGCATTTAAAACTATTGAGACCAATGAAAGTAAAAATGATGATGACAGCAGTGCTGTGCTGCGTGATGACCTTTACCACAGCAAATGCACAGAGCAAAAGTGAGGAGATTCTGAAAGAGGCGGAAAGACTGGCTAAGATGGCTGACGAGAACCCGAATGACGGTAAGATGCAGTACAGGGCTGCCACTGGCTTCATCCAGAATGAACTGGGCGAGAAGAGAGACCTGGACCGTTCGCTGATGTATGCACTACGCGCACTGAAGATTGCTGAAGAGGCTCCCGCACTCAAAGACACGCTGATGGGACTGACATGCCTGCATCTGGGAATGACCTACATGCAGAAGAACGACATGGAGAAATGTTTCGAATACCTGGAAAGGGCGACAGATGCATTCGAACAGGAACTGGGACGACACGACCCAGTGACCAACGGCTCAAAGCTGGTCTATTCTGGATTCATACTGGGAGCACAGCCCTTCCGCGCCTTCCCGAAGATTCTGGAGGCTTTCTATGACAACAACTTCGCTCCGAAGGATAAGCAAATCACCAATATGGAAGAGGCTACCATCATGGAGGAGCTTACCATAGAGATGCTGATATCCCAATACACACAGCGCTATCGCTATGCGCTGCCTACCGTATGGTACGAGGGTAAGCAGTACCTGATTGTGCAGACGGCTGACTGGTGCGTGGAGAAGCCTCTCGTAGGATGGATGGTGCCGAACATGATGCGTTCGGAGGAGGAACGGAAGAACCACAAGGGCGACGACGTGATTCTTGCCGATGACAAGTTCCAGTTCAAGGTGCTGGGAGAGCAGGAGAAGAAGAACCTGAACTTTACCTACAACTTCAAGCACTTCTTGAACAACCCGCGCCAACTGGAGACGAATCCAGGTGAGGCCCGCATCGTCTTCTTCAACAACCCTGCCCAGTACAACGACCTGGTTGCGAAGTTCCGCGAGTTTAAAGCGAAAAACAAATAAACTCAGAGAGAGAGGTCAGCCACTTTCAGCTGACACTCTTTCCTGAGACGCTCGTATTCCTCAATCTCTCTTTCGAACATTACTCCCACTCAATAGTTGCAGGCGGCTTAGAGGAGATATCGTAACAGACGCGGTTGACGCCACGCACCTTATTGATAATCTCGTTGGATACCTTCGCCATAAACTCGTAAGGCAGATGGGCCCAGTCGGCTGTCATCGCATCGGTAGAGGTGACGGCACGCAGGGCAACTGGATGCTCGTAGGTACGCTCATCGCCCATGACGCCCACACTGCGGACGGTAGCAAGGAGGATGGCACCAGCCTGCCAGATCTGGTCGTAGAGAGACACTTCAATCTCACCGTCCTGCATCTCAGCAGGAACACCAGCAGCCAGTACACGACGCGCCTCTTCGCCAGAGAGTTTCACCTTATAGTCACGCAGTCCGCGGATATAGATATCATCGGCATCCTGCAGGATACGTACTCGTTCAGGGGTGATATCGCCCAGGATACGGACAGCAAGACCAGGACCGGGGAAGGGATGACGGGTGATGAGATGCTCAGGCATACCGAGCTGTCGACCCACACGACGCACCTCGTCCTTGAACAGCCACTTCAGCGGTTCACAGAGCTGCAGGTTCATCTCCTTGGGCAGTCCGCCCACGTTATGATGACTCTTGATGACCTTACCGGTGATATTCAATGACTCGATACGGTCGGGGTAGATAGTGCCCTGTGCAAGCCATTTGGCATCGGTGATTTTCTTGGCTTCCTCGTTGAACACCTCAACGAAATCGCGACCTATTATCTTACGCTTCTGCTCTGGGTCGCTGACGCCTGCAAGGTCGGCAAAGAACTTCTCGCTGGCATCCACGCCAATCACGTTGAGGCCCAGACAGCGGTAGTCTTCCATGACCTGCGTGAACTCGTTCTTGCGAAGCATACCATGATCAACGAAGATACAAGTGAGGCGATCGCCGATGGCCTTGTTGAGCAGTACGGCAGCCACACTGGAGTCGACACCACCGCTCAGGCCCAGGATGACACGATCATTGCCTACTTGCGCTTTCAGCTCAGCTACAGTAGTGTCAACGAACGAGGCTGCACTCCACTCCTGACGGGAGCCACAGATATCAACCACGAAATTCTTCAGCAGCTGAGTGCCCTGAAGGGTATGGAACACCTCAGGATGGAACTGGACGGCCCAGATACCCTTGGCACTCCAGAAGGCGGCGTTGGTGACGTCCTTGGTAGAGCCAATGACGCTGAAGCCTTCAGGGATGGCGGTGATGGTGTCACCATGCGACATCCATACCTGAGAGTGCTGATCGAAGCCCTTGAAGAGCGGGTTCGTGGTATCTACCGTCTGCAGGTTGGCACGTCCATACTCGCGTGAGTCGGCTTTCTCAACCTTACCACCCAGGGTGTGGGAGATGAACTGGGCACCGTAGCAGATGCCGAGCACCGGCACACGTCCTACGAACTGGCTCAGGTCAACCTTGAAGGCCTCCGGGTCATGAACAGAGAAAGGCGAACCGCTCAGAATGACACCAATCACGGAGTCGTCGCCCACAGGGAACTTGTTGTAAGGAAGAATCTCACAGAAGGTGTCCAGCTCGCGGACACGGCGGCCAATGAGCTGCGTGGTCTGCGAACCGAAGTCTAGAATAATAATCTTTTGCATCGTCTGTTATCTAAATAATTCGAAGATGGCTGCAAAGGTAATGTAAAAAATCGGAATAGCCAAAGTTCTTTTCGTTTTTTGTCTTAGAAAGACATCGCGAAGCGCTCAGCCGCTTCAAGGGAGTCGAGTTTGCCCACGTCAAGCATCTGGAGATCGTTCTTCACCACACCCATAATCTTGGAACGGTGACATACACTGAGGTAGAAGTCAATGATGGGGAAACGATCGGGGAAGCGGTCCATCAGTGGGAAGAGACGGGGCGAGAAGCTATGGATGCCAGAGAAGGCGAAGGCGTGAAGTGGAGAGTGGAGAGTGTTTACCACTACGTTCAGGTCGTCATCGATGGCGACGTCTGCCTCACGGAGCCAGGGGAAGGGCGACTTGACCTCGCCTGTCTCACGATTGATCCAGCCCATCAGTCGCATGCCGCTGTCGAAGAGCAGGTAGCGCTTGGTCTGACGACGACTGACCAGCAGCACTGCATCCTCCTCAGGCAGGTGCTGACGCGAGAACCAGCCGTAGTCGACATTATCCAGGATATCGACATTATGGATCAGAATAGGCGTCTGGTCATCGAAGAGACCCTGTGCCTTCTTCAGTCCCCCACCCGTTTCGAGCAACTGGTCGCTCTCATCGCTGAAACGTACCAGCGGGGCATAATCCTGTTGAGCCACGTGGTCGACAATCATCTGGGCAAAGTGATGGATATTCACCACAAAACGGTTATAACCCTGCTCATGCAGACGATGGATAATCAAATCGATGAGGGGCTTTCCTCCTACAGGTACGAGAGCCTTGGGCATCGTATCGGTGAGAGGCTTGAGACGGGTTCCCAGGCCCGCTGCGAAAATCATGGATTGGTTCATTTTGCCTCAAGTATTTGGGTAATATTCTGTTCGCGATGGCAGACATGCACCTCAATGCCGAACTTCTCGTGGATATACTCAGCAAGATGCTGGGCACTGTAGACGGAACGGTGCTGACCACCCGTACAGCCAAAGCAGAACATCAGCGAGGTGAAGCCGCGCTGCATATAACGGGTCACATGGACATCAGCCAGCTTATAGACGCTATCGAGGAAGGTAAGAATCTCGCCATCGTCCTCTAAGAAGCGGATGACTGGCTCGTCAAGACCCGTGAGCTGCTTATACGGCTCATAACGTCCGGGGTTATGGGTGGAACGACAGTCGAAGACATAACCGCCACCATTGCCACTCTCATCTTCGGGAATGCCCTTCGTATAAGAGAAACTGAACACACGCACTACGAGGGGACCCTTGCCATCGTACTTAGAGAACGTGGCGAGTCCGTCCTTCGGATGGGCGTTATAGGGGTTCAAGTCGGTAGTCTTATAACCATCGGCGCGACGCTGTGCCACCACTTCAATCTGGCGGAACTGAGGCAGGTCGCAGAGGCGCTGGAGCACCTCACAGAGATAAGGATAAGGCAGGTCGCCACTGGCCAGCAGTTCACGCAGGTTCTGAATGGCGGGCGGGATGCTCTTGATGAAGTGCTGCTTGCGCTCAAAATAACCGCGGAAGCCGTAGGCGCCAAGTACCTGAAGGGTGCGGAAGAACACAAACAGGCGCAGACGACGGTCGAAGACATCGCGTTTGGGCATCTCAGTGAACTGCTGAGCTGCCTCATAATAGTCGTTGAGCAGTTCCTGGCGCAACTTGTCGGGATAGCGGGCTGAAGCCTGCCAAAGGAAAGAAGCCAGATCATAATAATAAGGTCCGCGACGACCTCCCTGGAAGTCAATGAAACGGACACTCCCTTCTGAAAGCATCACATTGCGCGCCTGGAAATCACGGTAGAGAAAGCTGTCGCACTTCTCAGTAGTGAGATCCTTGGCCAACAGGCGGAAGTCGGCTTCCAACTTCAGCTCATGGAAATCGAGTTCGGTAGCCTTCAAGAAACAGTACTTGAAATAGTTCAGGTCAAAGAGCACACCATCAATGTCGAACTCGGCCTGAGGATAGCACTGCGTAAAGTCGAGCTCAAGGGCACCACGGAACTGGATGTTTGGAAGTTCACGAATCGTACTCTTCAGGAGCTCTTTCTCACTGACGGTATAACGGCCTCCTGCCTCACGACCACCCTGGATGGCATTGAAGAGTGACACACTGCCCAGGTCGGTCTGGATATAGCGCAATTCATCATCACTGACAGCAAACACCTGTGGAACAGGCAGTTGGCGCTTAGTGAAATGTTGCGCAAGATAGATGAATGCATGATTTTCATCACGACTGGTGCCTACACAACCAATGACACTTTGACCTTCGTCATCAGTCATTCGATAGTAAACACGGTTACTGCCAGAGCCTGGAAGTTGCTCGGTATGAAGGGGCTCAGAACCCTTCCATTGGGTATAAAGTTCGATAAGTTTCTGCATATTCAGCGCAAAATTACAAAATGGCGTGGACAGAAAAGTACAGAAGACGTTAATTTATACTAATTGCATATTCATCTTTTCTATAATTGTCGTATTTTTGCAGAAAAATTGAGGAAAAGGAGGAGAAAGAGGAGAAAGAATAGAAATCAGAGTCCAAAAGTGATAGGAGGAATTGTGAAAGAATTATGAAAAGATTAGCGATAACGATGCTGATGCTGCTGACAGCTATAGTGACAATGCAGGCAGCAAAAATCAGCGAACAGACAGTACGAGCCAGGGCTAAAGCCTTTATGCAGGCCCGCGGACACAAGATGAATGCCACGGGAATCAAGAACGTGAAACGAAAGCAAGCACGACAGTCAGCGGAGACGGAGGCTTACTTTCACATTTTTAATATAGGAGAAAACAGCGGATTCATCGTCATGAGCGGTGATGACCGAATGGTGGAGGTGCTGGCTTATAGCGACAGTGGATCGGTGGATGCAGACAATATGCCCGAAGCACTGCAATCGCTTCTGGAGGGCTACGCAGAACAAGGAGCATGGATTGAGGAGCACCCGTCTGCAGCGGAAGCAGCGGAACAGGCTGCACACCAGCAACAGCGAAGGGCTCCACGAACAGCCATCACCCCGATGATCAGCACACGATGGAACCAGGGCACTCCCTATAACCTGTACTGTCCGGTGACAGCTGACACCCGAACGGTTACAGGATGCGTGGCTACGAGTATGGCACAGGTGATGTACTACTACCGGTATCCCGCCAGTTCACTAGCTCTCGACGGATTCACCACCCGCAACGGAAAGTTCACCCTGGACGCGCTGGACGCAACTACCTTTGACTGGGCTAACATGCAGCTTACCTATACTAATAGCGAGGATACGGAGAATGCTGCCAACAGAGCCATAGCTACCCTGATGCAGTACTGCGGATGGGCACTGCAGATGAACTACAACATTGCTGCTGCTGGCGGATCATCAGCCTACAACGTGAACATTGCTACCGCGCTGAAGACGTACTTCGGCTATGACAACACGGCGGAATACATACAGCGAAAGTTCTTCAGCTATACCGACTGGATAGAACTTATCTACAACGAACTGGCAGCGGGAAGACCTGTCGTACTGGGCGGACAGTCGATAGGCGGAGGACACTCGTTTGTGTGTGACGGCTATCAGGCTGACGACTTCTTCCACATCAACTGGGGATGGGGAGGCTCGTCTGACGGATACTTCCGACTGTCAGCACTGAACCCCTACGACCAGGGCATCGGAGGCAGTTCGACACTCGACGGGTTCAGCTATTCACAGGAGGCCATCATCGGCATCAAGCCTGACACAAACGTTCCACATACGCCTCAGCAGTGTCTGTCGCTGGAGGGCTTTCAGTTTACCGACGCTGACGACAGCTATACCCGTATTTTCTACAGAGAAAACGAAACTGACGACTTCACCAGCGTGCCGCTATACCTGATACTCTGCGACTACCTGTTTGGAGGCAGCAGCTACGACGTGGCACTGCAGTTCCTCAACGACGACGGAAACGTGGCTGAACAGATCAGCCTCCAGGAGAACCTGTCCACCACGTTCAACAGCAACGTCAACTTCAACAGTACCATCACCATTCCTGCCTCATTAGCCAACGGGACGTATCGTATGAGGATTGTTTCACGCACGCACGGAGAGAGCTACTGGCAGCCCTGCATGTTGGCCGAATACCTGCAGATGAGAGCAGTGGTGGATAACCTGCAACTGACACTGACCAGTCTGACGACTGTCAGTACCAGTGCTTCTCCCACCTGTACCGCCATCAAGACAGAAGCCACCATCACCAAAGGAATCGAGACAGAAATCACTGCCTCGCTAACTGGCAGCACATTGGACTATCACGACATGCTCTTCCTCTACGTTGACGGAAAACCAGTTATGGGCAAGCATGTGGATATCGCTGCTGGCAAAGAGGCGAACGTGCATTTCGCCTTTATTCCCAAGACTGTTGGCACGAACACCCTGGACATCCGTAACAACAAACGAGTCTCACTGCTGACGAAAAATGTTGACGTCACTGCCAGCGATGCTACCGACGAGCTGACACTGACAATGACACCCGCCATCAGCAACCTGGACGGCTCCAACCTGTATGGCAATGCAGTATGGGCCACAGTGAATATCGTTAACCCCTCGACAACCAACAGCTACGCGGGCTACGTGGGTTGCTACCTGCGTATCTATAGCGATGAGGTAAACTACACCTCACAACTCTACCGGAAACTAGTAGTTATAGACAAGGAGAACAGCATTGACATGCCCATCACCTTTGAAGGACTGGAGGTGGGTGGCACCTACCAGTTGCGCTTCGTCTACCAGCAGACCCAACTTGTTGACGAGAAAAAGGTAACGAAGTATGCAGAAGGACACATCACCGAGAAACTGACGATGACGGAGGGCTACACCACCTGGCTGGCTGACGGGACAACTATCGTACAGCCCCTGACAACATCTATCGATGCTGGCAGTGCCCGATGCATGGACCTGCGCGCCATCAGCAATCCAAGCGCGCTGAACATCACCCGCAGTACGAACCCCAACTGCCTGTATCTCTTTGCGGAGGGAGCTACCCTACCCGACGGCTTCAGCGAGACCAACGTGGTGAAGGGAACAACTTCAGAAGAGATTGTGCTCAGCGATGGCTATGAGTTCTACGCCCCCATCGACTTCACCGCCACAGAGATCAGCTACACCCGTACGTTCACCCTGGCCGCCAACGGTAGCTACGGATGGAGCACCATTCTGCTGCCCTTCGATGTTGAAACGGTAAAGGCGGGCGAAAAGACTGTTGACTGGTTCCACCACTCAGCAGATACCGGTAAGAACTTCTGGCTGAGAGCCTTCACTGGCGACGGGACAGGACGCGTGTACTTCGACTACGCCAGCACGTTCAGTGCCAACACACCCTACCTGATTGCCGTTCCTGACGACCGATGGGGAGAGGAGTGGCAGATGACGGGTAAGAGCGTCACCTTCAGTGGCAGCAGCGCCGCTGTCAAAGCCAGCAGCGTCAGCACATTGAGTGGCAACAACTATAAGTTCTGTGGAGCAACCACCTCACAGACCCTCACTGACGTATATGCCCTGAACGAGGATGACGGTACGAAACCTGGTGGAAAATTCGTCAAGGGCGACGCCACAAGCGCTCCCTTCCGCGGATGGATTGCCGGTAGCGATATCAGTTCACTAATGCCCGCCACACTGACAATCTCAAGTGGAGCACCCACCAGCATGATGACTCCACAGAAGAACACGAGCGGCGCACAGGGCGTGATGTATGACCTGAGCGGAAAAAGGATTCCTGGTTCGAGGTACGAGATGCGAGGTACGAGATTCGTGATAAAATCTTCAATCAGATGAAATTACATATAAACTCCGTGTGAGAGGTTAGAGAAACGAATAACTGAGCAATGAAAAAGAAACAGATATACAGGGCGCCAGAGGTGCAGATTATGGTGCTGGCAGGCGAAGGAAAACTGTTAAGCGAGTCGGGCGAAACACCGTCGGGACCCAATGCAAACTTCATGGAAGACCCCGAACTGGGCTGATTTTTATTTTTTTAACTCACATAATCAGCCTACAAGGTAAGTTTTTTGTAAATTTGCACTTTGAATCGATTCTCGTGTTTTACTAATCGCACGAACCTAAAAAAATGACAGACATCATCCTATCAAGTTTCCTAAGCCTCTTTGCCTTGTTCGGCAAGGAAGAGCAGGTTGATGAGATGCGGGCAAAGGAAATGCTCGTCAGCTACTTGCGCCATCACTTCGGCATCCGAAACATAGAAGACTACCTGGCTTTCTATGACGACATGCGTATGGCTTACGAGATGACGGATGACCTGAACACCGAGGATACCGTCACAGGCATCTGCACATCACTGCACGGAAATATTCGCACCATTGAGGAGGCACTTCTGTTGTTGCGACTCATGGAGTTCTGTGCCAATGGCGTACTGAAAGGTGACAACGGGAAAGAGCAGGAGAAGAAACACCACATCTTCAAGACCATGGCGAAAATCCTGTGCGTGCCTGCTGAACAGTATGCTGACTTCACGGACTTCGTAGAAGGTAAAGAGACGAAGAACGTGATGATTCATCAGATCAGTGGACTTAACGGACAACTGAAGACGCTGCTGGACCCGACAACAGGACTGTTGCTATTTACCTATACTGGCGAGGAGACAGTGCTGTTGAACGACGTGCCCGTATTGTCGGGCTCCTATCAGGTGTGGCAGCAGAGCAGTGTGCTGAAAAACAACAAAGGCGGTGCACCCATCTACTACTCTGCCATCCATACTGCCCACCAACAGCGAAAGGGCATCACACTCGACCAGGCACAGACGGTGGAGTTCTGCGGACGGAACATCAACTTCCGATTCCCCAACAGCGATAACGGCATGCATAACCTCAGCTTCACCCTGCACAACGGAGAGCTGCTGGCCATCATGGGCGGATCGGGAACAGGAAAGACCACCCTACTCTCACTGCTGAACGGAACACTACAGCCCCAGGAAGGGACAATCACCATCAACGGACACGATATTTCAGAACCGGCTGCCAAGGCACTCATCGGCTTTGTGCCACAAGACGACCTGCTGATAGAGGAGCTGACAGTCTATGAGAACCTGCTGTTTACTGCCAAGCTCTGCTTCGAGGGAATGGCCAAGAAGGAACTGGACCGCAGGGTGATGAAAACGCTGAAAGACTTGGGTCTTGATATTATCAAAGACCTGAAGGTGGGCTCGCCCATGAACAAATATATCTCTGGCGGACAGCGCAAGCGACTGAACATTGCACTGGAGCTGATCCGTGAACCTGCTGTGCTGTTCCTCGATGAACCCACGTCAGGACTGTCGTCAGCAGATACAGAGAAGGTCATCAACCTACTGAAGGAACAAACACTGAAAGGCAAGCTCATCGTAGTGAATATCCACCAGCCTTCAAGTGATGTCTACAAGCTCTTCGACCGCTTGTGGCTATTGGACAGAGGCGGCTACCCCGTCTATGACGGAAATCCCATTGACGCTATCACCTATTTCAAAGAGGCTGCCAACTATGCCGATGCGGAGACCAGTGCGTGTCCGACGTGTGGCAATGTGAACCCGGAGCTGGTGCTGAACATCATTGATGAGAAGGCGCTGAACAATATGGGCGAGACCTCTGACGAACGAAAGATGACGCCAAAAGAATGGCACGAGCTGTACCTGAAGAGGAGAGATAAAAAGGCAGAGATGAAAGAGCCTGCCGTCAGCGCTGTGCCTGCCTCAGACCAGAAGCGCCCGAATGTGCTGAAGCAGTTCGCCATCTTCCTGCATCGCAACATCAAGACGAAGATTACCAATGTGCAGTATCTCTGCATCACACTGCTCGAAGCGCCCGTGCTGGCAATGATCTGCGGACTGTTAACACGATATGCGCCACCAGAGGGCTACAGCATCATGAACAACAAGAACCTGGTGAGCTACTTCTTCATGGCTATCATCGTGGCAACATTCACAGGCATGAGTGGCAGTGCGGAAGAGATCATCAAGGACCGAATCCTGCTGAAAAGGGAGAAATTCCTGCATCTGTCGTATAGCAGCTATATATGGTCGAAGATTATCTATATGGCAGGCGTCTCACTCATTCAGACACTGCTGTTCGTACTGGTGGGAAACACCATCATGGGACTGCACGGACTGTTTGGCGTATGGTGGCTCATTCTGTTTGTCACCGCACTGCTGGCTAATCTCACAGGACTGTTGCTGTCACAGTGTCTGAGTTCGGTGGTGGCCATCTATATCAGCATCCCCATGCTGCTGATACCACAGATACTGCTCTGCGGACTGGTGGTGAGCTTCTCTGACCTGACCCCCAAAAGTACCACTGGCAACGTGCCACTGATTGGTGACCTGATTCCGTCGCGCTGGGCTTACGAAGCACTGGCAGTCACCTCTTATACAGACAACGCGTATGAGGCTCCGATGTTCCAGTTGGACAAAGAGAAATACGAGAACGAGTTCTACAACATGGGCTTCGTCTATGAGCTGCAGTCACAGCTGGAGACAATGAAGTCGAAGAAACAACGCGGGGAAGAGACAAAGACGGACCACCTGAACGTGATACGCACAAACCTGCCCCGACTGACTGCCTATACAGGCATGAAACCATACACAGGCGACGAAAGTTACCAATCACTGTATGACTACCTGAAAGAGGCTGAACAGCTGTTGACAAAAGAGGGAATGACACTCACCATGCGTGCAGACAAACAGATGGGCAAGCGCATCAGGGAGGAAGGCAAGGAAGCTGTGCTGGACCTGAAACGCCAACACTTCAACCTGAAACTGCAGGACTGTGTGATGGGGGCCGACCAGCCAAAGATGCTCGAAGTAATCGACGACGTGATAGTGGCCCGCACGGGAACCATATTCCTCACACCTCAGAGCACCATAGGCAGAGCACCGTTCTATAGCAGTGAGAAGAGACTGGGCTCCTGGCACGTGAAGACCCTTTGGTTCAATATCAGCATGATGATACTGATGTGCATCATCACCGCCCTCCTGCTGTTTAACGACTGCCCGGGCAGATTCATCCGGAAATCATAATCAGAACAAATAATAATTCAATCACATTTATAAACAAAACAACAAGTAAAAAAAATGAAGAAATTGTATTATGTTGCTGTGGCATTCGCAGCCATGACCTTCGCTGCTTGTGGAGGAAACAAAACTACTCAGAACACTGAGGAAGTTGTAGAGAAGAGCTTTGAACAGGATCAGATTGAGCAGAGCATCAAGATGCACTTCGACAGCCTTGCTGCCTCTATCGGTCAGTTGAAGCAGCCCGGATTCGTCCAGGAAGCTGACAAGAACGGTGTACAGCTGACAAAGGAAGAGAAGCAGGTAAAGCCCGACTATCTGTTGGATCCTGCTATTGCTGAGAACGCACAGACCCTGTCAGAGAAATACCGTCTGCTGAGCATGCTGGGTGTAGACAAGCGTATCGCTGCCCTCTATGAGATGCCTACCGATGAGTATAGCAAGGCTACAACCAAACTGCTGGCTGACATCAACGATCCTTCATTCAAGGAGGTAGAGGATGCTGGTTCAGTATTCGAGGCTACAGAGATTCTCTACAACGCCATGAACCAGAATGGTCGCATCAACTACTACTGGCAGCTGGTGGCTTCTTCACTCGTTGAGGAGTTGTTCATCGCTACACAGAACACAGACAAGTTCCTGAGCGTATTCGACGACGAGGCTGCTTCAAACATCACCTTCCGCATCGTGCTGGTTGTGGATGCCGTTAAGCGCCTGGCTGACTACGATGCCGACATGGTACCCGTTGCAGAGGCCATCGACCCCCTCACCGTTCTCAACGCTATCTCTGTTGACGAGCTGAAGGGTCAGCTGGCTGAGGCCAAGGAGCAGATTATTGCTGCACGCAAGGCTCTCACTGAGTAATTGCTTCATACTATAGGCACGGATTACACGGATTACGTGGATTCTTCGTCAAAAAAGAAATCCTGGTAGTGTGTGTAATCCGCGTCTTTTTAATACTACTAAAACAAACAAATGAGAAAACTTAGGATATGCAGTGGAATACTGGCAATGACTGTCAGTATAGGAATGATGGCACAAGGACATATTGCCGGAGCACTACAGTCGTATAATGACGAAACGAGAAAAGCAGATCGCACTCAACAGTATAGACCCGAAAACGGTGCATTTGTCTGCGAGAACGGAATGAACCGTTTCACCAGAGCACTCTATGGTTCACATACTGACTGGAGACTGGAGACCAGCGATAGGCCCGTATTCGCTGTGGTCAAGAAGAACAACCACAGGCATATCCGTTTTATCGTGAATAGTGTACCGCTCGATGCCACCGACTACTGCAAGGCTGCCTATAAGGACGGACAGCGAAGCTACTTGCTACGCGATAGGCGCTGGGGCGGTCAGGCCACCCTGGAGATTCAGGTAGTGGCCAGTCCGGACAGGGAAGGGGCGGTTTGGCAGTTCACGGACCAAGCTTTCCAAAACAACGTTTCAGTAGAAGCACGGATGTGTGAGATTGCATACCCGAAGCTGAGGCGGAACGGAGATATCGGGGCCGACAAGCCTGGCGTATTTGAGGCAGCACCAGGAGAAAAAGGACTCCAACAGCATATGTGGCAGATGAATGATGGCAAGAACAGCCATACCTCTTATTTCGTCATTGACAGCATCAACCATATCGTCTCCCTATCGAACGAGCTGACTCAGCAACGCTTTGAAGAGGCAAAGGCTTACAACCAACAACTGGCACAGCGCATCGTATTCCAAACACCCAACGACTATCTGAACACATTGGGAAGTGCACTGGTATTTGCTGCCGATGGTAACTGGGACGGACAGACGTGGCTACATGGATGCATTGGATGGCGAATGCCACTTGCAGGATGGCGCGCTGCCTATGCTGGCGACGTGTTAGGATGGAACGACAGGGCTATCCGACATTTCGATGCCTACGCCAAGAGTCAGGTGACCAACGTAGCGCCTACCCTTCCTCACCCGTCACAGGATGAGAAGATGAATATGGCAAGAGCAGAAAAGAAGTGGGGCACACAGATGTACTCCAACGGATATATATGCAGGAATCCAGAACGCAACGACCAAATGCACCACTATGACATGAACCTGAACTATATGGATGAGCTGCTGTGGCATTTCCAGTATGATGCTGATACTGCCTACATGCGGAAAAAGTGGCCTGTCATCAAAAGTCATCTGGCATGGGAGAAGCGTAACTACGATCCTGATGGCGACCATCTCTATGATGCCTACTGCTGTATATGGGCCAGCGATGCCTTATACTACAGTGGCGGAGCAGTAACCCACTCGTCTGCCTATAACTATCGGGGCAACAGACTTGCTGCTCGCATCGCGGAGCTCATCGGAGAAGATGGAACACCCTATCGACAGGAGGCTGAAGCCATTCTGAAAGCAATGAACGAACGACTGTGGATGCCAACGAAAGGTGTATGGGCAGAGTATCAGGACGCTTTAGGAATGAAACGACTACACGAGAGTCCTGCCGTTTGGAGTGTCTATACCCCCATTGACTGCGGTGCCTGTTCGCCAAAGCAAGCCTGGGAAGCGACAGGATGGGTACACACGCATATACCGCATATACCTGTAGAGGGAGAGGGAGGCCACTCATCTCTCAAAACCATTGCCACATCAAACTGGATGCCCTACTCATGGAGTATCAACAACGTGGCTGCAGCCGAGGTGATGCACACGGCACTTGCTTATTTTGAGGCAGGACGCAGTTGGGAGGGCTACGAACTGCTGATGGCAAACCTGATGGACCAAATGTACTACGGACAGTGTCCTGGCAACTTCGGACAGATTAGCCATTTCGATGCTGCACGCGGTGAGTGCTATCGCGACTTTGGCGACTGTATAGGCATCAGCAGCAGAACACTCATACAAGGACTCTTTGGCATCATGCCTCAAGCTCTCGACGGACAATGCATCATCCGTCCAGGTTTTCCTAAATCATGGGATAGCGTCAGCATCAAGACCCCCTATATAGAATATAGGTTCGCGCGCGTAGGAGAAATAGAACGATATGAGATCACGCAGCACTTCCGTCAGCCATTGAAAATCATTCTCCGTCAGAATATGGGATTAGGACAATATCGAGATACTGAAGGCAGCAACGAACAGCATCAAGTGATTGAGGTAAGGGAAGTGAAAGAGACAATGAGACTCACCCACCCCATTGTGAAGAGGAGTCCCTGTCTGGGTATTGAGACACCCGCTAAAGGGACAAAGAATCGCGTAGTGAATATCGACAAGTATTTCAACGCAAAGGTTGATGATATCTTCAAAAACAAGTATGTCTCACCACGTCCGCAGACAACTACCCTGCAAATTCCCGTGCAGGGCGTAGGTGAATGGTGTCATCCGCAATACACACCTGTCATTAACGACTCCGTGTTCCGCAGCATGATTGTTAGCAATGATATCATCCTGGCAGACATTCATTTCCGTACGCCAAAGAAAGGCGAGAATATCGTATATACCTCACTCTGGGATAATTATCCAGACAGTGTAGTCATCCCTATGAAGGGAAAGGCACAGGTGGCCTCCCTGCTGATGGCGGGTTCAACAAATCACATGCAGAGTCGCATAGACAACGGTCTCATTATTGTGACCTATGCTGACAACAGTACTGACACCCTAACGCTAAGGAATCCAGACAACTGGTGTCCCATAGAGCAGGACTACTTCGTAGACGGAAAAGCTTTCTATACGATGAACCCACGTCCGATACGCGTATGCCTGGGTCAGGCCACAACAGAGGGAAATCCTATCGTCAGTAGGGACTTGGGCAAAGAACTGAACATCAAGGGAGTCTATGGAAGAGAGATTCCTGGCGGCGCTGCACAGATACTTACAATGCCCCTGAACAGCAAGAAGAAGCTGAAGAGTCTGACACTCAAGACGCTCTCGAACGATGTAGTTATCGGATTGATGGGAGTAACTTTGGGAATTTAAGATAAAAAACGACTGAGCCCCTAAAAATAGAAATTGATATTTGAAAAAGAAATCGGCTGTCTCACGACAGCCGATTCTTAAAAACAAACTACTTAAAAACTAATCTACTAAAACAAATCAAAAAAATATCTTTTTCTGAATGCAAAAGTAGTAATTTTTGATTACACCTACAAAATTTGGCGAATAAAAATACGCAAAAATTGACTCATATCAAGACCTTATGCAATAACTTTCTGAATTGAGTGTCTTTTTGACAAGTCAAGTTAGCAATTCACTTGGATTTCTTTGCCAAATTGTAGTTGTAGTATCGTGTACTTCCGGAAATATCTTCAACAACTCGGATGAAAGGCGGAAACTTCACACTCTTATGTTCAGTGATGCCTTTGGTCTCCAGAATAACAAGGCCCGCCAACTGATCCATATAGAAATCGAGTTCAAAATACTGTCCTTTCCAAATAAAGCTCTTACGCTTCTTATGAATAGGCATGCGTTCGGGATCAGCAAGAGCGAGCATCATCTCGTAGAGACTGTTGTTAATCTGACGCTCAGTGACGATTTCCTCTGTTGGAGAAATACGCTTGCGAGTGGTGTGGACATTCACCCACTGACCATTCCAACCACGACGACGCAAGCGTACCTCAGCATCAGCTTCGCCAGTGAGATAGGTCTGCGTAATCTCACTCTCCGTGCAGTCGTCTGGTACTTCGCCTACTAACTCAACGATATACTTCCGCTCTGAGACGATGGGCTGTGGGAGAGAAAGCACATCAGAAATCTCCTTCACCACACGATTCATCTTCTTGTCGAAATCCTCATTATTGTTGATAACGCGCAGATGAGGATGGCCTGTCCAGGCATGGATTACCTTCTTATCGAGTGAACGTGCAATGCGAAGTCCTTCCTCGTTATCGGGCTCATTGCGTGAGGCGTTATTAGCTGTGGTATAATACTGTTCCGCACCATCAGCAGCAGAAACCAGATGGAGTACCGCATCATAACGCTGAAGAAGTTCAGACGTAGAAGTACCCGCAGCACGGGTTATTTCTTCCCATGTTTCAGGCGACATATAGGCTGAGATATCCATCGTGCCACGATCACAGACTATGATACAGTCCTCTTCACACTCCTGAGCCATTCGGGCAAACCTATCCTCAAGAGCCATCTGAATCTCAAGGGTCGCCTTTTCGCCCTCATAGAAAAAACCACGGTTCTTTGTCAGATAATCCATACCCGACTGCGTAAACAGCGTAGGCACTTCAGGAATGGTGAACACCTTGAAGCCAAGACTGGAGAAATGCTCGATAATACGTACCAAAGCAGATGTCTTGCCTGCACAAGGACCACCAGTAAGTACGATTTTGGTGATATTACCCATAGAATGATTTTCTTTTGGTTGCAAAAGTACTAAAATAATTTCACAAAACGATAGATAATCTTTCAAAAGTTTTTTGTTATTCAGCATTATTTCGTAATTTTGCATGCCAAAAGCGAACAATACAATTAGCGCGAAATGAGAAAGTACCTGATACTCGTCTTTGCGGTGGGACTACTATTGACTGCATGTAAGGAGAGTAAACGAAACAAACAGGATTCCGTCAATACGGAACAGGCAGACAGTATCAATCAGGAGAACGATACGAAAGCAGCGGAAAATGAACCTATGCCGGCTGCTGCCGATGAACTGTTTGACGACTTCTTCTTCAATTACGCAACTGAACGCAGACAGCAACAGGAGCGTACTCTCTTCCCCCTACCAATTATTGAGGGTCAAGACACGACCTATCTCAAGAAAAGACAATGGAAAATGGAGCCTTTCTTCATGAAAGAAGACGCCTATACCGTTATCTTTGATGCACCACAGCAGGTAGCTCTGCTCAGTGACACGTCGGTAACAAACACCATCGTAGAGCGCTTCAACCTGGATGCCTCACGCGTGGAACAGTATTTCTTCAGCAGAGATCAAGGACACTGGATGCTTCATGCCATCAGGAAACAGCCACTGCACGACAATCCAAATGCACAGTTCCTAAGATTCTATCGTCTGTTTGTTAACGATAGTGCATACCAGCATCACAGTCTGGCAGAACAGATAGAATTTTCAGGACCTGATCCTGATGATGACTTCTCAACCATCGACGGTATGATCACTCCTGATTTCTGGGAAGCCTTCCGACCCGATCTGCCCCAGCATATATTATATAATATTGTGTATGGTCATCAGAACCCTGCTGCCATGCAAAAGATTTTCCTCTTAAGAGGCATCGCTAACGGAATGGAGTTAGAAATGACGTTCCGCTTCCGAGGCAGGTGGCGACTGACCAAAATGAACACTTAAGCTTTTATGAAAATTTACGAGAACTATAGTCTGCTGTCACATAACACGTTTGGTATCGACGCCAAATGCAAACAGTATGTGGAATATGAAAACACGTCAGAAGCACAAGAGGTGGCGCGCCAATTGAGCGAGCCATTCTTGATTATCGGTGGTGGCAGTAACCTATTGCTGACGCGGGACTACGAAGGTACTGTTGTACATGCTGCAGTAAAAGGAATAGAAGTAATGGAAGACAATGACCAGACGGTTCTTGTCAGGATTGGCAGTGGAGAAGAGTGGGATCATTGTGTAGACTGTTTCGTCGAGAAAGGATGGTATGGCGCAGAGAACCTTTCACTTATACCCGGTGACGTGGGAGCTTCAGCTGTTCAGAATATTGGCGCCTATGGAGCAGAGGTCTGCGAACTTATTGAGACGATAGAGGCTGTCAGGATTAGTGACGGGCAGGCGGTTAAGATAAATGGCAATGAATGCAGTTATGGGTATCGGCAAAGCAAATTCAAAAATGAATGGAAGAATAAATATCTCATTACGCATGTCACATATCGTCTAAGCCACACGTTCCATCCAAACATTGGCTATGCCGGCATACAGGCAGAACTTCAACAAAGAGGTATTGAGCGCCCCACCCCACAACAACTAAGAGACTGTATTATTGGCATACGCAAAGAAAAACTTCCCGACCATCATGTGGAGGGAAATGCAGGCAGCTTCTTTATGAACCCAGTAGTAAGCAGGGCAAAATTTGATGAACTGCTGCAGCGATATCCTCAGATACCTCACTATCATATTGATGAACAACATGAGAAAATTCCTGCAGGATGGCTCATAGACCAATGTGGATGGAAAGGGCGCACAGTAGGACGAGCTGGTGTTCATCATCGTCAGGCGCTCGTACTCGTGAACAGAGGAGGTGCCACAGGACAAGAAATCGTTGACCTGTGTGTAGATATTCAAAAGGATGTAAAAGAACAGTTCGGAATAGACATTCATCCTGAAGTAAACATCATCTGAAATAATCCCACTCATGACAATAACCTTTCTTGGCACAGGAACCTCATGCGGAGTACCCGTCATTGGGTGTGAGTGCGAAGTATGCAGAAGCACTGACCCAAAAGACAGAAGACTACGCTGTTCCATTTTGGTAGAGACTGATACCACACGGATTCTGGTGGATATCGGACCAGACTTCAGAGAACAGATTCTGCCACAGCCGTTCCGTCGCATTCATGGCATATTGATTACTCATGCACATTATGATCACATAGGAGGCATGGACGATATCAGGCCATACTGTCAGTTTGGAGAAGTAAACGTTTATGCAGACCCTATCGCGCGAGATAGCATGATGCAGATGCTCCCCTACTGCTTTGCCGCACATCGCTATCCAGGAGTACCCGCCATTGGACTACATGATATTCATGCAGGAGAACCTTTTCAGATAGGAGACGTGGAAATCATGCCATTTCAGGTGATGCATGGAAAACTGTCCATTCTTGGATACCGATTCGGGAAACACTTTGCCTACATTACTGATATGAAGACAATCAACGACGACCAGTTGGAGTCACTGAACGGAATAGATACGCTGGTGGTAAACGCACTGCGTTTTGACACCCCCCATCACTCCCATCAGTTGGTTGACGATGCTATTGCCTTTGCAAGAAGAATTGGAGCCAAAAGGACACTGCTCACCCACATGTGTCATGACATAGGATTGCATGCAGAAGTCAACAAGGTGCTGCCTAATGATATTCAATTGGCATACGACGGACAGATACTTAAAATACAATAATCTATCACATTTCTGTTAATTCTTGTTAGAATTTATTAGTTTTAAAGCCAGAAATATTGCAAATTGAAATATTATGATTACCTTTGCACTGTGTTTTTCATAGTATTAGATTTAAGGTTAACAAAGGTTGGAGTACAGCGGTACTCCTTTTTTTTTGCAAAAAAATTTGGATGTATTGTTTTTTTTCGTATATTTGTAGCGCAAAACCTAAAACAAACAGCATGACATACATTCTATTAATACTTATTATCATTGCCGTTGGCGTCGCTATTGAGCTGTATTTCAAGGCAAAGACTGCAAAAGAGGACAATCGCAAACTCAGGGCTATGATTGATTCTCAGGAAGATTATTACTTTCTTGTAGACAAGACATTCGAAGTCAAGGAAACGAATTATTGTGCCAACTCTCAACCTAAAAGTGAAGAGCCACTGATTCTTGGTAATGTCTTGCACTGTAAAAATGCCGTCGAATCGGGACGATGCGGACATGCGGGAGCATGCAAGAGCTGTCCCATCAGGTTTGTCATCAACAAATCATTTGAGCGTGCTGACGACTTCTCAGACCTGGAAGCCTGCATGGAGGTCTATGACGGAACGAACAAACTGGTGGACATGGACGTGATGCTCGACGGCCACTATATCACCTTGAAAGATGAAGGGTACCTTGTGGTCAACGTGAAAAACACCACTAATGAGAAAAATGACAATAAGCGTCCGAAAGTACTGTTTATTACTGCTAATGTCGAATTATTTGAAAAAGTCAGAGAGACGCTGACCCCCATCTATCGTGTATTGAATGCCGACAACCTGCACCAGGCGCGCCAACGCCTGCTCTTAGCGTCGACATACCAATTCCATGCCATCATGACAGACGAAGAGTTCTATAAAGAGAACCAAGACATTCTACAATTATTGGTAAAGAACGACAACCTTTCGCTGTACGTCTTTACCAATAACGACATGGATACCAGAATAGATCAAGTCACTTGCTTGAACAAGGATTTCGATAAAAAAGAACTGCTACAGATACTTTCACTAAAATCCTAACAGGCAGATGCGTTGACAAAAAGCCTTACGCGCAAATGCTTTCATAAAGGACTAACGATGCTTGCTCTTCTTTGATTTCCTCTTTCCGAAAAAGTCAAAGACACCACTATAGCTGCGCATCAACTTGCGTACCAACAAGAACGCATCAATGGCAGTAATGCTATTGGCTATCAATGAGCCAATGTACTCGCCCTTAGTCGATTCGTCTGGCTTGCGAAACACTTCGTGCCACATATCAGCAATCAAATCACCCTGTTGCTCAATATCTTCACTCAACTGATCTCGGCGCTTTTGAATTTCCTCAAGGGTATTATAAGTCTCTGTCTGCATAGCGGTATTAACTCATTAACAAGTCTGCAAGGAATCGTACGAGCGGGCGCTCAATCCACGACTTGCGGAAAAGGTAGAACACAATGATTAGCAGCAGGTGAGCCCCCATCACTGAGAAGAAAGCAGCTGCAGTTCCAATGTAGTTGGCAAGCCAGAAGCCCACAGACAACCAGAAGAACAGCAACACAGCCACCAGAATGATGACAAAGACAATAGCTACGGCTACTGCTGTAAGTAGACGCACCACCTTATCGATTACCGTGAGCTTGAGATATTCAGTATGCAGCCCCCAGTAATTTTTCAGCACCTCTATAAGCTGTGCTATTGTCTCGACATTCTTATCGCTCGACAACATGAGACTTTACTCTTCAGTGACATCCTGGATATCATCGACAAGGTCGCCGACTTCCTTCTTGTTCAGCTTGATATTATGCTTCTTGAGGAAATCCTCAATTGTATCTGTGATCTTCTCACGGGTGTCACTGCCCTTTTCAGGAGCCAACAAAATACCTAATGCTGCACCGGCGAGTGCTCCGCCAAGGAATGCGCCAATATAACCTAAACTCTTCATAGCTGATAAATTGGTTTAAAATAAGACATATTCATATTTTCGATAGCAAATGTACTATTTATTCTTGGAATAAGCTAAAAACCGTTGCAATTTTTTGTTAAAATGGCTGTAATTTGTCAACTTAACAAAGTTTATGCGCCCTTTTTGCCCGTATCTCATTGATATTTTGTAATTTCGCGAACAAATTATTAGGATTATACCGATATTATTAATCATTGAAATAAAAAAATAACAGAAAGTAGTATGAAGAAGTACACAGTGTTATGCATGGGTCTATGTCTGGCAATGGCCCTCACGGGATGTAAGTCAAAAGAAAGTGCCTACAAACAGGCATACAAAAAGGCAAAGGCTGCCGAATCAGCACAGGCTGCTCAGCCCGTTATCGAAGAGACACCTGCCGTAGTAGAAACAGAGACACCAGTCGTGACTCCAGTACAGACACGTCCTGTCACTGAGACAAAAGTTATGGATAACGTTGACAACGTGGCAGTTCGCGAAGAGCGTGTAACAATGGTAAACGGAACAGGACTTCGCAATTTCAGCGTCGTAGTAGGTTCATTCTCTATCATTGCCAATGCTGAAGGATTGCAGCAGAAATTGAAAAATGCAGGATATTCTGCACAGGTTGTCAAGAACGAGGAACGCAACATGTACCGCGTCATTGCTTCCAGCTTCGATGACAAGGCTTCTGCCGTTCAAAGTCGTGATCAGTTACGTAGCAGCTATCCTGAGGCTTGGCTGCTCTATCAGTCAAAATAACTACTGCACTTGGCCCGCATTCTATCTATCGACTACGGCCGCAAGCGCACAGGACTGGCAGTCACCGATCCGCTACAGCTTATTGCAAGCGGATTGGCGACTGTCTCTACTTCTGAGCTCTTCGATTGGCTAAAAGACTATGTTGAACGGGAGGCTGTTGAACTCATCGTGATTGGGGAACCAAGACAGCCAAATGGTCAACCTAGTGAGAACCTGACACGTGTTCAACAATTCGTAGCACGCTGGCAGAAAAGCATGCCAACTGTTCCTATTGAGTATTACGACGAGCGGTTTACCTCGGTTTTGGCCCATCGTGCAATGATTGACGGAGGACTGAAGAAGAAAAACCGTCAAGACAAGGCACTTGTCGATGAAATATCAGCAACAATTATCTTAGAAGATTTCATGCGCTCACGCCATTATTCTTCAAGATAGAACAAAAGTCTTGCAATAATGATTTTACCTATTTATATATACGGACAGCCCGTACTGAGAAAGGTTGCCGAAGACATCACCCCTGATTATCCGGAATTGAAGCAATTCATCTCAGACATGTATGAAACGCTGGCAGCATCAGAGGGTATCGGATTGGCAGCTCCGCAAGTGGGGCGTGCTGATCGTATTGTGATTATCGATTTGGATGTGCTTAGCGATGACCTACCCGAATACAAGGGATTCCGTCAGGCTTTCATCAACCCCCATATCATTGAGTATGATGATTCTAAAACAGACTCCTCCGAAGAGGGTTGCCTGTCACTACCCGCTATTCACGAGAAAGTGACGCGTCCAACCCGTATCCATGTTAAGTGGATGGACGAGGAGTTCCAGCCTCACGATGAATGGATAGATGGCTATTTGGCTCGCGTCATGCAGCATGAGTTCGACCATCTTGACGGAAAGATGTTTATTGACCGCGTTTCGTCACTGCGTCGTCAGCTGATCAGCAGCAAGCTGAAAGCATTAACACAAGGACGTTACCGTTGCGGCTATAAGACAAAGCCGGTAAGGAAGTAAAGAGCACCCACACCCTGTATAATGGGAAATATGTAGAACACCTACATAGGATGATGAGAGTTAAGAGATTTTCAGACCATTTATTTTCTCTGCTGTATACTCCCCTCCAAACAGGGAGGGGTTGGGGATGGGGCTTTCTCTTTTTATTTCCTTCACTCCTACACGCCCAATATAATACTGACAAACTGTTGACCATTGGTCGTTCAGCCCTGTATTATGAGGATTATGTCCTCTCTATGCAGTACTTCAACCAGGCAATCTCCGCTAAGCCCTATCTCTACGAGCCTTGGTTCTTCCGCGGCATTGCCAAGTACAACTTAGACGATTTTGCAGGGGCTGAAGCTGACTGCAACGAGGCTATCCAGCGCAATCCCTATGTGGTAAATATCTACGAACTGCGCGGCATTGCCCGCATCCAGCAGAAAAAATACGCTGACGCTGTTTCTGATTACACCAAAGCTCTGAAATACGATCCTGAAAACCGCAGTCTCTGGCATAATCGGGTGCTTTGTCATATCAAGAGCGAAGAGTTTGATCAGGCACTCCAGGAAATCGATTCTATCTTGAGCCGATGGAGCCGCTACGCACCAGCCTATATGATGCAAGCCGATATCAACATGCAACGGAAGGACACTGCTGCTGCCATCATATCGATAGAAAAGAGTCTGGACATAGACCCGTATGACGGACAGGCATGGTCAGCACGTAGCATCATCAGTTTGTCGCGTGAAGAATGGAAAGAGTCGGAAGAGTATCTTGACAAAGCCATCCATCTAATGCCCAAACACGCTGGTTGCCTTATCAATCGCGCCCTTGCAAGATATAATCAGAGTAACCTGCGTGGGGCGATGAACGACTATGACACCGCACTTGATTTAGAACCCAACAACTTTCTTGGACACTATAATCGCGGATTGCTTCGAGCTCAAGTGGGTGATGACAACCGTGCCATCACTGATTTTGATTTTGTTCTACGACTGGAGCCCGACAACATGATGGCACTTTTCAACCGCGCTGTGCTACTTGACAAAACAGGCGATCTGAAAGGAGCCATTCGCGACTACTCAAAGGTTATCGATGAGTATCCCAACTTCTGGACAGGACTGGAGTTCCGTGCCAGTTGTTATCGCCGTTTAGGTATGAACAAACAGGCAGAACATGACGAGTTTACAGTATATAAGGCAAAACTGGAAAAGCACCTGTATGGTAAGCAGCCTAAACTGAACAAACGACAGATGCGCAAACGGAGTGACGATGAAGATCCTGAGAAATACAACCAACTGGTTGTGGAAGACGAACGCGAACTGGAGCACGAATACAAGAACGAGTATCGCGGACGCGTGCAGAACAGGAAGGTAGAAGTAGAACTACTACCCATGTTCGGGCTCTCCTTCAATCCCATGCAGAGTGATGTACGCTCAAATGTCTATTTCGACCATCATATTGATGAGATGAACCACCGACTACGCGCGCGTACAATATTTATAAATAATAAGCACGATGCTTTCAGCGAACAAGAATCAAGGTCGTATTTCGCCTATCTTGATTCAATCACCAACAGTATCAACCGTACTCAAAACACGCGCCATGCCGTTGACATGCTGATACTTCGTGCTATTGCCTTCTCTGCTATCCGTAATTTCGAGAGTGCCATCGAAGACCTCTCCACCTATTTACAGGAAGATTCAATATGCGTTCCTGCCCTATGGCAGCGAGCCTATTGCCAATCACGAATCAATCAGTTCCAGGCCTCAGAGGGAACCAATATCGAGTTGAAGAATGCAAATGTGTTGGCCGACCTCAACCATGCCATCACACTTGATGCTCAGAATGCATACCTTTACTACAATCGTGGCTGCCTACACGCTATTCGACAAGACTATCGTCTGGCCATAGAGGATTTCACCCGTGCCATCAATATTGATTCCAACTTGGCAGAAGCCTATTATAATCGCGGCATCTGCGCCGTCTATCAGAAACAGAATGAGGCTGGCATTGCCGATTTGAGCAAGGCTGGTGAACTGGGACTCTACACTGCTTATAGCATCATCAAGAAATATAGGAAATAATCAAACAAAAGATAATATATGGAAAAGGAAGCTCTGCTTTGGAACAGAATCATGGCTATCGTACTGAAAATGCCAGGAGTAAAAGTGGATCGAGTTGCCTTCTTACGCAAGGCACTGAAAGACCATTGTAACGACCAGCGCCTCGACATGCTTGAGAACGTACGTCCTTACACAATCACCACTGACAAGATTATTGACCAAGTAGCCACATCGTGCATCAACTACCACACCGCTTTGGCCACAACAGGTTCAACCATTGCAGGACTGCCCGGAGGACTGGCTATGGCTGCTACCATCCCTGGCGACATCACTCAATACTTCTTCCACGTAGTTGTACTCTCACAGAAACTGGCCTACCTATACGGATTCCCCGACTTCTGCAACGAAGAGGGCGAACTGAATGAGAACGCCTCTGATTTGCTCACCATATTCATGGGAGCAATGATGGGTGCCAAAGTTGCTGATCAAGGTATTAATGAGTTGGCCAAAGGAATGGCACAGTCAGCATTAGGCAGACTACCCCGTCTGGCCATCACCAAGTCTGCCATCTACCCGATTGCCACACAGATAGCTCGAATCGTTGGT
Source organism: Prevotella sp. (assembly GCA_017460515.1). Taxonomy (GTDB): domain Bacteria; phylum Bacteroidota; class Bacteroidia; order Bacteroidales; family Bacteroidaceae; genus Prevotella. The sequence continues at coordinate 43,566 of JAFUAY010000022.1, forward strand.
ATGAAACTCTCGCGGGAAGGCTTTGCCAGAACCATTGGAAGAGTTCTACCCATTGCAGGTGGCATCTTCTCTGGTACACTGACACTCTTCACTTTCCGACCAGGAGCCAAAAGACTTCAGAAACGACTGAAAGCGCAGAAAATGAACTTTAACAATGGTGATATCGAAGCACTTGAGTATGCCAACATCCGTTCATCGTTTGCCAAAGCCGAACAGTCACAGGACAACCCGCAGTCGAAACACCTTGCAATCGTTCAAGCAATGATTAACATGGCAAATATTTCTGACGATATGACAGCTGACGTGCAAGATCTTATCGAAGACCGTATTGCCGAATTAGAACTGCCAAACTCAGAACAGATCAGCCTACTCGAGACCCTTGGCACTGAGTGCAGTTTTGATGTAGATTATGAACTATTGGCTTGCGATCCCGATTATGCCCGCGAAGCCATCAGAGGTATGATTGCCGTCATGCATGCTGCCGGACGAAAAAGTATGGCAGAAAAGATGTATCTCAACATGGCAGCAAAGGCTGTTGGCATACAGAAAGAAGAGCTTGACGAACTATTGAAAGAATAAAAAAATGTCATTTTGTCAGTTTTCATGCGTTTGGCACATTTTTGGCTAAGACGATGTTGAAAGAAAAAACAAAAAAGAACAAAACGACAAACAAAAACAATTGCAATTATGACAATCAAACCATTAGCTGACCGCGTGCTCGTAGTTCCTGCACCGGCTGAAGAGAAAATCGGTGGAATCATTATTCCTGACACAGCAAAAGAGAAACCCCTTCGCGGTATTATCAAAGCCGTAGGCAAGGGCACCAAAGACGAAGAAATGCTTCTGAAGGAAGGCGACGAGGTGCTTTACGGCAAATATAGTGGCACAGAGATAGAACTCGAAGGTGAGAAATTCTTGATGATGCGCCAAAGCGATGTGCTCGCAATTATTGAGAAGTAATCAACGGAATATCGTAATAACGAAATAACGAAAAAACAATATGGCAAAGGAAATTAAATTCAATATTGACGCCCGCGATGCAATGAAGCAGGGTGTCGACCAGTTGGCAAACGCAGTAAAGGTGACTCTCGGTCCTAAGGGTCGTAATGTAGTGATTGAGAAGAAGTTCGGTGCACCTCAGATAACCAAGGACGGTGTAACTGTAGCTAAGGAGATTGAACTTGAAGACCACTTCGAAAACACTGGTGCTCAGCTCGTTAAGAGCGTTGCATCAAAGACAGGCGACGATGCTGGTGATGGTACTACGACTGCTACCATTTTGGCTCAGGCTATTGTCAGCGAGGGTCTGAAAAATGTTACCGCCGGTGCTAATCCTATGGATCTGAAGCGCGGTATCGATAAGGCTGTTAAGGCCGTTACTGACTTCATCGCTCAGAACGCAGAGCAGGTGGGTGACAACTACGACAAGATTGAGCAGGTTGCAACTGTCAGTGCCAATAATGACAAGGAAATTGGCGAGCTGCTGGCTGAAGCTATGCGTAAGGTCTCTAAGGATGGTGTCATCACCATCGAGGAGAGCAAGAGCCGTGACACTCATATCGGTGTTGTTGAGGGAATGCAGTTCGATCGCGGTTATCTGTCTGCCTACTTCGTTACCGATAGCGAGAAGATGGAATGCGCTATGGAGAATCCCTACATCCTTATCTACGACAAAAAGATTTCTAACATCAAGGAGTTCCTGCCTATCCTGCAGCCCGCAGCTGAGAGCGGACGTCCCTTGCTGATCATTGCTGAGGATGTTGACTCTGAGGCTCTGACAACACTCGTTGTGAACCGTCTGCGTGGTGGCTTGAAGATTTGTGCTGTGAAAGCTCCTGGCTTCGGTGATCGTCGCAAGGCAATGCTTGAGGATATCGCCGTTCTGACTGGCGGTACTGTCATTAGCGAAGAGAAAGGCTTGAAGTTGGAGCAGGCTACACTCGAAATGCTGGGCACCTGCGAGAAACTGACAGTTTCAAAAGACAACACCACTATCGTGAATGGTGCTGGTGACTCACAGGCTATTAAAGACCGCATCAATCAGATTAAGGCTGAGATTGAGAATACAACCTCTTCATATGACAAAGAGAAGCTCCAGGAGCGTCTTGCTAAGTTGTCAGGTGGCGTAGCAGTGCTCTACGTTGGTGCTAACAGTGAGGTAGAGATGAAAGAGAAGAAAGATCGCGTTGACGATGCCCTCTGCGCTACCCGAGCTGCCATCGAGGAAGGCGTAGTTGCTGGTGGTGGTACTACATATATCCGCGCCCAGGAGGCCCTAAAGAATGTGAAGGGCGACAATGCAGACGAGCAGACTGGTATCAACATCATCTGCCGTGCTATCGAAGAGCCTCTGCGCCAAATTGTAACCAATGCAGGTGAGGAAGGTGCAGTAGTTGTTCAGAAAGTCCGCGAGGGCAAGGGTGACTTCGGCTACAATGCCCGTACCGAGATCTATGAGGATATGCGCAAAGCAGGCGTGATTGATCCTGCTAAGGTTGCTCGTGTAGCACTGGAGAATGCAGCTTCTATCGCTGGCATGTTCCTTACAACCGAGTGCCTCATCTGCGACAAGCCGGAGAAAGAACCCGCAATGCCTATGGGCGGTGCCCCAGGCATGGGTGGCATGATGTAATCAGCATGCATTCGTCAAAAAACAAGAGAGATGTGCCAAAATGACACATCTCTTTTTTTTAGCGCCCTCTAAATCCGCTGAGCCTCTCTAATCAAGGCTGAGCCCTATTTATGCGTACCCCTACTGATTATCTACTGAGCCCTAATCACGGAAAAGAGAAAAGAAAAATCGCAAGTGCTTAGTTCAGCTACTTGCGACCATTCTGTTGGGGTACCCGGACTCGAACCAGGAAAGGCAGGACCAGAATCTGCAGTGTTACCATTACACCATACCCCAATTCCATTCTGCAATCAGAATCTCTTCCGTTTTGCGGGTGCAAAGGTAGTACTTTTTCGGGAACTGACAAAATTTTTCCAAACTTTTTTTAATAAAAAGGCAAAAAAAGTCAATCTGACCATTTTTCTTCATGTATTTCGTTCGGCATTTCATATCTTTTCGCTCTTTGGGCGAGAAGATACTCCGTCTCAACAAAAAAAGAAACAAGTTTCTTTGTTATGTGCTCGACTTTTCGTATCTTTGCACCCATTATAATACATATTTATTGAATGGAAGCAACAAAACAGTTAGTACAAACTATTATCAAAGGTATACAGGAAAAGAAAGGAAGTAATATTGTAGTAGCCGATCTGAATGGTATAGACGGTACCATCTGTCGTTATTTTGTTATCTGCCAGGGCGGCTCACCGACTCAGGTTGATGCTATTACCGACTCTATTGGTGAAACTGTCCGTAAAGAACTGAACGAGAAACCGGTCCACGTGGTGGGAAGAGAGAATGCGCAGTGGATAGCGATGGACTATACCGATGCGCTCGTACATGTATTCCTGCCCGATGTTCGCGAGTACTATGACCTGGAACATCTTTGGGACGACGCCAAGCTTACGTATATCCCAGACTTAGATTGATATTGCAGACTTAGACTAACATAACAGACTTAGACTCACTACATGGAACAAAAGAATCCGAAAGACCCTAATAACGGGCCAAAGATGAATATGCCCAAGTTCAATATGAACTGGATTTACTTCCTTGTCATTGCGACCCTGCTGACATTGTATTTTACAAATGAAGGCAACACAGTCCAAACCTCCCCTACTGTTGAGACATCTTACACCGATTTCCAAGGATATATGGATAAGGGATATGTGTCACGACTGGTAGTCAACAAGACCGATGGAACCGTTAAGATGTACGTGAAGCCCGAGAACATCCGCGACGTATTCAAGAAAGGGGCCAATCAAGTAGGCACTGACCCATTTGTTAGCATCGAGATAGGCAGCCTGGAGAAATTTGAAACATTTGTCGAACAGAAGCGTGCTGAAGAGAAATTCAGCGGCAAAGTGGCTTACGAGACGGATCGTGGCGGATTCCTTTCCAACCTATTCTGGAGCGTATTCCCCTTCCTGCTGATTATTGGAATCTGGGTTCTGCTGATGCGTCGCATGGGCGGTGGCGGAATGGGCAGTGGCATGGGCGGTATCTTCAATGTGGGTAAGAGCCGTGCGAAAATGTACGAGAAGGGAGGCGAACTAGGCATCACCTTCAAGGATGTGGCTGGTCAGGCAGGTGCCAAACAGGAGATTCAGGAGATTGTAGAGTTTCTGAAGAATCCTCAGAAATACACCGATCTGGGAGGTAAGATACCCAAGGGAGCCCTGCTGGTAGGTCCTCCGGGAACTGGTAAGACGCTATTGGCAAAGGCTGTTGCTGGTGAGGCTGGTGTACCGTTCTTCTCGATGTCGGGTTCCGATTTCGTCGAGATGTTCGTAGGCGTAGGTGCCTCACGAGTTCGCGACCTTTTCTCTCAGGCTAAGGAGAAATCACCTTGTATCATTTTCATCGATGAGATTGATGCTGTAGGACGTGCCCGCTCGAAGAATCCAGCAATGGGTGGTAATGATGAGCGCGAGAATACGCTGAATGCCCTACTTACTGAGATGGACGGCTTTGGCACGAACAGCGGTGTCATCATTCTGGCAGCCACCAACCGGGCTGATATGCTCGACTCCGCCCTTCTGCGCGCAGGTCGCTTTGATCGTCAGATTCACGTCGACCTGCCCGACCTCAACGAACGTAAGGAAGTATTCCAAGTTCATCTGAAGCCCATCAAGATTGACGAGACTGTCGACATTGATTTCCTGGCCCGTCAGACACCTGGTTTCTCAGGAGCAGATATTGCAAATGTGTGTAACGAGGCTGCACTGATTGCAGCCCGCCATGATAGTCCTACGGTAGGCAAGCAGGACTTTCTCGATGCCGTCGACCGCATCATTGGAGGTCTGGAGAAGAAGACAAAGGTGATGACCGAAGCCGAGAAGAAGTCGATAGCCATCCATGAGGCTGGCCACGCCACAATCTCATGGTTTACTGAATATGCCAATCCATTGGTGAAGGTATCCATCGTACCTCGTGGTCAGGCGCTGGGTGCTGCCTGGTATTTGCCTGAAGAGCGCGTGCTGCAGACGAAAGAAGCCATGCTCGACGAGATGTGTTCACTCTTGGGCGGACGTGCTGCCGAAGAACTATTCATCGGACATATCTCCACTGGAGCTATGAACGACCTGGAGCGCACCACGAAGCAGGCTTACGGTATGGTGGCCTACGCCGGTATGAGCGAGCAACTGCCCAACCTCTGTTATTACAACAATGCCGAATATCAGTTCCAGCGTCCTTACTCTGAGACAACAGCCAAGATTATGGATGACGAGGTACTGAAGATGGTGAACGAGCAATACAATCGTGCCAAGCAGATACTCACGGAACATAAAGACGGACATGCTCAATTGGCACAGTTGCTCATTGAGCGCGAGGTAATCTTTGCTGAGGATGTGGAGCGCATCTTTGGCAAGCGTCCCTGGACAAGTCGAAGCGAAGAATTGCTGGAAGCCCAGATGCGCGCTGACGCAGAACGTATGGCTGAGGAGCGTGCCAAACAACTAGAGGCAGAAAACAAACAGTTGGAAACGAAAGAAGAAAATCAATCAGAATAATATGAACAATTTCATTGTCAGAACCATTACAGGCGTGTTCTTCGTAGCCGCCATCGTCACCTGTTTCCTGAATCCACGAGCAATGGCATTGCTCTTCGGACTTGTGACAGGCATGACCATTTGGGAGTTTGCCGGATTGGTTAACCAACGTCCTGCCGTTACCATCAATCGGCTGATCACCACTATCGCAGGCGTCTACCTGTTCTTTGCGATGGCAGGCTATAACAGCGGTATCACCCCTTCGAGCGTGTTCATCCCTTACCTGGTGAGCATCATCTATTTGATGGTGGCTGAACTGTACCTGAAGGCTGAAGACCCGATCCACAACTGGGCCTACACGATGATGTCACAGCTGTATATCGCCCTTCCGTTCTCATTGCTCAACGTACTGGCATTCCGTCAGAACGGTGCAGCAATCACCTATTCTTATCTGATGCCCCTCTCCGTGTTCGTGTTCCTATGGATGAACGATACGGGTGCCTACCTGTGCGGTTCGCTGCTGGGCAAGCACAAACTGTTCCCTCGCATTTCTCCGGGCAAGACCTGGGAGGGCAGCATTGGTGGCGGCATTCTGGTAATGGCTATTGCCGTAGGTGTATATTATCTTACAGAGCAATACGGTGTCAATGACAGCGGACTGACGGCTATCCAGTGGGCAGGGCTCGGTCTAACCGTTGTAGTATTCGGTACCTGGGGTGACCTGATTGAGAGTCTGTTCAAGCGCACACTCGGCATCAAGGACAGCGGCAACGTGCTGCCTGGTCATGGTGGCATGCTCGACCGTTTCGATTCATCACTGCTGGCCATTCCTGCCGTCGTGGTGTATCTCTACACGCTGTCACTCTTCTAAGCTCAACTCCATATCTAATCATATCTATCATTTTCCATCTTTCATCTATAGCTAAGCTCTCATTTACATGCGTCCCCTGATATTGATTTCAAACGATGACGGCTACCAGGCCAAGGGCATCAACGAACTGGTGAAGATGCTGCGCCCACTGGCAGACATCCTGGTGTGTGCGCCAGATGCTGCCCGTTCCGGCTTCTCGTGTGCATTCTCAGCCACCACCCCACTGCGTCTCACCCTTCATCATCAAGAAGAAGGACTGCAGATTTGGTCGAGCAACGGCACACCTGTCGACTGTGTCAAACTGGCACTGTCACAGCTCCTTGACGGACGCCGCCCTGATATGGTTGTTGGTGGCATCAATCATGGCGACAATGCTTCAGTGAACGCTCACTATAGCGGAACGATGGGAGTCGTGCTCGAAGGCTGTATGAAATACATCCCTTCCGTAGCCTTCTCGCTGTGCGACCATCATGAGGATGCCGACTTTGAACCGCTGCGGCCTTACGTGGAGAAGGTTTCAAAGTACGTTCTGGAACATGGACTACCCAAGGGTGTATGCCTGAATGTAAACTTCCCCAAACAGGGCGAGGCTGAAGGGTTCCGAACGGTTCACGGGGCTTATCGTGGTGTACGTGTCTGCCGCATGGCCTACGGCTCATGGAACAACGAGATAACCACTTGCCATCATCCACGGGGTTACGACTATTACTGGATGGTGGGCCACTATAGTGACAATGAGCCCGAAGCTCAAGAGACAGATAGTTGGGCACTCGATCACGGCTATGTGGCTATCACTCCTACCCACATCGACATTACTGCCTACGAAGCTTTTGAGCTACTCCGCTCATCTCTTGGCGAATAATCTGTATTTGATCAGTATTCTCTCAACTAAAGTCTCTTAACGCTAAACTCTCAATCCTCAATTGCGCTACTACCTCATTGCAGGCGAAGCTTCAGGCGACCTGCACGCCTCTCATCTGATGAAGTCGCTTCAGCTGACTGACCCCCAGGCATCATTTCGTTTCTTTGGTGGCGATATGATGGCTGCCGTTGGCGGAACGTTGGTAAAGCATTATCGCGAACTGGCCTATATGGGGTTCGTCCCCGTGCTGTTGCACTTGCCCACTATCCTACGCAATATGAAGATGTGTAAGCAGGACATTCGCCAGTGGAAGCCCGATGTAGTAATTCTGGTTGACTATCCAGGCTTTAATCTCAGCATCGCCCAGTATGTGCATGCCGAAGGTATCTGTCCCGTCTATTACTATATCTCTCCGAAGATTTGGGCTTGGAAGGAGTATCGCATCAAGAATATCCGTCGCGATGTCGACAAGCTGTTCTCAATCCTGCCGTTCGAGGTTGACTTCTTCGAGAAGAAACACCACTACCCCATCCATTACGTTGGCAATCCCACCGCCAGCGAGGTGAAGGCTTTCCGTGAGGGTTACCAAGATACGTTCAGCGATTTCTGCGCAAAGAACGACCTGGATCCCCAGAAGCCCATCATTGCACTGCTGGCAGGCTCACGTCGTCAGGAAATCAAAGACAACCTGCCTACGATGATGCAGGTAGGCAGCCAGTTTAGCGATTATCAGCTGGTATTGGCGGGTGCGCCCAGCATCGATGATGCTTATTACGCCCGTTTCCTGCAGTCGCCTACTGCTCCAGGCAATGTTCATCTTGTAAAGAATCAGACCTACGCGCTATTGTCGCATGCCCATGCAGCCCTGGTGACCAGCGGAACAGCCACGCTCGAAACAGCTCTTTTCCGTGTGCCACAAGTGGTATGCTACGAGACACCCCTGCCCCGCCTCATTGGTTGGCTGCGCAAGAAGGTGCTGAACGTGAAGTATATCTCACTTGTTGATTTGGTGGCAGATGCCGAGGTGGTGAAGGAGTTGGTTGCCGATACTTTCAAGCCCGAACTCATTCGTCAGGAGCTACAAGCCATTCTGAGTGGTGAACTCCGTAATCGCATGCTTGAAGGCTACGAAGAGGTGAGCCGTCGCTTAGGCACACTTCAAGCCCCCGACGAAGCAGCACGACTCATCACCGGCTATCTTCAATCGAGGGCTTGACGATTCTTATCAACGAAATCGAGGACTTGACGCTTTTCCGCTCGTTTCCTTTCCTTTTTAGATGAGAGGCATGCCCAGCTCGCGACACTCGCGACGCATGTCGTCTGGCCAGATAGACGCCTGTATCTCACCGATATGAGCTTTCTGTAGCAGCACCATGCAGAGACGGCTCTGTCCGATACCGCCGCCAATGCTAAGTGGCAGTCGGTCGTTCAACAGTTGCTGATGGAAATAGAGCTGTTCACGCTCTTCCTTACCCTCCAACTGCAACTGACGCAGCAGCGCCTCCTTGTCGACACGGATACCCATTGAAGAGAGTTCGAACGAACGGCCCAGCACGGGATACCAGATCAGGATATCACCATTGAGCCCCTTACGCCCGTCTTCAGCCACCGTTGTCCAGTCATCATAGTCAGGTGCTCGTCCGTCGTGCTTCTCGCCATTGGCCAGTTTACCACCGATACCAATGATGAACACAGCTCCATATTTCTCACAGATAGCATCCTCGCGCTCCTTCGGAGTCTTATCAGGATACATCTGCAGCAGTTCTTCAGCATGAATGAAATGGATCTGTTCAGGCAGGAAGGGCTTGATTTGCGGATAGGTCTCACACACCAGATACTCCGTACGACGGATGGCAGCGTAGATGCGCTCCACGATATTTTTCAAGAAGCAGACTGTGCGCTGTTCCTTCGTAATCACAGCCTCCCAGTCCCACTGGTCAACATAGAGCGAGTGCAGGTTGTCCAGTTCCTCGTCAGCACGGATCGCGTTCATGTCGGTATATATACCATATCCAGGCTCAATCTCGTATTCAGCCAGCGAGAGGCGCTTCCATTTTGCCAGCGAATGAACGACCTCGGCACGCGCATCGCCCAAATCCTTGATGGGGAAGGTTACGGCGCGCTCCACTCCGTTCAGGTCATCGTTGATACCCAAACCCTGCAACACAAACAGCGGGGCCGTCACACGGCGCAGACGCAGTTCGGTAGAGAGATTTTGTTGAAAAAACTCCTTGATAAGCTTGATACCCTGTTCGGTTTGCTTCGTATCCAATAGCGGACGATAGCCTACTGGTTTTATCAATTTACCCATATCAGAAATACCTTTTGTTTCAAAAATTTCGTGCAAAGGTAGCAATTATTTACTAAACAGCAAGATTTTTTGTTATTTATTTTACAAAATGATAGATTTTTTGATTTTTTCTTTTCCTTTTGGTTTCAATCACCATTTTTATTCAAAATGAAGAAAAATTGGCTTTTCCTTTGTATTGCTCTCGTTTTTTCGTACCTTTGCACCCACTTTTCGAAAAGATTTAATTTTTATAGCAATGATGACTGCAAAAGAAATCCGCGACTCATACAAGAAATTCTTCGAGTCGAAAGGACACGCCATTGTGCCTTCTGCACCAATGGTGATTAAGGACGACCCGACGCTGATGTTTACCAACGCGGGCATGAATCAGTGGAAAGATATTATATTAGGTACGCGCGACCCAGAGCCACGCCGCCGTGCCGACACACAGAAGTGTCTGCGCGTGAGCGGTAAGCACAACGACTTGGAGGAGGTAGGCCACGACACCTACCACCACACCATGTTCGAGATGCTGGGCAACTGGAGCTTTGGCGACTACTTCAAGGAAGGTGCCATCGATATGGCTTGGGAGTATCTCGTAGACGTGCTGAAGCTGAACCCAGAGGACCTCTACGTGACGGTGTTCGAGGGCGACCCCAAGGAGGGTCTGGAGCGCGACGACGAGGCTGCCGGCTACTGGTTGAAGCATGTGCCTGCCGATCATATCATCAACGGCAACAAGCACGACAATTTCTGGGAAATGGGCGATACGGGTCCCTGCGGTCCTTGCTCTGAGATTCACGTTGACAGTCGTACTCCTGAGCAGAAGGCTGCCAGCGGAAAGAGCGGTCGCGAGCTGGTGAATCAGGACGATCCACAGGTCATCGAGATCTGGAACCTCGTGTTCATGCAGTACAACCGCAAGGCTGACGGTTCGCTGGAGAAGCTCTCTATGAACGTGATCGATACGGGCATGGGCTTCGAGCGCCTCGTCCGCATGATGCAGGGCAAGCACTCAAACTACGATACCGACGTGTTCCAGCCCATCATCAAGGCTGAACAGCAGATTACAGGACTGAAATACACCACCTTCGAGGAAGAAACTGTTAATCCTATCAGCAAGGAGCAGGACGACATCAACGTCGCCATGCGTGTTTGTGCCGACCACCTGCGTGCTGTGGCCTTCTCGATTGCCGATGGTCAGCTGCCATCGAATGCGAAGGCTGGCTACGTCATTCGTCGTATCCTGCGCCGCGCCGTACGCTACGCCTACACGTTCCTGGGTCAGAAAGAGGCCTTCCTCTACAAGCTCCTGCCTACCCTCGTTGAGGAGATGGGTGACGCTTTCCCAGAGTTGAAGGCTCAGCAGCAGCTTATCGCCAAGGTGATGAAGGAAGAAGAGGATTCGTTCCTGCGCACCCTTGAAAAGGGCATCCAGCTGCTCGACAAAGCTATGGAACAGCTCAAGTCAGAAGGAAAGACCGAGCTCGATGGTGTTCAGGCTTTCCGTCTCTTCGACACCTACGGATTCCCTCTCGACCTCACCGAGCTGATTTGTCGCGAGAACGGCTTCACTGTCAACGAGGAGCAGTTCAATGTGGAGATGCAGAAGCAGAAGGAGCGCGCCCGCAACGCTGCTGCCGTTGAGAATAGTGACTGGGTAGAGCTGAAAGCTGGCGAACAGCAGTTCGTGGGCTACGACTACTCTGAATATGAGTGCGAGATACTGCGCTACCGCAAGGTCACCCAGAAGAAGAACGAGTTCTATGAGATTGTGCTGTCTGCCACCCCGTTCTATGGTGAGATGGGTGGACAGGTAGGCGACTGCGGTGTGCTGGTCAGCGAGACAGAGACCATCGAGGTCATCGACTCGAAGCGCGAGAACGGCCAGACCGTTCATATCGTGAAGCAGTTGCCGAAGGAGCCCACAGCTCCCTTCATGGCTTGTGTAGATACCGACAAGCGCGACGCTTCGGCAGCCAATCATACCGCTACCCACCTCCTGGATTATGCTTTGAAACAGGTGCTGGGCGACCATGTGGAGCAGAAGGGCTCGTTTGTCTCTCCCGATACCCTGCGTTTCGACTTCTCCCACTTCGAGAAGGTCAGCGACGAGCAGTTGCGTGAGGTGGAGCGCATGGTTAACGACATGATCCGTCAGGACCTGCCCCGCGACGAGCACCGCGACATGCCGATGGAAGAAGCCAAGAAGCTGGGCGCCATTGCCCTCTTTGGCGAGAAGTATGGCGACAAGGTGCGCGTGATGCGCTTCGGTCCTTCATGTGAGCTCTGCGGTGGTATCCACGCCACCTCAACAGGTCGCATCGGCTTCTTCAAGATCATCTCTGAAAGCTCAGTGGCAGCCGGCATCCGCCGTATCGAGGCCAAGACAGGCAAGGAGTGCGAAGAACTGCTCTATCAGACTGAGGACATGCTGAAAGCCGTAAAGGCCTTCTTCAACAACGCCAAGGATCTGCAGGCCGTTATCCAGAACTATATCAAGGAGCACGACTCGATGAAGAAGGAGATTGAAAGCTTCCAGGCACAGGCCGTTGAGCGTGTTGCCCAGAAGCTGGTGGAGACAGCCCGCACCATCAATGGTGTGACAGTCATTGCCAATGTCATTCCCATGGCTCCTGCCGCTGCCAAGGACCTTGCCTTCAAGGTTCGTGCCGCTGTCGAGGGCTCACTGCTCTGCGTCATTGGTTCTCACGACAACCAGAAGCCTCAGCTCACCATCATGATGAGCGACGATATGGTCAGCGATCACAGCCTGAATGCCGGCCAGATGGTGCGCGAAGCCGCTAAGCTCATCCAGGGCGGTGGCGGTGGTCAGCCTCACTTCGCACAGGCAGGCGGTAAGAACACCGATGGTCTCAGCGCCGCTGTCGACAAGGTATTGGAGTTGGCAAACCTGAAGTAAGTTATTCCAACTTTTCACATAACAAAGAGGATGCATCCACGCGGTGCATCCTCTTGTTTTTATCGGAAGTCAAACGCAAACTTACTCCCCTGCCCCACTGCAGAGCAGCACGCAGATTTTATCCTGGAAAGTGCGGGCGGCACGGGCACTCATCATGCTCTGGTTGATAATGGTGAAGCAGAGCTCATGACCATTGGGAGCGGTGAGATAACCTGCGAGCGAGATGACGCCAGTCAGCGTGCCCGTCTTTGCCTTCACATTACCCTCGGCAGGTGTTTTCTTCATACGCTTCTTCAGTGTTCCGTCTTGTCCGGCAACAGGCAACGAGGGCAGCAGATGGGCGTAGATGTCGGGAGTATGCCAGGCATAGCGCAAGAGCATGGTGAGCAGCTCTGCCGAGACGTAGTTATAAAGCGATAGTCCACTGCCGTCGGCAAAGCGGAACTGATCGATATTGAGTCCCAGGTGGGTGACCAACTGTTTCTCCAGTGTGCGAGCATGCGAAGCGTGTGCAGGGCGCAGTCCGAAGCTAGCCGCCAACTGGTAGTAGAGACACTCAGCGTAGTAGTTGTCGCTCTCCTTCATCATGCGCAACAGCAGCTGGTCGATAGAGTGTCGGCAGCTGGTCAGGGGGATTGCATCCATTGGCGGACGGTCTTCGAAGAGTGTGAGGCTATCAATGGTGATGCCCGCCCGTATCAGTTCGTCGATAAAGATATCAGCGAAATAAGGACTTCGCCCCACCTGCAGGGCATAGAGCGGCGGGTTGTCGTCGTCCCAGCACCATCCCTCACCCCAACGCAGGGTGTCCTTCATAGAATTATCGGTAACGATTGAGCCTCGCAGCGTGTCGACGCCCATCTGCCGCACCCGTTCCACGAAGTCGCGCACGTCGCTTTGGCTAAACATCGGATCCATGCCGCCTACGCAGTAGAGACTGCCCGTCAGCGTAGCGTTCTTCACCTCGCCTGTATAATATAAAGAGGTGGAAAGCTGGTAGTTGCCGCCCAGTCTGTTCAGTGCCGTCACAGCCGTTACCACCTTCATCGTAGAGGCTGGTCGCATGGACTGTCGGTGATTAAAGGTATAGATCGCACTGTCGGCTGTGAGGTCATAGATCATCAGTCCCAACTGCGACGTCTGCAGCAGCTCGTCGACTGCAACGATTGAATCCAACTGCACCTGCACGTTCTGAGGCCAGGGCAGCTGCACTATGCTATCCGTCGCTTCGCCAATGGACTGTTCTTCCTGTGCGAAGCCTGTCAGCGAGGTGATGACGGAAAAGAGGAAAAAGAGTAATCGTCTCATAACTGAATGCAAAAATACTACTTTTTTAGGGAAAAGTGAATAGGTGAAAGTGAAAATTTTGCTCTCGTAATGATTTTATTGACAATAATTTCGTATTTTTGCAGCGTAATTAATTTTGACAATGGTCTATAAGTACGACTTCCTGATTATCGGAGCAGGCGTAGCCGGCATGAGCTACGCGCTGAAAGTGGCAAGAGCCCAGAAAGGCTCAGTGTGTATCATCTGCAAGACAAGTCTCGACGAGGCGAACACCTCGTTTGCACAGGGTGGCGTGGCAAGCGTCACCAACCTCATGGTTGACAATTTCGACAAGCACATCGAGGACACGATGATTGCTGGCGACCATATCTCTGACCCCAAGGCCGTTGAGATGGTGGTGAAGAATGCGCCTGAACAGATTGAGGAGATGGTGCAGTGGGGTGTTCAGTTCGACCGCAAGGAAGACGGGTCGTTCGACCTGCATCGCGAGGGCGGACACTCTGAGTTCCGCATCCTTCATCATGCCGATGATACCGGTGCCGAGATCCAGCGCGGACTGATGGAAGCCGTTCGTAGCCAGGATAACATCACCGTCAAGGAGAACCACTTCGCCGTGGAGATTATTACCCAGCACCACCTGGGGGCGAAGGTGACGCGCCGCACACCCTACATCTACTGTTATGGTGCCTACGTGCTGAACCCTGAGCAGAAGGTGGACACCTACCTGGCCAAGGTGACGGTGATGTGTACGGGTGGCTGCGGAGCCGTCTATCAGACTACTACGAACCCCGTTATTGCTACGGGCGATGGCGAGGCAATGGTTTATCGTGCCAAGGGAACGGTGCAGGACATGGAGTTTGTGCAGTTCCACCCCACCGCCCTCTATTCGCCAGGCGAGACCCATCCCGCCTTCCTCATCACTGAGGCCATGCGCGGTTACGGAGGCATTCTGCGACTGCCCAACGGCGAGTCGTTCATGGAGAAATATGACGAGCGCCTCTCGCTGGCTCCGCGCGATATCGTGGCCCGTGCCATCGATAAGGAGATGAAGATTCACGGACTGGACCACGTCTGTCTGGACGTCACCCACAAGGATGCTGCCGAGACGCGCCATCACTTCCCCAACATCTACCAGAAATGCCTCTCGATGGGCATCGACATCACCACCGACTATATCCCCGTTCGTCCTGCAGCCCACTACATGTGCGGAGGCATCAAGGTCGACCTGAACGGACAGTCCAGCATTGAGCGCCTCTACGCCCTGGGCGAATGTTCGTGTACGGGTCTGCATGGCGGCAATCGTCTGGCCTCCAACTCGCTTATCGAGGCAGTGGTCTATGCCGACGCTGCTGCGAAGCACTCACTGGAGCACATCGACCTCTATGATTTCAATGAGAAAGTGCCTGAATGGAACGATGAGGGCACGCTGACTAACGAGGAGAAGGTGCTCATCACGCAGTCGGTTAAGGAGGTGGGCGAAATTATGTCGAACTACGTGGGCATCGTGCGCAGCGACCTGCGTCTGCATCGTGCTTGGGTGCGCCTCGACATGCTCTACGAAGAGACTGAACAGCTGTTCAAGCGTGTGAAGGCCTCACGCGACATCTGCGAACTTCGCAACATGATCAACGTGGGCTACCTCATCACCCGTTTCGCATTGGAGCGAAAAGAAAGCCGAGGGTTGCATTACACCCTCGACTATCCCGTTCATGCGTATGATAAATAATTCAGCGTCATAAGGAGTTCAGGTGTTCTGAACTCCTTGTTTTTTTTATAATCCCAGGAAGGTCTTGACATAGCCCAGGAGCGTCTGCTTCTCAGTCTCAGAGTAGTACTGTGGATTGAGGAATTTGTCGTTGTGGGTTCCATTTCGGCAGATAGAGAGACGCACGCGGGGGTTGGTGCCCGGATCGATGGCGCCGCCCGTCCAGGGGTCGTTCTGTGAGTAGCAGAAGATCATGTTGTACTTGTTCTGCGTCTTCACCCACTGCAGGAAGCTCTTCATCAGTTGTCCGCCGTCCCACTGGTCGGCATAGCGCTTATAGAGCTGCGACGTCTCCGACTGACGGGATATCGTTGCCGTCAGGAATCCGAAGTCGTTGGTAGAGCCGGGGAAGTGGAGTCCGTCGAGTGCCGAGACATCTAAGCGTATGTTTCCCAGTTCGCGAACGGCCTGAACGTAGTAAGGCATCGCGTCGTCGGTTGACCTGACCTCCAGCAGCTCGTTGTCGGTAAGGGTCTTTGGCATCATGCCTGTAGGCTGTTTGCTGGCGTGGCCTGGTTCGAGGTAAGGAATGGCACTGTTGCTGATGATGGCCGACAGCTCATCCATGCTCATGAATATGAACTCAGCAACCTGTTGCGCAGCCTTCTGCTTCAATTGCTTCTCCTCGTCGGTGGTGGCATTGATGAGTGCCTTGTCGACATCAGGCACGAGGTCGGCCCAACCTGAGAATAACAGATAGCTGAACTTCATGAACAGCTCTTGGTAATAGCAGTAGATGACGCCTGCAGTGACGTTCTCCTCATTGCGTGCGAAATCCTTGATGACGTCCAAATATTCTTGGGGATTTTTCTTGTGAAAGTAGCGCAGGCAGGTCTCATAGAGTTCCTTGTCCTGAAGGAGGGCAGCAGGAATCTTTCGAATGAGCTGGTAGCCCCGTTCCTCCTTAGAGCCAGCGGGATAGCCCTTGCCACACTCGTTGTAGAGATACTGTCCCATCTTAAGGTCGTCGCAACTGGTGGGTGTTGCTGGTAGGAAGGGCGCACAGAAGGGCATGTAGAGGTCAATGTCGTCCCAACCGTACTTATCGCTATAGTAGGCGTAGAGTCCAGTGGTGATGCCGTCCTTGCTGACACCTGTGCTGGTCCATTTTCCACTCTCCTTGAACACGGTCTGCTTCATCAGGCTGATGACGAGGTGCAGGTCGCGTGCTGCCTGGTCGGCATAGAGGTAGGTGAAGTCCAGGTTCTCAAAGGGTTCCGGCAGTGACTTGCCGAAATAGCGGTGCTCCACAAACAGCGTGTTGGCCTTGAGATAATTCGTCATTTCGGGCACATACACTTCGCCTGCGTTGTTCATCATATTATAGCCGTGGGTGTAGAGCACCACGGGAGCCGTCAGGTCTCTGTCGGCATTCAGAAGGATGCGCACGCGCTGTTTGAACGTGCCCTTACTATAGTCGTAATGGTCAACGAACTGCGGAACGGTGAAGGTGTAGAAGCGGTTTACCTGCCCTGTTTCCTCGTCTTTCGCTGTTTCCACTACCACGTCTGCCACACCGTCGATGGCAGCAAGCTGCGCTGAGAAGTCATCCGCCAGAGGTGCGTCCTCTTCCGGCTTGGGCTGCTGCTGGTTCTGTTTGGCGGACGTGATATCGGTGAGGTCGTCGCTCTCCGTACATCCTGTGGTGAACATGCTGAGCGTGATGGCCACTGCCAGCATGAAGATATTTCTCTGTTTCATCATCATCATTTTCAATTTTCAATTGATTTTTGTTTCGCTATTATCAACTCCCTGGCGTTTATCATTTTCCCGTGCGGATATACTGCAGGGCGCGATCCAGCTGGGTGTCGCGACCCGAAGCAGGTGAATAGAACAGGTTCTCGTCGAGCGCCACCTCAATGTCGGGCGAGATGCCTACACCTTCCAGCTGCTGCTTGTCCATGGTGAACGATGCCAACGAGGGCACGTAGCCGTAGACGGGTGTCTTACCCTCTACACCTATATAGCCAGCATAGTTCTGCGAGTGCTTTTCGCTGGCGGTGAGTCCGCAGAGTCCGCCATAGGTGCGCTTGCCGATGACCTTTCCGTTAGGCATGACTTTCACCGCCTGGGCTGTTATCTCAGACATGCTCACCGAACGGCTGTTGACCAGCAGCACGACGGGTTTGTCGTTGATGATCTCATGCTCTTCATCCATGGTAGGCATGATGTTAGGCATCAGGGGCGAATAGTCGTAACGTCCCGTGCCGCGCTTGAAGCGACTGTAGCCAAACTGGAATCCGCCTGCAGGCAGCAGTGCGCCAGCTACGAAGGTACCATCAAACTGTATGCCGCCGCCATTGCTGCGCACGTCGATGATGACGCCTCCCAGCTTACCGGCCTTGTGGAGCATCTGGATGGCATAGAACCATGACTTCCACACCGTCACGATGCCCTTAAGGTGGGCAACTGTTTGCTCGTTCTGCAAGTTGAAGTAATAGTTTTGAGCTTCTTCAACCAGATAAGGCGTCAGGTTGAAGTCACTGAAATATAAGTAGGCGATATTGCCCTTCAGCAGTGCGAACTTTATTTTGACATGTGATTCGGTGAATCCTGGGTCAATCGTATTCAGACCGGGCACTTTCAGGAAGGAGTACTGCTGAACCAGCGCGTTGAAAGCAGGAATGCCAAGTTGCCCGTAGGTTTGCATGAGTGCCTTTTCCAACTGGGTGCGCAGAGTTTTCAGTTGATCATATTTGTACAGGTCCAGCTCGGTGGGGAGGGTCATATTGTCTATGCGGGCCATCTCTGCCTCAATCCACTTCATGCCGATGCCGGGCGTGTCCTCATAGTAGGCAGAGAGCGAAGCCCAGTCGGTGCCGTACTCCAGTGCGATGGGCTGTCCGTCCTCCATCTCCACCTCGTCGTTGGCAGGATCGAGATAGTAATCCAGGCTCGGAGTGAAGCCGTTAGCAATCTTTGCATCATCACGCGATGCAAAACGGTCTCTGGAAGGCGAATAGGCCACAGTGCTTCCCGTGGCATGATTCTTCCAGAACATGGCAAAATGTCCGTCGTGAATGGGCGAGAGCACCTTACGGAGCATCTCCGTCAGTTCTTCGTCAGTGACGGGGATTGAATCGTTGCGCTTGTCGAGGGCCTCAAACTGCGGCAGGTATTCGTCGTAGACGGCATCCCAGTCAAGTCCCTGCTCGGCCTCGTAGTCCCAGAGCGCATAGTATTGGTTCATGCCGTTCCACATCACCTTGAACTTGCCTGCGAAGCTTTCATTCGCATCCCCAAACGACAGGAGTTCATTATGGTCATACGACAACAGCGCGTCGCTCTCTTCGCGGCAGGAGGTTGTCAGCAGCATCAGGAGCACTGCTCCAATCATGTATATCTTTTTCATACTCAATGTCTCAGTTTTTATTTCAGTTCTCAATTAGAATATGTAGCTGGCACCAATCTGAATGGCGGTAGTGCTGTTGTAGCGATAGTCCTTCACGCGCATGTACTGCTTCCTTGTGCTGGTGGTGCTGTAGTAGTAGCGGGCCTCGGCTTGCAGGGCCACATGCTTGCAGAGGCGGTACTCCACACCTACGCCACCCACGAGTCCGCAGTCCCAGCGCTGGTCGCGCTCACTGTCAAACTCCACCTTCTCGCTGAACTCATAAGAGTGGTCAGAGAAGTTGTTGATGTCGGTGCCCTTGCGACTGCTGTTCATCCAATAGCCCACGTAGCCGCCCAGGTTGCAGAAGCCGCGCAGCTTCTCGCCACCGAAGCTGAACGAGGCCATCACGGGCAGTTGCAGGTAGTTGTTACGGTACTTGTGGTCCACCATGCTCCATGCAGAGCGGTACTGGCGGTAGTTCTTCTGCGTCCAGTTCAGGTCGGCACGCACGCCCAGCCAGTCGGTGAAGTCATACTGACCAGTCACACCCACGGTGGCACCCCATCGTCCCTCCATACGGAAGTCGTTCATGTACTGCAAGTCCATCGAGTGAACGTTATAGTCGGCACCTGCCGTCAAGCCCACTCGCCACTGTGCCTGAGCCGTCAGTGCCATCAGGAGCATGGCGGCCATCAAGAGTCTTTTTCTTGTCATTTTCATCTGCTATAGTTAAATATTCTTATTCTTGTCTCGTTAACGTTTCTGGTTATACAACTTTTTTCAACTGCTCCAGTCAAACAGAACAATTTCGGCTGCAAAAATACAAAAAAAAATAATAACTGCAAAAATTACACTCAATTTTCCTATTGACTACAGTTTATTCGTACCTTTGCATGCACAAACAAAAACGTAAGAACAGCAATGGAAGTAATTCAGAGTTTCACCATCGACCATACCCGACTGAAGCCAGGCATCTACGTCTCTCGCGAAGACAAGGGCTTCACCACCTTCGACCTGCGTATCACCGAACCCAACAAGGAGCCTGCCGTGGCGCCTGCAGCCATGCACAGCCTGGAGCACCTCATGGCTACGTGGTTCCGCAATTCAGAGGCGAAGGAAGATGTGGTCTACGTGGGACCAATGGGCTGTCTCACTGGCATGTATATCATCATGACAGGCACCTACAGCGTTCAGGACATGCGTCGTCTGACCATCGACTGTCTGAAGTGGATTCTCACCCAGACCGAGGTGCCTGCCACGCAACCTGAAGCCTGCGGCAACTATCTGCTCCACGATCTGCCTATGTGTAAATGGGAGAGCCAGCGCTACCTGAACCGCTTGGAGCACGATTTCCACTGCGAGTACTCCAAGCTGCATATCACGCTTGACGACGGCAAGGTCTTTGCCGATGCGTAAACAGGTCTTTACGCCTGCCTATACGTTCAGCCTATATGGATGCTGGTGTTCTCGTCGTGGGCTATTTCTATACCGCGGGCCACAGCCTCGCTGTCGCCGTTGAGCGTAGCCTGCAACAAACGTTCTGACTTCTGCAGGGCATCTGCTACACGCTGCCAATTGGTGGTCTCAACAGCATTCACCATCTCACTGGCCACCTCGCGGTTTGGAATCCAGCATTCGTCCTTACACCAATTGTAACTAAGGTAACCCAGATGGATGAGTACCGTGAGCACGTCATCCTTGCTGCGAATGACGGACATGTCATTTTGGAACTTTGTGGGGTTTACCTTGCAGCGTCCACCAGCCAGCATGCTGATAATGTCATCCTTCAGCCCCTCATAGTTCATCTGGATATAGTCGGCTACGGTATCGAAGGCTCCCGTCGAAGCCCAGAAGCTGCGACAGCGACCACTGTCGATGGCTTGTATCACCGAGTTGGGGTTAAACATTGACAACTCATCACCAACTTGGTAGCCGTCATACCACTTCTCGAATTCGTCAAAGTCCAGACCGTGCTTGATTGTAAGAGCCTGTACTTCACTTTTTGTAAACCCAAAATACTGCGCCATACGCCTTGGCTCCACCATTGAATACTCCAAGAAGTTATTGAGGGCCGACTGCGTCTTATACTTCTTAATAGGCAGGATTCCCGTCATATAGACTCCGGCAAACGTCCTGACCGCATCACCGCTCTTGAACATTCTCCGAAGCCAGTCCACGTAGACATCCATCTCCTGAGTGTCAGGATCATATTCCCGACAGATGGCATCCCACTCGTCAATAATGAAGATGAACTGCTGCTGTTTGGCCTCACTTACCCGCAAAAGATAACTGGCCAACCGCTCTTTGGGCTCTACGTCGACATCGGGATAGGCACTGCTGATGTCAGCAAGCAGGGCGGCATCTATCTTATCGGCAATACCCGTCTCTTTCTCACTGACAAAGTTAGTCATGTCAAGATAGATGACAGGATATTTGTTCAGATGCTGTTCAAACGATGGGTCTTGCGCAATCTGCAAGTCTGCAAACAGACTGCGTGAGTCGCACGAATGGTCGTAGTAAGCACAAAGCATCTTTGCCGCCATCGACTTTCCGAAGCGACGACAACGCGATACGCAACTAAAACATTGTTCGCTAAACAACGTCTTGTTAACAACGGCTATCAGCCCCGATTTGTCAACATACTCACTATTACGGGCTCTCTGAAAGCCAGCATTTCCGATGTTGATATAGCTACTCATACTCCGTCTATTCTGAATTTTTCCGCAAAGATATAGAAAAATCCTCAGTAAGCAAAACTTTCTGGGGATTTTTCTGTTTGATTACTACTGTTTTATGCTTACCTTTTACCCTCTTGGCGAACTAATAAGAATTTCTTATAAGTTCCCTCCTTGTCGAGTTCATTGTCTGGGATGATTTGCTATCATCATATTTCTCATAGTCGCAAATCTCCATCAGGAACTTACCCAACAACACTTCTTTCTTACAGATACTTGCAGACACAGATGATTCCTTATCTATTTGCCTTGCAAACGCCTCAATAGCCTGGCATCCCGACTCCAATCTCCTTTGTCGAGCTTCGATGATACTGTCCATCTTACTGAGATACTCATCGTCGTCTATCCCTATGCTTTTTTCATCAGCAACACCCAACCAGATATCTTTACCTATTCCTACATACTGAATACTAAACTCACTCTTCTCTCGGAATAAGTCCATCACTGCATCGAGTCTGCCATCACCATGATGAAAGAAATGGCGTTTATCCTTTATTCTAATCACTAAATCAAATGACAACGCCAAGGGATTATTACCCTCTACAAATTCCCTGTCTGCAAAGACCTCACAACTTCTTATCTTTTCCTGCAAGGGATTCTTATACCGCACGACAGCCACCTTCTCCTTCCTCTTTTGCCATTTCAGCCATTCTTTATTCTCATAGCTCGAATGGTTAAAAGCACTTTCAATGGCCTTTCTGTCAACACCGCTGACATATCGTTCACGCAGTTCGTCCCTAGCATTTTCATAAACATCTTTGTAGAAATGGCTGAACTCCGCCCAATCCATCATAGCCAAATTCCATTCATAGGATTCTATGTTACGATACATGATCTCAGCCAGCTTGACAGTTGGCACAGCCTTTATACCATTAACAAATTCTTCAGTCCATGCTGCCGAATCCCGTTTCCAGCATTGAGCCAGGATATATTCATAGTCCGTCATTTCTCGGTTTAATTTATTCCTATACTATTTTTATTTGCGATAATTTTCACACTCGAACTTTTCAATTATTTACAAACTTTCCAGATGTCATTCACTGTAATATCGTTTCCGTCCTTACCAATAATATCCATGACAAACCCTGGCCAATGCTGAAATAGTTCGCCGATATCTGAAAAATTAGCATCAATTGTTTTCTGCTTCAACAAATCATACAATATTGTCTTTATGAAAAGATGATTTCCGGAACCCAAATAAATTGAATTCCATCCATCATTCTCAACCCTACTACCGAAAATTCCAATATCGCACATCTCGAATATTGGAATCACCTTTTTGACAGAATCGTAATCTAACAATCTCTCTCCTCTGCAATAGTTCGCAGTATATATTTTTCCGGTTCCGTCTATGATAATTATCTGACCACCAGTGCCCATGGCTCCGGGAACAGCAAAAGAGAAAGCCACGACATCTATGTCGAGGTATCTTTCATAATTATCATTTACTATTTCAATGACATCTAACTTTTCCTTGTTTGTCATAACAATTATAATTTCTGTGCAAAAATAACAAACAATCTCCACATTCCCAAATCTCCGCAAGGCTTTCGATCTTAGAACTTACCAAGCCCCACTGTGCATTTCTCCTATTTTGCTTCCCCTTGTTATGCTTATGCTGAACGTTCCGTCATCCCCCTCACTCTCCCCTTCAGGCGCAGGAATACCATTACCCCACATCGCTGAGAAGCTGTAAACATTATCATTCTTAGTCCAGCCAATACATCTATAGTCCTCCTGCTTCATCCTGTCCTCAGCTATCTTCTTATCTATTTCATCAAACAGATCATCTGACGGCATCGATTCGAATTCAATGACGTATGAATCATTGTAATCCCCATTGAAGCCCCTCCTTCCTTTATTGTATTCCACAATCTTGTAAGCAGGCACTTTCACCCCCGTGATTCTTTCAACCCTTAACGATGAAGACGCATAATATTCCTTCCATTCAAAATATGCATATACAGCAAGAATCAAAACAAGCAATATCCCGATAGTAACCAAGCAGCCCTTAAATAATTTCAAAATGCATCCTTTCTCTTCCATACTCGTAATTTCTACTTTATTATTATCTGGCCAATAATAGAAAATACAGTGTCAATAGGAATAGACCTTACAGCCCCATTCCGAACAAAATCGATATATCTATCTGTTGTTCCGCATATTTCCCAAATAGAAATAACGAGTAACACAACGAAAGAAGTCATAAAAGCATACGATGCTACTTTCTTGGTCTTAGAATCAATGTCTAATATTCCATGTTGAGATACCAAACTCAAAAGTCCCTTCCCAAAACAGCAAAAGATGGAGATTCCAAACAAAAACAATATACTTATTCCGAATTCGTCCAGCTTACCTGGCAGTAGCCAATGGCCAAAGTAATTGGCTACGCCAACAATAATCCATACCATAGTCGATAGCCACATCACCTTGAACAATGCAGGATAACGACACTCCACTTTGTCTAACTTTACTTTTTCCATAGTTCATCCCATTATGTAGTTCTTAACTTTCTCCTAGAAGCCCTTTGGCTCTTCGGGCTCTACTTGGACTTCAACCGACTGTGTATCATCCTGCTGCTGGGCAGCCTCTTCTTCCTCATGCTTATCCTCATCCCTGATGTTTACAGTTTGGGAAGAAGCAACATTCTTTGTATTATCTCTTATCTCTCGCTCTTCTTCTATCATTTTGTCATCATCTACATTTGGATTGAAATAGTCATACTCTTCCTCCATCAAGAATTGTTTTCCCTTGCGTGACAGCCTATCATAGAAAGCTCTCTTGCTGCTACGCTCAATACGGAACATTTCTGAAGCGCCTAAATCTGAGTATTCATAGTGCATTCTGCTACGAATACCCATGTCATCTGCTACTGCATCCACATCCTGATTGGTACCGATATAAGCGAACACCCATCCTTTGGCTTTTAGTTCTGCTACAAGATTCTTGATGTCGTGGCCACTATATTCTCGCGAAGCGTTTTCATAACCGTCTGTAATGATGGTGACCAGCACCACATCCTCGTCAGAGACGTGGTTCTTAAGCTCATTCAGCGATCGTCCCATAGCATCAAACAGTGGAGTGCAATCATCTGGCTTATAATCAGTCCACTTCAGTTTCTTGTCGCTTTCCACCTTCTGACGATTCATCACGCTCTTGATTCTGGCACTATTGAATGTCACAAACGAAAGAAAATGCTGCTGCTCCTTGTGCTCCTTCTGGGCATTCCTGATGGTCTGGAAAGTTTCATTTAGTCCCCAAACAGCCTGATTTTCTATCGTAATCATAGATCCACTCTCATCGAGGATAATCAGATTATACACTCGCTGTTTCAAGCTTTTATTATCACTCTTGTCCCGCTTTGGCGTGTACGCCACTTTACCATTCTGTTTCATTATCACAACAATTAATATTTTTTTCGGCAAAGTTAGGATATTCCAACTATGCAGCCAAACGTTTTGCCTCCACCGCTCGGCCTTCAGGACGCTTTGCCAGTCAAAGAAGGCTTGCGGAAACGAAGATTTTATTCCCAATCCACCAGTTCTCGGGGCAGGGAGATCTTCTTTGCTTCGCCACGCAGACCATCGATGTAGTAATGACGTGCCATGTGATTGTCAAACAGTCCTACGAAGGCGCCACGAATACGTGCACACTTCTCGTTGATAGAGTTCAGTGTCGGGTTCGTCACATCCTCTATGCTCTGCAACGCCCTTTCATTCAGTCCCGTTGCACGAAGACCCTGATAGATCTCTGCAAACTCCTCACGGTAGTCAGGCAAATGTTTAAACAGGATTCCTTCCGGATGACGTAAGAACAGCAGGTACACCGCCTTTGCCAATGGCTCCATCTTCACTTCCATGTTATTATAGTCAGGCAGCAGCAAGCGGTAATCCTTCGTAATGACCAGTCTGCTCAGGCGATCATCAGGATGAATCAGCTGTTCCAGTATATGTTCAGCTATTCCCCTCTGTCTAAGTTTAGCTATACGCTCACGCACCTCTTCTATCAGGTCAGCCGTATTCTCCGCCTCTATCTGCGAATTAAACTGTTCGTCAGCCCTTCCACTGGAGCCACCTCCGCTGGGAGCGTCCCAATCGTCACACTCATCGTCATCAGCAGGAAGCAGACGGATAGAGGCGGTCTGTTCCTGAGTTATCTGCTTCCCTATACGATGCAACTGGTCACCCAACGACTCCCCGCACTTTGATGATAGCGGATAAAAACGATTACTTGCCTTATCCTTACCATCACCACCCCGATGTATATCCACCGTACGTATGAAGCCCTGCTTGATTCGCTTTCTATCGTTCGGGTTATCCAGATATTGCAACAGATAGTCATTCCCCAGTCGCAGTCCCTCCAGTTCCATATCTGAGAGATAGGGCGCACGGTAATGCAAGACCTCCTTAGCCCTCAGTCGCTTCATCAGCAATGGTAGGTAGATAATCTGGAATCCAATCATCTTCCCCCACCCTTCTACCACCTCCGGCTTAGTCTCAAACAGTTCTGTCAGTTCCTTATCCTCCTCACTGGCCACATAAATCAGTTCCCTCGGAGCCAATCGTCCTTTCAGCGAGAATTCTATCTCATTATCCACAGCTCCCAGTTCAGGCGCCCCCGATGGCTTTTGTGGCTTTTGCTGAGGTGTTGCTCCCCTTTTCTCAATGAAGAACAGCACTATCAGTCCTATAGCCACCACTACATCCACGATGTTCCATATCAGTCGACCCAATGCAATCTTCGCAAACGGTTGGAACAGCAGTGCCAGCGTAGCGCATGTCCACATCAGTTCACTCTTCCGCTCCTGATAGTACTTCAGCGCCATTGCTCCGAATGCCACCATAGCCACGAACCGCACTAGCACAAAATACCCGTATGGCATCGGGGCCAGACAGAGCAGCAGCATCGCTGCAAGGAGTAGATATAGCTGTTTCATCATCTATTGCTTAACCCTAAAGGCATGAAGAAATTTGCATCCATTTCTTAGATATTATAAATATTCCTCACTACAAGCCATAACAAGAATGTCAATATATAGAAATCCACTACATATTTGTTCTCTATTACGCTTGCCAGTTGATTACGCGCTTTACCATTAGGCAACAGCCATTCCACAAGAAACAGCATTGCATAAGGACCTGCATAGAGAAGATAATAGTTGTATTCAACAGCCTCCTTGAATTGTCCATGCATCAAAGCATAAATTGCCCGTTGTATTCCGCATGCCGGACAGCTCAACCCTGTTATCATCTTGAACGGACATTTTGGCATAAACCAATAATAGGAAGGATTGAAGTTGTACAAGACAACTCCCACAACTATCATAACCAATACTATGATAAAAAGTCTATTCACAGACTAACTCATTGCTGACAATACAGCGAGCCCCCCAAAAAACAAAAAATAGATAAGACTACCAACCACGCTTAAAACGATACCAATGATACTCCATTTTTTGGCTTCTTGAGCAGCCTGATTTGCTGCGTCATATTGCTTCATCAAATAAAGCGTGTTCACGCTATTCGCCTTGACAATTGCAACAATGCCTAATGGCAGACAACAACAGATGGTTGTAAAAATGGCAAGAGCCATATTGTTGTCCGGTTTCATCACAGGAGCTTGTCCTTCTACTTTTACATTCTCTTCCATAACAATTAGATATTAATTTAACTTCACGTAGCAAAGGTAAGTATTTTTTTGGAAAAAATGTTCAACTTCTATTATTTTTTTGTGTTTGTTGCAAAAAAGCCCCCATACAATATTCGTCATACGGCATAATGATTAAATATTGCAACATCATTATTTCCAATCTTCAATATTTGAATGTGCCTCCACCACATCTTCTATGCTGTCGGGCAATGCAGGGAAGAAGTCATAGCCTGTAATTCGTTCCACATCATCCACCGTATTGATGCACTGATCACGCTTCTTCTTCCCCTCGTTGTTCCTAACCACAAAGCCTATCGCCTTGGGAGTACCCTGCAAGCAGAGCACCACCTTGAAGAATGCTTCTGGTACCACCACCCTATTTCTTCCTATCGTCTCATGTTCCCTATTCAGCAGTACAGGCCCACAGACAATATACACATCCCCATATTTCCTAGCCCACCTACGGCAGTCAATCTCGATGCTGTTCCAGACTCCACTGTTCAGACTCGCATTCTGCGGACAGACATTGACTAAGCTGAATGACTCATACATTGCCTTCTCGTCCCATTTATTATCACCTGCAGGACACATGTGACCACGTGACCAGCCACTTCCCCGATAGTCCTCAAGAGTTGCTCGTGGAGTAGGAATGCTTTCTTCCTCATAGAAATTATTAAGCCTTCCATATGGCCCATCCGTATGTTCTGCTGTCAGATGCCAAGCCACCCAGTTGGGCATCTTGGTGTCTTTATTGTATGAGACAATATAAGATAACTTTTCTATTAGTAGTTCAGAAATAAGAGATAGAGGTGCAGGCTTACATATAATTAAAGATGAATCCGACAAGTTTCTTATAATCAGAGCCTCACTACAGTCAGTATCAGGCTGCCCTATAATGGCTATGGAGTTATCAACAGATAATTGCTCGCCTTCTGTTGAATGCCTCCTATTCTTACCACTTGAATGACTGCATGAAATCAAAAAAACAATAAAAACATTCAACAACCCCAACAGAATGATACCTCTTCGCATTTGTCTTCCTCCTGATAAAATGCTGCTTAGTTGAATTCTATAGTATTATGATTATAATCTATAGTCACCTTGCCAAACTTTGCCAAAGCTGTCTGACCAAGGAGCAATGGTGCCTGAATATTGTCGACTATGGTTGCTTCTACATTTTCCAAAGTGATATCGCCTATTTGAACTGTTCGAAGCAAAACAATCGTTCCAACAGAAACGCCACCCGTAGCATCTTGAAACTGTTGCTGACCTACAATATCTTCCTGTGTTATCTGCCCCTGTCTCAGCATTACCATAGCTTCTGCTGATGAAAGACTGATGCTTGATGCGCCAGTATCAAAAATAAAGTCCAAGCTTAAGCCATTAACAGTAATAGGCACAAGATAAACGCCGCCTTCTTTTCGCATGCTGACCTTAGTATGTCCGCCTACTTTACGTTCCCTTCTATCACCATTTTGATTTTTGACTACCGTTGAACGATTGCGACTGTTATCGTGACCATGTCTGCCAGATTTGTGTGCGCATGACGTCAATGCGAATATCATATAGGACATCAACAAAAGTAAGACACAAAAATTATTTTTCTGCATTTTCGATAATATTTTTGGGAATTATATGAATAACAAATCTTTGATTATCAATCTCTTTCTGACCTCGTTCTCGCATCAACGTACTGTCAAGTTGATTAAAACGAGCCGTACCCTCACCACCAGTATATCCGAAATTATATCTTCCATCGCCACTACCAGCAATTTGAATTTCACAATTAACTCCAAAGTCAATCATACATACATCTTTCCAAAATTTCATAAGCGTTAGAGCTCTTTGGAAACTATAGTCATAATTAGCATCAGTAAGGCGTGTCGAATTGCGTGATGCTTGTCCTTCAATAATGAGCAGATATTGGTTCGCACCGTTTCTATCTAAGAACTCTTTGATTTCCATTCCAGCTTGATGTAGGCGTGTAGTATCTGCTTGCAAATCTGCAAGTTGGTATTTCGTGGCATCAAAGAAACACCTGACATCCAGAACGTATTTCTTATATTCTGCTTTATAGGCAAAGTTCTTAGAACTTTCAAGTTCTTTGGTAGAAGCCTCGACCTTCTTAATTTCTTCAAGTTGTCTCTCAGTAGCTTCCATTCGTTTATGTAATAGTACAATAACCAAAACGAACAAAGTTAGCATGATAAAGAATAGACTTGTCATTAGGTCTGAATAGCTTGTCCAAAAAAAAGACTCTCTCTTTTCTACCATACTTATCGCCCTTTATTAGAATATTTCACAGAATCTACAATTGTAGTGTCAGTAGAGGTAGAATCAGAAGTCAAAAGATAATTATTTCCATTGTACTGTTGTATCTCCACAGGAATCTGGCTTTCCTTTTCATTAAACCAAATATTGTGAATGGTATTTGCAGTACAAGCTATTGCTATCAAGATTGCACATACAATAACTATCCGACTAGTCCTATGGGGCGTTTGAACATAAGATCCAGGACTGACATCAGTATTTTCTTTGCTTGCCTTTGCAAATTGAAGAAGTGTCTCCCTAGTAGAAAACAAAAAATTAGAATACAGATTGTCGTTAGTTTTCTCTAGCCTAACAATCATATCATCAATTTTTTGCGGTATATCAGCTACATCTGCTAGTTTTTGAGCAATCATAGGTATTTCTTTAATCTGACTAGAGAATTGAGCTTGCAAATCTTTATTAACTTGCTCAAATGACTCTTTTTCATCTTTTAATATTCGTTTAAAATCCTCTGCCTGCTGCACAAATATGCTATTTAGTTCCTTTGCATTTGACTCAGAAGATTCCCTTAAAGAACGCAAAGCATCTCTTAAGGCAACATCAGAATCTGCTGCATCCTTTGCGATTTCTGCTTTATGGCGTGAGAAATATTGTCGGATTTCCTCCAAGACATGCAATCGGTTCGCCTCTTGTTCAAATTGCGTGGTGAATGTATGAATAGCATCGGTATAGCCGTGAATATCGTTCAAATACTCATTAAACTGTTCAAGTTTGTCAGTACATTCCTTTAATTCTTCAAGTACACGTACGTTAGCCTTGGCCATCTTCATCACATCCATGTCATGCACGGCTTTGATGATATCACCTTGAATTCGATAGGATTCATTTACTTCACGCAAAGCACCACGTAGTGATGAAGTATTTTCTGCAAACGTATTGTTGAACTTGTTGAGGTTCTTAACCAAACGGTTGAGAGCATCAGAAGTGTCAGAGGGTAACTCTGGCAATAATCGTGATTGGAGCCAAGCCAAGAAGGTATTTTTGCCATACTCGCCTTGCAGTTTATAGCGTTTAAACAGTAATGATGCAAATGTCGTAAGAATAATTCCACATATACTAGCTAACATGGCCCACGCAACACCAGAAAGAAGGTCATTAACGCCATCTGCAGCTGCGTCAGAGCTACCTGATCCAGATGAAAGAAGTGCAGAAATACTACCTGTTATAAGGAGAGAACTTAGTCCAACAATAACACCGGCCATCGTACCTGCTAAACCACAATACAAGGGTACAGGTGTCAGCGTATTTATATCATTTTCAACAGAATCACAATGCCTGTCAACAGCGTCCTTTAGTAGCGAGAAATCAATTACAGAACCTGAATTGTTCTCCAGATATTTATTGATGGAGTCTTTTATTGAATCGAATATAACATTTCCATTGCCATATATTCCCGAAACAAATTTTGTCTCAGGGTTATGTGCTATATCCCACGAACTTTCTTCAATAAAGATATTTTTGTACTCTTGCATACGGAGCACATTCTTCACGAAAAAGAATATCTGTAACGCAATAATAAACGCTACTATTATTATTACTAATTGTGACATTTTACTTCAGTAATCGGATTTTAAGTGGTTTTGTAACTTCCCAAGTGTTTTCATCATACTTTTCGCAGATACCTTTTTCGGTTTCCTTGAAACTGGTTGCATCTTCTATTGAACCTGTATATTCAACAACTTCCTGCCATCCATTTCTAGATTTTATTTTATCTAATGAGATAATTGTAAATTCACCTTTTCTCTCATTTTTGAACTTGATGGAGAATACACATGTTTCCTGATTCGAATCCAAAATCTTTGTAAAATATTTACCTGTATTAATATTTGCATAGCCAGCACGGATTACTTCAGAGATCCTTTCTTGCTGAGAATTAGAGGTCTGCTGGGGAGTAGGTATAGGTTTTTGAGAATTCAAATACGATACAACTTCCTGCAATGTTTTTTCTAATTTTTGAATGCGACTTTCTATGCTGCTTGATAAATTGGAAGAACTTGAAGACGTGTTTCGAGAATTACGCTGTGCTTCATTCTTGAGGCTATTGACATTGAAAATCAATTCCTTTATTCTCTGAGAGCTATCCAAACGGTCACCTACTACAGCACGGACTTCATGTTCGTTCAATCCCCGCCTAAAGAGAGCCAAAAGGAGTGCTATTATCGATAGAGCTATGGCACCCATGGACATCCATGCCCATGTGCTTCTTGGACTCTGAATATTCTCTATTTTCTCTCTTAATTCAGAATTCTCTTTTTGAGCTTGATTAAGAGCTACTGCCATAGTATCCACTTTGTTCACTAGATCTTTCATTAAAGAGTCTTGTTCCACTATGTGTGCTTTTATTTCTGGCGCTAACCCTTCAATTGATGATATCTCCTTGGGGTCTTTTTGAGATTTGTCTTCCTCAAAGAAACTACAGGAAGATACAGCCATGATGATAGCTGTATATATAATGGTGTTTAATATTTTTTTCATTTGCTTGG
Organism: Prevotella sp.; assembly: GCA_017460515.1. Classification (GTDB taxonomy): domain Bacteria; phylum Bacteroidota; class Bacteroidia; order Bacteroidales; family Bacteroidaceae; genus Prevotella. The sequence goes on from JAFUAY010000022.1 coordinate 75,697, forward strand.
ATTTTCTAAGTAATACTCCTGAATTTTGCTTGAAAGAGACTGCAGGACACCTTTAATCGGGTAGAATGTTATGGCATCTTCGATTTGGTTATCCTTGTTACCAGACTCTTTGATAGAGAGTTCTATACCCTTGTCAAGGTAAGTTTCCAAATCCTTTGTACATTCTTCTTTTGCAATCTTCATAGTCACGTTGTCAACACCGAAATTATTGTCCAAATTGAATACTGATGGAATCTCTGTCAGCGCAAAATTGAAGAAGTTTTTGACTGTCTTCACGATTTCAGCCTTATGAGTATCAGAAATGGAAGCGTATGTGTCGTTGACACTTGCAAGTTTTCCAGAAGAATCACGCAGGACGAGAGTTTCCGGTTCTTCCTCATAGGTTTCGATTGCAATCAAGCCACCCTTACAGGTGGACTCTTTGGGATTTGATCCTTGTTCCAAGCCAAGGATATCAAGGGCTGATTCATATTCTGTGCCAAGCACTTTCTCAAAGATCACCTTTGTGTATTTACCAAGAATCTTTGGATCGGATGAAATAATACTAATAATCTTACTACCATTACCACTGAATGCAATGTGTCGTGGTGCTTTCAACCCCTTTGTCTTGACGATCTGTGCAATGTGATAGATGATTGCGGTATAGAAGATGATGAATACTAACTTAAATTTCGTGTCATTCTGCAAAATCTTGTTGAAGTCAATGTTGTTTTGGGCAAGACTCCTCGTAGCAGAATTGTCTTTCAGCGAGAATAGGAAGGAGGCCATGTTCGCAGGCTGCCCTAAGTTACTATTGAAAATATTGACAAGTTCGTTCAACTCTGGCTTCGATTGGAGAAGACCAAGAATATCATTCTTAAACCAGTCCACGATACCATTATTCGGGTTAATATCGGAGAAAGAATCCTCAAAGAGAGAGTTTGCTGCGAATTTAAAAGAGGTGATATATCCCACTTTTCCGTTAGATGAGAAAGCAATGTCTGTCGTTCCTCCACCAATATCAACATTTACAAGATTCGTTGCAGTCGCATATCTACGGAAGTAGAACTGGATTGGAGCTACCGACTCGGAAATGTTTCTTGTAGCTCCATCCCGATTGAACAATTCTGAATACGAATCATTCCATGCATTCTTTAGCTGAGAAAGCCGACGTGGAGACATGCTATTCGGATAGAACCATGTGATTTTTGTTCGGGCAAGATTGCCGTTGTTGGCAATCACCTTGTTACGGATAATCATCATGATATTGCGTATGTATGCTTGCATAGCAGACTGGGCATTTGGTTTGCTACTCCATTTAATATTTACCATTGGTTTAGCATTATATGCAATACCTAATTTCTTATTGTAAGTTATATCGAAATTTATCAGACCAAATGTTCTCAATTTCTCTGTCCAATCAGTAGATTTAGCATATGACAAGGCAGTCCTAGTTGGGAAGGAGAAATCAGATTCATCCCCAACTATGCTAGGAATGAAATCACGTACAATTAAGTCGTTTTCATCGATTAAATCCAAAGGAATGAGTTTTCCCTGTATTTCACGATAGGATTGTACGAAAAATGTTCCGAATAAAGCCTCAGATTCCTTATAGTTGAATGATTCTGAGCTGTTATTGTCAGCTTTCTTGAATTCAATGTGTGTATTAGATGTACCTAAGTCAATTGCAAATTCAAAATCTTCCAAATTTTGATGCATAAGGAAGTTGGGGATGATAACATTGCTTATTCCCCCCTTGTTGGAAACTCTAATAAAGTCAAAATTACTATTTTGGATAGTATAAGTTTCTGCCTTGAAATCGAAAAGGCCTCTTTCTTGATTTCTACAATCCACAGGTATATCGCGTATAATATCACTCTCACGATAGAAATCGAATCGGAACTGATTGGAGAAAGTGCTAACGCATGATACGGTGTATATTGCATCCTCTTCGTTCTGGAACTTCATACTTGGCATTACCAAACCTGTAAAGTCGAAGGTTGTCATACCTCCAGAATTCTGAGTTTCTGATACGTCAGCTTGGCGCTGTGCGTAGTAGATACGCTGATATTCGATATAGTTGATATTACCATTACCTGTGATAGGAATACGGATAATTACATTCACAGAGCCTCCTGCTACAGATTCCATTTCAAATGCAAGTTTCCCATCTGACATTGTAGAATTCAATGTCTCTATAGAGAAATAACGGAAATACAAGGGCTTGATGGGGAGTAGGAATGATGTCATCTCTTCTACCTCATTCAAGTTCCCGTTAAAGAAATACTTTTTATTAAGGCTATGAGGAACTTTGACTATCGTGTCTTCAAGAAAATCGCTTATTGTAAGATACGAGTATACAGAGCCATCATAAGGAAGTGTTCTTCTCTCAATATCTGCTATTGTTGGTTTATATGGTGCTCTGTTTGTATTACCCCATGCACCATTAGCATACTGAAGGTTTGAATACTTGTTGCCAGATTCAACAGGGAGTACAAGGGGCTTGACTCCAACGGTACTACGCTCTGGGCGAATAGTGAACTCGTTTTCTATTTCTGCTTTTCCCTTTTTCTTAAACAAGACGGTTCCAAGCACTTCAACCTGGTTGCTTTGCTGATGTGTTTGAACATCTATCAAATCAAAGTCCTTCGCTGATGCCGACGTTATAGCATTTAATTTGTTCTTAATCTGTTGGTCAGAAATGGCTTTAAATGTCAGATTCAGATAGGACTCTATTTCAGGAAAGAGATTTGAGAAGGACGGAATTGTCTTTCGCAATGTCCACCATGCCTTAATATAATCAAAATCACGATTGTATAGGGCTACATAATCGCCATCGAAAGGACGGTCATTATTTGCAAAGAATATGTCTTGTATATATTCAAGGTTGTTAGCGCCACTAAAAAAGAGGGTAGCAGGAGAAGTAGCGCCAATAATATTTAGTTCGTCAGGACCTTTCGTGTAGTTAAGAAGATAGATGTTTTGCAATTGGCCGAAATTATATGTCTTAGCATCCGATTGCAAATATTTGTACAATGCGTCTGCAACATAGAAATGACTGACGTTGTTGTCATTTTTAAGTGCAGGTATCATTGACGATGGATCCCAAGTGATAATTTCTATTTTGTCCTTAAACTTGTCTATATTAAAGAATATCTCTCCAACATCCAAGGAATCAGACACCATCTTGTGAAAAATGGTATTACCATCCAGTTCTTTTATATCTTTAGTCGCTCTACGGCAAACTTCCCTGAATGCCGTTTTAACTAAATCTATTCGAGCAAAAGGTGACGGTATTGATGTTATCTCGTTTTTTGCACTGGCACCATCTGGATCTTCAATAGTATCTCGTGCATTTGAATTGTAAGGAAATGCAGGGCTTTCATTCCACCCCTGATAGGTTGTGGTTCCTTCTTTATATAATCTGAATACTTTTGACATAGTGGTTACGCATTAAATTTCTCATTAAACAGTTTTGACATGCCAAGATAGAACATTTCCAGGAATTTGTCATTGTTGTCGTTACTTTGGCATTTTTTTACAGCAGAATTCAGTCTATCTGTAACTAGGTCGTAATCCGACTTCAGACTTACAATTTTCTTTGGCTTACATCCTGTTACAATATCGAAAGGTTTATCCTTTGAATTGAGGTTAAACAAATCCAAAGAACGTTTGTTCCTTTTCATTTCGTCTAACCATTCAATGAAGAGCCTAGTAATATTCTGAAGATCTGACATGAAAGACGAGCCATATACCCTCTCAAAGTTGTCGTAGTTGGCAGCAAAGGATTTGGAAGAATAGTAATCCATCTTAAAATTTAAGCAGTTTGCCATCATCAAAAATTCTGTGAGTGGGGCAAAGAGCATCTTTTTCTGCTTGTCATAGAAGGAATCGAATGTAATGGCTCCACCTGTTACGTCTTTTAGGCCAAGCTCTTTGTTCGCTGTGTTCGGGTGGGTTTTGTTACTAAAATCCACTATAGCAGTAGCGGCAAGAAATTCAATGAGATGCGCATCATTTTGTTGGGCAGAGCCACCTTCATGGTTCTCATATGTATTAGTCATATTATCTGCCAAAAAATAGAGGGCATCGATAGAACCATTTTCACTAATGTTGTTTTCATAGTAAGCTAAAGCAGATTTTGTTTTGGAAATAAATGTCGAAGAGTCTATTTCGCTCCCATCATCATTCTTTAGCTTAAAGTAAGGCAGAATAGTAATGGCTCCGATTTCTGCTTTGTTTATCAGATCATTATTAGGGAACGATGTACCCGTTCTGAGAGTCTTTAACAGCAATGGGAATCCACTTGCGCCCGTTCCACCAAAGATTGAACTAATGATAAATATCTTATCGCCTGATTCAAAGTTGTTAGCAAAATCCTGGAAGTCATCTGAATCGACAATTTGGTTAAGCACAATACTACCGATATTGGGATTCCCCTTAAAACCAACATCCATAGATGAAGCCAAGTTCTTTTCTGAATACAGCATTCTCATCATTGCTTGTGAAGATTTATCCATGGATGGTAGGTCGATAAACTGCTGAAAAGTTTTGTTGTTAGTATTGTTAATGCGCAATGTGTAATTAACTAGAATCTGAGAAAGTTCTTTTCTAAAGAATTGGGATTCATTCTTTTTTGTAAAAGTCAGTTCTGAGTGTACGGCTCTGTAGTTGTTCATCAGGGCAACTGTTCGTGTCAAATCAGCGTTGGAAGCATCTGGGTCAATAATAATTGGTACAATCTCATCAGAACCAATGTTTACGCCAGAAGCCATCATCATTGTAAAAGAACGGAGAACACGAGCGCCTGTACCGCCTATACCAAATATATATAATTTAGCCATAATTGAGGTTATTTGAAGTTAGAATGGTGCATTAGGGCAATTCCTACTCCACCATTTGAGGATAAAAGATAAAAATATGAAAGCAAGAATAGCATCTATCATGTTTGTAACGCCAAAGGCCAGAATGTCTGATTCGTAAATATGCAAATCTTCCATTTTGCCGGTAGTTGCACTTTTAGCAACCATTAGTCCATCATAATAGTCTTTCAGAACCCACTGCCAGCCAACTACAAAGTTAATCGCTGCGTTTACACCAGCAAAAATTAACCACCCCCACCAGTTGTTTAGTCGAGGATGATTAACTACATAGTAGTAGGTTACTACCATAAGGAATGAAATACCTAACATCGATAATCCAATACCAATGTACATGTTACTTTGTTGCTCTGGAGAAGATAGTCCCCAAAGATAGTCAGCTAATTCGAGTCCAAAGAAGTCCTCAAGCCAACAATAAATGCTTCCGAAAAATTCTCCCATATTATAATCGTTTTTTATTTATTTTTCAATTTGAATGATATCGTCCCATAGTTGGTATGGTCTTTGTAAGCTTCTGCCACGCCTTTAACCAAAGAAAGAATTCCTGTCGTTTTATTAATGTTGTTGTCAATGTTTGTACCCGTGGAATCATTGGCAGCTTCAACCCAAGTAGCCAGATATGGATAAGCAAATGATATATTCTCTTCTCTTAAGGTCTCAGGATTTGTGACCTCAAATTCTATGACATGAGAGTATGAACTATTGGGGTCGTCTATGTCTTGAACAGATAAGATTGTCATTTGAGAGGGATTAGAAACCTTATAGTTTCCAAGATTTTTGGTTACTAAACCATTTTGCAAGGATGCAGACAAGTCCGTTACAAGTTCAACTTTGATTTTCTTTGTATGATTGACTTTGAACGTAGACTTAGACTTCTCAAAGGTGAACGGGATAGGCTGAGAGGATGCGTACGCACTATAATTCTTGATACCTCCAATAATATCGTTTACATTTACCTTTTTATTAATTGCTGCCAAGTATTGTTGATTTCCTATTACCCATATATAATAGGGACGTTTTACATCGGATAGTTTTTTACTGTTTTTCCCGCAAAACCAAAAACCTTCGAACTTTGACTCTAATTGAATAATCATTACACCCAAGTTTGGTGTCTTTTCCAATGCCTCATTAAAGGTGTTTTTAATGGACACCTGACATTGTCCAAAGTAATTCGTAGCACTCTCTGGAATATCCAAAATGCAATCAGATACAAGTATTGAAACAGTATTATCGTCTTGAGAATCCAAAATATCTGAGAAAATTTTCATCAAATCCGTGTTACTATGGCTACCACCTGCTTTAGCAAAAGCTGCTGGAGTCAAATCTTTAATATATGAATTCAAGTCACCCTTATACGGAATAACTTTCGAATTGATATAGTATAAAGATGTGCTTGATGTCAGTTTTTTCAATTCACTGACATAGTCAAATACAGCATCTTTCAGATTTGAGCCAGGACACATATATGCATTCATACTACCAGAATTTTCCACATAGACTTTCAATTCAATTGAATCATTTTTTAGAGTTGGTACTGCCACCTTTTCCCAATCAATTGTTATCTTATTTTTGGGGCCAATACACGTCATAATGACAGCCACAACTATTACGGAGCATAGACCAATTGGAATAATAAGCTTTTTATTCATATTCATTTGTTATTCGTAGGTTACCTTTATATAGCCTTTCCACGTAAATTATTAATGCCGATACATGCTCCTTTCTCAGCAATTATTTGTTTTAGGTTCAATAGCATACACACAAAAAACGTGGAGCCAGTTCTGTGCCCGGTCCACGATGTAAAGGCTCTCGCATTGCCCTGATAGTCGAACCGAGCAACGCTGAAAGCCCCACGCGATGTATATACTAGGTGCCACCACGAACGGTGGACATAACGTAATACACCTCCAAGGGGCGTTCTCGTTGCTTTGGTTTTGACTATCAGTTTGAATTTGCGAGATTCTTACATCGTCAAACCCAAAGCGTTCAGAAAACGCCTTTAGTATGTATGTGCCCCACCCTCATGCGATTGCCCTAGGGCTTTCAGCATTTTGGTAGAACATTTGCAAAAGTAAAAAGAATTTTTGAGCACTCCAAATTTTTGGGGATAGAATTTTCAAAAAATGTTTTTCACAAGGCTTGTGGAATGTGGTGTGAGCGCACACCGAGGGAGTGGAGATCAGATGAAATGAAAAGAAAAGCCAGCACCTTGTTGGGATGCTGGCAACTATATCATTTATCAAAACTGACTTTACAGTTCCTCGATATCAGCAATATTCAATCCTGTGACCTCCGCAATGTCTTCAACAGAGAATCCTTTGGACTTCATCTTACGGGCCGTTTCTATCTTCTCCTGCTGAATACCTTGTCATCTCGCTTGTTATATGCTTGTCTGCTGTAACCAAACAGCCCGCAAAGCGTACTCAGGGAAGCCCCTGAGCCGTCTTTGCGAAGCAGACTTACTGTTTGGTGCCAGATTTTTTTCTTACAGGGATGTTGAAGGTCTGCTCTGCAAGATCAATCATCGTGGAATAGGCTTGGGAACGGAGCTTCTCCAGTTCCAGCGCCTTGCGAAGACGCTTTATCTCTGCATCTTTCTCCTTTAAGCGTTCATCCTTCGTCTTTGCCATTTCTTCTTCTGAAATTGATTCCTGCTGCAAAGGTAACAAATCTTTTTCATTCAGGAACTTGTCCATCCAAGAAAACAGCACCGAACGACTGCTGATGTGATACTTCTTGATGATTCTCTCTGCGGAAACACCGCTTTCAAGGTATTCACGCACGATTAAAATACGGTCATCATCCGTGAATGTGTAACTCTTTAACTCAACCTCGCGTGTCTCATACCAACCTGTGGCCTCGTTATACACGCGTTCTGTTCTTGTCTTGTGCTTCATTCTCACTTTCTTTTTTGCCTCCGAAAGTGACAACTTTTTCTAGTCTAAGTCAACTGTCAATGAGATCATGTGTATACAGAAGGGTCCACAAGCTCGGATTGTCATTTAGCATTTCTTTAATGATCTTATTACGATCCTCTTCTGTTAATACATCTTCTTCTGTTCTCCTGCATTTATGAAAAAATGGATTAATATCAGCAAGATTTACGTGTGGGATATTGTCTATGCTGACTAAATTCATTTGAACCTCACAACCATATCTTGTTCGTTTTTGTGGTTGTAGCATAACCCTCCACCGCCTGTTTAACCACGTTTTAGTCTGATAAGTTTCATAATCTAGCATATAGTGGTATTTGGCAGGAAAGGAGTCAATTATTGTAGACAGGAATACGTTGCCTGTCACATCTTGGCTCGATGGTATAAGTGCCCCAACAATATCTGAGAATTTTGCTTTGACACTATCACACCAAGCACAGAAATCCTTAACTGTATTCTGTAATCCCATCAGACATAGGTAGACCAGAACCTCTTTGAAATTGTCATTCTTGTATATCAAGAGCTCAGGGCATCTGAACCAATAAGACATCGTCATGTTATGTCCATGCTCGTCAACCTTAATCTCGCCCCATTTAGTCTCCATTTTTTCATTATTGGCCAAATGAGCATAAATCGCGACACTGACCATCCGATACAGCAGTTCGTTTGCTTCTTCTTCAGCGATTGGATGACGTGTCATAGAAATAGCCTCCAGATACTGTACGATGGTAATAGTGGGATTAAACTACTCTTTGACAGGTACAAACCATTCCTCTTGCCCCAGACGTTTACAAAGGAAATAATAATTGTATGGAGTAGAAAGTGCCTCAAGATTCTCTTTAAGAAACTCTTTTGGAAAGAAACGGGTTATCAACCATCCACATTCTTCATCATGGAATTCATTCCATGCTTGTTTCGCAATATCTACAAATGAGTCGTCCCAAAGGCCAGATAGCCTCTTATAGGCAAATCTACGATCTCCCAAACACATGAACAAGAATGCCTTGACAATCTTCACTTGCTGTGAATAGGAATAGTAATTGAATCCGTCAGTCAGGATTCGCTTTGCATAGCTCACCTTCCCACGCTTCTTATCAACGACCCATTTAAGAAGAGTTTCAAAACTCTCCTGTTTTTTTAATTCTGTCCTAGTATATTCCGGCCCATAAGGTTTTTGGTATTCTCTACCATCCTCCATGAATTGCTCTATATAATTATCCATATGTGGACTCTCCTTTTTCCCCTTCTTTATTCATCTTTTTCTTTTTCCCTTCGGCCCACCTTTGGTTGGCTTTGGTAGTTACTGACAAGGTGTCGATAATCTTCACCTTGTCTTTATCCTCCAATGAGTCGAAGCGATCTTTCATTTCAAGTACGATAAACTTGCCATATCCGTTCTCATCATGTAGATTCTCTATCAGTTCATCTACAGACAGCGCCTTTATTTTCCTGTCTCTTTCCCCAATTCGCTCTTTGAATAGCTGATTAAAAATGGCTTCTTTAAGAGCCTTCTCATGCTCGATCCACTTGCTCCGATATAATGCCAACTGCTCCTCTCTGCTGAGCGTTGGCAACATATCTACACACTTCCTCAATTCTTCATCGTTCCACCCAGAATAGTGGAATTTCTTCACTTGCTGAATAATGAACTCAAAATCACTCATAGTCTAACCTTTTAATATATTCATAACTCTTTTCCAGAATCCCTTTGGTTCTTCGGGTTCTTCAGTGGTTTCAACTGATTGCGTATCCTCTTGCTGCTGGCTAACCGCTTCTTCATTCTGCTTATCATCATTGCTGTTATCTACAATTTGGGAAGAAGAACTATCATCGTTTACATCCCATGAAATATCTGGCTCTTTTTCAGGCTCATCCTCATCTTGATTGTTTGATTCGAAATAGTCATAGCATTCTTCCTTCATAAAGTTTCTCCCTTCTCGATGTAGTCTGGCATAAAATTCTCTTTTACTGCGACTCTCAGTACGGAACATTTCTGAAGCGCCTAAATCTGAATATTCATAGTGCATTCTGCTACGAATACCCATGTCGTCAGCGACAGCATCGACATCCTGATTGGTACCGATATATGCGAACACCCAGCCTTTGGCCTTTAGTTCAGCCACAAGAGTCTTAATGTCACGGCCACAATATTCTCGCGAAGCGTTTTCATATCCGTCAGTAATAATGGTGACCAGCACAACATCCTCGTCAGATACGTGGTTTTTGAGCTCATTCAATGACCGACCCATTGCGTCAAACAAGGGAGTGCAATCATCTGGCTTATAGTCCGTCCACTTCAGTTTCTTGTCGCTTTCAACCTTTTGACGATTCATCACGCTCTTGATTCTGGCACTATTGAACGTTACAAACGAAATGAAATGTTGCTGCTCTTGGTGTTCCTTTTGGGCATTTCTAATGGTCTGAAAAGTCTCGTTGAGTCCACTGACTGCCTGTTTTGCAATGGTAGCCATTGACCCACTCTCATCGAGAATAATGAGATTGAAAACTCTCTGCTTCGAATCGTCCTTTTTGACAGTCTCACTTCTCTTCAGAATCTCCACAAAAGACTTAGGCAGACTTACATTGTCCATCATCATGGCCTCTTTGAAGAAAGGAGCTACGAATTCCTCATCAAAGCCAGCGTTGCCACATCCAACCCGGATGACCAAGAAGAATAGCTCGGGATGTGCCTTGGCGTATGCCAGAAACTTGTCTATATGCCGCTTCATATAGGCAGAGATATTCTCAACAGCCTCTCCTCTGATATCTACAGGGATGGCATAGCAATGTCCTTGCGGCCCCTCTGCCTGTCCCCATACAGCTCCGAAACGTTGTATGGCCACTAACGAAGCCCCTCCAGAGTGATTTCCAATGAGGTTACTTCCAAATACAAACACTTGCCCGTCTTTCAGGCTCTCTACAAACTCTGGCGTATACACCATTTTACCATTCTGTTTCATAACCAAATACTGTTTTGTTTGCAAAATTAAAACAAATTCTTTTCTTTATCTCATCATTTTCATTCACAAGCCTTGTGGACTTGGCAATTTACATTTCCAGACCACATTGGCACGTATCAGATCTATCTTCTTCACCTCTCCACGCTTACCAGAAATGGAGTAGTATCTTGAGACGCCCTTAGGAAGAATCTCTGAGAACACCTTACGAATTCTTGCACACTTCTCATTAATGGAGTTCAGTGTTGGGTTCGTCACATCCTCTATGCTTTGTAGCACTCTGTCAGTTAGCCCTGCTGGTCGTAACAGCAGATATAGTTGTGTCAGTTCTCTCCTGTAGTCAGAAAGGCATTTCAGCACAATCCCTTCAGGATGTGACAGGAACAGCAGATACACAGCTTTTACCAAAGGTTCCATCTTTACCTCAGTATCAACTCCATCAGCTAACACAACCTTGTAGTCTTCCGTAACCACCAACTGCGGAAACAGTTCATCATCATTCATTGCTGCCACAATCTCAGCTTCATCTATACCATACGCTTTCAGTTTGCGTACTTTTTCCTTCACTTCGTCCAAAAGAATGGAGCAATGGAACTGCTCCAGTTCTTTTGAAATCAGTAATTTTCCTTGTCTGTCCATAACGATCCGTTTTAGAATCCCATAGCATCCATCATCGCATCATACATTCGAGGGTCACTGGGCATATCGCCATATATACCGTCAGTCAGAGCATCCCAGGAATCTTCTTCCGTCCATTCATAGCCACCATCATCGTAGCTTTCACACTCATAATCTTCGTACTCCTCGTAAGAGTCATCATAATAATCTCTTGCCATAATCTGAAATTTTAAAAAGTTATTACTACTATTATTTCACCAAGACACTTTGTGCCGTCTGCTCCATTAGATTCTTCTTCAGGCTAAGTTGGTTCTCTACAATCAGTTCGTAGTCACATTTATTTTCGCCCATCTTAATCGTCAACACAAACAACTCAAGGAAAGTCAAAAAGCAGAACAAAATGATGTAGAATGCCAGTGAAGCCTTGCTTTGCGATACGACTTTTAATGTTGCTTCAAGCTCTTCGATAAATCCAGGAGTACGTCGGTTCATTTCTGCTCTTACTGTCTCAGCCACTTCTTTTTTGTCCTGTCGAAGCTGCTCTAATTGGGTGGAATAAATCTGAATCTGGTCATTGTTGGCTTTCAGTTGCTCTGCCAATGGATTCGCCATTGTTACAGTATTCACAATCTGAGTTTTGACCTTCTGAGGATTACCATTTTCGTCAACACCGATGACCTGCTCTTGAGTTGAAACATTTGTCCCCTTTATTACTGGACGCTTCTGTAGCTCTTCATTGAGTACTATTGTCGCCTTACTCAAGGAGTCCATATCATTTGTGATACGTTGTATATCACCATCATAGATGGCTAAACGCTTTGTAATAGTAGCACTGATTACATCTTCTCTGTGTTCCTGAATAGCCTGCTGAATATCATTGCGGAAGATAATCTGGTCGAAGATACACGAACCCAGGACAGCCATACATAGCGCAAGCAGGACTCTCATCACGCTCATCAGTCTGGCCTTGCCCACTGTCAATATAATGACTCGTTCAACGCAAAGAACAATGAACATAAAGGCAAGAGACACGCATATCTTCAGCGCACATGACTCGATGTTGATATATCGGTCTGCAAAACAGTAACCAATTGTGCCCCATAACACCATCATAATGCAGATAGCTGAAAGGAGTTTCCGATACTGGCGGTAGCTGGCCTCGCCACACTCATTCAAAATGTTCTTGTCCCAACCGATAAGGAAACAACCTATATTTCTTAAAGTCTTCATAATGTTCTGTATTACTTATTGTTGATGAAATTAACTGCGTTTGCAGCAATCCCCTTAAGGAATCCTCTACGATACGACTCAATCATTGTTGTCATCTTTGGATCGTTGGCTTCTAACTGCGACTGCATTTCTTGTATCTCAGTCAAATGCTCCTCGTAACTGATACGTAAAGCCTCCATTTCTGCAGCTGCCGCAAGAGCCAAGGCCTTTTTAGCATTTTCTATCTTCACGTTTACTATTCTAATATCACTTCTGTACTTAAGAATAATTCTCTTAAACAGCATCTCAAAGTCGTTACGAATAATCTTCTCTTTCGTGTCACGATAGGTAATGTCGCTGTTCGATAATGCATCTTTGAATCCTTCTTCCTCGAAGTTCTTGTGGATGAAGTTGAAAATAACATCAATGGGCATTCCAGTTCCCCATGTAATGGTTATTAGCTTCTCGTCATCTTTTTTTTCTTCTTCAGGTGACATAACAACCTCGTTGTTTTCTTCCTGATGGTTCTCTGTTATAACAGGAATCATCTCTGCATTTTCTTCTGGCTTTGCGCCAAATAATCCAAATAATGTCATAGTTGTATTTTTTTAAATGGTTATTAACTCTTCAATTCGTCTATTGACAGGACAACATCTTCAATTGTTCCCTCTTGTCGGTTCCAATAGCGGAATATCATATTTCTGTTTGTTGCGATGATATGCTGCACCTTATATCCTTCTTTATCTATTTGAGCAAGGATATTACTCTTTACAACATTCATGTCAATTTCTCCATATCTGTGCCATCTGTCATTTATTTCATAGTTACAGATAAAAGAATCCTTTGTAACCTCAGAGCTTGTCCAAGTTGTAATCTTGTCTACTTTTACAGGACATTCGAATGTCTGATACTTTGCAAGCAATGAAAGATACTCTTCGTCATCAACTTCTTCGCCCGTCTGGATTTTCCTAAGTTCTTCTTCCGTAAAGAAATCATCTGGATTTTTGGGCTCGACGTAGTCATCAAACAGCGCAATCGAGATAATCGTTGCAACGAATAATACTATTAGAAAAATAACTGGAGAGATAGTAAAGGTCATTAACAATAAGAACCAAAACTTTCTAAACAGCCTGATGATGTGGAATAATACTTTTTTCATTTTCTTTTTGATTTTAATAGTTTCACAATCTTGTTTTCTTTGCCCTTTTATACTCAAAAAATAAGAAAGGTAACTACGTAATTAAAAAAAAGTTGTATTTTTGCAGAAAATTTGTTTGTGTATGAGATTTAGACTATGCCTAATAGTGGTAGCTTTGCTCCTCTCCTCCGCTGCAAATGCCCAGCGGAAACGGGCTTTCTTGGTTGGAATCTCACACTACGATACTGCATTGACAGGCTATCAATGGAACAACATCAACGGTGTTGAAGATGTGAACCTTCTTAATCCTGTCTTAAAGAAACAAGGCTTCATCACCACGACATCGTTAGATGAGCAGGCCACCTTTGATAACATCGTCAGTCAAATAGCCCTATTCTCAAACAAAACAAAGAAGGGCGACATTGTTTATCTGCATTTTTCTACTCATGGCCAACCTGTAGAAGATCTCAACGGTGACGAAGAAGACGGATGGGATGAGTCTATTGTGCCTATTGATGCCTATAAGACATATAAGAAAGGTGTATATGAAGGGCAAAAGCACTTGACAGACGACTTGCTCAACAAGTATATCAAGAAACTCCGTGAGAAAATCGGGCCGACAGGATTTCTGTATATTGTCATCGATGCCTGTCATGCAGGTACATCGTCAAGAGCCAACGATGAAACAGTTCGTGGGACCCGCGTGGGGTTTACTTATAATAATAAGGTATTCAAGCCTTCCGCAAGTAAGAAATCGCATTATCGAATAGAGTCATCTGCCAAACTGTCCAACGTCCTATTTATAGAGGCCTGTCGTCCTGATCAGGTAAATACTGAAATCAAAGTTGACGGTAAACGCTTTGGTCCTCTTTCTTATAACATTGCGCAGACTTTATCTGGTTTTACACTCACCACTAATGCCAACGACTTTGTTGAGAGCATCAAACGTTCTCTTATTAAAACGGGAAGATGGCCGAACAACCAGAATCTTGTCACAGAAACAAGCTATTGAAATGGCAAAGGAGATAACACTACAAAATACGGAGCTTAACCGCTTTATTGCTGACGAAAGGAATAAGGTGCTGGCATATCTGAGGAAGACGTTCTCTGTCTCAGATGATGATCTAAGTGATATTTATCAAGAGGCATCCGTAGCCCTGTTCACGAATATTCGTGACGGCAAACTGTCTAATCTCACAAGTACACTCTCCACTTACTTCCTTCGTATCTGTATCAACCAGACGTTGAAATTCATGGAAAAACAGAAGAAAGTAATCCCCCTGTTTGATGATAGCAGACTTACTAATAAGGATTCTTTCCGTCCTGATAAGATAGACGAGCTATACCAACTTTGTACAGAGGATGAGGAGGCAGAGAAGGTGTCACAATCTGAAAAGATGGTCCAGAGTATCATCGAGTCTATGCCGGACACCTGTAAGAACGTTTTTCAAGGATACTATTGGGATAATCTCACAACCACAACTATTGCTGATATGTTTGGTTTTGCCAATGCTAACTCTGTTAAGACTCAGAAATATAAGTGTCTACAGAAATTCCGTAACAAGTATAACGAGCTAATGAGTAAGATATATGGATAAAGACAACGATATAATGATGAATGGTATTGACGAGCGTATTGAGGCATTTCTTCGTGGCTCTATGAGTGCTGAGGAAGAAGCCATTTTTAAACAGGAGATAAAAAGTAATCCTGAACTACGCAATCGTGTGGTGGCTACGACATCGCTCATCAAAGGAATACAGGCAAAAGAGGCTGAAAGAGAAAAAGAGATTATTCACTCTACAACTAATGCCAGTAAGTCAAAAATCCGTCCTCTTATGATGTGGGCCTGCTCTACTGCTGCTGTATTTGTTATTATCTTTGGTGTCTATAAAGAACACAGATATCGGACACTTGAAGGAGCGGTTTCACCTTATTATATACAATATGATGCTGAAGACATATCTCGTGGTGAGGCGGACTCTGCAGCAATCGTTCATCTCTATAACTTGTTCACACAGATTCAAGACAAAAGGAACGTATCAGACATTATCGAGGAGTTGGAGCCAATCTACAACTCTCTTGAGAACGATATTACTTATTACACCTTTGCTAACGACATTGCTTGGAACCTCGCATTAGCCTATGTTAAGGATGACCAAACAGATAAGGCTGTCACTATTCTACAGAAACTCAAGGACGATAATCCCGATACACCTATCTGTAAAAAAGCTGAAGAGCTGTTGGAAAAGATTAGCGAAATGTGAGAAATACGTCGAAATATTTGGAAGTTTCAATTAAAAAGCTTATCTTTGCATCGTCATAAAAGTGTTATTATACCATTATGTTAGGAATTAAGACAAGGCGCACCCCTATAACGGGAGACATTGCGAATAAGATTCGCAATGCTGTTGTCCGTGTCGCCAATGGTCAACTTAATGCGCAAGAGAAGGCGAGTGTGGAACGTGCTAAAGAGGCATTGAACCGCTACGAGATTAATTGGGAACTATGAAACCTGTATTAGACATAAGGAGGGCTGATGACGTATCAGCCCTTTTTGATTTTAAATGTGGAGTGAAGTCGATGGACGATTTCATCCATGACCATGAAAATGGGCTTGATAAGTTTATCAAACTACATCTTTCTAAGCTTTGGATAGTGTATGAGAATGAGAAGGCTGTGGCATTTTTTGCCCTCAGTAAGGATGCACTGATGCTAAACAGTGATGATAGGCGAACTATAGAACGCGATAAGGAAAAATCTGCCGCATTTGTTGCGCCTGAAGATGCAGATAAATTGTGGGAGAAAGAAAAATACCCCGCCATTGAAATTGACTACCTCGCCGTCTGCAAAGAGAAGCGTGAAGAGCCAGGGGAACATCTGGGTACTGCAATTATACAGAAGATTGCTCAATTTGCTGCTGCCGACAAACTCTCTGCCACCATGTTCCTAACTGTTGAAGCTTTAGATACCAAGGAATACAGTGCTGTGAAGTTTTATCGTAATTGTGACTTTGAGTTTAGTGAAGTTGCGCAAAACAAGTACAATTACGAAGTCATGTATGGCAACCAGCCAACTACGCGAAGGATGTATAAACTCATCATCCCGATAGACGACTGAACACTAATCAACAGTAACAAAGAAGGCAATCTCAAGATTGTCTTCTTCTTTTTCTGATTACCTTTTCCCAGCATGGTGTATCAAGGGCAAAAAGAGATACGACATGGAGGATTATGTTGAACAGATAGAGAGGTTCCTCAGGGGACAGATGAACCAGGAGGAAGAGAGCGTGTTCAAAACATCTTTGTCAACAGATGCCTATTTGCGGTCATACGTTGTCATAATGGCATTTATATTGAAAGCACAAAAAACAGGATAAAGATTTTGTACTTCCAATTTTTGTTTGTACCTTTGCATCGGCTCAATTGAGCGGAGGTGCTTTCATGCCATTCCTAACTTAGTCAAGTGTCTGAGTACCGTAACCTTTTAAACTTTATTCTTATGAAAAAAAGTTTCAGGGTTTCATGGAAGGCTCAGATCGAATTTTCTTGGTCTACCACTCCCCAAAAGGAGAACGAACAGTCAAATTGTTCTATGTGGTTGTCTATTATAGATTCGATAATGAGTATTGCCACCTCAATTAAAAGTCTATTTTAGACTTTTTACCCCAGAGATATCTTTGGGGCTTTTATTTAGTTCAATCCATCCAACATGATAAACGATGCCCAGTACTTTGGATCATCATACTTCCCATTATCAACTTTTCGCAGATATTGCTGAGCTTCTTGAAGTGACTGTCGTTTTGTCTTACCGTTGATCAGATTCCGGTAGAACTCAACCATTAATATCCTAGTTGCCTCATCATCGACCTTGTCAAGACTCATAATAATTGTATTGGCACCAGCTTTTTTGAAGCCACGTTGGAGTCCGTAAACACCACCATAACTAACATCACCTAATGCTGATTCACATGCTGAAAGAACGACAAGGTCTAACCCTTGTAGGTTAAGCTGCGATATTTCTTTAGAAGTTAATATTCCATCGTTGTTCTTATCTGAGACACTTTCTCGTGCAATTACCCTATTTCCTCCTGTCATTACTAAAAAAGAATGTGTTAGAGTGACATCCTCCTTAACAGGGTCATTTATATTAGCTAAAGATTCAAGGAAATCAAAGTTGTTTTCATTTTTCTTTTTGTCAATACCGTCAGGATTAATATACATACCATGGGTTGCCATATGAATAATACCATAGTTTTGCCCTGATAAGCTACGGAAACTAGCCTCTGTACCATTTTCTCCACTATATAGAGCCGTTGATATATTTTTGTTCGTCAAAAGTTCTTTGATTTTCTGAGTTTCTAATGCCGTGTTAAATAGAGGGTCGAAACCGCCACGATTAGCTATTCCCCTCCACAGGCTGGACTTTTCGCTTGTGTTGGTTTCTGAAACATTCTCTTTTAATTGGTTATAATCAAGACCGCCATATAGCACAGCACTATTGGGTAGATGGGTTTCACACTCCTGTATTAGTTCCTTTGTAGAAGAAAGTCTGTACATGTTATAATGTTCAAACATGCTATTCGTGCCATCTGCACTATAATACTCGATAGGAAGCATGTGCAGGATACCATCGGGCGAAAAATAAATGTCTTTAACTGTAGTGTATTGATCCAAAACCGGTTTCCATATCAGCTCGCCAACTATATCACGAATATTGCGCGTCTCAGTTCCCTTTATTTCTTCCAACTCTGATTCACTATATAACGTTATCATCTTTGGACTTGAGCAATTCTTGCCGATGACCAAGGCATGATAGGTATTGTAGCCCCCTTCGTCTTCCAAGGTAGATATGAACTCTATTGCGATAGCATCGTTGGAGAGATGTTTTTGGATATCTTTCCATTTGATGTTTAGTCTTGATATGCTATTGTTTTTTTGTTGAATCTGAGAATCAAGCAAGAGGCTTTTTGAGAAGAGAATGTAATCGTATAACTTGGCCAAAAGGCCAGCATTCCTGTCGGATTTCTCAACAATGTTCCTATAAAGCAGGAAATTGTGTTCATATTTGTCCCATAATCGCTGCTTTTGTTCAGTTGTCATTCCCGAAAGTTCATTGATAATGAATTTCCTTAAATAGTCCAATTCTTCAGACAAACAATTCTCAGCTTTACCAATCTGACTATCTTTCCAATAAAAATAAGATAATATCGATAGGGCGGAAATTTTACTTTCAATGTCATTATTTGAGTTTGAAGTCGAAAGTGATTGTTCCGCATAACGGATAGCTTTTGGAATATCACCAGCTTGAAAGCAGATAATAGATAATTGTAGCTTAGGTAATGCTAAACTTATCCTATTATCGTTACTAAGAAGTTGAATACTTTGTTCGGAGCATTCTATGGCATCTTGGGGTTGATTATTTCTTAGGTAGTACTCTGACAGCGTCATAAGATGAACTGCATACATTTGGGAATCTCCCTGCGCCAATATTTTTTTACCGTTTTCCAGTTCAGTATTTATAGCAGCTGCATAATTACCTTGTTTCTGGTAGATTCGAGCCAGTGTCTGAAGAAAATTTGATTTATTCGTATCAATCCTTAATGTAATGGATGCCAAGGCATAGGGATTATTCATCATATTATTCCCAGTCTGCTCCACTGCATCCACAATGTATTGTTCTGCGTTGTCATGTTCGTTAAGAACATCAATCGCTTTCTTTATGTATTGCTCTGCATTGTCGAGCCTCTCGGCACTTTGGTAGTAATGACTGATACTATTATAAACCTCTGCTAAGGAGATCCAGTCTTTTGCATTTTTGTATATTTCTGCAGCTGATGACTGTAATTGAACTGATTTCTCGAAATTTAGAGCCAGACCATAAGCCCAAGCTAAATCTCCCAGGAGTTCAGCGTACTTTAATGTTTTGATACCTAATGATTCGTAGAGTTTTTTGGCAGTTTCTCCAGAGGCTATTGCTTCATCTCTTAGTCCACTTCTTTGCTGATATTTGCATTTTAGTCCCAGTAGTTCAGCATAGTTTTCGTCATTATTGTATCCCGTACTATTCATAATGGAGATTGCTTTGTCGCAATACTCAATCGCTTTGTTGTTATCGTCCAGAAGTGAATATTTACCTGCAACTATCTTGTATAACCCAGCTATTGGCAATGAGACTGGTTCAATGAAGTGAGGTAAAGATTCCATTTCCTTATTGGCAATGGCAATCCTTTTAACGATACCATCATTATCATGTCCTGTTAATAATAGGTTAAGGAGTTCGTTTAAATACCCCTTTTCATTTTCTAAGTTTCTTCTTATTCTGATACATTTCAGAATACATTGCAACGACTCATCATCTTTACCTGCATTTATATAAAACTGTGATAGGCTTCCAAGGGTATTGGCATATACAGGATATTCTTTATTTTCAACTCCAAGTTGTATGGAGTCACATTCTAAAGCCTGTTGTCCCAATTCTATAGCTTTATCATAAATTCCTGTTTCATTATAATAATGAGCAAGTTGAATATAACAAGCATCTGCCGCAAAAGAACGTTTCCCGTATATATATTGTGCTGCAGATAGTTCCTTTTCTTCAAATTCTGCAAACTTATTAACGTCACCAGATGACTTATAAAAATCTGACATGTTCTTGAAGCGTTTATATTCGCTTTCTTCAAATGCCTGTGGGTAGCATTTTGATATGTCAATTCCGTATATGTTGAAAAACCTGTCTTTTGAAGGATCCTCTATCATATTGAATTTCTGAAGCCCATCTATATGTGGGAAACAGAATATGAACTGGAAAGTACCACCATAATTAAAGACTCTTTCCTCTGGTTCAAAAGGTAAGCCTATGCACTTTTTTATCTGATACTTCTTGTGAGTTTTCAGATCTTCTATAAACATCGTCTTTAGGACATTATAACTCCAACTTTCTTGGTAATTAATAGAGCAAAATACTTTTGTCGTATCTTTTTTTAGCTCAATCTTATCTACATGTGGATGCAAAACCTCAAAACTTGTCCTATCATATTCAGGATTGACAATGACTTGTGCAAAACACAATAAGTTGCACATCAGTAATAAAAGTGTAGCAAAATGTCGCCTCATAACAGATAATTTTCTGCAAATTTACAATTTTTCTTCAAAAGTTGGTTACCTTTTCTGTCTTTTTGGTATAAAAGGATGAAGAAAGCCCGAAAAAGAGTCAAAAACAAGGTTGTGAAAGTGATTCTGCTTGGGCAAGTAAACAATAAAAAGTAATTTTGCAAACAACAAGTATAATTTAAAAAACAAAACGATTATGAAAAAGTTAATGATGACCTTGATGGCAGTCGCATTCGCCATCGCAGCAAACGCTCAGTACGCCACCAACTACTACAACCAGTATGGTAGCAGTATCGGTTCGTCAACCACACGCTCTAACTATGGAGGTGGCTATACCACAAACTACTACAACCAGTACGGAGGCAGCACGGGTAGTGCCACGACACGATCTGACTACGGTGGCGGGACAACAACCAACTATTATAACCAATATGGTGGTAGTACGGGTTCTGCAACAACGCGTTCTAACTATGGCGGTGGTTACACCACAAACTACTACGATCAGTATGGAGGTAGCACAGGAAGCGCAACGACCCGTTCTAACTATGGTGGCGGCACGACCACGAACTATTATGACCAGTATGGAGGTAGCATCGGTTCGTCAACGACACGTTCCAATTATGGCGGTGGAACTACCACAACCTATTACGACTCTTACGGAAATAATCTCGGCTCAAGTTACGACTGGTAATAGGTTGAAATGGGCAGGATAATAGCATAGTAACAGAGTCACATCTGCTACTATGCTATTTTGCTATTAGCCAGAGTCCATGTTCTTCAAGTTCTCATTATGCTCCTTAATGAAAGCGAGAACGATAGCATTCACTAACTGCCGGATCTTCAGTTTGGAGTTTGACTCAAACTTAACTTTTTAGCCTTTTACTTACCCAAAAGTAAACTCAACAACTCTTCTTTTGTCATAGTTTCTTTTACCAATGATTCAAGTTTCTGAAGTTATCGCTTCGCTCGAAGTTATCGAAGTTAACGACGATACTTGCATTGGAACTAAGATGCAAAAGCATTGAAACTACGATGCAATTGCTTAGTGATTACGACCCAATTACTAAGGAATTGAGACGTAATCACTAAGTAATTGCAGTCTAATAACTAAGTAATTACAGTCTAAGGTGTGACAGGTACCAGTCCCCTTGTCACATCTCGAACCATCCAGCTTCCTTCCCCCTTGCTATTCCCTTCCTATTCCCTTGCTACGCCTACGCTCTGTCTACGCTAGGCCTATGCTAGCTATTTAAAAGATTATTGCACTATAAATCCCTGAAAACATTACTGTTTCTCTCAAATATTTTGTACCTTTGCCCGAAAAAGTGACAAATAGATGGCTAAACGAACCCAAGAAGATTACTATAAGGAGAGCAAACGCATCAGAGAAGAAGTCTTGCAACAAGCAGAACTCCTGAAAGGTAGTCCTATACGCTTCATCATTACCAACGAGATTACCATGCGGGTAGAAATAACCAAGACTGACCTCAAAACCATTGTCAGCAAAAACGTTGGCGATGATAAATTCAATGCTATCAAGAATGCGTTGGCAAAGGATATTCCTGGCTACCTTGCAAAAGCCACATATTTGGGCTGGAGACCAGTAGCTGAGGGAAAACATTTCGAAAGTGCTTACTTTGCATACTTTAGCAGAGAACTGGGATGTAGAACAATCCTTTGTATGCGGCGACTTGCTGATGGAAACATCTACAAGCCTTATGCCATCATCAATGATCATACGTTTGCTGCAGCAGAAACAGAACTTAGAAAATAATAATAACTCCGTCTTAACAAGTCGCTTGCCAATACAAACGGGGCTCTTGTCCTAGACGGAGCTTGAAGAGTGTCAACATCTTGCAAGTCGCTTGCCGATACCAACGGGGCTCTTGCCCTATGCGATACACTTTTTAACAAAATCCCGTACAACCTACACGAGTGAGCTACGTCAACGTAACCTTTCAGTTGCAAAGGACTTATTTCTGATGCAAAGTTACAACAATTTTTGGAATCTCCAAAGAATTTCTCAGAAAAATTGTTATCTCTCTACCATATATAGTTCCATCTGCTTCATAACAATCTCTGCAAGATTACTGATATGTTTCATGTGATGAATAGTTTTTGGACATTGCAAAGATATAAAAACTATTCCGATTAGGAGTTTAATCGGAAGTAATAATTATTTCCGCAAGGCTTGTGGAATGTGGTATGAGCGCACATCAGAGGAGCGGAAATCAGATAATCTGAAAAGAAAAGCCAGCACCTTATTGGGATGCTGGCAACTATATCATTTATCAAAACTGACTTTACAGTTCCTCGATATCAGCAATATTCAATCCTGTGACCTCCGCAATATCTTCAACGGAGAAGCCCTTGGACTTCATCTTACGGGCCGTTTCTATGTTTGCTTCTGCCTTAGCTTCTTTCTTTGCCATATTGATGGCATTGTTTATGTCACGATATGCCTTCACACTATCCTCATAACCGCGTCGCTCCTCTGGTGAGAATCGAGCAATCTCTGCCTGCTCGAAGAGCTTCTTGAAGCCGAAGTCGGTGTACGGATTGATGTATCTCTCTTTCGTATCGTCTGACATAATCGTTCTTTTTATCTTTCTGTTGCAAATTTACTAATAATAATTGAAAGTAAGTCCTTTATTCATTAAAAACTTGAAAAAATTAACAGAAAAGGGATATTTCCATATCAACTACCATCAGGTCACTGCGACCGATAAGGCTGAAGATGATTAGTTCATTGTTCTAGACCGATTGAACCCATAGATTGAGCGAAAGCATTCATACTATTTGTTTAATACAGGGGTTTACAGATGAACATGGAAATAAGATATAAAGGTTGTCAGGTTGTCAGAATGTCATATATTAAGGAAGATG
Organism: Prevotella sp.; assembly: GCA_017460515.1. Lineage (GTDB taxonomy): Bacteria > Bacteroidota > Bacteroidia > Bacteroidales > Bacteroidaceae > Prevotella. Next base: position 99,407 of record JAFUAY010000022.1, read on the forward strand.
GCAACCTATTTAGTGGTTGACAAGTTGACAGAAGGTTGACATAAGGCTGGTTGTTGAGAAGAAGGGAAGGCATAGTTATAGGCAAATTCTCTAGAGAATTTATCAGAAAAGACCATGTTTAGGAGTGGAAAAGGTATGGATTGCGAACAAATTCTCTAGAGAATTTTATATCAATGGCACGATTTTTGCAGGATAAAAGTATAGATAACGGAGTTAAGAATTAATGTTATTGCCTAAAACAAATATGTACGATCAGACGAAAATCAAGATGAGGTATCTTTTCCATAGTGATTGGAAAGAAAAGTTTGTAACCCTTAGCGACATCTGGAAATGGACTCAAAATGGGAAGTTCAAGAAACGCGTGAATGCCGTGAGGGGAATAGATGCGATTAGCAGCCCGACGGGAATGGATATCGGCTTTGCGGCTGCCGAGGAGTTACCCCTGATAATGCCTGCTTTGGGAATAACGTCCAATCATGAGGCAGACGCAGAGGACTATGCAAAGCAGCAGCCTGCCTATACCGGACTGGTACTGCTCTCCTTCCGCAGCGATAAAGGACAGGCTGTACTGGAACAGGTGCGACGGAAAGTGAACTTGTGGGAACAGACGCTCCTATCGTTTCTGGGGTCGAGTGGTCAGTCGCTGAAGGTACTACTACCCTACCAGCTGACAGGTGGCAGTCTGCCCTCAGAAGCCTCACAGACAGACCTCTTCCAGCAATATGCCTATAAAAGGGCGGCAGAATATGCACTCGCCTCCATCGGTATCAAAGCAGAAGAGGTCAAGCACGACGGCACGGAGGCCTTCCGCCTGTCGTACGACCCTGATGCCTACCTGAACCTGCAGGCGCATCCTATCGAGATGGAACAACCCACGCAACCGCTGACTGACGAGACATCGGCTATGGTGGAAGTGCCTACAGAGGCCACTCTCGATGCTGAGGTGCTGCCTGGCTACACGCGCAGAGAGATGGATGCAGTAAAGTTCAACTTCATCTGTCGTGACCTGTCCTTCGACAGAGAGCTGGACAGAGAGCAACACCTGATGCGTCTGGCCACAGCCTGCTGCAATGCAGGCATCGACCAGGAACTGGCTGTCAAGCAGACCATCGAGATGAAGCCTTTCCGTCAGAAAGACATCCTGGTTCGCACCACCTTCAACGCAGCCTACGAACAGCATCCTTTAGGTCGCAAGAATCCTGTCGACAAGAGTCTCATGAACCAACAGTTGCTTGATTCCTTCCTCAAGCGCCGCTATATGTTCCGTAGGAACCAGGTGACGGGCGAGGTGGAATACCAAGAGAAGCATCGCTATCAACTATGGTGGAAGCCCCTTACCGAGGAGGCTCGCAACGACATGAACAATGCAGCCATCCAAGAAGGCATCAAGGTGTGGCCAAAAGATCTGGACAGGGTGCTGATATCTGAACGCATCACGAAGTACGACCCTGTGAGAGAATGGCTCGAGGGGCTGCCACAATGGGATGGACGCGACCGACTGGGCGAACTGGCAGCTCGCGTCAAGACCAAGACGGCTGGTTGGCGCGACAACTTCAAGGTATGGATGCGCTCGATGGTCAACCAATGGCGCGGAGGCAGCAACCTGATGTATGGCGCACAGATGGTACTAATGTTTGTTGGCAACCAAGGCACTCGTAAGTCGACCTTCATGCGCATGCTGCTGCCACGTGAGCTAATGCCTTTCTATATAGACCGCATCGACTTTGCCAATAAGAAAGAAGCCCTCAGGGCGCTGAGCCGATTCCTCTTAATCAATATCGATGAGTACGACCAGATCTCGAAGGCTCAGACGGCTTTCCTGAAACACCTGATTCAACGCACCGACGTAAAAGAGCGAAAACTATACTCCACCATCTTCGAGCAGAGCCAGCGATATGCAGCCTTCTGCGCCACCACCAACTCGCTTGTGCCGCTGAAGGATGACAGCGGTTCGCGCCGCTATATGGTGGTTGAGGTCAACGATGTCATCGATACTGACACCACAGGACAGAAAGCCATCGACTACCGCCAACTCTATGCACAAATCATCCAGGAGATAGAACAAGGTGAGGAATATGCCTTTACTGGTCAGCGCGAACAGCAGATTATCACCCAGAATGCCGATTACTACGAGGTTCCTAACGTCGTGGCAATCTTCGAGGATCATTTCCATCGCCCAGCCAATAACGACGAGGTGATATGGCTCAGTCCTACGCAGCTATTAAAACAGCTGAAACTCGATCCAGAGAACCGCTCAAACAGCACCATACTGGGCACCTATCTGCGACGCAACGGCTTCGAAAGAGGAAAGGGCGAGAGGCGACGCTGCTATGCTGTCGCTGTGATCTGACAACCTTCTGACAACGTGTCAACTTCAGAAAAGGTTGTCAAACATGCTATTATAAAGCATTCCGACAACCTGACAACCTATTTCACTTAAAACCGAAGAGATAATGAAATATCACATCAAGAAAGAAACCAAACCGAAACTGAGCACCTTTGGAAAGTACAAGGCCGTAGCCATTCACCACCACACAATTGACACCAACCAGATTTTGCGTGAAGTGGCTGAGCGCGATGGCATTGGTGAGGGGGAAGTGCTGACCGTCATGATGGGACTTTCACACGTCATCAACCAGCACCTGCGCCAAGGTGACAAGGTGCGGCTCGATACCTGGGGCCTGCTGAAACTCGAGATTGAGAGCGACAAAGTGGATCGCGAGGAGGACTTCCGAGCCCAGAAACACATCCGGGGCGTGCGTCTCCATTTCTTGCCAGAAAGCAAGCACGGCAGCCAGGAACTCTACAAGAATATAAAGTTCGAACGAGAGAAATAATGGGGGCTTGTGAAAAGGTGAAAAGGTGAAAAGCGCCCCTACTGATCGGGATTCTCCACAAAGCCTTGGTATTCGGGGACGAGGGCGGACATGACGCTGTCGTAGGCCTGATTCATCGTGGCCTGGATGTTCTCGTCGCCCTTGCCAACGGGATAGATGGGCTGATGGATGGTGAGCGAGAGGGGATGCCAGATGACGAAACGTCCGTCACGCATGCGGGGCATCACGTTGAAGGAGCCGTTGATGGTGAGCGGAACCACGGGCAGCTGGAGCTCGTCGGCCAGGGCAAAGGCACCCCGACGGAAGATGCCCATGTGGCCTGTAAACGAGCGGGCGCCCTCAGGGAATACCGTCAGGCTCGTGCCGCCCTGAAGGGTGTCACGCGCTTTGTCGTAGGTGGCCTTGATAGCCTTCGGACCACGCTTGTCGACGAAAATCTGATGCGACTTCTCACAGGCATAGCCAATAAAAGGCATCTGTCGCAGTTGGCGCTTCATCATCCACTTGAAATTACGGTTCAGGAAGCCATAGATCAAGAAGATGTCAAAGGCGCCCTGGTGATTGGCGACAAAGACATACGACTGATCTTTCTCCAGATGTTCACGCCCGGTGACCTTCACGGGCAGGAGCAGAATCCTTATGAGGGCGCGCCCCCACAGATGACCGGGCATATATCCCCAGTAATGACCATTGCCTATAGTGCATCCTAACGCTACCGATACAACAACCAGCAGCGTTGCCACGATACCTAATGGCAAGGCGATAAAGATTTGATAAATGCGATAAAGCAGTGTCAACATATTATTTCTTTCTTAACGTAAATACAACGATTTCGGGGGTGGCGCCAAAGCGGAAGGGAACTACGCCGCTGACGCCTTTCGACACGTAGAGATAGCGGCCTGCACGCTCGTAGAGGCCGTCGACCTCCCTACCCAGCAGGGCCAGGGGCGATAGGCCGAAGAGTTCGAACTGCATGCCGTGGGTGTGGCCGCTGAGCGTCAGCTGGGCATGACACTGGCGGAGAATCTTACGGCGCCAGGCGGAGGGATCGTGCTCAAGCATGAGGATGAACTCGCTGCGACCCACTTTCCACAGTGCCTGACTGACCTCGCCACGCTGAGGGAAACGGCCCTCGCCGTCGTTCTCCATACCTGCCACGACAATGGAGTCCTGACCTCGGCAGACGTAACGGCGACTATTCATGAGCATGGTCCACCCCATCTGCTGCTGCAGGCCTACGGTGGAGTCCTCGCGTTCGTATTTCACGAAGTAGGGCACGTCGGTATAGTCGGCATAGTCATGATTGCCCAGCACGGTGAACACCCCGTCGACAGCCTTCAGCGAGGACAGTTTCTTGGTGAAGGGAAGGATCTCGGAGGGCTGCTTGTTCTGGATATCGCCTGTGAAGGCGATGAGATCGGCTTTCTGGGCATTGATGCTGTCGACCATCTCATTGAGCAGCGCGTGGGTCATGCTGCCCAGATGGATATCGGAGAACTGGACGATGCGGTAGCCATCGAACGAGGCGGGCAGGTCCTGGAAAGAGAGTTCCACCCGGCGCACCTCAAAGCGCCTGTTGCCTACGAAAGAGCCGTAGAGCAGCACTACCCAGAGCACGGCGACGAGCGCCTGCCCTACCCTATGCCCCCGCCTGCCAAACAGCGTGCAGAGGGCGTAGACGAGCTTCGGAACGGCTATCAGACCCAGGGCGAGGAGGAACAGGTTGACCCACGTCATATCATCGGGAACGAAATCGGGCTCGCGCGACAGCAGCACCGCAGCAACGAGCAGTGCCACACTGGGCAGGAACCAGAGCAGCTGCTGCCACCACCGCTTCAGCCGCAGATAGCGCACCCAGAGGTACACATCAGGGAGAAGGATGAGCAGGATGAACCAGACGAGTGAATGAGCAATCATATTTTATTTCGCTTCTTATTAAGATTATGGTTTATAAATTGGCTGCCAGGAACTTACGGACCATTTCGAGGGGCACCGAACGACGACGGGCATAGTCGCGCAACTGGTCGGCACCAATCTTCCCGACGGAAAAGTAACGGGCCTTCGGATGGGAGAGCATCAGCCCCGACACACTGGCATGAGGACGCATGGCTCCGTTCTCAGTGAGACGGATGCCAATCTGTTTCATGTCGATCACCTGGTCGATGACGAAGTTCAGGCTGGTATCTGGCAAGGAGGGATAGCCCACGGCAGGACGGATGCCCTGGAAGTGTTCCTGATGGAGCTCGTTCATGGAGAGCTGTTCACTGCGGGCATAGCCCCAATAGCGCTTCCGCACCTCTTCGTGCATACGCTCGGCAGTGGCCTCAGCGAGTCGGTCGGCCAGCAGCTGTGACATCATCTTGGCGTAAGGATCGGCATCGAAGTCGCTCTCTAATCCGGAATCAACCGTCGTGGCGAAGATGCCTATCTGCGACTCATAGCCAAACGACTGGTTCTCAGCGCTGCGAGGGGCAATGAAATCGGAGAGGCAGAGATATTCCGACCCCGCCTGCTGCTGGCGCAACAAGGGGATGCGGGCACCACCCGACAGCACGATATCATCGCCTTCGCTATAGGCGTCGAAGATGGTGAACACGGCATGCGAGCGGTACTTCCCCTGGAAGGATGCCAGCAACTGCTCGGCCTCGTGGCGCATGCGCTGCTGTTCGGCCTGGTTCTTCAGTTGCCAGGCAAAGTAGAAATAGACCCAGTTGATGTAAGGCGCAACGTCGGATATGTCGTAGTGGAGTAACATCGGGGCAAGGGGAAGGGAAAGAGAGATTACCTGAACGTGATGGGCTGACCGATATAATGGGTATCTACCTTGCCGTTGTCATAGACCAGATGGCCATTGCAGAAGGTGTGCTCCACGCGCCAGTAGAGTTTGCGGCCTTCCAACGGGCTCCATCCGCACTTGCTCTCGATGACGTCTTTCGTCACAATCCAGGGGGTGTCATGACGTCGGACGATTGCGATATCGGCCTGATAGCCGGGACGGAGGAAGCCTCGATTACGCACGTCGAAGATGATGGCAGGATTATGGGCCATCTTCTCTGACAAACGCGTGATTTTGAACACGCCCTCATCGAACAGCTCAAGCATCAGGGGCAGGAGGAACTGAATCATCGGCATGCCACTGACAGCACGGGCTGCCCCACCCTCTTTCTGTGACAGCAGATGGGGAGCATGGTCGGTGCTTATGACGCTGATACGCCCGTCTCTCACTCCGTCGCGCAGTGCCCGCCTGTCGCGTACGTTCTTGATGGCGGGATTCACCTTGATGCGGGTGCCCAGCGCGCCATAGTCGGCCCACGTGAAGTACAGATGGCCTATGGTGACCTCGGCAGTGATGCCATGCAGGTCGTTGGCAGGAATCAGGCTCAACTCACGTTCCGAAGAGACATGGGCGATGTGCAGACGGGCCGAATGTTTGCGGGCCAGGGCGATGGCTTTCTGCACAGACACAAAGCAGGCTATCTCGCTGCGGATGAGCGGATGATACCATACGTCAGGATCGTCGCCATAGCGCTGCTTGAACTCTGCCATCTTCTGATTGATGATGGCGGTGTCTTCGCAATGGGCCATGATGGGCAACTTGGCTTCGCTGAAAATACGCTCAAGCACCTCGTCACGGTCAACGAGCATATTGCCCGTACTGGAACCCATGAAGAGCTTGATGCCAGGGATGCGGTGAGGGTCGAGCTGCGAGAAAAGGTCGGTATTATCGTTGGTGGCTCCGAAGAAGAACGAGTAGTTGACGTGGCTCTTCGTGGCTGCCAGACGGAACTTTTCTTCGAGTGCTTCGAGGGTTGTGGTCTGCGGAACGCAGTTGGGCATATCGAAGAAGCTGGTCACTCCGCCTGCAGCGGCAGCGCGGCTCTCGCTTTCGATATCGGCCTTGTCAGTAAGTCCGGGCTCGCGGAAGTGAACATGTTCATCGATGATGCCAGGCAGCACATAGCACCCCGTGGCATCAATCACGCGATCAGCGTCGGTAGTGGCGGATGAAGAAGCGGCAGTAGTGATACTGGCAATCTTCTCGTCTTCAATCAAGATGTCGCCCTCGAAGACCTCTCCCTCGTTGACAATCTGTCCTCCTTTGATAAGTGTTTTCATTCCTTTCCGTTTAGAATATTCTGGATTACGGAATCAGAGGGCTCGCCCTGCTCGGCAGCAGGCGCACTGCTGTCTAATCCCTGCATCTTTGCCTGTATCTCGCTGGCTGTCTTATAATATTCGCTCACGTAGGGGTCGTTCTTAAAGGCCTCGGTAGCCAAGGTCATGATATGCTCTATCTGCGGTGTCAGCATCGGATACTCCATGCCTGCCGTCATCATCATGAACACGCCAGGGCCAAGCACGTTGTCGGAATTCTTCACAATGAAATTGGTCACCAGCGTATCCTCCTCCATGGAGATCTGTTCTGCCTCGGCAGACAGTTGGGCGACAATCTCGCGCTCATCGATACCGTCAAGGAGCATCTGACTCTCACGATGACCCAGCTCTATCATACGATTACTCAGCTGGTTGTGCTGGTCGATGAAGGCATAGAGCAACTCGTTCAGGGGCGTACCGCTCACCTTTCGCGAAGAGTCGTCGATGCGGATGATGATATTGCCCGTTTCGAGCACGATAGGCATCATCAGCGAACGGTCGTCCATAAAGAGGTTGACCATCATCACCGTGTCAAGAAGGCCTGCAAACTTGAACGTTCCGTGAACGACCTCGCATGAATCAATACTCTCCAGCTTCTTATCCTTGACAGCCTTCAGATATAGTTTACTGCCGTCAAGTGATGATACCGACGAGGTGCCCTGTATGTTGTAAGAGTCAGCACACGAGGTGAGTCCCGTCAGGACAGCAAGCATATATAGGAGCTTTTTCATAAACAAACGCGAATAAACATATTTTCTGATTTTGCAAAAATACGATGATATATTGAGGTACGAAAAAAAATTTGCTCAATTTAAAACAACTGAGCAAACTTTTAGCGTTTTTTTATCACTTTCGCAACTCATAGTCTATTCTATGGGACACATAGATTTGCAGGATGGCAGCCAAAAGGAGGGTGCCCACCCACTTGTTGTAGACGTACTGCAGGTAGGTGATCTGCGACAATCCGAAGCTGTTGGCCTGGGATGCAAGCATCAGGACGGCGGTGGCCAGGAAGAGCAGGTCACTCAGAATCATGATGCGACGAAGGCGACGCAGGGTGACGTTAGGTCCGTCATAGCGCTGACTGAGCTGCATGGAGGTGAAGGCAAGTGCTCCGACAGCATACACATAGGGGGCTACCGTCATGCTGAACAGGCTGATACCGGCTCCCGCCACCATCAGCAGTCCGCCCAACATGAGGGTCAGGCTCTGCCACTTACTCAGTTCTTTCATTGGCTGGTTGGATGGCTGATGCGGGTGGATTATCGTCACTGAGCACGAAGATGTCTTCATCATCAGCTTTCATGAAGTAACGCTCACGTGCTATTTTCTCCATAGCCTTCGGATTCTCTTGCAACTGCTTGATCTTATCCTTATTGCTCTGGTTCAGGTCTTCATAGACCTTGATCTCTTCCTTCAGCGCTTCCTTGCGCTGCATATAATAGAAATGGCTCATGATGCTGTTCTCGTCGAGGAAACCTACGATAAGGATTCCGATGACACACACCAGCAGGTACTTCATGTACCACAGGTGCCAGACGTCTGAGACGCGGGTCTTGACCTTTTCAACGAATTTGAATTTTCTCATGCTAATACTATACCTATTATTATATAATCGCGTGTAGGACCTAAAGCCTGCATATTCACTCGCTGCGTATGGCTAAGCCGACATTGTTCACTAAGCCAATTCCAGATCGAAGGCGACACGCAGTTTTTCGACAGAAGGGTTCTTGGCCACCATCTCCTCGAACTGCTCCTTGCGGGTCAGCACCTTGATCTGCTGCTGGCGCTCAGCCACCCGGATCGTCATGCTGATGTCGCTGTTGTGCAAGTACAGGCGCAACGTGCTGAGAATGCTGCCCAGGATATTCTCTACTTCAGTCTTGATGATCTCGTTGGGAACGATAAGGCTGACCTGAGGCAGTTCGGTGATCTGCGGATTCATATTCTTCATGCGCGTGGCAATACCGCTCAGCTTCTGCGGCATACGGTTGCACATCGACATCCATTGCAGCTCCAGTTCATCCTGAGTGAAGGGCTCCGACTCCTTCCTGTTCTTCGAGTCCTGGTTCTGCATGCTGGGCAGTATCTGCATCTTGGAACGGTCCTGCTGACGCAGGTTGTTCCAGCTCATGCCTAACTGCGAAGCCTTCAGCGCAGGACGACTTGCGGGCTGCTTCACTTCACTCTCTACTTTTTTCACTTCACGCACTCCGACAGCCGCGGCCACCTGCGGAGCCGCTTTCACTTGGACTGTGGACTGCTGAATAAGATTCTTAAACAGGGATTTCAGTCTTCTGGGCTTACGCCCACTGCCAGCTGCATCGTCGGGCTGCGTGAGCTGTGCCATCTCAATGAGGGTCAGCTCAACCAGCAGTCGCTTGTTGGATGACTGACGATAATTGATGTCACACTGGTTCATCACCCGCAGCGCACTGTAGAGGAACGGCAGCGGTGCCTGCTGGGCCTGCTGCTGATAGCGCTGACGGGCTTGCTCGCTCACCTCCAGCAGTGGCAGTGTCTCAGCATCCTTTGCCATCATCACGTTGCGCACGTGCTTGGCCAGACCCTGAATCATCAGTCCACCGTCAAAGCCCTTGTTGATAATGTCGTTGAGCAGCACCATCACCTCGCTCACCTTATTCTTCAGCGCGAGGTCTACTATCTGGAAGTAATACTCCGAATCAAGCACGTTCAGGTCTTCTATCACCTTCTGATAGGTGATATTGCCCTGACAGAACGAAGCTGCCTGGTCAAAGATGGAGAGGGCATCACGCATACCGCCATCGGCTTTCTCGGCAATCACAGCCAGCGCTTTCTCTTCATACTGGATGCCTTCCTTCTCAGCCACCGACTTCAAGTGTGCAATGGTGTTCTGAACTGTCATGCGCTCGAAGTCATAAATCTGACAGCGGCTCAGGATGGTAGGCAGAATCTTGTGCTTCTCAGTCGTAGCCAGGATGAAAATCACGTGTGCGGGTGGCTCCTCCAGCGTCTTCAGGAAAGCGTTGAAGGCTGAGGTTGACAGCATGTGAACCTCGTCGATGATAAACACCTTGTACTTGCCCAACTGCGGCGGGATGCGCGTCTGCTCCATCAGCGTCTTGATGTGCTCTACGGAGTTGTTGGAAGCGGCATCCAACTCAAAGATATTCAGCGAGCGCTGTTCGTTGAACGACTGACAGCTCTCACATTCGTTGCAGGCCTCGCCATCGGCTGTAGGATTCTGACAGTTGATGGCTTTGGCAAAGATACGCGCACAAGTAGTCTTTCCCACGCCACGCGGACCGCAGAACAGGTAGGCATGAGCCAGCTTTCCGCTCTTCACCGCATTCTTCAGCGTAGTGGTCAGCGCTGCCTGTCCCACCACTGTGTCGAACGACATCGGCCTGTATTTTCGTGCTGAAACAATATATTCCATTTCCTCGTTGATTGATTGTTGCTTGCAAAGGTACGAATAAACGAGAACAATACAAAATAAAATACATTTTTTTATTTTTATTGTCGAGTGAAAGTACCTTCGAACGGAGTTCAAAGGTACGAATAAGCGAATGAAAAACCAAATTTATTTGAGTTTTTCTGAGCGGAAGTACCTTCGAGCGAAGCTCAAGGGTACGAATAAACGAGAACAATACAAAATAAAATAAAACACGGATATAGTTAAAAAGGATTAATTCACATCATAAATTCCAAAAATAAACTATTTTTGCAAAAGATGTTTCAACGTATTCTCATATTGTTCAGCTTCTTGCTCTGCAGCGCCATTTCGATTGCAGACAGCAGTTTGCCCATCATAGAGATGAAGGCAGACAGAACGGTCATTTATCCCCAGCGAATGGAACTGACGGGTGAAGAAACGCTGATGGACGTGCTGCAGATGGTGCCGGAACTGCTGATGGCTGGCTACGAGGACGTCATATCGGGCTATAACCTCCGCATAGACAACTGTCCGATGAATGGCGACACCAGGCTGATTCTCAGTCAGATGAAAGCCAAGGACATCAGCAAGATTCAGGTCTGCGACAATACGGCAGTGGCAAAGGGAACCATCGGGATGGGACGCGTGCTGGACATCAACATGAAGATGTCCGACACGCCGAAAGGCTTCGTGGAAGGTCAGGGCGACTTTGGGAAAGACGCTGCAGGCATCGGCTCAGCTAACGCATTATTCGGCAGCCAGCATACCGACCTCTATGCCAACGCTTCCTATCGTCATCAGAACGGGAATGAGGAGTATTTGACCCTTCACATGACGAATCGCTTTGATGACAGAAACAAGCTGTTGACTTATTTCACCCAGCAGGTACTTGACCACCCTTCAGCGACATCACGCAAGGTTATGGGCAGAGCGAGATATTTCCATACCTTCAACGATATGGGTACGGAACTGCTTCTGGTGGGCGGGTATCAGTACGACAGTGATCTGGCGTTATCCAACAAGCTTCCATTGTTTCTCGCTGAACTGAATACGCCTTTGTTCACTAAACGACTGTCTATGATGCTGGGTATTGAGGGCGATTTCCAGATGACCAGGCAAAAGGGTACGGACAGGAGCTGGGACGTCTTCAACTATGATGCCTACCTGCAGTTCACCTATGCCCTGCCCCAATGGAAACTGACGGTTGGCAATCGCGTGATATCCTATCACTACAAGCTGAAGGAAGGCGGAGTCAGTCAGAACCATGCTGACGTCCGCAACAATTCAAATGCCTGCATCATCTTTGTGCCAGACAGCCGCCATCAGTTCCAGCTGGGCTATTACCGCAAATACTATAATCCCACCCACACGTCGCTCTTCAAGAATGCCAACACCATTTCTGATGAGGAATGGACCATCATGAAAGGACAGCTGGAGGAACGGACCATCAATCAGATGAAACTTGCTTATGCCTTTAGCCAGCTGGCGTTGACAGTGAAGACGGAGGCAAGTCACTATGTCATTGAGAATGGTGAGAATTTCACAGAACTCGGTGCATCGGCCTATTGGAAGACGATGGTGAGTACCAATCGTCCGAAAGGGATGACACTGGCTGGCGGAGCAAACCTTTATGCAGCCAAGAGCAGCACCTATGCATCGTTCAGGCTGGCTCCAACGGCTTATCTTCCACACGATTGGCAGATTGGCATGCAGATGGTCTATTACACCAAGCGTTCACCTAAGCGCGAGGCGACGGGGGTGCCTGTGTATGGTTGTGTATCAGCAAATAAGCAGCTGGGCAGCAACTGGAGTCTGGGCATTGACTGGCATGATATGTTTGATGCATTCTGCAGTGATGCGACAATAAACAGACATGCTGTCAATATAAGAATGCAGTATCGATTCTGACGATAACACATGAAATGGCAGTATCGAATTCTAACGACAAACGGAAGAGCGTATGACAAGTATTGAACTGGATATGATACAAACTGCCGGCATTGGCGCCTTAGCACTCCTCGTCGGTATGGTGTTAACGCGAAAGGTGGCTTTCCTACAGAAATTCTGCGTGCCCTCGCCAGTGAGCGGAGGAATCATCTTTTCACTGTTGACACTGGCACTATACGGATGGGCCAATGTTGAGGTATCGTTCGATGGTACACTGAAAGACGTCTTTATGCTGGCATTCTTCACCAGCGTTGGATTCCAGAGTGACCTGAAGGTCATCAAGCAAGGTGGAAAACTGCTGGTTATCATGCTGACCTTATTGGTTGTCGTCATTGCAATGCAAAACCTGATGCCAATGGGAATCACCCGACTCATGGGTGTCGATCCACTGATTGGCATGGCTGCAGGAAGTATCTCCATGACAGGCGGACACGGAACGGCAGGCGGATTTGCAAGTGTTCTCGAAGGAATGGGACTGCATGGCGCTGGAACCATCGGCATGGCTGCCGCAACATTCGGACTAATAGCAGGCTCGATGATTGGCGGTCCGTTGGCAGAAAGGATTATCCGCAAGAAACTGACCCACGAACAGATGCAGCCACAAGATGACGAGATTGATCCTGCAATGGCTGGTATCGAGAGCGACGAGGCATCGCCAGCAGGTCGTGAAAAGCGTGTCAGCACAAACGAGCAGGAGTTCCAACAGTACGCCAAAGCCAGCTACTGCATCCTCCTGGTCATGGGTGGCGGCACCCTCATGAGCTGGTTGCTGGCAAAGACTGGCATCACCTTTCCCACCTATTTCGGCGCCTTGATCTTAGCTGCCATTGTGCGTAACACCATCGGATTCATCAGTTACAAGGCTGACGATGATGAGGACCAATCGTCTGCTAAATGGGTGAATGCAGAAAAGCTCCTTGATATGGAACGCATTATCAGCGTAGGCAACATCTGCCTGTCTTTATTCCTTGGCATGGCCATGATATCCCTGAAGCTTTGGGAACTGCAAAGTCTGGCCCTTCCACTGATTGTCATCTTGACGTCTCAGGTCCTTTTGATGGCACTCTTTGCATACAAAGTGGCATTCCCGTTGTTAGGGCGCAATTATGATGCGGCAGTGCTGTGTGCAGGCATGTGTGGCTTCGGACTTGGTGCAACCCCCAATGCGATGGCAAACATGAGTGCCGTATGTTACAAATACCGCTATACGGTCAAGCCGTTCCTCATCGTCCCCATCATTGGTGCCATGTTTGCCGACCTGATTAACACAGGAATGATCACCTTCTTCCTGAATATAATATAAAATCGTGCAGGCCACCATTGGTCTGCACGATTCTTATCTGCTCATATCCGCGACTTACTTCACCTCCTCGAATGAGACATTCATTGAGTTACAACTACTTGCGTGAGCCTGGTGTTTCAATGTCGCAAGATGCTTATAAGCATCCGTGTAGCAAACATCTAATCGCTCGAGCTTTGCTCGCTTGCCTAAGCAAGAACCATCGGCAAAGGTACACATTTCTTCTCAAACTGAGATAAGAAAAACGATAATACTGATAAAATGCGAGTGGTCGTTTTTATTCTTTATAGAAAGCTATCAAGTTTCTTCTTCAGAGTATTAACTCCAAAATAATCTAGGATATAAATAGGAAATGCACTTAATACAGCAACCATAGGGCATTTGTGGTTAAGATCCTCTTTTTCTAAGGATTTATATAACTGATAGATTTCTGCATCATAGACACACTTCACAGAAATCCTTTCTCCAAGGAAATTCTGTTCAAGCTTCTCTACATATTTAGATTCAGCCCTACTGCCTTCAAATACAAATAGTTGTAGCTCGTTATTCGACATAGAACGCACCTGCTCTATATATTTTCTCGATGTTATGACCAAATCTCAATTCCTTTTCAGTACAAGCCTGCAGAGGCTTGATTTTGTTATTCTGCAAAATGAAGTTGCAATCAGGACGAAGCAAGTCGTTTGTCATCAGATAGGTATTATGTGATGACGTAAATACCTGACAATTAAGATTAAACAATTGTTTGCATACCTCAAATGATAGTTTGAAATGATAGAATGCATCGAACTCGTCAATAAAGACAAATGAAGCAGCTGTCATTCGTTTAATCCATACATATAATAATTCCAGCGCCTGTGTTCCTGTAGAAGCTATTGATAGGAATGGAACCGTATTCTCTTCAATTACACAATACAAATTCTTGTCGCCCTCTTTTGGTGTGACAAATTTGAAATTTTGTTCACTAACTTTAGCCAGGAAATTGGAAAAATCTTCAGTATAATGATTCTGAATGATAAAATCCTCTAGACTAAAACTTGCTGTTTCAAGTCCAATAAACTCACGGCTATCCAGATTCTTAAACCAAAGCATGGAATTGACAAACATGATTAACTTAACAATGTAGTGATCCTGAGGAAAAGGGTATGAAGCGGTCAGAAAGTTAATAACAGAAACGCTATTCACATTCTGCTTAAAATTTTCTTTAACTGTTGCGTCAACCTTGAATTGCTCGCTGTCAATTTCAAAGACGGTAGAATCTCTTTTGAAAACCTGCTTGTGATTGACAGTCAGTGACTCTTCAACAAGCAATCCCATGGAATTCTTGGAATAGTTATACTCCAAAAAGTCATTATCAAACTTGAATACATATTCAAATTCGACAGGTGAGTTAGGATTACCTGTATATGCAAAGTTTGCATAGTAATCAGTCTTTTTCCATTTAGCTGAAAGATGATTTTCTATATCGAATATTGCTAATGCAAAATTCGACTTACCAGAACCATTTGGACCATATACGATACCATTCTTAATAACACCATCTTTGATGGCATACTTGTTGAATTCGTAATTACTTGGTTGAGACAAATCCCACTCGATTCTATCTGCAAAACCTCGGAAGTTTTTTACGGCAAATTTGATTAGCATA
The DNA here is from genome assembly GCA_017460515.1 of Prevotella sp. GTDB lineage: Bacteria > Bacteroidota > Bacteroidia > Bacteroidales > Bacteroidaceae > Prevotella. The sequence continues at coordinate 114,712 of JAFUAY010000022.1, forward strand.
GCTATAATCTTTAGAATTTCGCTGCAAATATACTAACAATTATTGAAATGCCGTAACTTTTTTACGAAAAAAAAATAACATTTCGTTGTCTTTTCTGACGATTTGCTATATTTCCCATGTATATGTTTCTACAAAATCTCCACAAGTTTCACAAGGCTCGTTGTCACACTCGTAATCGCCAAACATTTCTATCAGGTCTTGAAGTACGTTGTTCAGGTCTTGCGGTTTCAATTGATCAAAGATCTTCCTCAAAACTTCTATACGTTCTTCGTCCGTCAAGTCAATCTCTTCTTTGCCGTCTACACATAGCGAGTCGTGTATACAGCCTCTAACCATTCTAAGAATCATATTGCTTTAAAATCTTATTTTTGTTTTTAACAGAAGTCGACATCCCACCATCTAGAACCGTCTTGGGCGATTTCTTGCTGTGGACCATAGGTCGACCAACGTTTTTCTTCTGGGTGTTTTTTGTAATAATCAGCAATGGTGATGCCTCCAAGAGATTTCTCCACGATTTGTTCAAAATCTTTTATTGATACAGTCTCTCCATACTCGTCACAAATTCTCCATAGCCCACTTTCTAAGCTACGAGTGAGAAAAGCCAGACAAGAATAGATGCTTTTCTCATAAAAATTCTGATTTGTACGAAAGAGGAAACGCCAACCACCTGAATATTTGCCTATATGTATTTTCTCTGTTATTGTGGACAAGACGTTTTCAAGACAGAGTGCTCCTAAACCTTCGTTGTAAAGGTCATCAGTATCGATCTTGCGTTTGTCTAGTAATTGATGACATTGGTCAATTTCCTCTTTGGTGGGGATACGCTTGAGATAGTAATTTGTGCTCATATATCAGTGATGAAAGTGATTAGATGTTATCTTCAATGATGAATTCCTCGCGGAGCGAGATGTCGTGATGGGGGGCTCTCTCGTAGCTGTCAATAGGACGCTTTATCTTTCGATATGAGAGTTCTGTAGTAGAGTGGTTTGTTGGTGTCCAGGAGTCGAAGTATTCAATAATCTCTTCTTTCCCATTATATCGCGTTCTGCAATGTTTATGTGACTTGGGGTCAAAGTATGATGCTAAATCAGTCCATCCAAGTAAATCCCAAAAGCTGCAAGAGGAGAATACATCCATACGGTATATTTTTTCATCAGTTGCCTTTTCTGTAAAGAAAGAGATTACACCATCCTGGTTTTCCGCTACTTCTATCTCTTTATATTCTTTCAGTTGCTCGTTCGTGAATATATCGTTTTGTTGCAGAAAAGTCATCAAATAGTCTATGGGATTGTGATGGTCTCTTAAATTGTAGGGTATTTGGAAGTTCAGTCCTATTTGCAGTTTGTTTGCCAACTCTCGCCTTATGTCACAAGCCATAAACTCCTTCTGGCTTGGCGATAAGACATCCTTGCTATATTGTATGATGTCATGGCAATGCGATGCAGCAGAACTATGTCTGTTGATGCCATAATGGGCGGAATACCATATTAAGTCGCTTTCCTGAAGATTATTACGCAGGTCAACCACATCTTTGATTTTCTTTCTTTTCAGGTAGTTGGAAATCTCTGTTGCCAAAGCATGAAACTCAGGGGTATCATATTCTATATCCCTGAATAGTTTGTACTGCTTGATGGCATCGCTCGACTCTGTCAGTCCGATTGCATAGCGGTATCCCATCCAAATCAGCGCCTCTTGATAGAGGTCGCTGTCTTTCTTAACTCTTTCTGCCATAATCCTAATAGTTTTTTGAATACTTTTCTACCTATAAGTATGAAAATAATAAAAATGTTACGTCGTATAGGTGTTAAATATTGTAAATTAATTCGCTTGTATATGTAACATCTCAACGAGTTTCATACTTTATAAGCAGAACTGCAAAAAATATAAATATGGCAGAAATAATAAAGAAGAAAGACTGCTTCTTTCAGAAGCGAAGAGTGAGAGGCCGTTGGCTATCGCCTATTTTACTCGAAGTAATAGGTGTTATTGAGAATCGTGAAGGATATCGAGGTATATACAAAGTTCGCTGGCATGTGCTGTCACGAGACAAAGTTTATACTTCTGTATTTCCTATGGCAACAATTAAGGATGGTGAGTTCGCTGACTTTGTACCAATGCCGCGTAAGATGTTTCTTGAGTGCGTTGAGATATTGAGAAAAGGGAAATTCTATAGCAATACAAGAAGGCTGGTAATGTATAGGATGAATAAGATGTTAGCAAATAATAATAATGCAGAGAAGGTGTAGCCAACAACTACACCTTCTCCAATTATCTTCTAACAATAATCCTTAATCCTATTTCACCTCCTCAAAATCAGCATCCTGGATGTTGTCGTTGGGGTTCGACTGAGCCTGCTGTCCGCCCTGGTACTGCTGCTGATCGGCACCAGGCTGAGGACCTGCCTGCTGACCCTGTTGGTACATCTTGGCAGATGCTGCCTGCATAACGGTGTTCAGGTTGTTGATAGCATTGTCGATGGCAGCGATGTCACCACTCTTGTGGGCGTCCTTCAGCTGCTGAACGGCAGCCTCAACGTTGGCCTTATCGGCTCCCAGCTTATCACCGTTCTCGTTGAGGAAGGTCTCCGTCTGGAAGATCATAGAGTCAGCCTGATTCATCTTGTCGATGCGCTCACGCTCCTTCTTATCGTTCTCGGCATTCTGCTCTGCCTCAGCCTTCATGCGGTTGATCTCATCCTGTGACAGACCTGATGAAGCCTCGATGCGGATAGCCTGCTCCTTGCCGGTAGCCTTATCCTTGGCACTCACCTTCAGAATACCGTTGGCATCGATATCGAAGGTAACCTCAATCTGAGGAACACCACGACGTGCAGGAGCGATACCAGTGAGGTTGAACTGTCCGATAGACTTGTTCTGTGCAGCCATAGGACGCTCACCCTGCAGCACATGGATAGTCACCTCTGTCTGATTGTCAGCTGCTGTTGAGAAGGTCTCGCTCTTCTTGCAAGGAATGGTTGTGTTGGCCTCGATGAGCTTGGTCATCACACCGCCCAGTGTCTCAATACCGAGGGTAAGCGGAGTAACATCGAGCAGAACGATGTCCTGACCAGTCTCTTGGTTGAGGATAGCACCCTGGATAGCTGCACCAACAGCTACCACCTCATCAGGGTTCACGCCCTTTGAAGGCTCCTTACCGAAGTAGTTCTTCACGAGGGTCTGCACAGCGGGAATACGGCTTGAACCACCTACGAGGATTACCTCGTCGATATCGTTAACAGAGATACCTGCATCGCGAACGGCATTCTGACAAGGCACTAGACAGGCCTGAATCAGGTTATGAGCCAGCTGCTCGAACTTGGCACGTGTCAGCGTCTTAATCAAGTGCTTAGGACCAGCTGCCGTAGCTGTGATATAAGGCAGGTTGATCTCTGTAGAGGTAGAGCTTGACAGCTCGATCTTAGCCTTCTCGGCAGCCTCCTTCAGACGCTGCATAGCCATTGGGTCGCTCTTCAAGTCAGCACCCTCGTCATGACGGAACTCATCAACGAGCCAATCGATGATTACCTGATCGAAGTCATCACCACCCAGGTGGGTATCACCATTGGTAGAAAGCACTTCGAATACGCCGCCACCGAAGTCAAGGATAGAAATATCGAAGGTACCACCACCAAGGTCGAATACAGCAATCTTCATATCCTTATTGGTCTTGTCGACACCGTATGCCAATGCAGCAGCCGTAGGCTCGTTGACAATACGACGAACATTCAGACCAGCAATCTGACCAGCTTCCTTGGTAGCCTGACGCTGAGAGTCAGAGAAGTAAGCAGGTACTGTGATCACAGCCTCGGTAACCTCCTGTCCCAGATAATCCTCAGCGGTCTTCTTCATCTTCTGAAGCACCATTGCAGAAATCTCCTGCGGTGTGTACTTGCGGCCATCGATATCCACACGGGGGAAGCCACCCTCGTTGACTACTTTAAAAGGTACGCGTGAGATTTCCTTCTCAGTCTGTGCCCAAGTCTCACCCATGAAGCGCTTGATAGAGTAGATGGTCTTCTGAGGATTCGTGATAGCCTGACGCTTGGCAGGATCGCCAATCTTACGCTCGCCACCCTCAACGAAACCTACTACAGAAGGTGTAGTACGCTTACCTTCACTGTTTGCAATCACAACGGGCTCGTTGCCTTCGAACACGGCAACACAACTGTTAGTTGTACCCAAGTCAATTCCAATAATCTTTCCCATAATTGTATTATTTTTATTTGTTAATAATCAAAATCTGTCATTTTCCGAATAGCAAAGCGTATGCCAAAAACAAACGAACAACGGCTTTGACATCATAATTCATGCCATTTTGTCACACATTGACACATTTTTTCGACTTTCGAAAGAAAAAAAGGTCATGATGACATGAGTATTAAAAGTTTTTCGTAACTTTGTCGGCAAAATCATCAATCGAACTGTATAGCATGAAGAGATTAGTGTTTTTCCTTGCCGCTATGGCCTTTTCATCCATGATGGCTAATGCCCAGACACGTGACCCGAACAACAAATATCTTGTTTGGACTAATAATATCATGTTCAAGGAGGAAGTTGAAGCTGAGTCTGAAGAGACGAAAGAAGAGGTGCCTGACGAGGAGCAATCGAAGAGTTTTATTGAGAAATATTTCCGTTATGAAAGCATGTGCGACTGGAAAGAGGGCATGCGCTTCATGGTGATTCCCAGCAAGAAGGACATGGTGATTCGCACCTTCTGTGACAGCACAGACCACATGGTGAGCAGTATGTCGCTACGTCATAAGATTATGACCTACAAAGGTCATGAACGCGGTAACGGTCTCCATGAACGCGTCGTCTTCGAATGCGAGGATGGCAAAACCTACTATTTCGAAGTACCCACTGCCACGTTTGATGACTATTGCTACACGAAGTTCGGTGTGCCAACCCTGGCTTACCTGGGCGACGTAGACATTGCCATCGAACAATTGGTCGGTAAAAGGCTGCTGACCACCAATACTGTCTATAATGTTGACGTGAGCACTACCAGTTATGGTTACCAGAAGATTGAAGTACCCATTGGAACGGAGGTCACCGTTGTGGCAGCAGGCGTTGGCACACGCAGCTACCCTGTCAAGTTGATTGTGGTAGACCAAACCGGACGTGAGTTTTTCCAGAACGTAGCTATCAGTCGTACCAATAGTGGCATGCGCGATGAGGAGTTCAAGGAGCCTGATGAATACAAGCACACCTTCGAAGGTTCTTTCGAAATAGCTGGCGAGAAGGCCAGTGGCGATGAACAATATGACAAGTTTGTGGGTGGTAAGGTGTTTACCCTCTATGCCACCAAGATGACCAACTCGGCAGGTGCTGAAGAAGCAATACCACGTCTGACAACCTTTACTATCAAAGCCATGCACGTGCTTCGTGGCACAAAGTATGTCAGAATGACACTCGACAGAGCTGGCCTGGAATACACCAAGCAAGTGACCTTTACTCGCGAGAACGTTGCTGGCGATGTTGGAGGAATGCATGAGGACTACTACTACAGTCTTTTTGCCAGCGCCAACGTAGGTAATGTCAAAGAGGTCAGGGAGAAGAACCTGCCAGACATTCAGAAGTCCATCATCCGCGTAGGTTTCAACGAGGCTGAGGTCCGTCTGGCATTAGGCGAGCCCAATGCAGTGAGCAAGGTGAAGAACAATACCTATACCTGGCTCTATCGTTCACGTATGGACAAGAACGACTGCACCATCTACTTCAATGCCCAGACCAAGGAAGTGAAGTACGTCAAGCGCTAAGACTGATTCTAATCTACATCATTATATAACATTTCATGATGATGGCCACACCCTCGCGGATGTGGCCATCATCTATTCTTGTAGCGTCACTTAGACTGCTTCACGGAATGGGGAATCATGCCTCACCAGCCTGATCAGCCAGTTTCTCCATAATCTGTGCCTCCAGCTCATCACACAGTTCAGGATTGTCTTTCAGGATTGCAATAGTGGCCTCACGACCCTGTGCCAGCTTTGAATCCTTATAGCTGAACCATGATCCGCTCTTCTTGACAAGCTCGTAGTCAACAGCCAGGTCGAGGAGCTCAGCCACCTTCGAGATGCCCTCTCCAAAGGTGATCTCGAACTCAGCCTTGCGGAAGGGAGGAGCCACCTTGTTCTTCACCACCTTCACGCGTACCTTGTTGCCAACCACGTTGTCACCATCCTTAACTGGGCTCACCTTACGGATATCCAGACGTACGGAAGCATAGAACTTCAGTGCATTACCACCCGTGGTAGTCTCAGGATTGCCAAACATAACTCCAATCTTCTCACGCAACTGGTTGATAAAGATGCAAGTGGTATTGGTCTTAGCGATCGTACCCGTCAGCTTACGGAGAGCCTGGCTCATCAAGCGAGCATGCAGTCCCACTGCTGAATCGCCCATGTCACCTTCAATCTCCTTCTTCGGGGTCAAGGCAGCCACTGAGTCAACGATCAGGATATCCACAGCACTGGAACGGATCAGTTGGTCAGCAATCTCAAGTGCCTGTTCACCATTATCGGGCTGAGAGATATAGAGTTCGTTAATATCAACGCCCAACTTCTCAGCATAGAAACGGTCGAACGCGTGCTCAGCATCAATGAATGCAGCGATACCACCTGCCTTCTGACATTCTGCAATAGCATGGATGGCCAATGTGGTCTTACCAGATGACTCCGGACCATAAATCTCGATAATACGTCCCTTGGGATATCCGCCAACACCGAGTGCAGCGTTCAATCCGATAGAGCCAGTAGGAATCACTTCCACATTCTGCACCTGCTCATCGCCCATACGCATGATACTACCCTTACCAAAGTCCTTTTCTATTTTCTGCAGGGCGGCCTGAAGCGCCTTCAGTTTCTCTTGTTGAGGGGTCAACTCTTCGCCCTCTGCTTGTTTTTTTGCCATAAATAATTCTGATTGCTAAGTTTTAAACAGTTTGTGCAAAGGTACTACTTTTTCTTTGACTATCTAAAAAAAATATCCTAAAATAGTTCTAAAATTATTTTTTTTCGTATATTTGCCACATGATTAACCGAGAACTACTACAACCGAAGAGCATCGTCGTCATTGGCGGCTCTAACAATGTGCACAAACCAGGCGGAGCCATTGTGCGCAATCTGATAGCTGGCGGTTACGATGGCACCTTGCGCATCGTGAACCCCAAGGAAGACAAAGTGCAGGGCATCAAGGTGTTTCATGACATCAGTGAACTACCGCCTACGGAGATGGCCATCTTAGTGATTCCAGCAAGGATGTGTCCTGATAGCGTTGAGCAGTTGGCTTCTGTGAAGAACACCCGTGCCTTTATCATCATTTCTGCAGGATTTGGTGAAGAGACCCATGAGGGTGCCGAATGGGAACAGCGCATCCTGGATATCTGTGAGCGTTATGAGGCAGCTCTGATTGGTCCGAACTGCATTGGTCTGCTCACCCGACATCATCACTCTGTGTTTACCAAGCCCGTTCCCACCCTTCACGCCAAAGGAGCCGATTTCATCAGCGGCTCTGGTGCCACAGCAGTGTTCATCCTGGAGAGTGCCGTCATCAAGGGATTGCCCTTCAACAGTGTCTGGTCAATAGGCAATGGCAAGCAGATTGGTATTGAAGACGTGCTGCAATACATGGACGAACATTTCGATCCTGAGAACGACTCACCCATCAAACTACTGTATATCGAGAACATTGCCAATCCTGACAAGCTTCTCTTTCATGCCAGCAACTTGATCCGCAAGGGCTGTAGAATAGCAGCCATCAAGTCCGGCAGCAGTGAGAGTGGCAGCAGGGCAGCATCCAGTCATACAGGTGCCATTGCCTCCAGCGACTTGGCTGTAGAGGCATTGTTCCGCAAGGCTGGTATCGTACGTTGTTTCTCTCGTGAGGAACTCACTACCGTTGGCTGCATCTTTACCCTCCCCCGTCTGAACGGCACCAACTTTGCCATTGTCACCCATGCCGGAGGCCCTGGCGTGATGCTGACGGATGCATTATCAAAAGGCGGCATGCAAGTTCCCCGTCTTGAAGGCCCTGTAGCAGACGAACTGAAATCGAAGCTGTTGCCAGGTTCGTCAGTTGCCAATCCGATTGACATCTTAGCCACAGGAACAGGCGAGCTGTTAGGCGTTGCCATCGATTACTGCGAACATCGGTTTGACAACATCGATGCCATCATGGTCATCTTCGGCACACCAGGCCTGGTAAAGGTCTACGAGACATACGATGTGTTACACCAGAAGATACAGGAATGCAAGAAACCCATCTTCCCCATTCTTCCGAGCTTGCATACGGCAGGTCCGGAGGTGGAGGAGTTCCTCAAGAAAGGCCATGTCAACTTCAGTGATGAGGTGACGTTGGCAACAGCTCTCACACAGATCATGCAGACTCCTCCCCCTGCCCCACCAGAGATTGAGCTCTTTGGTGTTGATGTCCCACGTATCCGCGAGATTATCAGCAGCGCCATCTCTCAGAACGATGAAGGCAGTGGCTACCTCCCCCCTGAAACAGTCAGACAACTGTTGGAGTGTGCAGGCATTCCGATGGTTCCAGAGTTAGTGTCGACTTCAAAAGACGAGCTGGCACAGTTCGCAGAGAAGGTTGGCTATCCCGTTGTGGCGAAGGTAGTAGGCCCCATCCATAAGAGCGATGTGGGCGGTGTTGCCCTCAACATCCGTACAGCCGAGCACCTGGCGCTGGAATACAATCGCATGATGAAGATTCCCCAAGCCACTGCAGTGATGGTTCAGAAGATGATCAGCGGAACGGAGATGTTTATCGGCGCCAAATATGAAGAACGCTTTGGCCACGTAGTGCTCTGCGGCTTGGGCGGCATCTTTGTTGAAGTGCTGAAGGACGTATCGAGCGGCTTGGCACCACTCAGTTACAACGAAGCCTACTCGATGATTCATTCATTACGAGGCTATAAAATAATAAAAGGTACGCGAGGGCAGAAAGGCGTCAACGAGCAGAAATATGCCGAGATTATCGTCCGTCTGTCCACCTTGCTGCGTTTTGCCCGTGAAATCAAGGAGATGGATATCAATCCCTTACTGGCAGACGAGCATTCGGTAACAGCTGTCGATGCGCGTATTCGTATTGAAAAAGATTAAAAAAAACAAAAAGTGCAGGCTCTTTTCTTGAAGAGTGCCCACACTTTTATACCTTTGCAGCAGTATTCATCAAAAAAATCAATGAAACAATGAAGAACCTTCGTCATTTCCTCATGCTCCTGTTACTCACTGTGAGCTCAACAATGATGGCTGACAACTATGCCTATCTGACAGTTGTACAGACTGGTAGCCAGACCGATGTATCGCTTAGCGATATCAAGAAGATTACGTTCGATGAGAGCAATATGCTGATTGTTCTCGCTGATGGTAATGAACAGAAACTGCCTCTCAGCGGACTGTCAAAGATGTTCTTCTCGTCGAAGGACCCAAATGCCATTGAGAGTGTCAATGCAGGCAAGAGCCAGTTTGCTATCAAGGACGGCAAGCTCACTATCCTGGGTGCCGAAGGCAAGCAGGTTACCATCTACGACACGAACGGACGTGCCGTTCGCACTGTCACGCTGAGCGAAGGACAGACAGAAATCAACATTAGCGGACTTACTAAGGGCGTGTACATCGTTCGTGCCGGTAAGGAGGCTAAGAAGATTATGAACAAATAATAACGCTCGTTTTTAATTTATCATGATATCAACTTGGACAGAGAATGTCATCCTTGTTGATGCCGACCATCTGGACCGTGTGGCGTTCAATCTCATTGTAAACTTTGAACGCATGCTGGGGCGCCGAATCCCACAGGCAGACATGGCCAGATGGATTGACTGTGTGGCACTCGACGGTGGGCTACGCGAAGGCAATCATCAGACCCTCGTTACCCTTATACACGACAAGGACAAGCAGCAGTTAGACAATTTCCTGCCATCACACTATGAGAAAGAACTGAACGGACAGGCCTTCAGCGACCATCTGGGTGAGTTTACGATCAGCGCGCTGCCTGTGGAACAGCTGACCACGAAAGACGACTTCTTTCTGGAGACACTCCAATTGGTGTGCGCTCAGAAAGAGGTGAAGCGTATCATGGTCGTAGGCAGCGACCACTGTTTTGCTGCCATTCGCGAAGCACTCCGCAAGGTTGACGATGACGACAAGCGCATCACCGTGTTTAGCATGGAGCCTCAACAGGGGGGCAATTTCCGTCAGGAGATACTAGGCTACTCCCTCATGGCAGCCCTTGGTATTCGAGGCGAGGAGATCAATCCTCCGCAGGATGTATATTAACAACTACTTATAAAATTAATTCCTAAAAAACAAAAAAAGACAAAACATCATGTCAACACTAACCCTCTGTATTGTCATCGCTTTCTGTATCGGCTATTTCTGCATAGCCATTGAGAGTGTGACAAAAATCAACAAAGCAGCCATCGCACTGCTCATGTTCGTCATCACATGGACCCTGTTCATGATTGATCCGGCAGCCTATATTCCTGGAGCCATTGGCGACTTGAAAGCATCTGCTGTCAGCAGCGTCATTGAGCATCACCTGGGCTCTACTGCCACCACCCTATTCTTCTTGATGGGTGCTATGACCATCGTAGAGCTCGTCGACCAAAACGGTGGTTTCAATTTCGTGCGCGATACGTTGAAGACGCAGAGCAAGCGCGCCCTTCTCTGGCGTATTGCTTTCATGACCTTCATCTTGTCAGCCATTCTCGACAACCTGACTACCTCGATTGTGATGATTATGATTCTGCGTAAGCTCGTCAGCGACCAGAAAGACCGCCTCATCTATGCCGCCCTCGTGGTCATTGCAGCCAATAGCGGTGGTGCTTTCTCACCGATTGGCGATGTCACCACGATCATGCTATGGAACAAGGGTGTGATTACCGCAGCAGGTGTAATCACTGAGATATTCATCCCGTCGCTCATCTCGATGGTAATCCCTGCCTACATACTCTCGCTCTCGCTGAAAGGCAACTTGCAGCAGACTGAGGAGATTATTGTAGCAGATGAAACGGATGGCCTCTCAGCCAAGCAGCGCAAGGCCATTTTCTTCCTGGGTGTAGGCGGACTTATCTTCGTACCCATCTTCAAGACCATCACCCACCTGCCTCCATTCGTAGGCATCCTGCTCGTCCTGGGTGTGCTATGGACAGTCACAGAGATTTTCTATACCCGCATCCATCAGGAGAACGAGGACACTGCCGACAACACCAACACCCAGAAACGTGTTTCGAAGATGTTGTCACGCATTGACATGGACACAATCCTTTTCTTCTTAGGTATCCTCATGGCAGTGGGCTGTCTGGAGACCATTGGTGTGCTGACCATGCTCGGACAGGGACTCGACGTTGCCTTTGAGGGCAACCATTATCTGGTAACGGGTATCATTGGTGTTCTTTCATCAATCGTTGACAATGTGCCTCTCGTGGCTGGATGTATGGGTATGTATCCTGTTGCAGCCACAGGCGATATGGCAGTCGACGGCATCTTCTGGCAACTTCTGGCCTACTGTGCTGGCGTAGGCGGTTCGATGCTGATCATCGGTTCTGCCGCAGGTGTTGTTGTCATGGGCCTGGAGAAGATTACCTTCGGATGGTATATGAAACGTATCACGTGGATTGCCTTCGTAGGCTATCTGGCTGGTATCCTCTGTTATTGGGTGGAGAAAGCTATTTTCTAATAAGACAAGAGCAATTTTCCGATAAGAGAAAAAGCAATTTTCCGATAAGATGACTGAAGGGAGCTCGATTGGAACTCCCTTCAGTCTTTTAATATCTCCTTTCAGGTTATAGATTCCTCAATTCACTGGGGCGTCTGCCTGTCTTCACCTTGAACTTCGCTGAGAAATAGTCAGGCGATTCAAAGTTCAGCTGGTAGGCTATTTCCTTGATACTCATATCTGTCGTAGACAGGAGCTCCTTGGCTCGCTGCAGTCGCAGGTCTTGCTGATAGACAGCAGGCGAGAAGCCCGTATGTTCCTTAAACAGTTTTCTGAAGTTGCTGTAGCTGACACCCAGTTCCTCTGCCACCTGCTGAATGGTCAGCGGACTCTCCAACGATTCACGTATACGCAGCCGAGCACGATTAATCATTTCCACATGAACCTGGCTACGCGTCTTCAGTTCGATGTTACGTTCCAGCGAATACATCATGCCTATCAGGTGGTTGACGATACCCGCCATGAGCTGCTGTGAATAGGCAGCCTCTTCGAGTGCCGCATCGTAGGCCTGCTTATACAGGCTGACTATATTGTCTGAGAATCCGATGTGATAGACAGGCTTCGATGGTGAGAGGAAGCCCGCCTTCACGCGTTCATCCATATTGCGCCCCTTAAAGCCAATCCAGTAGCTTTTCCATCCGCCATTGATGGGATGATAGCTGTGCCACTCGCCAGGGAACAGCAGGAACATATCACCCTCTCTGAGGTGAACATTCTTGACGCTGGCACTGTTGAAGATGCCCTCCCCTTCAGGATTATAGAGCAGTTGGTACTCATTGAGCACGCGCCCTCTTTCCAGCTCAAAATAGTAGCCGTCAGCATGACCTTTCGTAGGGTATGAATCATGAGGTCCGATGTCCTCATAGCCAATGGTAGTAACAGTAAGTCCCCATTCTGAGTCTCGCTCATTGGCAAGCATGTATTTACTGATCTGCATGGTATATATTATTATTTATGGAGATACATTTCATTGTTATGATGTACGGAGCACCTCGCTTCGTTTCTCACAGGGAATCCAAATCCAGAAGGTAGAGCCCTTGCCCTCTCCTTCGCTCATCACGCCTATTCTGCCAGCGCAACGCTCGGCTATGCTCTTACAGATACTCAGTCCCAAGCCAGTGCCCTGCACGTAATCGTTCAGTTTCACAAAGCGTTCGAACACTGATGCCTGTTTTTCCTTGGGAATACCAGCGCCCGTATCTTCGCAGTAGAGGTAGATACCTGAGAACGGCATCTGCTGGTCAGTCAGCTGCAAATCCTTGGTAACGTCTTTCAGTTCTTCAAACGACAGATAGCGCATGCCCACCTTGATATGTCCCTCGTGGGTGTACTTCACAGCGTTGGTCGTAAAGTTGGTAATGACCTGTTGAAGTCTTCCCTTGTCAACAGTTGTCACGAAGCTCTCATACGGATTGTCTACGAGGAACTCCACGCCTGGTTCCTGCACGCGCTGCGCCAGCGTCTGACACACATCGTTGAAGGCAACAGCGAAGTCCACCTTGTCTGCCTCGATGGTCAGCGGCGACTGGTTCATGTTTGATGCTTCAATGATATCGTTGATGAGTCGCATCAGCATGTCGCAGTTATTACGGATGATACGCATGAACTCGCGCCGTTCTTCCTTGTTGTCGATGACCTGAAGCAGGTCACTGAAGCCCACGATGGCATTCAGCGGCGTACGTATCTCATGGGTCATATTGGCAAGGAATACGCTCTTCAGTTTGCCTGAGTCTTCAGCCCTTGCCGTTTCACGTCGCAGCTGTTCCTGCACCTCCATCAGTGTGGTCACGTCGCGCACGATGCCGAAATGACCTGTCACCCTACCCTGCTCATCGTAGACGGGAACGCCGTTGATAGCTTCCCATTGTGCTGTTGTGTGAACGGGCGATTTCTTGAAATGGAGTGTCACATTCAGGTTGCGGTCTTCACCATTCATATTGCCCAACTCCTTCATAGCCAGCTCCGTCTGATCGGGATAGAGCAGGCTTCTGAATTCATCAAACGTCATCGAGAACTCATGCACATGGAGCGAACGCGAGAAGCTGATGAGTTTCTTTTCCATATCCGAACGCCATACCCATATATTGCTATTCTCCAACAGATAGCGCAGTTCTTCGCTGTATCGGTTACGCTTCTGAACAGTCTTTTGCAGTTCCAGATCCTGTCGATAGATCTCCATATACATGATGCGTTCAGCAGTCACGTCGCGCACTGTCACCACATAGTATTGCAGCTCGTCATTTTCATAGGTAGGCAGGATGCGGTACTCCAGATACTTGTCCAGTCCTGCATCAGGGTAGTACATGTGCTGACAGGCATGCACATGTTTGGGATGATAAGGATCCAGGTCGCCCTTGAACATCGGAGCCTCAAAGAGACTTGTCTTACGGAAGAAGTCCTCTCCAGCCTCATCAAATCCGCATATCTTGCGCATATTGTCGTTCAGTCCCACTAGTTTGCCCTGCTTGTCATAGAACGACATGCCTACGAGCGTGGTCTGGAACAGTTTCTCGAAGCGGGCCGACAACTCTTCGATATTCCTTTCGTCCTGATAGTCCTTCGTGACGTTCTTCACCGTTCCCACCAGCATGTTCACCCTGCCGTTAACGTCTTTTTCAGCTATGACATGTCCTCTGAGGGCCACCCATCCTTGCTCATCTACATCCTTCGGATCGTCAAAGGGTTTCCATCGTTGGTCAAGCACTAGCGACCCCATTCCCGTCTCAATCAATTGACGGATCTCATGCTGGAAGACAGCACGCTCATCAGGATGGATATGGTCATAGAATTCCTCTCTGCCGATGCCTCCCTCTGGCAGTTTATTGCCGTAGAGGTTCATGATTCGCTGTGCGTGCAAGTCATAGCCCCAAACGGCATAATCGCCTAGTTTCAGAGCCTGAAGCATCATGGTGCGCAAGTCTTCGGCCCTCCGTCGCGCCAGTTCCTTACGGTTATGGATGCGCTTGTTGTACCATCCCAACAGCACGATGAACACCAGGATACCGAATCCCACGCCAATGATGGATAACAGTTTGTTGCTGCGCACGCGCTCCGGATGAAACCACTTGTCGTGCAGTTTCTGCAGATTGCCATTCTGGTCCATGCGTGCATACTGGTCATCGATCATGTCCATCAGTTCCTTGTCGTGTCCCACGAAATGCAGTTCACCCGACAGAACCGTCATGGAGCCGAGCGTCACCTCGTCAGTCAGTCCCAGGCTGCGTATCGTATAGATCAGCGGTGCCTCGCCCCATACCAGGTATTTCTGCTTGCCCGCTGCGATCTCTTTCATGGCCTCCCTTAATGGCTTTTTCTCAAATGCCACGTCAGGAATCATCGCCTTCACCATGTCCTGTGTGGCCTGGTCGTCCTTTCGCAGCATCACGCCCCTGGTCTCTTTCAACTGCTCTATCGTTGAGATAGGCGTCCATTTCTTGTGAGCAGCCACTCTCAACTTATAATACTCTATCACACTTCGTGAGATGACGTAATAATCTGCACCAGGATATTGCGAATGGGCAGTAAAACGCTGGGAATGGTCAACCATCAGGTCTGCTTCGTTATGCTCAAACATGTACATGCCCTGATAACGGCGTTTCATGACGAAGCGATAGGGTACATTATTTTTCTCCAGTATCTCCTTCAGCACGTCAACGACATATCCCTCAGGTTCTCCTTCGTTGCTGAACTCGTATGGCGGAAAGTCCTGGTTGATTACAATGACAAGCGGCATCTTCTCCGTATACCGCTCTGACAGGTCGGCCCTGATGCCTTGGGACAATAGCGTCACAAGCGTCAACAAGAACAGACGTACCAGCCTTGTGCCGAGTCTGCGTGCCCTTGGGGGTTGATAATGTTCTGTATGTGTAGCAACTGATATGCTCATATCGCGTAATCTTCTGTTTTCGTTTAGGTTTGTTCGTCTTCTGATGGTGTCGTCAGATCTCCTGTCGTCGGTCTACCGACATTGCCTCACAGGGCAGGGTGATCCAGACGGTCGTTCCCTTGCCCACTTTCGATGTGATTTCAATCTTGCCCCCCATCTGTTCCAGCAGTTCCTTGCAGATAGGCAGTCCCAATCCCGTACCGTGATGGTCGCCTGAAGCGAATCGCTCATAGACCTTTGCCAATGTCTCTGCCGACATGCCACATCCGGTATCCTCAACGGCAATCATCAGTTTGTCATTGATATAGTCGTAACGCGTTCTGACCGTACCCTTTGTGGTATATTTGGCAGCATTCGCCACAACCTGCTCAATGATGCGTCCCATATTGGTATCGTCAATATCCAGCACCAGTTGGTCGTAGTGGTTCTCTACCACATAGTTGACGCCCTCGCGCTGATACTGTGCCCATCCCATGTGACAATAGCCGTCGAAGGTCTTTGAGAAGTCCAGTGTCTGCTTCTTCATCTCAATCATGTGGGCATCCAGTCTCGACAGGAAGAGGATATCATTGATCAGTGTGAGCAGGTGTGACGAGTTGTTCTTGATTTCGCTGACGAACAAGTCCTCGTCGCCAGGCGAATGGTCCTGTTCGAACAGCTCAGCGAATCCCACCACCGTAGCCAGTGGCGTACGTATCTCGTAGCTCATGTTGCGCAAGAAGGAGTTTTTCAGGTCTTCCACCTCCTTGGCACGAGCCGTCTGTCGCTCCAGCAGGGTCTCTGTAATCTTGATATCACTCTGATCACGGCACATTCCGAAATAGTTGACTACATTTCCCTTGCCGTCGAATGTCGGCACGAAACGGAAGTACAGGTAGAGGGGATGTCCCTTGATTCTCAGATGGGTGGTAATCTCAGCATCCACCACCTTGTTCGACATGCTGTCCATGGTGTTCAGTGCACGCATAGCCGTCTTGCGGAAATGATCGTCGACGAGGCTCATACAGCGCGACTGGGTGAGCGTGTGCTGTACGGTGTCCAGACTGCTGAAGATGGTCAGTGTATGGTCGCGCGGGGAGTACTGCACCAGGCGAACGCCTCCCACGTCCATCACGTAGTTGATGTTCTGTACATAGTCGGTCACCTCCTTGTTGGCATGCTGTACGCGCTGCAGGCTCGCCTGAACCTTACGGTAGGTATTCACCACCTCCGTCACATCGCGTCCTGACCCGTAGAGTGCTCTCAGCTTGCCGTTGGCACTACGCACAGGTACCAGCTGCAACTCATAGACCATGTTTGAATGAACCGTAGACGTTTTTTGTCCACGATTGATATCTTCGCGATCCATGAATATGCTGGCATATAAGTAATCATCGCTATTGCTGTCGAATTCGTCCTTTCCTATGATATTGAAGATGTTCACCTTCCGCTCTTTTGCCTCATTCAAGGTCATGCCGAACGTGCGCTGGGCACGCTCGTTCATTTCTATCAGATTGCCATTGGCATCATAACAGAACATGTCGACCATAGCGATATCGAACACCGACTTGTAATGCATCAGTCTTTCGCGCATGCTCGTCTTTGTGACGATTTCGTCTGTCACGTCGGCACAGACGCCTATGGCAGTCTTCACTCTGCCATGATGTTGACGCAACACGCTGATTGTCACCCTGTACGAACGATTACCTACTGATGGGCGGTCTTCTGGATGCGAGATCAGTTCAACCGTCTCTGTGGGCACCTTTTTCTCAATCACCTTGGCCATTCCCGCTATCAACGTCTTGTAGGAGTCACGACCCAGTCGTTTGATAAACTCCTCCACATTATAGTTACTGCCTATACTGCCCGTCTTGTCTACCCACATGAAACGTTTCTCCTCCGTATCATAGAGCCAGATGCTCAACAGACACGAGTTCATGATCAGCGACAGGCGATTGGTGCGCTGACGGGCACTCTCTATGGCATTCTTTTCACTCCTACGCAACAGCAGCACTGCCACGAGCAGCAAGGCTACGAGCAAGACACCCGCATTCACTATATTCCAGAACCAGGAGGGCACGTGGGTCAACAGCTGATCGGGGTAGAACCACTTTGTGCGCAGCGAACTCATACGTCCGTCGGCTGCCAGCACATTGACGATGCTGTCCACTCGTGCCAGCAGATGTTCGTCGTTCGACATGAACTTGTAGGTTCCGTCCTCCATATCCACAGGTGCTATCTGCAGATCGTCAATATGATAGATGCGAAGCAGCCAGCGCAGCGAACCCGTATTCCACACCATTTGTCCGTTCTGGCGCTGCGACAGCTGCATGATAGTTTCCTTCATGTCGCCACAGGGAATGGCATTCTCGCCCCACCCCCGGTCTTGCATCAGATGATGGCTGAAACTTCCGTCATGTACCATCACCTTCTGTTCGCTCAGGTCGTCGAGCGTGAAAATGGTCTGTGGCTTGCCTTTTGGCCATACCACGCTGTGAGTGAACAGCTGTATCACCGTCTTGCCAAACTTGCCATACGGGTTATGGAAGCCTGCCTCCATACCCAGCGACAAGTCCGCACGACCTGTCCGCAGATCCTCCAGCACCTCACTTCTCCCTTTCAACCGGATGACGTATGGTATATCCAGCTTCTCCAACACCATCTTCACCAGGTCAATGTTGAAGCCCATC
Organism: Prevotella sp.; assembly: GCA_017460515.1. Lineage (GTDB taxonomy): Bacteria > Bacteroidota > Bacteroidia > Bacteroidales > Bacteroidaceae > Prevotella. Next base: position 132,993 of record JAFUAY010000022.1, read on the forward strand.
TCCTCATGGTTCTCACTCAGAAACGAGTAGGGCCATAAGTCCTCATCATCCTCAAAGATCAAGGGATTCTCTTTCGTATACACCTTAGCCGTATCGCCACTGGGAATCATCTCCAGTGACAATTCGTCTGTCAAGTTCTGAGCCAGTACCAACAGCGGCATCAGCAGCACCGCTATTGCCAGAAGCCCCGTTCTGTATAGTTGTCGCATGATTGTTCTGACGTTAGTTGCACGCAAAATTACGCAAAACTTCAGAAATAACAAAATATTTTACCGAAAATCATCCATCTTCGCCCTCAATTGACATAAATCAATCAAAAAATCATATTTTCGGGACAAAAAATCAAAAAAAGCAAGTGTTCCATCGAAAAAAACGCATACCTTTGCAACCAAATTAACACTACTCTACGATGAAAAGTATTTTAGAAGGACGTCCCGCCCTGAAAGCGGAGATTGAGAAGATTGCAGAAGTTGCCGGTTACCTCTGGCAGAATGGATGGGCTGAACGCAACGGTGGAAATATCACTGTCAACATCAGCGAGTATGTCGATGACGAAATTCGTCAGATGGCTCCTATCAGCGATGTCAAGCAGATTGGCGTTACCCTTCCCGCCCTGAAAGGCTGTTATTTCTATTGTAAAGGTACGGGCAAGCGCATGCGCGATTTGGCTCGCTGGCCGATGGACAACGGTTCAGTGATTCGCATCCTCGACGACTGCGCCAGCTATGTCATCATTGCCGACAATGCTGTTATGCCCACCAGCGAACTGCCTAGTCATCTCACCGTCCATGCTCATCAGATAGAGACGGGATCAGGCTATAAAGCCACCGTACACACCCACCCCATCGAGCTCGTAGCCATGAGCCATAACCGCGCCTTCCTGGGCAAGGACGTGCTCACCAAGATTCTCTGGTCCATGATCCCAGAGACCAAGGCTTTCTGTCCACTGGGTCTGGGTATCGTCCCCTACACCCTGCCTGGCTCTAACGCCCTGGCTGATGCCACGCTGAAAGAGCTGGAGGAATACGATGTGGTGATGTGGGAGAAGCACGGTGTCTTTGCCAAGGGCACAGATGTCATGGACGCCTTCGATCAGATTGACGTACTCTCCAAGAGTGCCAAGATATACATCAACGCCCGCTGCATGGGCTTCGAGCCCGAGGGCATGAGTGATGCGCAGATGAAGGAGATGACCAAGGCCTTCAACCTGCCCCGATAAAAAGCATGTTAGTAAATAAAGATAAATAGATTTTACATTCGGATAACAAAAAAACAACTACTGACTACATATATTTCAACCAAACATCCCCCGTCGCTGTGAAGCGCTGGGGGATGTTTTTGTACGGGCATCAATATTGTGGATGGGCGTAAGGCAGTTCAAAAAGATAGTGACCGTTTTTCCACGATTTTCCAAAGAATTCCCAAAATTCGTTGCTCTTTACAACCTTTTTTTGTATCTTTGCAGGCAGAAACTAAGGATTTTATGGCTTTTTAGGAGAATTGCGGTAAAATAGTTGCAGTACAAGGGGTTTCGAGATGTTCTGGAAAAGGATAAGAACAGTGGATGACAGATTGAATACGGTATGAAGGAAAGATTTGCATCCCTAAT
>JAFUAY010000023.1 GCA_017460515.1 Prevotella sp.
TGCAACTGCCAGATGTGCTTCCAGCGCATTATGGCTCGCGCTCTGCCTGTTGAGGTTACCAACGGTACGCTTGAGGGTGACATCCAGCCAGGTCTGGCTACGGTATATCGTCTGCAGTCAACTGCCGACACCAAGCTCCGCGCTTACATCGCTCAGGGCGAGGTTATTCCTGTAGCAACACGCTCATTCGGTTCTATCGGTATCTTCGGTATCAAGAACATGAGCCGCTTCTATCGTCACGTCCTCATCGAGAAGCACTACCCACACCACTGCGCCGTGATGTTCGGCCATCAGGGTAAGTATCTCTGGGAGGTGCTGAAGTACATGGGTATCCCCGTTGACGAGATTGACTACAACTTCCCGAAGGGTGACTACTACCCAACAGAGAATCCTTTCTGCTAAGAAAGACTAACTAAACTATTATAAGAGGAGAGGGTATGCCTCATAGTAGGCATATCCTCTCTGATTTCTTAAAAAACTAATCGAAAATGAACTTATATCCGCTTTTGTTTGAACCGAACCTGCACACAGTGGTGTGGGGAGGTAATCAGTTGAGACCTTATAAGGGACTAACGCCCACCGACGAACCTATAGGCGAGAGCTGGGAGGTGAGTGCCGTTCCTTCGAGCACCAGTATTATCAGCAATGGTGAACTGAAGGGACTCGACCTGATTACGGTGATCAACAAGGCTCCAGCGGATATACTTGGACAGGCAGTAGCTACCAGATACAACAACCAATTGCCACTGCTTGTGAAATTTATCGATGCCAAGCGTGATTTGAGTATTCAGGTGCATCCTAACGATGAGATGGCAATGCGCGTTCATGGCAAGATGGGTAAGTCAGAGATGTGGTATGTCATCAAGGCTGAACCAGGCAGTTTCCTCTATGCCGGTTTCAAGGATACTATCACCCCCGCAGAATATGAACGACGTGTGAAAGATGGGAGTATTACCGAGGTGCTCGCCCGGCATGAGGTGAAGGCAGGCGATGTGTTCTACATTCCTGCAGGACGTGTGCATGCTATTTGTGGTGGCATACTCCTGGCAGAGGTTCAGCAGTCGTCAGATGTTACTTACCGTATCTTCGACTACAACCGACCCGGTATGGACGGTAAACCACGTGAACTGCATACTGAACTGGCTTCGCAAGCACTCGACTACCACGTGGAACGAGAGTATCGCACCGTCTATGATGATGAGCAGGACCGGGCAGTACAGATCATTGACTCACCTTATTTCGATGTGCGCGTCACGGAGATGACAGCATCCTTCCATCGTAATCTGATGAAGTACGACAGCTTTGTCATCACAGCCTGTCTGGAAGGCGATTGCACCATTCGCATTCGTGAGACAGGTGATACCATTCAACTAAAAGCGGGCAACAGTTGCCTGATACCCGCTCTCATTGCTGATTATGATGTGACACCCTTACAGGGAAAGACCCGTATCCTCGATGCCTTTATTGACAATATGGATAGGAGTCTGGCGGGCAAGGTTACCCGCTTCCTCCACATCACTACAAAATAGGATCTCCCAGTTCAGCCAGATTTTCTTTAATCATCTCATCGGTGATAGTGTAGTTCTGCAAATCACCGTTGATGTACTGCTCATAGCTGGGCATGTCGATAAGTCCGTGACCAGAGAGGTTGAAGAGTATAACCTTCTCTTCGCCAGACTCCTTACACTTCTTCGCTTCGCGGATGGCAGCTGCGATGGCATGAGTACTTTCCGGCGCAGGGATGATGCCCTCTGTGCGGGCGAAGAGCATTCCGGCTTCAAAAGTCTCAAGCTGAGGAATGTCGACACCATGCATGTAGCCGTCCTTGATAAGCTGTGAGATAATCATGCCTGCTCCGTGATAGCGCAGACCGCCAGCGTGGATGTTGGATGGCTTGAAGTTATGACCCAGAGTGAACATGGGCAGCAAGGGCGTATAGCCTGCCTCGTCGCCGAAGTCGTAGCGGAACTGTCCACGTGTGAGCTTCGGACAGCTGTCGGGCTCAGCAGCAATAAACTCCGTATGGCGTTCACCGCTTAGGTTATGACGCATGAACGGGAACGAGATACCACCGAAGTTTGAACCGCCACCAAAGCATCCAATCACGATGTCAGGATATTCGCCTGCCATCTGCATCTGCTTCTCAGCCTCAAGACCGATAATGGTCTGATGCAGACCTACGTGGTTGAGTACAGAACCTAATGTGTATTTACAGTTAGGCGTAGTGGTAGCCAGTTCTACAGCCTCAGAAATAGCCGTACCTAATGAGCCTGGATGCAGAGGATCCTTGGTGATAATATTCTTACCGGCACGAGTCGACATGGAGGGCGAACCGGTTACAGCAGCACCGAACGTACGCATCACGGTAGAGCGGTAGGGCTTCTGCTGCATAGTGATCTTCACCTGATAGACAGCAGCTTCCAGTCCATAGAGCTTAGCCGCATAGCTAAGAGCCATTCCCCATTGTCCGGCACCTGTCTCTGTGGTCACATTCGTGGTTCCTTCCTGTTTGGCATAATAGCACTGGGGCAGGGCAGAGTTGATCTTATGAGAACCTAAGGGATTGGTAGACTCGTTCTTGAAATAGATGTGGGCTGGAGTATCGATGGCCTCTTCGAGGGCATAGGCACGAACAAGTGGTGTGGAACGGTAGTACTTGTACTTGTCGAGCACCTCTTCTGGAATGTCTATCCAACGGTGTTCGGTGTCCAGTTCTTGCACACAGCACTCACGAGGGAAGATGTGTGCCAGGTCGTCAACGGTCAGTGGCTCCTTCGTCTTTGGATTCAGCGGCGGCATGGGTTTGTTGGGCATGTCGGCCTGAATGTTATACCACTGTGTTGGAATCTCACTCTCCTGAAGGATGAATTTTTTCTGTTTCATAACAGTTTTTATTGGGCTAATTTATATGAAAAAAGGTCTGTCGCAAGAACGGCAAACCTGTTTGTGTTCGTCTGCAAAATTATAGTATTTCCGCGTTACAACCAAATATTTTGAAAGAAAAATCGCTTTGTTTTGCATAATTTTTGTAATTTTGCAGTCATTATGATGATTATTGCCGCAATTTTTGCATATTATTTCATTCTGACAGTTATCAGTAGGGTGGTAAACCGTCGTTCTTCTAACGCTGCTTTCTTTCGTGGCGAACGTCGTTCACCTTGGTATATGGTGGCGTTCGGAATGGTTGGAGCATCGATTTCGGGTGTAACCTTCGTCAGTGTACCGGGTATGGTTCTCACCTCACAAATGAGTTACTTGCAACTGTGCATCGGCTTTATTTTAGGCTATTTGGCGGTGGCTTTCGTGTTACTACCTGTCTATTACCGACTGAACGTCACGTCAATTTACAGTTACATTGGTGAACGGCTCGGACATCAAAGCTATCAAACAGCAGCCTGGTTCTTCTTGCTATCGAAGATGTGTGGTGCTGCACTGAAGTTCTACGTGGTTTGCATGATTATGCAGAAATTCGTTTTCCAGCCTTTGAATATTCCCTTTTGGGTGACGGTGATAGGACTCGTGATGCTTATCTGGCTTTACACGCGTCGAGGAGGCATCCGTACGCTTGTCTTCACCGATACGTTTCAGACGTTCTGTCTCTTCTCTGCCTTATTCCTCATTATATATAAGGTGATGAGTATAGGTGGATGGACAGTGACCGACGCCCTGTCTTCACTATGGGCTGATGAACGAAGTCAGGTGTTTTTCTTCGATGATTTCTCATCGCCTCAGAACTTCTGGAAGATGTTATTGAGCGGTCTGTTTATTGTCGTGGTGATGACAGGTCTTGATCAGGACATGATGCAGAAGAACCTGACCTGCAAGACGCTTCGTGATGCACAGAAGGATATGTGTACTTATGGCCTGGCATTCCTGCCAGCAAACTTCCTTTTCCTTGCATTGGGAGTGCTATTGACTCAGTTGTTTTCATCTCAAGGAATAGCCATCCCTGCCAAAGGTGATGAATTATTGCCTCTGTTTGTAGAACAGACAGGTGGCGTCGTGCTGGTACTCTTTGCAATAGGTATTGTTGCGGCCTCATTTTCAAGTGCTGATTCGGCTATTACATCGATGACCACATCCTATTGTGTTGATATACGTGGGAAGTTTGATGATGAGCGTTTGCGTCATCGGGTACATATTTCGATGTGCGCTATCTTTGCTGCAGTCATCCTGATTTGTGATGCAGTCAATTCCAGCAGTCTGATAGATGCCATCTATACGATGGTGAGCTATACCTATGGTCCGCTGTTGGGCCTCTTTGCCTTCGGTCTGTTTACAAGACAAAACGTACGAGACCGTTATGTCCCTGTCGTTTGCATTGCTTCACCTCTGCTTAGCTATCTGCTAAGTGAGATAGCAAAGCAGCAGTTCGGCTATCACTTCGGATACGAACTGCTGCTCTGTAACGGATTATTCTGTTTTCTCGGACTCCTGTTAATAAAAACTGGCAGGCCCAGGCGCGTTAATACTTGAAGCTGCTTCCGCCCACAAACTCACGCATGATAGAGGTGGGTGGAATCTCCTTGTCGCTGACGGGAATAAAATAATGGATGAATTTCAGCAGACGATGGGCCTCGCCATATTCAGGACAGTTCTTCGGAACAGTAGTCAGGATAATCTCGGCGTGGGTGCGTAAGACGGCAAACTCAATATTGAGTGCAGAGTTGAACATCACGTCGGCTGTCTCCTGATAAGGGAAGATCCATTTGTCTTCAGCTTCACAGACGTTCTTCCATTGTGCGATGGTCTGTTGGGCGGTGAAGGCTCCCTTGTTATAGTCGCGGATGATGCGTCGTAGCAGTCGGTTATCACGCACGGGAATCCAGTTATGATCATCAAGTGATATACTGGTCAGTGCCGAAATATAGATTTTGAACTTCACAGCATCATCGATTTGCTTTGTCAACAGCGGGTTCAACGCGTGAATACCCTCGATGATCAGCACCGTATCGTTTGTCAGTTTCAGTTTCTTGCCGTTCCATTCGCGTTTACCAGTCGTGAAATTATATTCCGGAACCTCCACGCGTTCTCCTTGCATCAGTCGCGTCAGATGGTCTTCCAGCAAATGATAGTCTACGGTCTCGATATTGTCGAAGTCATAGTCGCCATTGGGAAGCTTGGGTGTATCCACACGGTTGACGAAATAATCATCGGTGGAGAAAGAGATGGGACGGAGTCCGCAAGCCAGCAACTGGATACTAAGTCGCTTGCAGAAGGTAGTCTTTCCCGATGATGAGGGTCCGGTGATGAGAATCAGGCGGAGTGGATTCTGCTCGTCATGGTAACGTTTGTCTATCTCCTCAGCAATCTTGACGATTTTCTTTTCCTGCAAGGCTTCACTCACCTGGATGAGTTCAGATGCATGACCTTTCAGAATAGCTTTGTTCACATCACCCGCATTCGACAGGCGCATGATGATATCCCACTTCACTTTCTCAGCAAACATCTCGAAGGTCTTGGGCTGTTCCACTTTCTCAGCCAGCCGAGTGGGATCGTTCCAGTCGGGCACTCGTAGTAGAAGTCCTTCATGATAGTGCTCAAGTCCCCATACTTTCAGGTAGCCTGCTGAAGGCACCAACGGCCCGTAGTAATAGTCGACGGTATCTCCCAGCGTATAATAATCCGTATAAATCTGTCCGCTGGTCTCTATCAGTTTCACCTTGTCAGAGAATCCTCTATCGGCAAAAACGCGGATAGCCTCTTCGGTTGTGGCTTCAGTACGGCGGAACGGCATATCCAGGTCTATAATCTCCTGAATGCGCTTCCTCATTTGCTCCACGTCATCGTCTGTCAATGGTTCACCGGTCTTTTTCTTGAAGTTACAGTAATAGCCGCGTGACAAGGTGTGCTCAATAAATAGCTTCGAACCGGGGAAGAGATCCTGAGTGGCTTTGTAGAGCACAAAACTGAGCGAGCGTACATAGGCCCGATGGCCGCTACCTTCGCAAGCATCCAGAAACTCCACATCGCGGTTCTGAAAGAGGCGGAATTTCAACCCTTGTGAAACGTTGTTGACTTTGGCAGAGACAACGGGGTAGGGTAACTTGATTTCGTCAGCAAACTCCTGATAGACATCGAGTAACGAGGTGCCTTCAGGAAAGCTCTTGGTGACATTGTTGTTCTTGCAGCGGATTTGAAGCATGGCTGTTGTTGAGGGTTGAGAGTTGAGGGGTGAGAGTTGAGGGGTGTGAGACTTCAGTTGAAGGTTGAGAGACTTCAGTTAGCTTTCACGATAGAAGTCGAGTGCTTCCTCGATTTCTTCTTTTGTGGCAGTCTGATTAATGCGTATATCGCCAACGTTGCCCAGCAGTGTGAAATTGATTTCCTTGCCCGTGTTCTTCTTGTCGTGAGTCATCAGTTCCAAGAGGGCAGGGTAGTCATCACAGGTAATAGGCATGCGGCTGTAATGGTCAAGAACGAAGCGAACCACCTGTCGCATCTTGTCGGTTGGGAATCCGGTCTTGGCAACACTCAGATAGAGTTCGCAGATGAGTCCCCAGGCCACAGCATAGCCATGAAGAACAGGCTTTCGCTGAAGGGCTAACGATTCGAAGGCATGACCAATGGTATGACCCAGGTTCAATGCCTTTCGCAATCCCTGCTCCAGCGGATCTTCAGCCACAATTCGCTTCTTCACCTCGATGCTCTCTGCCACCATTCGGCTCAGTTCTTTCAGGTTGGGATTCTCAATGTCGAAGGACAGCAGTTCGTCGAGCATTCGTGGGTTATAGCTTTGTGATGATCCATCTGCTTTCAACTCACAGTTGATGAGTCCGTGCTTCAACATTTCGGCATAGCCCGACAGCAGGTTCTCGATATCCATCGTCTTCAGGAAGACCGTATCAATGATGACTGCCGATGCATTACGGAATACACCTATTTCATTCTTTAGTCCACCGAAATTAAATCCTGTCTTTCCTCCCACAGAAGCATCGACCATTGAAAGCAGTGTGGTAGGAATGTTGATCAGATGGATGCCTCGCTTGAAGGTAGACGCAGCAAAGCCGCCAAGGTCGGTCACCATTCCGCCTCCCAGGTTGATCAGCAGCGAGTGGCGTGTGGCACCCATGCGCTGAAGCTCGCTCCAAACATGAACTACGGCATCGAGCGTTTTGTTTGTGTCAAGACTTTCAATGGAAATACTCGCTGCCTCCTTCATGCATTCATAGTCTTTCACGATAGGCAGACATAACTTTTCCGTTGTCTTGTCGGTAAGCACAAAGACACGGTCGGGATGACATGAAGCAATCGACTCACTGAGAGCCTGCTCCAAATTGTGGGATATAATTACTTTCTGTTGTTCCATAATTTTCTGCAAAGATACGTTAATTTCCTAAAGAATGTGTGGCCAAAGATGTGTTTTTTTTCGAATTAACGTTTTTTGATTAAACTATCATTCCTCTTTCGCGTCAGTAATAGTGTAAATTGGATAATCAATAAATAAAATAAAAAGCAAATCTGAATGAAACGATTTCTACTTCTCATGTGGGTGATGATGCTGATGTCCCTCACGCTTCAAGCCCAACGAACGATTACAGGCCGTGTGATTGACGGTGAACTAAAAGAGAGTGTTATTCAGGCAACAGTAGCTTTGTTGAAGGCTGACAGCACCGTGATTGGGAACACCGTCACCAATACTGACGGTGAGTTTACGGTGACGGCTCCTGGCGATGGCCGCTATCTGCTTCGCGTGTCCTACATCGGTTCCAAGACCCTTTTCAAGTCCGTTACGATGGAGGGTAAGCCAGTCAACCTGGGTACTATCACCTTAGCTGCCGACTCAAAGCTGCTGAAGGAAGTGGAAGTTGTCAAGAACTTAGCCAAGGTGACTACCAAGGACGACACCATTATTTATAATGCGGGCGCCTACCGTACGCCTGAAGGTTCGGTTATAGAAGAACTGGTAAAGAAATTGCCAGGAGCCGAGGTTTCTGACGATGGAACCATCAAGATTAATGGTAAGACTGTTCAGAAGATCAAAGTGGATGGTAAGGAGTTCATGACGGGCGATACGAAGACCGCTATCAAGAATCTGCCATCATCGGTTGTGGAGCGCATCAAGACCTATGATGAGAAGAGCGACCTGAGTCGTGTGACGGGTATTGACGATGGCAACGATCAGGTTGTGTTGGATTTCGGATTGAAGAAAGGCATGAACCGCGGAATGTTTGCTAATATCGACGGCGGCATTGGTACGAAGAACCGTTATTCTGGTCGTGCCTTTGGTGCTATGATGAAGGATGAATGGCGAGTGATGTCGATGCTGAATGCCAACAATACCAATGATATGGGCTTTGGCGGAGGCGGCGGTGGCGGTCGTTTCGGCGGAGGCGGTCGTAACGGTCTGCAGGCTTCAAAGATGGGTATGCTGAACTTCAACTACGAGAAAGTAGACGTGTTGAAATGGGATGGCTCTATCCGTTGGAACCACGGTGATAGTGATGCCTGGAGTCGTCGTTCTACAGAGAACTTCGTGGCAACGACAGGATCATTCTCTAATGCTGTCAACCAGAGCTACACGCGTTCTAATTCATGGAATGCCCAGATGCGTGTGGAGTGGACGCCAGATACCTTATGGAACATCTCTTTCCGTCCTACGTGGAGCTACTCTACCAATGACGGTCTTTCGCGCAACACCTCGGCTACGTTCAGTGCCGATCCTTATAACTATGTCACGGAGTCAGACGATATTGCAGTGATGGTGAGCCGCATGTTGGGAATCGACTCCACGCTTGTTGTCAACCGTCAGATCAATGGTGGCATGAACTATGGCGATTCGAAGAATTTCGGTGGTACCCTTCAGGTGAATCGCAAACTGGGTAGTCGCGGACGTAATATCACCCTTCAGCTGGGCGGCAACTATAGCGATGGCAATTCGGAGTCGTTCTCGAAGAGCCTTGTCAACCTCTATCAGATGGTCACTGGCGACTCCAGCTACTATCGCAACTACTATCATAACACCCCCACGAAGAACTACAACTACAATGCTCGTTTGACCTATAGTGAACCTATCTTCACGGGTATGTTCCTGCAGTTCAGCTATAACTTCGAGTATCGTTTTACGAAGAACGACCGTTCGACGTATAACTTCTGGAATGCCAACGATCCCACCCGTCGTGTCGGAATGGATGATGTGTGGCCCGACTATCGTGAGTGGGGCAGCGTCTTCGGTTCACTCGGCCGCAGCTATACCGACTTCTACGACCAGAGTCAGAGCCGATTCTCACAATACAAGAACTATATCCATACGGGCGAGATCATGCTCCGCGTCATTCGTCCCAGCTATAACTTCAACGTGGGTGTTCAGATTATTCCGCAGAACAGCGAGTTTACGTATCGCTACCTGAGTATTGACACTGTTGCCAAGCGCAGTGTGGTGAACTGGAGTCCTACGGCCCGCTTCCGTTGGAAGATCTCTGAGCGTGGCAACATGCGTTTCGACTATCGTGGCTCCACCAGTCAGCCCTCGATGAGCGACCTGCTTCCTATCACCGACGATAGCGACCCGTTGAACAAGACCTCTGGTAATCCCGACCTGAAGCCCTCGTTCACCCAGCGTTTCAACTGGCGATACAATAATTTCTTCGAGAAGCATCAGCGTTTCGTCTTCGCCAGCCTGGGATTCTCTACCACCAGCAATGCTGTGGCCAACATGGTGAAATACAATCCTGTGACTGGCGGACGTGAGTCGAAGCCTGAGAATATCAATGGCAACTGGGACGTCAACGGAAACTTCACCTTCAACACCGCGATAGATACTGCCGGCTATTTCAGCATCAACACCGGTACGGAAGCCAGCTATACGAACCGCGTGGGCTATATCGATGCCAACCGTGATGGCAACGTCAGCAAGATGACCACCAAGTCGACCACCATTGCCGAGCGTCTGGGTGCCAGCTATCGCAATGACTGGTTGGAGGTAGAGTTGAACGGTCGTGTTCAGTATAACAACAACTATAATGCGATGCAGTCCAATTCGAACCTGAACACATGGGCATTCAACTACGGATTCAACACCACGCTCCAGGCACCTTGGGGTATGCAGTTCACTACGTCGATGAATATGTCGAGCCGTCGCGGTTACAGCGATGCTGCTGCCAATACGAACGAGCTGATCTGGAATGCCCAGATTTCACAGAGCTTCCTGTCGGGCAAGCCGCTGTCCGTTCGCCTGGAGTTCTATGACATCCTGAGACAGCAGTCTAATTTCTCCCGTGCCATCAGTGCTATGTCACGTACCGACAACGAATACAACTCTATCAACAGCTATGTGATGCTGCGTGTGAACTACCGTCTGAACCTCTTCGGAACGAAGGAGATGCGCCAGGCAATGCGTCGCGGTCCTGGTGGTCCTGATGGTGGCCCCGGTGCTACTCGTGGTGGCAACCGACAGGGACGTCCCGGTGGCTTTGGAGGCGGATTCGGAGGCCCAGGAAGATTCTAATTCCGTTAAATAATCAAAAAGAGTTATGCATGCGCTTGCTGTATGACTCTTTTTTTATTATTTTTGTCATCGAAATACCATTTTCACTAATCTATAAAACAAACTGACTTATGAAAGATTTACAAATGTACATTAACGGCCAGTTCTGCGAGAGCTCGAACGGCAAGTGGATTGACGTGTTGAACCCATCGACTGAGGAAGTGATTTCTCGTCAGCCGGAAGGCACGGTCGAGGATGTGAACCGTGCGCTGGATGCTGCCCGTGCAGCCCAGAAAGCATGGGGAAAGACACCTGCTATTGAGCGTGCCCAGTACTTGCTGAAGATGGCTGAAGGCATCAAGAAGCGTGAGAAGGAGTTTACCGAGATTATCATGCGTGAGCAGGGTAAGACCCGTACGTGGGCTTCTATCGAGGTGGGCGCTACGATAGCCTATTTCGAATATATGGCTTCTTTTGCCCGCCATATCGAGGGCGAGATTATTCCTTCCGACCGTCCCAACGAGACCATCCTGCTGACCAAGAAGCCTATTGGTGTCGTGGCAGGTATTCTGCCTTGGAACTTCCCGTTCTTCCTCATCGCCCGTAAGGCTGGTGCTGCGCTGATTGCCGGATGTACCATCGTCATCAAGCCCTCACAGCTTACGCCGGAGAACTGTACCGAGTTTGCGAAGGTCGTGGCTGAGACAGGTCTGCCCGCAGGTGTCATCAATATCGTGACGGGTAAGGGTTCTGTGATTGGCAATGAGATGGCTGGCTCGCCGAAGATTGACATCGTCTCTGTGACGGGTTCGGTAAGTGCTGGCGAGAGCATTATGGCTGCTGCTTCGAAGAATATCACGAAGGTGAGCCTCGAACTGGGAGGCAAGGCGCCTGCCATCGTGATGAAGGATGCCGACCTGGAGCGTGCTGCTCAGTGGATTGTCGACTCGCGTATCGGCAACAACGGCCAGATCTGTAACAATGCAGAGCGTGTATACGTACAGAAGGAAGTTAAGAAGCAGTTCACCGATATACTGGTCAAGAAGATGAGTGCTGTGAAGGTGGGTGATCCCTGCAAGGACGACAGCGTCGATATGGGTCCGTTGGTTGAGCAGCGTGCCTTGGAGAGTGTCACTGAGAAGGTAAGCCGTGCCATCAAGCAGGGTGCTAAGTTGCTCTGTGGCGGTAAGCGCGTTGGCACGAAGGGCTACTTCTATGCCGCTACCGTCCTTGACAACTGCCGTCAGGATATGGACATTATCCATGAGGAAACGTTTGGTCCCGTCATCCCGTTGGTAGAGTTCGAGACCCTCGATCAGGTTATCGCCTGGGCCAATGATTGCGAGTACGGTCTGGCCAGCAGCATCTTCACGAAGGATCTGAACGTGGCTGTGAAGGCTTGCCGCGAACTGGAGTTTGGCGAGACCTATATCAACCGTGAGCACTTCGAGGCTATCCAGGGCTTCCACGCTGGTGTGAAGAAGTCAGGTATTGGTGGTGCCGACGGTAAGCATGGTGTTGAGGAGTATCTCGTCACCCACGTCACCTACCTGGATACTTGGGAGGATATGTAAGTATGAAAATCGGATTATTTATTCCCTGTTATGTCGATGCGCTCTACCCAGAGGTGGGCGTATCGACATATCGGTTGCTGAAAAGCCTGGGGCTCGATGTGGAGTATCCCGAACGACAGACCTGCTGCGGACAACCGATGGGCAATGCCGGCTTCGAGCGGATGACTGTTCCCTTGGTAAAGAAGTTTGATGAACTGTTTGCCGGCTACGACTATGTGGTGGCTCCGTCTGCCAGTTGTGCGGCCTACGTGCGGTTCTTCCATCCTCATCTGATGAAGGAGCAGTCATGCGAAGCCGCAGGCAAGACTACCGACCTCGTTGAGTTCCTGCATGACGTCATAAAGGTGAAGAGCCTGCCAGCCAAGTTCCCGCATAAGGTGAGTGTACATAACTCCTGTCACGGGGTTCGCGAACTGGGTCTCTCTTCGCCTTCTGAGCGCAATGTGCCTCAGTTCAATAAGATTATTGATCTGCTGAAACTCGTGGAAGGCATCGAGGTTGTTGAGCCTGAGCGTCCTGACGAATGCTGTGGCTTCGGAGGCATGTTTGCTGTTGAAGAGCAGGCCGTCTCTGCCCGGATGGGTCTTGAGAAGGTGCGCCGCCACATGGCTACTGGTGCCGAGTTCATCACCGGTCCTGATTCCTCGTGCCTGATGCACATGCAGGGAGTCGCCCAGAAACAAGGGCTCAATATTCAGTTCATTCATGTTGCACAGATTCTTGCAGCAGGACTATAATCGTCAAATTGTAATACAATAGATGAGTACAAAACATTCTAAAGCAGCCGAAGCCTACTTGCAGAACGATGCTGTGGTGAGTCGTCATGACCAGACCTTCTTCGGTGTCCGTCAGAAGCGTGACCGCATGGCCCAGTCGTTGCCTGAGTGGGAAGCATTGCGCGAGGCTGCCAGTCAGATCAAGAAACATACCGCTACTCATTTGGCAGACTATCTGGAACAGTTTGAAGTCAATGCCGTGAAGAACGGTGTGCATGTCCACTGGGCTCAGGATGCCGAGGATTACAACCGCATCGTTCTTGAAATCCTCGCCCAACATCAGGTGAAGAAGGTGGTGAAGAGCAAGAGTATGCTCACCGAAGAGTGTCATCTCAACGAACATCTGGAGCAGAGCGGTATCGACGTCGTAGAGACCGACCTTGGCGAGCGTATCCTGCAGCTGATGAAGCTGGCTCCCAGCCATATCGTGATGCCAGCCCTGCACGTGCATCGTGAGGAGATTGGTGACTGTTTCCGCAGCAAGGGCCTGATGGATAACCCAAGCCTGTCTGGTTCTACTGGTAATACTGGTTCTTCCAGTAGTTCCAGCGACCCCAACGATCCAACCTTCCTGACCTTTGTCGCTCGCATGCATCTTCGTCAGCAGTTTGCTGAAGCCGACTGCGGTATGACGGGTGCTAATTTCGGAATAGCCGAGACGGGCGATGTGGTGGTCTGCACCAATGAGGGCAATGCCGATATGTCTACCTCGATACCGAAGCTTCACATCGTTTCGATGGGCATCGAGAAGCTCATTCCCAACTATCAGTCTATGGGCGTGTTCCAGCGACTGTTGGCTCGTTGCGGAACCGGGCAGGAGACTACCGTCTACACCAGTCATTTCCGAGGCCCGCGCCCTGGTGGTGAGATGCATATCGTGCTGGTCGACAACGGCCGTAGTGCTATTCTTGGCAATGAGGAGCACTGGCAGACGCTGAAGTGCATGCGCTGTGGTGCCTGCATGAACACCTGTCCTGTCTACCGTCGTTCGGCAGGCTACAGCTATACCTACTTCATTCCCGGTCCCATCGGCATCAATCTCGGCATGCTGCGTGATCCCGACAAGTACTACGATAATGTGTCGGCATGCTCGCTCTGCTGTTCCTGTGACAATGTGTGTCCCGCCAAGGTCGACCTCTCTCATCAGGTCTATCGCTGGCGCCAGCAGTTGGAGTCGTTGGGCCATGCCGATCCGATGAAGAAAATGATGTCGCAGGGCATGTCCATTCTGTTCAATCATCCGTCTCTCTATCAGGGAGCCTTGCGTCTGTCGCCTATGGTCAACTGGGTGCCTGCACCGCTGATGAATCTGAAGTTGAATCCTTGGGCCTACGGACATCAGATGATGAAGTTTCCCAAGCGGTCGTTCCACGAAATCTGGAAGGAGGTGAAATCATGAGTTCAAGAGAAGAAATACTGGGCCGTCTGCGCAAGAACACGCGCGAGACCTACGATATGCCCGACCTAAGCCAGCTGAACCCCGTCACGTTCGCTGATCCAGTGGCAGAGTTCATCACGAAGACCACCACCACGGCCGGTGCCCGTCTGATAGAGATGCAGGCAGGCGACGATCTGAATGCAATCGTTCGCCAGGCCTATCCCGATGCGAAGCTGATTGCCAGCAATCTGGATGGAGTAGAGGCACAGTTGAATCCCGATACCGTGAGTGATGTTCGTGAACTGATGAAAGCCGATGTGGGTGTCATCGAGGGGCGTATCGGTGTGGCTGAGAATGCCTGTATCTGGATTCCCCAGCAGATGAAGGAGAAAGCCGTTTGCTTTGCTTCCGAACAGTTGGTCATCGTGCTCCGTCGTGATGCCATTGTCAGCAACATGCATGAGGCCTACCGGCTGATTGCTCAGTCAGCTGATTACTTCCAGCAGTACAAGTTCGGCACCTTCATCAGCGGTCCCAGCAAGACTGCCGATATTGAGTCTGCCCTCGTCTATGGTGCCCAAGCCGCCCGTGGCGTCACCGTCGTGCTTGTGTAGGAATATCTTACTTGTCTTTCACCCACGCTCTCAGGATTCGCACATCGTTGACAGGACGGTCATAATCGTCTGTCATCACTTTCTGTATGCGCTCCACCACGTCCAGTCCTTCCGTCACCTCTCCAAACACCGTGTACTGTCCGTCCAGATGAGGGGTTCCGCCCTGCTTCCTGTAAACGTTGATCAGTTCGGGTGTCAGTCGTGTCGGAGGGTTGGTCAGCGTGTCCAGCCGTTCCTGGATACTCTCCAGTTCCTTGGTAGAGAATGTTTTTCCCCACACGATATAGAAGTGGCTGCCGCTGGAGCGACGCTCAGGATTCACCTCATCGCCTTCACGTGCCATTGCCACCATTCCCCGTCGGTGATAGAGGGTGGGGAAGCGGAACTCAGCAGGCAGTGTGTAACCCGCGTCACCTTCACCCAGTGTGATGCCCGGTTCCGCATGTCTGCTGGTGGGATCACCCGTCTGAATCATAAAGTTCTTGATGACGCGGTGAAAGAGCAGCGAGTCGTAGAAGTGCTCCTCCACCAGTCGTAGGAAGTTATCGCGGTGCTGTGGCGTCTCGTCTGACAGGGTAATACATATATTCCCCTCAGTCGTCTCCAGCACCACCTGTCGTTGAGCCTTTGCCGCCACTACCATGAAGGCGGCCATCAATACTATGAAACATTTTCTTGTAAACATTGTAGTCCGTATAATCTTCGTATAATTGATGACAAAGTTACGAAAAAAGCTTGTAACAAACGAGGGATTTTGGAAGATTAACGCAATTCGACCGTAAATAAAGGCATTTAGGGGAAAATCGAGGAAGTTCAAAAATCGGGATTACGCAAAATTGGGAGGATTGGTGAAGAAGTTAGGTTGCCA
>JAFUAY010000024.1 GCA_017460515.1 Prevotella sp.
AAGCACTAGTGCGCCGAAAATGCCCCAGAAGAGTACTTCATGCTGATACTTCCGCTCAATGCCGAAGAACGAGAAGAGCATGAGGAACACAAACAGATTGTCCATCGATAGTGACTTCTCTATAAGATAGCCCGCCAGAAACTCCATCGCCTTTTCGTGCGACCCTACAGGGTAGAACAGATAGATGCCCGCACAAAACACTAACGACACGCCAATCCAGACGATGGTCATCTGCAATGCTTCCTTCACATTCACCTCATGCTGCCCTTTGCGGCCAAACATTTTCAGGTCGGCCACAAGCATCAGCAACACTAATACATAGAATACAATCCACGCCCAGAGGGGCATACCCATCAAATCCATAAAAGGTTAATCGTCAATCTCCACTACTTTGAACTGCTTGTTAAACCTAATGTCAAAACCGTTAGACAGATCGATCTCGTATCCCCATCGGTCACGCTCAATCTGTATAATCTTTACATTGGGATAATTCTTCTTCACATAGTTGACGATGGCAGTGGGCACGAGCGTTGCAGGTACGGCAGAAGGTTTACAGTCTATTTCTGTCCACTCTCCTTTGCCGTCGAACTCCAGTTTTGTTCCATCGTTCAACATGACATCATAATTAACAATACGCATCTTCATTTCTTTCTTAACCAGCATAACTTTCTTATCCTTGAATTTTGTACTGATAAATATCTGAGCGGCTTGAGGCAGTTCCTTTCTCGTGATTACAAATTCCCGTCCGAAACTGGGTGCTGAAGGTAACAAAAGCATTAGAACCCAAACAAAAATCTTCTTAGCGTTCATATTAATTCTGTGTTAAATAACTATTTTTTATACTATGATGGACTCTTTTCCGAACCTTGCCTGTACAACGTTCACCACATAGTCACCCAGCTTCTCGCACTCATTGATGAGGTCGATATAGATGATGCCTATAGCGTAGTCGTACTCGCGTTCGTTGACAGCACGGATATTATCATCCTTCAGCCGCTGGCGCATCTGATTGATGTCGTTCTCAATGCGGAATGTGTCACGGATGTCGTGCTCATAGCGGTGGCCAGTCATGATAATGTTCATCTGCGTCAGGGCATCGTCACAGAGCGTCATCATGGCTTGCACGTGAGTTCGCTGGGTGACAGTAAAAACTTTACCAGCCTCTTGCAAGCGGTTTAGGACACGGGCCAGTTTATAGCACGAATCACCTATCGACTCCAACTCACTCACCTCACGCATCATCTGGCGCACTTTATCTTTAGTCTCGTCACTCAGATGGTTCTCACTCACTTTCTCCAGGAAGTGTGCTATTTCAATCTCCGTGCGGTCAGTCAGGTCCTCATCCTGTTCTATCTGGCTATAGAGTTTCGCCAACTTCGACTCATCCTGCTCGTCTGTCAACTGGCGCACCTTGCCGAACATGCGCTGTACGCGCTGAGCGAAATGAGCCGTTTCCTTCTGAGCCTGAAGAACAGAGATCTCAGGCGTCTGCACGAGGTTGGCTTCGATATACTGCAAACGAAATTCCTCTGGCTCAGACACCTGTTTTTCGGGCAGAAGCCAGCAGACCACACGTTCCAGTTGAGGAACCAATCCAATCAGGATGGCCGTGTTCGTTACGTTGAAACAGGTGTGAAACATGGCCAGCACAATAGGCAGGCGTTCCGTCTGGCCAGCCATCGTCGGATCGTAGCCCACCAGTCGACATACCATATCAACAAAGGGATAAAATACACAGAGCACCCATACAACGCCAAATACATTGAACAGCAGGTGTGCCAATGCCGCTCGCCGTGCCTGCGTATTAGCCCCAAGGGCTGCAAGATTGGCCGTTGCCGTTGTACCGATATTCTCACCCATCACCAAAGCAATGCCCAGATAGATAGGTAGCACGCCTGTG
>JAFUAY010000025.1 GCA_017460515.1 Prevotella sp.
GGTCTCCTCGGAATATCTGCTGAAGCCGAAGGTGTTGCCTTCGTTAGAGAGCGTGAAGGTGTATCTTGGTGCAGGGATGGCAAAGTGAGTGCCTAACAACTCGTTTCCGCTGAAATCGCCCTCACCGTCAGCAGTGGTGCGTGTGAGGCTAAGCGTCTCAGAATCAGAACTAAGGATGACAGGGGTGCCTTTGGGAATGATAGCAGATGCTACAGCTTGCGGCACGACGCTTTCACCGCTGACATTTGCAATATAGACTGTTGTGCCTGAGGGTACTGCGGTGTTTGCGTACATGTTATAATATGTGGTCCAATAGCTGCCGTCGCCAGGAATAGCGGTGCGAGTCACTTGTTTCTTAGTCATATAGCCGCCGGCATCTGCATGTGCGTATGCGTTGCTTGTTGCTTCGCTGTTATAGATGGTGCCGTCTTCTCCGATGAGGTTGGGGCAGTCTTGGAACATGGAGGCACCGTCGGATACGGCCTGCATAGTCCATTGGTCGCTGATGAAGAGCTGGGTGAGATTCTCACAGCCTCTGAACATATAGCGTGTCTGTGTGACGTTTCGCGTATTGAAACTGCTAAGGTCGAGATTCGTAAGTCCAGAACACTCGCTGAACATATTCTTCATGTCGCTGACGCGAGATGTGTTGAAATTTCCAAGGTTGATGTCGGCAAGGGCTGTACAGCCACTGAACATAAAGCTCATGCTTGTCACAGAGCGAGTGTCGATGGTGTTTACCATCAAGTTTGTCAGGTCGCTACAACTGTTGAACATGCCCGACATATTTGTGACGTTACTTGTGTTGAAGTTGCTGATGTCTATGCTTGTCAAGCTGCTACATTCGGCAAACATATAGCTCATGTTATTGACTTTAGCCGTGTTGAAATTGGACATGTCGATGCTTTCCAGGCTGCTGCATTTATAGAACATTTCATTCATGTTCGTTACATTACTGGTGACAAAACCGCTTACGTCAAGAGCCGTCAGATTCTTGCAGTTTGCAAACATGTTCTGCATCTCTGTCGTCTTGCGTGTGTCGAATCCTGCGACATTAAGCTCTGTCAGGCTGCTGCAATCGTTGAACATGCCTCCCATATTGGTAACGTTGCGCGTGTCGAAACCTGTAACATCGAGTGACGTCAGGCTTCTGCACCCCCAGAACATACTGTTCATGCTGGTTACGGCAGCTGTATTGAAACTGCTCAGATCGATCGTGGAAAGGTTGCTACACTCATCGAACATGCCCTCCATGTCAGTCACGCTGCTGGTGATGAAAGTGCTGATATTCAGGTCGGTGAGGCCACTGCACCTGTTGAACATAAAGCTCATGTCAGTTACGCCTCCCGTAGAAAAACTGCTCAAATCCAGGGACACTAATCCGCTGCAGTCGCGGAACATGCCAGCCATGTTGCTCACATTGCCTGTGTAGAATCGGCTGACATCAATATCTGAGAGCGTCATACAGCCACTGAACAGATTGCACATGTCGAGTGCGCTGCGGGTATTAAAGTGCGACGTATTGAATGCCCTTAGGCTCTTACATTGGTCGAACATGTATCGCAAATCGGTCACCTGGCTCATAAATAGATGCTCGATGCCGCGGATGGTGTCGAGTTTTTCGCACTGGGCGAACCACTCTAATGTGCTCGTTAAGTTAACGTTCTGGAAAGATTCCTCGAATACGGCTTCTATAACATCAGGGCTGGCAACACCCACCCAGGGATAGGCTTCACCTGTGGTCTTAGTGATGTTCTTTGCCTCCCAAAGTGCCGTAATGGTCTGCACAGTACCGTCATCAGCTGTATAACTGCCTCCTTCAGATAAGCCTAAGCTTGTGTCAGTGAAATAGAGCGTGCTGTTTTCCTGACACCAGATGGCGTAGAAAGCATCATTACCGAAGGGGATATAAGCCGATTGAGCTGGTAGTGTCTCTTCTGCGTATGCTTCAAAGCTGAACGATCCCTCAGTATTCGCAAGGGTGTATGCTTTTGTTGGCGTCGCAATAGCCTGATGTGTACCTCTCAGATCATTTTCGAAGTAGTCGCCTTCTCCCTCATCATAGGTGCGAGTCAGCGTAATCTCTTCAGAGGAAGAGCTCAAGATGACTGGCGTGTTTTTGGGAATTACCGTTGTCTCGACAGCTTCTGGCACAACATCCGTTCCGATGACCTTTGCCAGATAGACGGTGGCATCCCCAGGAACAGCCGCGCTAAAGAACTTGTTGTAATATGTGGTCCAGTTTGTACCATCACCAGGAATAGTTGATAACTTAACAGCTTTCTTCGTCAGATAGCCGCCTGCGTCAGTTGTTGCTGCTGATGTATAAATATTGTTGTCTGAATAGGTTGTTCCGTCTTCTCCAATGAGGGAAAGGCAATTCCTGAACATCTCAGAATAGCTATAGACAGACTCCGTAACCCAACTCTCACCCACAAATATTGTCGTCAACTGGTCACAGTCGTCAAACATATATTGCATGTCAATCACTTTTTCTGTGTTGAATGTGCTTAGGTCAAGTGAAACCAGGCTATGGCAGCCCATAAACATCGACTGCATCGAAGTCGCTTCACTCGTATTGAGGTATTCGATGCCTTCTATAACCTCTAATGAATCAGCAGAAGCAAACCAGCCCTGCAGGGATTTGGGGCTTGATTCGGCAAATGACGGTTCAAAGATGGCAATTTTGAGATGTGTGCAATCCCAGGCAGGTGCGGAAATGTCGTCAGTGTCAAATACGTTGTCACCCTCTGGTTTCTCACCATACTTAAAAGTCAAGGTCTTTGCATCACTGTCATATACAGCATAGCCTTGTTTTACGATTTCATCCTCTGCCAGACCTGTCTGTGGCGCAAGAAGAACCATTAGTAAAATGAAAAGATTTTTGCTCATATTCGATTGTTTCTTATTCAGTAATATAGTGCAAAAGTAATGTAAATCCTTGATATTTCCAAATAATCTAAGGAAAACTTTCAGAAAAGCACAAAAAAACTCCCCAAGCCTTTGCGGAGGATTGGGGAGTTTGGTGGGAAGAATTATATTCTTACTTCTTGTTCTCGACGGCGGACTGCTCGATGGCGAGGCCGGCCTTGTAGTTCTCGATGTACTTGTTGAAGCCTGCTACGTCTTCGGCAGTGGGGGCGATGCTGGTACCTGTGTTGCCAGCGAAGACCACTTCCTCAAGGTAGTCGGCGAGATTCAACTTGTTAGGATTGTTCACCAGATAGCCTGCCAAAAGTGCGATGCCCCATGCGCCACCTTCGCCGGCGGTCTCCATGACGGAGATGGGGGAGTTGAGGGCGGCAGCAAGCATGCGCTGACCTACGCCGGCAGTCTTGAAGTAACCGCCGTGGCCCGTGATGCGATCCACCTTCACATTCTCTTCCTTCAACAGGATGTCGTTACCGATCTTCAGCACGCCGATGGCACCATAGAGGTGGGCACGCATGAAATTAGCAAGGTTGAACTTGTCATTAGCAGAGCGGACGAACATCGGGCGACCTTCCTGAAGGCCAGTGACAGGCTCGCCACTGACGTAGTTGTAGGCCATCAGACCTCCACAGTCAGCATCGCCTTCGAGGGCCTTGTTGAAGAGTTTTCCGTAAAGTTCATTCATATCTACGGGCACGCCCAAGAGCTGCTGGTATTCCTTGAACAGACCTACCCAGGCATTGATGTCGCTGGTGCAGTTGTTGCAGTGAACCATAGCCACGAGCGAACCATCAGGCGTGGTCACCAGGTCGATGGGCTCGTAGGGCTTCGACAGCTCCTTCTCAAGCACGATCATAGAGAATGAAGAGGTACCTGCGGACACGTTACCCGTGCGTTGCTTGACAGCATTGGTGGCCACCATGCCAGTTCCGGCGTCACCCTCAGGAGGACAAACGGGGATGCCTGCCTTCAGGTGTCCAGAAACGTCAAGACGTTTCGCACCTTCTGGCGTCAGGAATCCTGCGTTCTCGCCTGCGTTGAGCGACTTGGGCAGAATGTCGAGCAGCTTCCAGCCGAAGCCCTTCGGAGCAATGAGCTCGTCGAACTTACGAACCATCGTAGCGTCGTAGGTCTTGGTGTTGGGATCAACGGGAATCATACCTGATGCATCGCCTACACCGAGTACGAACTGACCCGTTACCTGCCAGTGTACGTAGCCAGCGAGGGTGGTCAGATACTTGATGTCGCTGACGTGCTCCTCGTTGTCGAGGATGGCCTCTTAGAGGTGGCTGATGCTCCAGTGCAGGGGAATATTGTAGTTGAAGAGCTTGGAGAGCTCAGCAGCAGCCTTGCCCGTATTGGTGTTGCGCCAGGTGCGGAAAGGTACAAGAATTTCCTGCTTCTCGTTGAAGGCCATGTAGCCGTGCATCATGGCTGAGAAACCGATGGCGGCGAGGGCTTCAATCTCGCAGTCGTACTGCTTCTGAACGTCCTTGCGGAGTTCAGCATAGCAGTCCTGCAGTCCGTACCAGATGGCCTCGATAGAGTAGGTCCAGAGACCATCTACCAGCTGGTTCTCCCATTCGTGTGAGCCCTGTGCGATGGGCTTATTGTCCTCGTCGATGAGGACGGCCTTGATGCGGGTAGAGCCAAACTCGATACCGAGAATGGCCTTACCTGCTTCGATTGTCTGTTTTGCTGTCATA
>JAFUAY010000002.1 GCA_017460515.1 Prevotella sp.
AAATCGTCAAAAACAACATGTCAATGAGTGGATAAACGAACGCAATCGCTAGCCAAAGCCCTCAGCTGAGGGACTGATTCCGAAAGATTGTATCTGACGGAACGGCTTCCACTCGAATTTATGAATTAATAGAACCTACCGAAAAAGAATCTATTAATTATGGTGGCTCTAGTAGCCGGTATAAGTGCATTGGAAAGTTGTGGATCAAAGAAATCAGTTGTGGCACCTGCAGTTGAATCAACAATAAAGCAACAAACAAGCCTGGAAGGTGATAAGGTAATGGTTGAAACCACCAAATTACAAGGTATTGATATGGTTGATGATTTGAGTGAGGACGGCCTTTCAATGGTTAAGGTGGCATATAAATGGTATGCTGGCATTGGTAAGGCAAATGATAAGCAGACCGCTATTGAACTTGCTGAGCGTGAAGCACGCGCCACTATAGCACGTGTTATCGAAAATATGGTACTTGACCAAGCAGAACGTGGTACAGTTGCAAATAACGGTGAGGTGCAGAAAGCTCTTACTTCTCACTGGAAACAAGTAAGCAGCAATTTGCAGAAAGCATGCGAACCTTTTGGCGAAACCAAGATTGACTATAATTCCACAACAAGAATGTACACTGCTACAGTCAAAGTTGGTGTTCGTGGTGACCGATTCCAGAAAATGCTCAATAGTGCAGGCAACTTTAAGCCCAATACACTTAGTGGTAAGGACTTGGATGACTTTATTGAAGTTAATAAGTCCATTATGAACGCAGCCAAAGGCAACTAAATCATGAAAAGACCGTTCTTAGCGGCACTGCTCCTTCTTGCGGGGGTGGTTGCCTTGGCACAGAATTACCCGTCGGAGTGGAGACAATTCACTTCCGATGGATACTTCCATGACATAGAGAGTGGCACCAACAAGCAGTCTGCCCTTGACTTGGCACGTACAAATCTTGCTCATCAGATACAAATGAAAGTCAAAGAGGTGAGTCAGATGGACAAGCAGGCTGTCAACGGACGCTCAAGTATATTATATCGTTCTTCGAAGAGTTTCTCCACAGATGTGGATATGAGTCTTGTTGAAACAAAGTCATTCTATAATGATGAGCAAAGCAAATACTATGTTCTCGTATATATTGACAAGGCGGCATCCTCTATATATTACGAGAATGAGGTGAAGATGCTCATCAGCAAAGCTGACAATACTCTTACTATTGCTGACAACTATATAAGCACTGGTTTCAAACAAAAAGCAAAAGTCGAATTACAGAAAGCATTGCAACTATTCGATAGTGCAGGAAAGCCTTTCTTCTGGCTCAATGTGTTTGGCTTCAATGAATATAAGATACAGAACTTCTTGAAACAGGTGAACGAAAAAGAGCAGACCATCAAACAAAAGCTTTCCGATCTAGAATATGGCACAACCTATTGTGTGGTATGTGAAGCAGACCTTTTCGGCAGACGTTATGTCAAATTAGGAAACGAAGTAAAGGGCGAGTTGGCGGCTTCTGGCTGTAATTTTGTTGATAATCCGACCACTGCCGACATCGTCATCCGCATCCAGGCCTCTGCACGTAAGTATAACGATTATCAAGGAGCTTACTTTACTTACATTGATGCTGCTGTGACTATTGACAAGACAGCTACAGGACAACGTATCTTTGAGGATGAAATCTCGACGAAAGGTACTCACACCCTTAGTTATGATGAGGCCGCCCGTGATGGATATAAACAAATCAAAAAAGATATCGTAAAACATTTAAAGGAGAATATCAAGCTATGAAGAAATTAATAGTAGTATTTGCTCTATTCCTTACGACTTCAATGGAATCGGAAGCACAAAACATCAATAAAACCACTCTGAAATTACAAGGTGTTGAGATGGTGGAAACGATGAGTGACGATGGTATGTCAATGATTAAGCGTCCTTACCGTTGGTTTGCTGGCATGGCAAATGCAGATGTGCAATCAATGGCAGTGGAAATGGCACAATTAGAGGCATACGCCACCATCTCCCGTGTTATTGAGAATGCTGTTTTAGCCAAAGCAGAACGGGGATCAATAGTTGTAAACGGGAAAGTCCAGATGGCCCTTAAGTCACACTGGGAACAGATAAGTTCAAGCATTCAGAAGGCCTGTGAACCATTTGGTGAAACAGAAGTGTTCTTCAATAATGAAACCAAGATGTATGAGGCGATAGCTAAAGTAGGGATTCGTGGTGACCGCTATATTAAACTACTTGGTGAAGCTAAAGAGATGAAACCCGAAGGGCTTGCTGGTGATGATTTAAAACAGTTCATTGATGTCAATGATGCTATTATTGATGCCGCGAAAGGAAACTAATTAATTATATAAATCATGATGAAACGACTTATATTTATAGCTGCCATAATGCTACCATTGTTTGCTATGGCACAAACCAAGAAGAAAGTTGCAATATATGTAACAGGCCCGGATGCAGCACTTACCAACGTGATTGGAAGTAAACTTGTTTCTGCATTTGCTCGTAGCCGTGAATTTACGGCTGTTGAACGTACTGCTGCTTTTCTAACTCAACTCAAAGAGGAACAGAAATATCAGCGCTCAGGTGCTGTGGATGATAGCGAACTTTCTCGTTTGGGAAAACAATTCGGCGTGCAATACATCTGTGTCGCCTCAGTGTTGGGAGCATTCAATGAAATGTATCTTTCTGCCCGATTGATTGACGTTGAGAGTGCTCAAGTAGAACGCACAGCAAGTAGTAGCAGAACCATTATGTCTTTACCAGATGTAGTAGAAGCAGCTAATTCAATATCTGAGGATCTTTTATCATCCTTAAGTAGTAGCTCTAGGCTTTTTAGCTTTAAAAAGGTGGCTGTATATATAGCAAAAAATGATGATAATAGTATAGGTAAAGTGCTTGGCGATAAACTTGTTGAGGGATTTACCAAAAGCGGTCGCTATGTCGCTATTGAGCGTACCAATAGTTTCTTGTCTCAACTTAATAAGGAACAAAAATACCAGCATACGGGTGAAGTAGATGATAGTGAACTTTCTCGTCTGGGAATACAATTCGGAGTGCAATACATCTGTGTTGCAGATTACTCAGAAGTATATGGAGAGATATTTATCTCAGCTCGATTAATCGATGTTGAAACGGCCGAGGTGGTAAATACTTGTGAGGTTAGTGGTGTAATAAATAATATGAAAACTTGTGTCAAAAAAACCAATGAGATTGCCTCAGAACTATCGAAAGGCACTCTCGCGGAACGAGCCATACAGAATAATGGCATTTCAGTAAAATCAGTTTTGAAAAAATTAAAAATAACGAAATAGATATAGCTTGACTATATATGAGAAATAAGCTTTTGATATTTGCAACCTTGCTGTTGCTACCAATGCTTGCTATGGCGCAAGACACCAAGAGAGTGGCTATACTTGAAACTGTTGACAAGTTTGACAAGGTAGAATATGGAGTAGAGTTTCAACTCAGAGCTTTCATTACCGATGCTGTGAATAAGACACAGGGATATGAAGGCTTTGATCGTGTGGATATGTCCCAAGTCAACAAGGAACATAACTTTCAGCGAACAGGTATGGTAAGCGATGCAGACATTAAGAAACTCGGTGAGATGACTGGCGCAAGTTCAATCGTGGTAGCCGAAGCAGCTGCATATGGAGACGGACGGATAATTATAGCTGCCAAGATTATCAACATTGAATCTGGGTGAATAGAAAATTCCACAAAGCCAAAAGTTGCAAGTACAGAAGGAAATGAGATGGAAACTGCTTGCAATGAAATAGTTGCTGATTTGCTTGGAGTAGGTAATAATTCTAATTATAATTCTCGCCCTCCAAGGGGAGGCAGTATCCAGCGTGGTCAGGACTTTACAGAAACAGCCTTTGGTATTAATATGAAGATGGTCTATGTGGAAGGCGGTACCTTCACCATGGGATGTACTGGTGACCAAGGTGGTGATTGTGAAGATGACGAGTCACCCAATCGTATGACCACTGTCGGTTCATTCTACATCGGAATGCTTGAAGTGACACAAGGACAGTGGGAGAGAGTGATGGGTGCTTCGGTGTATCAGCAAAAAGATAAAGCAAATCCTGAATGGCCTATGCGTGGCGTTGGTACAGATTATCCGATGTACTATGTCAGTTGGGAGGAGGCCAAGGAGTTCTGTGCTCGCCTGAGCCGTCAGACGGGCAAGAGCTATAGTTTGCCTACTGAGGCTGAGTGGGAGTATGCTGCCCGTGGCGGAAACAAGAACGAGGGAACCAAGTACAGCGGTGGTTGGAGTATCGACGACGTGGCGTGGTATGATGGCAACAGTGGTAATTCGACGCATTCCTGCGGTACAAAGCGGCCTAACGCTCTCGGTATCTACGACATGAGTGGCAACGTTTGGGAATGGTGTGAGGACTGGTATGGAAGTTCATACCTGCAATATGACAATAATAATCCTAAGGGTGCAACAACGGGCTCTCACCGCGTGCTGCGCGGAGGCAGCTGGTACGGCGACGCGGGGTTCTGCCGCGTCTCGAATCGGAGCTACTTCAGGCCTGGTATTCGGTACAACAACGGCGGCTTCCGTGTTGTGCTTCATTAGTTACTATGAAGCTATCCATCATACTAAGCTAAAAACGGTTTATTATAATGTAGCGAAGCAGGAGCGAACACGGAGTGTCGCGACAAGCGAGCGGAATAATAATAAACCGTCCGTAAAAGGTAATCAAAATGCAATATAAAGTTTTTACAATACCAATTGTCGGAGGAGATGAGATGACAGAGGAACTCAATAAGTTTCTTCGTGCCAACAAGATTGTGAAGGTTGACAAGGAACTAGCCGTGAATGGTGACATGACCTACTGGACATTTTGTGTCCAGTATCTTTTGTCGTCATTAGCAAACCCGATAGGTGAAAGAAAAGACAAGGTGGACTACAAAAACGTGCTGGACGAAAAACAATTTACAACTTTCTCCTTATTGCGTAAATGTAGAAAAACTATTTTTTGAGCTTATGGTTAATGATAATATAATAATAGACTATGAGAAAAATATTCATTTATCTGGTATGTCAGATGTTATTGGGGACGCTATCTGTCTCTGCCCAATCCTTTGAGGAATATAAGCGCCAGCAGCAGGCGAAGTATAATAACTATGTCCAAAAGAAAACGGAGGAGTTTAGGGCATATCGCGACCGAGTGAATGCGGAGTATGCTGACTATATGCGGAAAGCGTGGAAGCGTGAGGAGGCACAACCAGCTAAGCCGCTGCCGAAACGACCGGAACCGCCAAAGCCGGTGGTGAGGGAGAACTTGGATATTCCCCAGTTTGATGCTATCCCTATCGGGAATGTCGTAAAGCCTGAGGTGCCAGACTTTAAGAAACCACAGCCAATCATACCTCTTGATGAACTGGAGCGACTGGTGATTACTGAACCAGAAGAACTAACAGAAGGGGTGAAACCTCAAGAAGAGGTAAAGCCAAAAGAAGAGGCAAAGCCCGTTATCAAACCTCAAGAAGGAGTAAAGTCCGAAGGCTTCGCATTTAAATGGTGCGGACAATCATGGCGTGTACCCATGGACAATCAGCATCGTTTCCGACTGAAAAGCGTGAGTGAGGATGATGTGGCAGATGCGTGGAAGATATTGTCAGAGGCTAAGTATGCTGGCATCGTAGCGGCATGTCTGAAGATTCGCGATAGCTATCAACTGCCTGACTGGGGCTACTTGCTTTTTCTGGAAGCAATGGCCAATGCCTTCCTTTCTGGAATGCGGAACGAAGCATGTCTGCTGGAGATGTTCATCCTCTCGCAGTCGGGCTATAAGGTCCGTATTGCGCGAAGCAACGACCGACTGTACTTGTTGGTTCCATCAAGTGGCGAAATATATGAGTATACTTATTTGACGATAGGTGGCAGGAAGTATTATGCCATCGATAAATCCTTGGGCAGTAGCGCGTTCTATGTCTATGAACGGGACTTCCCCCGTTCGCAGCCTTTCACATGGCAGATGAGTAGGCTTCCGCAGCTTACTGGAGAGAACCAGGTACGGACACTTCATGGAAAACGCTCCCCAGAAGTGCGGACGACTGTGGAGATTAGCAAGAGCCTAGTAGAGTTCATGAATGATTATCCCCGCTGTAACGATTGGAACCATTATGCCATAGCCTCACTGAGCGAACAGGTCAAAAAGAGCTTCTATCCAGCATTGCAACAAGCTGTTAATGGGAAGACCCAGAAAGAAGCTGTAGATATCTTGCTTATTTTTGTTCAGACAGCTTTCGAATATAAGACAGACCAAGAGCAATTTGGAAAAGAACGCCCATTGTTTGCTGATGAAACCTTATACTATCCCTACTGCGACTGTGAGGATCGCTCCATTCTGTTCTCTATCCTCGTTCGAGAACTCGTGGGGCTTGATGTTGTATTGCTAAACTATCCTGAACACCTGGCAACAGCTGTTTGCATAGGTGATGACGTAGCTGGCGACTACTTCGTTCTTGACGGTAAACGCTATGTGGTATGTGACCCCACCTACATCGGAAGTCATGTTGGCGAAGCCATGCCTAACTTCAAGAACTCAAAAGCCACCATCATCAAGCTATAACATAAGATATATTCCCAAAAGTATTGCGTATTCAAAAAAAAGTAGTACCTTTGCAGGACTTTTTAGAATCACGTAATAATCAGAAAGTATTTTATGGGAAAGAAAAAGATTAAGTTTAGCCTTGTCTATCGCGACATGTGGCAGTCGAGCGGAAAGTTCCAGCCTCGTAAGGACCAGTTGGAGCGTATTGCCCCAGTAATCATTGATATGGGATGCTTTGCCCGCGTGGAAACCAATGGTGGTGCTTTTGAGCAGGTGAACCTGATGGCTGGCGAGAATCCTAACGAAGCTGTCAGAGCTTTCTGTAAGCCATTCAATGAGGTGGGCATACAGACTCACATGCTGGATCGCGGTCTGAACGCATTGCGTATGTACCCCGTGCCCGACGATGTGCGCGAGCTGA
The DNA here is from genome assembly GCA_017460515.1 of Prevotella sp. GTDB lineage: Bacteria > Bacteroidota > Bacteroidia > Bacteroidales > Bacteroidaceae > Prevotella. Next base: position 6,988 of record JAFUAY010000002.1, read on the forward strand.
TGTATAAGGTGAAGAAGGCGCAGGGCGTGGATATCCCCCGTATCTTCTGCGGCCTGAACGATACACGTAATATCATCCCCTCTATCAGGTGGGCAAAGGCTGCCGGAATGATTCCGCAGGCCACACTCTGTATCACTACCAGCCCTGTGCATACTGTAGAGTACTACAGCGCCATTGCCGACGAGGTGATTGCTGCCGGTGCAGAGGAGATCTGCTTGAAGGATATGGCCGGTATTGGCCAGCCCGCTATGTTGGGTGCGCTGACCAAGGCCATCAAGACCAAGCATCCCGACATTATCATCCAGTATCATGGTCACTCAGGTCCAGGCCTGTCGATGGCTTCTATCTTGGAGGTATGTAATAATGGTGCAGATATTATTGATACCGCTATCGAACCGCTGTCTTGGGGTAAGGTACATCCCGATATCATCTCTGTTCAGTCGATGCTGAAGAATGAGGGCTTCGAGGTGGAGGAAATCAATATGAATGCCTACATGCAGGCCCGTACGCTGACACAGGAATTCATTGACGACTGGTTGGGCTACTTCATCAATCCAGCCAATAAGCACATGTCTTCACTCTTGTTGGGTTGCGGACTGCCTGGCGGTATGATGGGCTCAATGATGGCCGACCTGGGCGGTATACAGACGATGATCAACAAACTGCGTGAGAAGAAGGGCGAGCCCGTACTTACGATGGACGATATGCTGGTGAAGCTGTTCAACGAGGTGGAATATGTTTGGCCGCGCGTAGGTTATCCCCCATTGGTAACACCGTTCTCACAGTACACGAAGAATATCGCTCTGATGAACCTGCTCACCATCGAACAGGGCAAGGGACGCTACGCCATGATGGACGATGCTATCTGGGGTATGATTCTGGGTAAGAGCGGTAAGATTCCTGGAACGATTGCTCCAGAGCTGATCGAACTGGCACAGCAACAGAAGCGTGAGTTTACTGACGTAGATCCTCACACCCTCATCCCTAATGCACTTGAGGGCTTCAAGAAGGAAATGGACGAGAACGGTTGGGATTACGGTAAGGACAACGAAGAGCTCTTCGAGTTGGCTATGCACCCCGAACAGTATCGTCCCTTCAAGAGCGGACAGGCCAAGAAACAACTGCTGGCTGATATCCAGAAGGCAAAGGATGCCAAGTTGGGCGGCGGCAAGAAGATTTCACAGGAAGAAATTGACGCCCTGAAGCATGCCAAGGCAGACGCAGTGAAGTCACCGCTTGCAGGACAGTTGTTCTGGAGCTTCGGAGGCGAAGGCGTGATGGCTCCCTGCATCGAACCGTTTATTGGTCAGAAGTATGAAGAGGGACAGACCTTCTGCTATCTGCAGACCAAGTGGGGCGAGATTGTAGAGATTCCTGCTGCCCTCGGTGGTAAGCTCGTCGACATCAGCGTGAAGCCCGGACAGAACATCCGTCAGGGTGACACCATCGCCTGGATAGAGCGGACTCAGGGTTGAGGGTTGAGAGTTTAGAGACTTTAGTTAAGAGTTTAGAGACTTTAGTATTTTGGACTATCAAAAAATAATTGATAAGTATTATCCTGAAGATAATGAGTTGCGCCACCTGCTGATGCTACATAGCCGGCAGGTGGCCGACCGTTGTCTGCAGATTGTTGATAAACACCCCGAACTGACTATCGACAGGCAGTTTGTGGAGGAGGCTGCCATGCTTCATGATATCGGCATCCGATGGTGTAATGCTCCCAGCATCTATTGTAATGGTGAGGCTCCTTACATCAAGCACGGACCTATTGGTGGCGAGCTGTTGCGCAAAGAGGGCTATGAGCTGCATGCGCGTGTCTGTGAGCGACATACAGGAACGGGGCTCCCAGGCTTCGAACCAGAAACTCTTGAGGAACAGTTGGTGTGTTATGCTGACAAGTTCTACTCAAAATCGAAGCCCGAACATGTGCGGACAGTGGATGAGACAGCACAAAGCCTGGAAAAGTTCGGACACGAAGGTGTATTGAAATTCTTGGCATGGAGCCGTCTTTTCGCAGAATGACTTTGATAAGGCCAATGATTGAGAGTGACAGAAAAAATTATAATTAATATAATAATTTCTGTCCTTTTTATTTGAGTTCGCCAAAAAAATCGTAATTTTGCAGCGTGAAACGAAAGTCGGTCATTCTTTTGATGCTCTTCGCTTTCCTATTCGTGTTGGCAGGGAGTTATCAGAGTACGAGATATGAAAAAGGAAACAGCAGGAACGAAGGGCGAAAATCTTTCGTTTCTCGTGCTGTAAACGTAGATCCCGTCACTCTGACCGTTGCTGATTCCGCTTCACTCCTGCCCCGTTTGTCTTCTATCGACAGCTTGGATATCGACTCTCTGATGGAGTTGGCCCGTTCAGGTAATGACACACTCCACATGGACTCGCTGGAATTGGCCATCTGGAAACACAATAAAGCCATTGACGACTCGCTAAGGGCCGATAGTGCGAATCGTCAGCGCAAGAACGGTATCGACTCGCCAGTCACCTTCTCAGCCAACGACTCCCTGATCTATGAGGCAGGAACAGGACTGGCTTTCCTCTATGGCTCGTCGAACGTGAAGTATCAGAACATGGACCTGAAGAGTGACCAGATCTACATGAATCTCGACTCTTCACTCGTTCACGCCACTGGTTCGCGCGATACGGCAACGGGAGAGATGTTTGGATTGCCCGTCTTTGTGATGGGTAGCGATACCTATGAAAATGACACGATGGCCTTCAACTTCAAGACAAAGAAGGGCTTGATTCAGAATGTCTATACCGAACAGCAGGAGGGTTTCCTGACCAGTGAACTGTCGAAGCGTAATGCTGATGGCGTGCTTTTCCTGCGTCACGGACGCTATACCACTTGTGATGATCCCCATCCTGACTTCTATCTCGCCCTTTCGCGTGCGAAAGTGCGTCCTGGAAAGGATGTTATCTTCGGTCCTGCCCACCTGGTGGTGTGCGATGTGCCCCTGCCATTTGCCGTTCCATACGGATTCTTCCCCTTCACCAAGAGTTATAGCAGCGGCTTTATCATGCCTACCTACGGTGATGAGACGGAGCGCGGCTTCTATCTGCGCGATGGCGGCTACTACTTCGCTATCAGCGACCGTATGGACCTGAAGGTCATCGGTGAGATCTATACCAAGGGCTCATGGGGTCTCTCGGCGGCTTCCAACTACCGTAAGCGCTATCGCTACAGCGGCTCGTTCTATGGAAGTTATCAGAATACCATCAATGGTGAAAAGAACATGCCCGACTATTCCGAGACCACCAGCTTCAAAATACAGTGGAGCCATCGTCAGGATGCCAAGGCTAATCCTTATTCGAACCTCTCTGCCAGCGTGAACTTCGCCACAACGAGCTATGAGTCCAACAACCTCTCGTCGATGTATAATCCGCAGGCGTTGACACAGAGTACCAGAACCTCATCAGTGAGCTACAGTACGGGCTTCTCCAGCATTGGCATGTCTATCTCTACCACGATGAACCTCTCGCAGAACATGCGTGACTCCAGCATCGCAGTGACGCTGCCCGACCTGAATATCAGTATCTCACGCTTCTATCCGTTCAAGCGCAAGAAAATGGTGGGCAAGCAGAAATGGTATGAGAAGATCTCAATGAGCTATACGGGTCATTTCAGTAACTCGATAGCTACGAAAGAGAATAAGATCATGCACTCCAACCTGATCAAGGACTGGAAGAACGGTATGCAGCACTCTATCCCCATCAGCGGTAACTTCACGCTGTTCAACTACCTGAACATTAACCCGTCGTTCAATTTCACTGACCGTACCTATACGAACAAGGTATATCGCAGTTGGGACGCAACCAATCAGAAAGAGGTGAACGATACTACCTACGGCTTCTATAACGTCTTCAACTGGAACCTGTCAGTCTCAGCATCTACGAAACTCTACGGCTTCTACGTGCCTTCCCGCAAGCTCTTTGGCGACAAGATTACTGCCATTCGCCACGTGCTGACTCCGCAGATTAGCTTCAGCTATGCACCTGACTTCAGCGCCAAGCGCTACGGCTACTATGAAAGTTACCAGAAGACCGACGCCAATGGCAATGTGTCGCTGGTTGAGTACTCACCTTATTCAGGTCAGCTCTATGGCGTTCCTGGTAAGGGTAAGACGGGTAGCATCAGTTGGGATGTATCGAATAATGTGGAGATGAAATGGCGAACGGATGACGACTCGCTGGGGTATAAGAAAATCAGTCTGATTGACGAGATAGGCTTTGCGATGTCGTACAACTTGGCTACTGATATCCGTCCGTTGAGTGACCTGAGCACCCGTCTGCGACTGAAACTTTCGAAGAGCTATACGTTCAACATGAATGCCGTCTTTGCCAGCTATGTCTATGAGGCTGACTCAGTAGGAGCCACGCCTCGTGTCAGTGAGCGCACCACCTATTGGGAGCAAGGCAAGTGGGGCCGCTTCCAGGGCATGTCGCAGAATATCTCCTATACCATCAACAACGAGAAAGTGTCGAAGTTGTTCAAATGGCTCAGGGGCGAGCGTTCCAAGAAGAAGGAGGATGACGACACCAACCTGAACAACGAGGAAGAACTGAACGAGACGGAGACCAATATCGACAAGACCCTCGATGCTGGTCGTCATGGTGCCAAGAAGAAGGATGCAGGTCTGGCAGAGACCGATGAAGACGGCTACATGAAGTACACGCTGCCTTGGTCGCTGAGCTTCGGATACGGTATCACCATGCGTGAAGATACGGACAAGAGCAAGTTCAACTACAACACGATGCGCTATCCGTATAAGTTCACCCAGAACCTGAACATGAGTGGAAATATCCGTATCAGCGACGGATGGAACATCTCCTTCTCGTCTGGCTATGACTTTGAAAACAAGAAAATCTCTATGACCACCGCTTCGCTCTCACGCGACCTGCACTGCTTCAATATGTCGTGCTCAGTGGTGCTGTCGCCTTATACCAGCTATAACTTCTCGTTCCGCTGCAACGCTTCAACGCTGACAGACGCACTGAAGTACGACAAGCGCAGCAGCTACTCGAACTCGGTGCAGTGGTACTAAGGTGACGTCAGATGAGAGATGATAGATGAAAGATTTGATTTGTTGAGAAACTGTTTGAATGAAAGAATTTGTAATATCAGAAGCAAAGACCGAAACAGCCGTACTCGTGGGACTCATCACAAGGGAACAGGACGAGGCAAAGACCAATGAATACCTGGATGAGCTGGAGTTTCTGGCCGATACTGCAGGTGCCCGTACCGTGAAGCGCTTCACGCAGAAGGTGACAGGACCCAGTCAGACCACCTATGTGGGTAGCGGTAAGTTGGCGGAGATCAAACAATATATCAAAGAATGTGAGGATGCTTACGATGACTGGTTGGACCAGCAGGACGCTACGCTCTTTGCCCAAGGACTCCTGGACGACTCGAAAGCACCACAGCCTGTGGGAATGGTGATCTTCGATGATGAGCTGTCTGCCAAGCAGATTCGCAATATCGAGAAGGAACTGCAGGTGAAGATCCTGGATCGCACCTCGCTCATCCTGGATATCTTTGCCATGCGCGCTCAGACCGCTGAGGCTAAGGCACAGGTCGAACTGGCACAGCATCGCTATATGTTACCCCGTCTGCAGCGACTGTGGACCCACCTGGAACGTCAGGGTGGTGGTTCGGGCTCAGGTGGAGGTAAGGGTTCAGTAGGCCTTCGCGGACCTGGTGAGACCCAGTTGGAGATGGACCGTCGTATCATCCTGCAGCGTATCACCCTGTTGAAGCAGCGCCTGGCTGAGATTGACAAACAGAAAACAACCCAGCGAAAGAACCGTGGACGCCTGATCCGTGTGGCTTTGGTGGGCTATACCAATGTGGGAAAGTCTACCTTGATGAACCTGCTGTCAAAGAGTGAGGTGTTTGCTGAGAACAAACTGTTTGCCACCCTCGATACAACCGTACGTAAGATGACTATCGACAACTTGCCGTTCCTGTTGGCAGACACCGTGGGCTTTATCCGTAAGCTGCCCTCCGACCTGGTGGAATCATTCAAGTCTACCCTCGACGAGGTGCGTGAGGCTGATATGCTGGTGCATGTGGTCGATATCTCACATCCTGACTTTGAGGACCAGATCCGCGTGGTAGAGCAGACACTCAGTGAACTGGGCTGTGCTGAGACTCCCAGCCTCGTGGTATTCAACAAGATTGATGCCTATCGCTGGACGCCACAGGAAGCTGATGACCTGACGGAGCCTACAAAGGAGAATATCTCGCTCGAAGACCTGCAAAAGACATGGATGGCGAAGATGCATGGCGACTGCTTGTTTATCTCAGCACGTCAGAAGCAGAATATCGAAGCGTTGCGCGAAGTACTATATAAGAAGGTTCGCGAGCTGCATGTGCAGAAGTACCCGTATAATGATTTTTTATATACCATAGAAGATTGAACCAAATAATAAGATTATGAGAGACTACAGACAATTAACCCCAGAAGAGATTCAGGTGCTCGAACAGAACGCCTGTTGGGCTGAAGACTGGTCACGCGTAGAAGTGGCAGAAACATTCCGACCCTATAATTTCCATCGTGTGATTTTCTACGGAGATATCCGCCTGGGAACGTTCGACAAGAATGTTGAGGTGAGTAAGGACTTCTTCAAGCATTCAGGTATCAACGATGCCACACTTCGCAATGTCTCTGTTGGTGACGACTGCCTGATTGAGAAGGTGGGCAACTTCATCAACAACTATACGATTGGCGACAATTGTTATATCTCGAATATCTCTACCATTGAGACCACCGAGGGTGCTACTTATGGTGCAGGCTCAACCATCAGCGTGCTGAATGAGATGGGTGATGGCAATATCACGCTGTTTCGCGAGTTGAACTCACAGTTGGCTGCCTTCATGGTGAAGCATAATACTGACAAAGCACTTACCCAGACGCTCCATCAGCTGATTGACGATGAGGTGCGCGTGTCGATGCCTGAGCGTGGTATCATTGGCAACAACGTGAAGATTATCAACACTAAGGAGATTACCAATACCGTTGTGAAGGGCGACTGTGAGATCAGTGGCGCTTCACGTCTCTCTGAGTGTACCATCCTGAGCAGTGAGGATGCCAGCGTGTATATCGGAACAGGTGTGATCTGTGAGAACTCCATTATCTGCGATGGCTGTAGCATCAATAACTCTGTGAAGATGCAGGACTGCTTCGTGGGAGAGGCTTGTCAGATTACGAACGGCTTTACGGCAGAGGCCAGTCTGTTCTTTGCCAACTCGTTTATGGCTAACGGCGAGGCCTGTGCAGCCTTCTGTGGCCCGTTCTCAGCCAGCCATCATAAGTCGAGCCTGCTCATTGGCGGACAGTTCTCGTTCTACAATGCAGGTTCGAACACCAATTTCTCGAATCATGCCTATAAGATGGGTCCCATGCACTATGGCACCTTGGAGCGTGGTACGAAGACAGCCTCTGGCTCGTATATCCTGATGCCTGCCACGATTGGTGCTTTCTCAGTGTGCTTCGGCAAACTGATGCACCATCCTGACACCCGCTGCCTGCCGTTCTCTTACCTCATCGCATACGGAGAGACCATGTATCTCGTACCTGGTCGGAATATCACTACCGTAGGACTGTATCGTGATATCAAGAAATGGCCTAAGCGAGATAAGCGTTCGAAGCAGTCGAAGAAGTCTATCATCAATTTTGACTGGCTCTCACCCTTTACCGTTGGTGAACTGCTGGAAGGCCGTAAGATTCTGGAGAACCTGCGCGCTGCCAGTGGTGAGAACGTGTCTACCTATAACTTCCATGAGTATGTGATCAATGCCTCTTCGTTACAGAAGGGCTTGAAGTACTACGATATTGCCCTGCGCATCTATATGGGTGCCGTGCTGAAGCGTGCTATCAAGGGCGGTTGGCTTGGCGTTCCTGAGAGTGAGGTAGGCAAGGGTCCCTGGTGCGACCTTTCTGGTCTGCTGCTTCCTGAGAGCGAGGAACTCCGTCTCATTGACGATATCAAGACGGGTGTCATCGAGAATATCCAGCAGGTCATCGACCGCTTTGAGGAAATCAATAACCACTTCCGCCGTTATCAGTGGGCATGGACCTATCAACTGATTCTGGACTACTATCATCTGGAGACTATCGACGATGCCGCTATTGAGCGTATCCGTGAGGACTACATCCGTGCCCGTCGTGCCTGGATTGCTGAAATCCGTAAGGATGCTGAGAAGGAATTCGCTATGGGCGATGTAGAGCAGGAAGTGTTTGAGGACTTCCTCTCCAAACTTGATCACGAGATTGATTACGAAAACTAAATAGAAAATGAAAAAACTACTGTTTGCCTTGATGACTGTTCTTGCACTGACTGGTTGCAAGAAAGATTATGAGGAGGTGAAAGGCGACCTCATGCAGACGCGTATCTATACGCTGAAAAATGGACTGAAGGTCTATCTCTCTGTGAACAAGGAAGAACCGCGCATTCAGACCTTTATCGCAGTGCGCACGGGTTCGAAGAACGATCCTGCTGAAACCACTGGCTTGGCCCACTATCTGGAGCATCTGATGTTCAAGGGCACAGGTAAGTTTGGTGTTACCGACTCTGTAGCTGAGGCTCCGCTGCTGGCTGATATCGAGGCCCGTTATGAGAAATACCGCACACTCACCGACCCGGAGGAGCGTCGTGTGGCCTACCACGAGATTGACTCTGTGAGCCAATTGGCAGCTCAGTACTTTATTCCCAACGAGTACGACAAGCTGATGTCTGCCATCGGTGCTGAGGGTACGAATGCCTATACATCGAATGATGTGACCTGCTATACAGAGGATATCCCATCGAATGAGGTGGAGAACTGGGCCAAGATTCAGAGCGACCGCTTCATGAATATGGTCATCCGTGGCTTCCATACAGAGCTCGAAGCTGTCTATGAGGAGTATAACATCGGACTCGCTCAGGACAATCGCAAACTCTATGAGGCTCTTTGCCGCAAGCTGTTCCCCTCGCATCCCTATGGCCTGCAGACCACTATCGGTACGCAGGAACACCTGAAGAATCCCTCTATCACCAATATCAAGAACTATTTCAAGAAATGGTATGTGCCTAACAACGTGGCTATCTGTATGTCGGGCGACTTCAATCCTGACGAGGTGATAGCAACGATTGAGAAGTATTTCGGCGCTTGGCAACCAGGTGAGGATGTCAGTCAGCCACAGTATTCAGAACAGCCGCAGTTCACTGAGCCCCAGGATACTACCGTCATCGGACAGGAGGCTGAAACCATGTGGATGGGCTGGCGCTTCGATTGTGGTGCTTCGCTGCAGGCAGACACGCTGGAGGTTATCAGCAACATGCTGAGCAACGGTACTGCAGGACTCCTGGATCTGGACATCAACCAGCAGATGAAGATGTTGGGTGCCTGGGGTGCCTTCGAACCGTTGATGGATGGCTCTGCCTTCATCCTGGCAGGTACACCGATGGAAGGTCAGACCCTTGACGAGGTGCGCGCCTTGCTGTTGGAGGAGATTGGCAAGCTGAAGAGTGGTAATTTCTCTGACGAACTGCTCCCCTCAGTTGTCAACAACATGAAGCTGGAGTATTACAACGCCTTGGAAAGCAACCGTGCCCGTGCCAATATGTATGTCGACGCCTTCATCTTAGGCAAGTCTTGGGAACAGCAGACCAATCGTCTGGATCGTATCTCGGCAATGACCAAGGAACAGATCGTGGACTTCGCGGTCCGTCATTTCACGGATGGTTATGCTGTCATCTACAAGCGTCAGGGTGTAGACCCCAACCAGAAGAAGATCGACAAACCTGCTATCACGCCTATTCCTACCAATCGTGAACTGGTCAGCGACTTCGTGAAGGAGATTCAGAATGCTGAGGTGAAGCCCATCGAGCCAGTATTCGTTGACTTCAAGAAAGACCTGTCGTTTGGCGAGATTGGCAAACTGCCATATATCTACGTCAAGAACACACAGAACGGACGCTTCCAGCTGTCGCTGCGCTATGACTTCGGCAAGGAAAGCGACAACCGCTATGCTTGCGCTGCTGAGTACATTGACTACCTGGGTACCGACTCGCTCTCACCCGAACAGTTGAAGCAGCAGTTCTATAAGCTGGCTTGCAACTATTCTATCAACGTGGGATCACGTAATATCACTGTCTCGCTCAACGGACTCAGTGAGAACATGCCACAGGCAATAGCCTTGATGGAGCATGCCCTACAGTGTGCCAAGGTTGATCAGCAGGCTTACGAACAGTATGTGGCCATTCGTGAGAAGGAACGCATGGATAACAAGTCTAATCAGCGTCTGAACTTCCAGAAACTGACGCAGTATGCTATCTTTGGCACTTATAATCCTGCCACAAACGAGATGACAGCCCAGCAGTTGGCAGCTACCAATCCGCAGGATCTGTTGGACTTGCTGAAGGACCTGTCGCAGTACGAGCATACCGTACTCTATTATGGTCCGATGAGCGAGAGCGAACTCTCTGACGTGATTAGCAAGAATCATCAGATGGCAGACAGCTTCCTGCCTGCTCCTGAAGCCAAGCATTATGTCTTGCAGCCAACACCTCAGAACGAGATCTTCCTTGCTCCCTATGAGGCCAAGAATATCTACATGCGCATGTACCACAACGAACAGCTGCAGTGGAATCCTGACCAGGCTGCTGTGATAGCACTCTTCAACGAGTACTATGGCGGTGGTATGAACACGATCGTCTTCCAGGAGTTGCGCGAGGCCCGCGGATTGGCCTATAATGCTTATGCTGCCTATATGGAACCAGACTATCAGGACTATCCGGAGTACTATTTCACCCATATCATCACGCAGAACGATAAGATGATGGACTGCATTCGTCAGTTCCATGTCATCCTCGACTCTATTCCCCAGAGTGAGAATGCCTTTAATATTGCCAAGGATGCCCTGACCAAGCGACTCGCCAGTCAGCGTACCACGAAGTTCGGACTCATCAATGCCTGGATTACTGCCAAGGATTGCGGCATCGACTACGACCTCAACGAGCGCATCTACAACGCACTGCCCAATGTGACGATTCAGGATATCGTCGACTTCGAGCAGAGCCACATGGCGCGTAAGCCCTACCGTTATATCATTCTTGGTAATGAGCGTGACCTTGATATGAAAGCGCTTCAGCAGTATGGACCTGTGAAGCGCCTCACCACTCAGGAGATATTCGGATATTAATCCCTGCCTTCCCCTGGAAAGAGTTCTTTTTCCAGGGGAAGATAGTAAATGTAAAATGATGACGATTGCTATTTACACATTAACCTCGGAACTACATGATGAACGGGCTGTTGGTGAAGTGAGCCGTGAGTTCCTGAACAGTCTTGATATTACCTATGATTTGAAAGGTAGTGACTATGCTGACTATGGCTCCCATTCCCTTGACCTGATCTATGTGCGGACGGGTGGCACAGAGGGTATCTTCAAACGTTTGCTGCCAGAATTGCAGGCAAAGTCAGAACAGCCTTTTTATCTGCTGACCTCTGGGAAAAGCAACTCTTTGGCAGCATCCTTGGAGATTCTGTCATACCTGCGTCAGAACGATTTCAAAGGAGAGATACTCCATGGCGATTCTGATTATATCTCCAAACGTATCCGTCTGTTGGCAAAGGTCGGAGAGGCGCGGAAGTCATTGAAGAACTGTAGGTTGGGCGTCATTGGAGAGCCTTCTGACTGGCTGATTTCAAGCCATGTGGATAAGGAAACGGTCATGCAGCATCTTGGCATCAGTCTCGTCAGCATACCAATGCAGGAATTGTTGGATGTCCTGGACGTTACACCTTTACGGCAATCCAGCGAACAGGCTTCTGTCGATGTTGTGAGGAATGCCTTGCCTGTTGCTGAACAGATCTACGATGCCTTGAAAACCATTGTTGAGCGGCATCAACTGCAAGGCTTCACCATTCGCTGCTTTGATTTGTTGACGACTGTTCATAACACAGGTTGCTTGGCCTTAGCCAGACTCAATGCTGAGGGCATAGTGGCAGGCTGTGAAGGTGATATCCCTGCGATGCTCTCCATGAAGATAGCTCAGACGTTGCTTGGTGTCAGTGGGTTCCAAGCCAATCCTGCATCCATCAACCCCATGACGGGCGAAATATTGTTCGCCCATTGTACGATACCCTTCAATATGGTGGAACGCTACGAGTTCGACACCCATTTTGAGTCGGCCATCGGCGTGGGTATCAGAGGATATATGAGGGAAGGACCTATTACCATATTCAAAGTGTCTGGTAATCTGTCTCGCTATTTCATCGGAGAAGGCGAAATGATCCGAAACCAGGCAAAGCCAGACCTGTGCAGAACCCAACAGGTTATACAATTGTCTCATCCCAGTCAGACCTCCTATTTCCTGACCAATCCCATCGGAAACCATCATATTATTCTTCCTGGTCATCATAAAGACCAGTTGGAAGGGCTCCTTTGTAATATCTAAGCGTTGCAAGCGCCGAGCGAATGAAGAAAACTCTGATAATCATAGGATTCATCATGGCCTCACTGACGTGTCTGGCTCAGAATACTCATGTGGCAATGGAGGACACGCTGAAGGAGGTGACCATAACCTCACGTTCGGCTCAGAAAAGGGTCAAGGAGATACAGATTGGCGTTGAGAAGGTGGATATCGCTACGCTGGCCAAGGTGCCTGCACTCTTTGGTGAGAAAGATATCATCAAGAGTATCCAGCTGTTGCCTGGCGTGAAGAGCGAGAGTGACGGCTCTGGCGGCTATCAGGTGCGTGGCGGCAAGGCTGCACAGAACCTGATTCTGCTCGATGGTGCCACCGTTTATAATGCAGGTCATCTGATGGGTCTCTTTTCCACCTTCAATGACGATGCGCTGATGAGCGGTTCGCTCTATAAGGGACTGGTGCCTGCCCAGTTAGGTGGTGGTACGGCTTCCGTCTTTGACATCAGCACCCGTTCAGGCGATATGCACGACTATCATTTCGGTGCCTCTATCGGACTGCTTTCTGCCAAAGCGATGGTTGAAGGTCCCATCCAACAGGGACGTTCCTCTTTCCTCGTGGCTGGCCGTCGTTCCTATATCGACCTGCTGTTGAAGGCATCCGACGAGTATCGTGACAACACGCTCCATTTCTATGATGTCAATATCCGTCTGAACTTCCGCCTGTCACAACAGGATGTGCTGTCGCTGTCTTTCTTCAGCGGACGCGATAATCTGGGACTGGCAGACATGATGAACATGAAATGGGGCAATCTCACTGCTACAGCCAACTGGCTCCACACGTTCAGCGAACAGCATTATGCCAACACGAAGCTTCTCTACAGCGATTTCATGAGTGATGTGGGCATCGATATGCTCAATATCTATTATACGATGAAAGGTTATATCCGTCACACGACAGCCCAACACCAGCAGGTGTGGCAGTTGGGGAAGCATCGACTGAACTATGGCGTGGAGGCTACCCATCTGCTGTTGCAGTCGGCAGAGTGGGATATCAACCTGCTGCATCAGCGCGAGAAGCGGAACGCTCTGACGGGAGCTTTGTGGCTTGGCGACGAGTGGGCTCTCAGCGACAAGATGGAGTTGTCGGCAGGGCTACGTCTCCATCTGTTCTCAGTGCTGGGCGGCGCTCCTTACTACCAGATTGATGGAGAAGGCAATATCACTGAAACAATAGAGAAGGGTAGTGGCAGCATTGTGAAGACCTACGTTGATGTGGAGCCGCGCGTCAGTCTCAAGTATGCACTGAACAAGCAGCATAGTCTGAAACTGGGCTATAGTCGGACGACGCAGGATATCCACGCCATCAGCGGTATGTCGATGTCGATGCCTTTTGATCGTTACACGATGACCAGCAATATCGTCAAGCCTGAACAGGCAGACCAGGTAGCCCTGGGATGGGTGGGCATCACCCCTCGTGGCGATTACGACTTCTCGGCAGAGGCTTATTATAAGGATATCCGTAATGTCTATGACTATCGTGACGGAAAAGCTTTCTATTCAGAGATTGAGATTGAGCGACTGATACTTGGCGGCAAGGGTCGAGCCTATGGCTTTGAACTGTGTGCCCACAAGAACAACGGTCCGCTGACAGGATGGGTCTCCTATACGCTGTCATGGTCGAAGAACAAGATTGAGGGCATCAACGGCGGAGAATGGTATACTGCTGCCAATGATCGTCGTCACGACTTGGCTGTGGTGGGCATGTATCAGTTGTCAAAGAGATGGGAGTTGGCTGCCACGTGGCGCTATAACACTGGTCAGGCGCTGACTGCACCCTCGGCTAAGTATGATATCGACGGCACCACCTTCTATTATTATCACGAACGCAATGGCTACCGTGCTCCTGCCTATCATCGTCTGGACCTGAGTGCAACCTATACCAAGAAGGTGGATGACTTCACCTGTATCTGGTCGTTTGGTCTCTATAATGCCTATTGCCGCTACAACCCTTTCACCATTCGTTTCAAGAACGATGACAAGAAGTCGACAGGCACTGTCGTTGAACAAACTTCACTCTTTGGCATCATTCCCTCTGTATCATTCACCGTAAAATATTAGGGCCTATGCGAAAGATTCTGTTTGTTATACTCTCAGTCCTGGCACTGACAGCCTGCAAGAAGGAGATTGACTTCGACTTTCATGAGGTAGACCCCATCGTGGTGATTGAAGGACGGGTGACTAATGAGGGCGCCGCTGTCGTGATCACCCACAGCCGGGCAGTGACTGACTCCGTACACCAGCGCTGCATCCAGGGGGCTGTTGTCACCATCATGGTGGATGGGGCAGCCCTTCCCATCAGCTATGATCCTGTTTCTGACAGCTATCGCTCTACGGTGGGAGGCGTGGCAGGGAAGACCTACCAGTTGACTGTCGACCTGGATGGGCACCATTATTCCGGCAGTGCCTTCATGCCAGCCCCAGCGCCCATCCTGCAGGCAGACTTCTTCTGGATGTCGATGCTCGACGAACGTATGCTCGTCTATGAACTGTGGGCTGTCGATCCCTATCCGTCTGAACGTAATTATTATTGGTACAGGATAGACCGCATCTCACACCATCCGCATTTCGAAGGCAAACATTCCACGGAACCCTATCGCTGGGGCGTGAAAGATGATCGCGGCTGTCCGCCAGGAAAGATGTTCATTGACATGATGGCTACCAGCGAGAAGGCGATGGACGAGGATGAGGAAGACAACTGGAAGTCCATTCTATATGATGGAGATACGATCTGTTGTCAGCTGATGACCATCGATCAGGGCGTCTATGACTATTTCTCTTCCCTGCGTGCAGGACAGAGTGGGGGATCCAATCCTCGCAGTAATCTCACGGGCGGCTGTCTGGGCTATTTCGCTGCAGGCTCTGTGACCCGTGCAGACACCATTGTGTTCAAAAGAGATAAGGTAACAATGTGGAAACAACAATGGTAAATCCCAACGAACATCCTTTCGAGGTGATTCATCTGGACGAGACAACGTCTACGAACGGATGGCTGGCAACTCATGCTGCTGGGCTTGATTGTGCTGTATGGACTGACTACCAGACGGCAGGGCGCGGTTGTGGCACGAACAAGTGGGAGAGTGAGCGGGCGAAGAACCTGCTGTTCTCTGTGATGATTCACCCCGCAGGTCTGCAGGCGCGTAGCCAGTATGCCATCTCTATGGCTGTCTCGCTGGCCTTCCTCGATGTGCTGACAGCTCGTGGCATCAGCGACCTGAGCATCAAGTGGCCCAATGATATCTATTGGCGCGACCGCAAATTGTGTGGTATTCTGATAGAAAACAAGCTGAGTGGGACTGAGGTGCGACAGAGCATCATCGGCGCAGGACTGAACGTCAACCAAACGGTGTTTGTCAGTGATGCGCCGAACCCCGTGTCGATGAAACAGATTCTGGGAATGGATACCCCTCGCGAACAACTACTGACGGATCTCCTTAGTGCGTTCGATGGTCGGCTGAAGCTGATCAGTGGCGGAGAGGCTGCACGACAGCAGTTGCATACCGACTACCTGTCCTCCCTCTATCGTCGTGAGGGCTATCATGCCTACCGTGATGCCAATGGTTGCTTTGAGGCACGTATTGTGAGCGTCGAAGAGAGCGGCTATCTGCTGCTGCAGGATCGAGAGGGTAGGGAGCGTCGATATGGCTTCAAGGAAGTGAACATCATACTATAGAAGAATATGGAACTGAACAAAGATGAACAGTACATGCAGCGCGCACTCGACGAGGCACGCAAAGCGGAAGCGAAAGGCGAGATACCTATTGGAGCAGTCATCGTTTGTAGGGATCGTATCATTGCGCGTGCCCACAACCTGACGGAGACGCTTTGCGATGTGACAGCCCATGCCGAGATGCAGGCCATCACGATGGCTGCCAATGAGCTGGGAGGGAAATATCTGACCGACTGTACCCTATACGTAACGGTGGAGCCGTGTCCCATGTGCGCTGGTGCGATTGGCTGGTCACAACTCCCCCGTATTGTTTATGGTGCTCCCGACGAGAAACGCGGGTTCCAGAAATATGCTCCTCATGTGCTGCATCCCAAGGCCGTCTGCATAGGTGGTGTGCTGGAGGATGAGTGTCGCCAGCTGATGCAGGACTTCTTCCGCAAAAAGCGGTAAGAAGAACGTTTACTCTTTTTATTTCAATACCACCTTTTTATGGTTTTTGATATAGACGCCTGGTGCGGCATGCGCTTGGCTGACCTGTTGTCCGCTTAGGTCAAAGAGCAGGTGCCCATCGGTGTTCAAGACTTCCTCTTTCGTGGGGACTGTGATGCCCATTTCAGGATCTTCGCCTGGAAACCCACTGGCTTCCTCGACCAGAAGCTCGCCTCCACGGATATATACTTTTAACGTCTTATTGCTCAGTTCAATCTCCTTGGTCAGCCGTTTGCCAGCATCAAAGGCGTTCACACTGATGGTGTTCTTCCCTTTCACATCGTTGCGCAGGTAGATAGTGGTAGAGTCGCCTGCCTCCTGAATAGCAGTCAGTCCGCTGCCGTCGATGAAGAACATCAGCGTGTTCACTACCGAGTGGTTCTGCTTTGTCTCAAAGGTAGCCGTAGCGCCCGCCTTGCTGATGGTGGTCTCAACGGTAAACACGGGCTTGCCTTGACGTGTAGAGACATCGCTGAGTTGACACTTCTCGCTGCTGACAAAGTTGCTGAGCAGCATATAGCGCAGGCTGTCGGTATCGGCGACGATGGCACCGTTCCATCCTTTTGGAGTGTTCAGTTGCTGTCCTTCCTGGAACATGGTCTTGGTGTTGGCAGCAGTGATATTACTATAGTACGTGAGCGCCCGACTGTCTACGATGTCGCCCTGCTTGAGGCTTCGGGTCGTATTGCTGTACAGCGTGTAGAGCTTGGCCGTGTTGATGGAATTATTGTTGGCACGTTCGCCAAAGGCAATGTCCTTATAGACACCTGTTGTGCTGAACGACACGATGCCGAGAGCATTGTCTACGTTGACCCACGGACCGTTTAGGGTGGTGAAGGCCGAGCCGTCTGTCTGTTTATGACCATCCTTCGTATAGAGCGTACGCTTGGTCTTGGTCAGTTCGTCTACGCTTATAGCCATCAGTCCGCCCTTCTCCACAGTGATGGTGGCGTTCTGGCTGGCGCGTACATAATCCAGATAGATGACGGCGTTGCCAGGCGTGGAATAGATGGCGAAGCGATTGTTGAGCGCAGCATCGTTGGTGTTCAGTTCACCGTTCATCACGTAGCTGTTGCCGCGCAGGTCGTAGTTGCCACTAACCACAGGTGTAGCATTGGTCTTCTTGCCTGATACCTCATACCAGCCCAAGAAGTTGCCCGTATTGTTCGCACGGAAGGGCACCACAATCTTGTTCTTGTCAATGCTGTTGGCTGCGATATAGCCTGTATAGCTGTTGAGACCTTTGCTCCAGGAGAAGCAGGTGAAACGAGCATCCGTAGCAGCGCGCACGATGTTCTGTGAAGAGAAAACCTTCGCTTGCGAGAATTCGCGGTTGAAGGTGTCCCAAGAGGTAGGCTCGATGTTGGCGGTAGACAGCACCTCGTGCATGAGCCACGTCATCATCACGCGATGGGCCTCCACACCCATACGGCGGGCGCCCACATCGGCACGCAGCAGCCACGAACCGTCAGCAGTCGTTGTCTGGCGCGCCTTGATCATCTTGTACGCGAGGTTCTCCAGCAGCAGGGCGTGCGGATCGCGGAGGAAGCAGGCATTGGTAGAGTAGCTGGTGATCTGGTCATAGAGGAACAGGCTCCAGTCGTTGCCGTTGGGCATGGCCAGCTCACCGTCAGCGAGTGCCAGCCAGTACAGCACCTCCTCCATCACCTTGTCGTTGTTGTGCATCAGGGCGTTGGTCTTCCATTTCTCTTCGCCGTAGATGCCTTGCTGGAACAGCTTCAACGCCAGTGCTGCCTCGCCCAGTTCCTGAATCACTACATTCTGATAGGAGGTGTGGAAGTAGTTATGGTTCTGCAGCGTGTAGTCATCGTAGAGAGTCTGGCCCTTATACAGGTCTTTCACTGTCTTTTGGTTGTAGTCAGGATCGATGACTGTCAGGTCCTTGGCATCATCTTTCTGTGAGTAGCTGTTGATGGCGAACTCTCTTAGACGGGCAAACCATCGGGGGGCCAGTTCGTCGTTGGGAAACAGTCCTAACGTAGCTGCCAATACGTCTGCCTCCCAGCCGTTCTCCTCTGCCTTGGTGTCGCCAGCATAGCCGGTGGGGATGGTGCGGTTCAACTCGTAGTTGCATTCTGCCTTCAGCAGTTGGTAGATGTATTTCTTCTGTGCGTCAGAGAGCTTGTCCCACTGGAAGAAGGCGGAGTAAGCCACACTCATGGCCCACAGCGAACTCTCCCATGCTACGTCGCTCGTCGAGGTGCTGCCCCAGTAGTTGCCGCCAGCACATACCTTCAGCTTGTTGGCCTTATGGGTGCTGTAGGCGAATACCAGGCTCTTCATAGCCATCGTCTCCAGATCAGTCCAACTGATGCCCGCAGGCAGTGTCACCTTGCCCTTGCCGTATTTCACGAGGAAAGCACAGATCATCGAGAGGTCGGCATTGGGGCGCACGCCACGCTCATCATTGCCCATCGTGTTCTCGCCCTTGAAGCAGCCGCACGCCTCGTCGATGCTGTTGGGCCACTGACATTCCTGGAAGTCGTTCTTCAGGTAGGTGGCGAAGTTCGCAAGCATCTGCAGCAGGTCTTTCTTCATTTCCGGCTCGGCAACGAAATCACTGCTCACACTGCCTTCTGTAGGACTCTCCACATCCTTCTCCGTAGGTTGCTCAGGCTCTACATAGTCATCGCTCAGTCGATAAAGCTTTACCTGGTCGAACATCACGCACGAGCCGCCCGACTGCCATGAGATGTCGAAGCCGATGGTAGCGTTGCCGTCAGCCTCCTGTTCGAAGTTTAGCGTCGCCTCTTCCCAAGCCATCGTGGTGTAGCAGCCCGCTGACCCCTGGTTGAATGCGAACGAACTCTTGGCGCTGGCAGCCACCATGTTGAATGACGACGTGGCACTGTTGGCATAGGCAGAGCGCACGCTGGCAGCCAACTGGTACTTGCCCTTCGGCAGTGCTGTCAAGGTCTGTCGAAGTGTGGTCGTTCCTGTGCTCCATCCCATTCGCAGGTAGTAGGCCTGACTGCCTTCGGCAAGGGTGGTCACCTTGCCGAAATTATTGTCAGTATAACAGTCTTTTGTCACGATCAGACTCACGGCATTGGCACTGTTGACCACTGTCCATCCAGCAGGACCGGTCACGATGTATCCGCGCAGTCCGTCGGCGCTCTCTGTCTTTGCGGTGAGTGCTGTCACGTCATCGTTCTCAAACGATGCGTTGGTTAGATACTGGTGGGTAACATCCGTCTTTTCGCCAGCCGCCATCATCGTCAGCGCTCCTGTCAGACAGACAAAAAGAAACATTAATCTACACATAAGTTATTAGTTGTTAGTAATTCTGATGGCAAATCTCTAAGTTTTTTATAACTCACTGACTATCAATCAACTCTCAAGCCAGCACAGAGGAGAGGTTACGAATTAGTTACATACAGAAGTCCGAAATTCTCCACGATTTGCTTAGGACTCTGATAGCTCTCTATCGACC
>JAFUAY010000003.1 GCA_017460515.1 Prevotella sp.
GAGCCCGACCCATACAAGGAAGGATATATATTCTCTGGCTGGAGCAGAATCCCGAGCATCATGCCTGCTGAAGATGTGACGGTGTACGGCAGCTTTGCTGTCGATCCGAACTATGCCGGCATTGACTGGGTGACAGACAACGAGACAAAGCCGAAAGCATATTATTCTGTTGACGGAAAACGACTTGAGACAGAACAGAAGGGCCTGAACATCATCCGTATGAGTGATGGCACAACGAGGAAGGTAGTTGTGAAATAAGAAGATGACCTTGCTATAAGAAGTAACAGGTAGGCACATCGGTTTTGTGCCTACCTGTTTTTAACCTTGCTTGGTTTTATTCCTTTCTGCTTTCTTGTCAGCACCATCACGATTGGAATTAATAATCTTCTTAGCTGCTGCTAACTTAAAGCCACGCACTTTCACCAAGTTATGAATCAACCTGATTTGCTCAATATCCTTCTCTGAATATTGGCGCACTTTATTACTACTTAGTTTACAAAGATACGAAATCTTCAGCAAGCGAACAGCACTTTTTTATTTCTTTAACTTAATCACAGTCCTCCCAGTCTTCGTCCCAGACATTGTTACGACGACTTAAACCTGTATTAACCTCGGTACCAGGATCAATTCCTCCTCCATTTTCTGTTTCTCCTTCTTGTAAATAGGAGCCTGCCAGCAGGGGAACTGCCTCGATAAGCAGTTCCCTTGTGACGAGTTGTTGATATGTTTTCTTCATCTGTTTCATACCTTTTAGAGTTACTTTATTACGACCTTCTTACCATTCTTAATATAGAGGCCACGTCCAGCCTTCTCTACGCGTTGTCCCTTCAGGTTATAGAGATGCTCATTGCTGTTGGTGAACAGTTCGAAATCGCTGATATTAGTGGTTCCATCATCCTCGAAAGCAATGCTGATAGCACGAGCCTCTGAACCTGACATAAACGAGGTAGGCACCTGCAGGTAAGCCTTTTGGGCTCCAAGCGTTGCCGTCTCCGAGGGAGCGAAGAATCCATATTCGCCGTCCACCTTGTTGAGCAGGAAGTTGCTCATGTCGCCAGAAGTCTTGGCAATCGAGCTTGCAGTGAGGTTAGCTTTGAGCATATTCACATAGTAGGCCTGCGAAGTGCTATATGGAATCTTATAGGTCACATCAGCCTCACCCTTCAGATAGAGACCTGTGCCAGCAGGAACGTCATAGACACGTACCAGAAGTACCTGAGATTCTGCCTTGTTATAGCCAGCGGCGATGTAAGCCTTGAGTTCGCTGCCTGTGAAGTTCAGGTCTTGAGCGCAGCTGAAGGTACCCACGCCCTGAGCCAGAGTAATGAACTCCTTCGTAGCGTTGAAGGTAGCTACAACAACCACGTTGCCAGTAACATGATGGATAGTGTACTGCCCGTCAACCACGTATGCTGTCACATCCTCACCGTTCACAGTCAGCGTATTCAGTGTGCGATCCTCGTCTTCGGCAATGGTAATCACCACATCGTCACCATACTTAGGATTCATATTGTCGGCACTAACGCCACCACCCGTGATGCTCACGGTATAAGTCTTCACCGTCCAGTTGGCTGTCACGGTGATGTTCTCAGCAGGCATCGTTGCGGGCAATGCGGGAGTCCATCCAGCGAAGTCGCATCCAGGCTTTGTAGGATTGTCAGGAGCTGTCACCGTGGTCCCGTAGTCTTGAGTGATGGGAGCAACAGCAGAACCTCCATTACTATCAAACGTGATGGTGTACTTGTTAATCTGCCAGGTAGCGGTGTAGGCCAGGTGACCTGTGCTGCCCTGAGAAATGGTGACAGTCGTCATTGCATCGCCCTCGCCATTCAGCTTCCAGCCCTTGAAGGTATGACCCGTCTTGGTGGGGTTGTTCAGCGTGAAGGTCTCGGTCTCGATGGTGTAAGTCGTGGGATTAGCAGGAGTAGCCGTACCGCCATCCATCGTGTACACAATATTATATACAGTAGGTGTCCATGTGGCGGTATATGCCAAGTGGCCTGTGCTGCCCTGGGTGATGGTGACAGTCATCATAGCCTCGCCCACACCATTCAGCTTCCAGCCTGCGAAGTCGTAACCAACCATCGTCGGGTTGTTCAGCGTGAAGGTCGTTGTCTCGATGGTGTAGGTATCAGGATTCGTTGCTGTACCACCGTTCAGCGTGTAGGTCAGGGTGTAGGTGATAGGAGTGAACGAAGCGTTGAGCGTCACGAACTCCTCACCCTCTGTGTTAGCACGAGTCTGTTCCTCACCGAGAGTGGGCAGTGGGCTAACGGCAGCGTCGTTGTCGGTCAGAGCAGTCAGCTCATAGCCTTCGTCAGCAGTCAGCGTATAAACAACAGCATCCTCTTTCGGCTGGCGATACTGCTCAGTGCCGTTGCTGGCCGTTGCCTCAGCAGTAACGATGGAACCATGGGTTGAAGCCGTCAGAGTCACAAGCGTTGACCAGTGATCTATATTCGTGAAGTTCTCCCAAATACTGGCAGCAGCGTATGCTTCCTTAGTACCTGCAGGGACAGACAATATTGCAGAACTATAGGCTCCACTTGCAAAGACATTCTCGTTGATGGTAATAGGTGTAAGCCAGGGAACTTTCACGCTGGTGATACCCGTTATATCAGCGAATGCATATTCACTGATGGATGTCAGACTAGTCGCATTCGTCATATCGACACTTTGCAGTCCATAACAGCCAGCAAACATATAGGGTCTGAGAGTTGTTACCTTCGGGCCGACGGTGAGTTCCTCCACGGTGTCGAATTCGGTACGC
>JAFUAY010000026.1 GCA_017460515.1 Prevotella sp.
GATAGCGACTTTCGGGGTTACATTAAGAGGCAATGTTTCAAGAATTGTCCATTGGAAATTCTGCTCTGCATAATTGAGACCTTCATTCGCAATTATTTCCATGAGACGCTTATTGTTCCCATGTCCAGATTGCGCATACTCAGTCCATCGACCAAGAATTCCATTTTTAATACCAGGTTTCATGTCTTTGTATGTTACACCCACGTATTGCTTACCTGTTTTTTTGTCAAGTATCAAATACACACAATTAAGACTCTCAAGTTTTGATTTCCATTCTTTATCTTCTACGACCTTCTTTAGTTGTGGAAATGTTAATATAACATCTTCATAACGAGAAAAGTATGGTATATCATCCCCTATGCTCATTTGTTCAATTCGTCTTACTTCTTTTGTTGTCTGCCAGTTCTGCATCCATGACAAAGTTCCCTTTCCCCAATCTATAACAACCTTATCTTTCAGTGCTTCAAAGCCCTCTACCTCTTGAAGGTTGTACTCTGAAACACAATCACCAGTAGGCCTTTTGGGACCATCATTCCTGTAAACACCAATAAAACGGCATTCGCAAGACTCTTCTGCTAGAAAAACAACCAAATAATCAACATCCTTCATTCTACTATCTGACTGTTCACTTTGCCATTCTTTGAACAGTTCGTAATTTGTACGATATAATTTATAGACAGAACCTTGATATTTATTGTAAATGTTGCTATCTGATTTGACATCATTACTGTGTCTTACTAGTTTAATCCGCTTTTCATCTGCTTTGTCAAAATCTGTATTTCTATTCCAACCTCGCAGCAAGTTTTGGATACTGATAATACTATTCTTATCCATAATATAAAGATTTATTTAGTTTTTTCCTATTCCGTGTAATGATCCTAAAGCGAAAAATATCCATCTTGGCAATATAACATTGCGGATATTGTATTTATACCATTCGTCAAAGGCTGATACTACTTTGAATTTATAGTTCGAGTCGATATGGAAAATACCTTTGAAGTCAGCAAGGACAAACGTCTCTTCTGGGCGGCTATGGGCATAGATTAGGAATTCATTGAATACCTTTTTCATATCACCAATGAAATCGCCCTTGTCTGGCAATGGTATCTCATAGTATTTCTCGACTTTATAATCTGGAAGATTGTCTGCGAAGATGAAGTAGCACGGCTCTCCGTTCTCATCTTCTTCACATGCTTCACAATCTCTGAAATATGTTAGAGTATTGTCATTAGTCAGTACCTCTTCTATCTCGTCATAGGTGAAGCGTTGCATTTTCTTTCGCAAGGAAGTGCCTTCAATAAACGTCGGAGCATCCATTGCAACGGAAGCTTTTTCGCCTATTTCGGCAAAAGACGGTCCACCTTGACAAAACGCATCTGCCGCCCAACTTACAATCATTGGATTAAACTCCTTAAACATCGTTGGATTAACATTGACGAATGCCGTACCCTCTTTATGAATGGCGCCACGACCTTCAAACAAAATGTCGCAGTTGTCACCAGCTAAACCAGGGTACTCGGCATCATTAAAGTATCTAACTAAAGATGTATAACCTTGATATGTGGCTACGTCACCAGTGAAAATTTCTCTGCCCACATCGTCTTTTAACTTAGTGTCGACACCTGCGAAGATGACTGGTACAGTGGATAAAAGCGTGTGAGCTAGTTGGTCATTTTTGTGATAAGGAACATAATCTTTATCTTTTGTGATGAGCATCATAACATCGCCATCGAAATAGAAATCACCAAAGTAGGCATAGTCAAACTTACCCCATGGGTTAATGAATCGTACACGTCGGCTAAGCAATAACCTCTTAATGTCCTTGCGTTCCATGATGTCACGATAGTGGATACGGCACATGTCCTGTATTCCACGAAAGCTGAAATCTACTTTATCCATAGCTATTTATTATATTTGTTCCACATTCTCTTTATCTTTCCAGCTATCTCCTTGCGGAGCCAGAGGGGTTCAAGCACTTCCATATCCTCGCCATTCCAAAGAATTTCTTGTTGGAAGTCAAACTCAGGACGGAGATTGAAAGTGAAGATGCTGTATTCTTCGTTGCGTTCTATCTCCTGCTGCGACTCGTGCATCTTCAGGTCGCGTATGTAATTTGCCTGTCCAGCAGAGACCTTCAATTTTACTGGCTGAATTTTGACAGACTGTTCTGCGATAATACCAAAGCAACCGTCAAAATATTCCGTAGCAGTCCAATACTTCGGCATCTCGAAGGTCTCTTCCGTTGTATGAATATTTTTGATGCGGTCAAGTGCATAGATGCGTGGCCCCAGCTCGTAGTAATAAGGATCTGTGCTACGTGCCACCAAATACCATCGTTGGCGAAACAGTTTTACACAGTATGGCTGCACGTCGAAGTTGTTCTCCTCGTCCTTCCAATAGCTATGGTAGGTCATGTTAAGCACTCGATTTTCCTTCATAGCATCGATGATGGTTTGAAAGTACTGCTGTCCTGACGGCACATACTCCAGCAGGATGCGGTCTTTGATGCTCTGACTGTTTGCCAAGGCGTTACTGACGCAGAATGTGTTATAGAGCCACGAACGGAGGCCGTTCTTGCTGATGTCCTCGATATTGGAGATATAGTAGCGGTACTCACCACGATTCTCGTTGACGATGTTGATACCGAACATGTCCCAAATGACATAACGCCAGTTATCAAAGGTGCGTTTTGGAATTTCCACACCTCTACTTATATCCGTATCACGAAGCCAACGTTTATTCAGTTCTTTGAATGAAATCTTTCCTGCCTTATAGATGGTCTCAATCACCCAAACGTATTTGGTTATAAGGCTTTGTCCTCGTTCATTATTAATCATATTGATTTAATTTTTCTGCAAAATTACACTAAGGGTGCGCCAAACCGTAGCAGAGGTTAGAGGAAATCGTAGATTTTGTTAAAAACTCATCTACATTCAACCTTTAGGAACATCCAAGGTCCGGAATTGTTCATGAAGGCCATTTCTGCACATGGGGGTTGCATCAGTTTCTCCATCGAATATTTTTATTAATTATTGGTCGGAATGATTACAAATATTTCCAACCGCAAAGATACTTCTTTTTCTCTCAATTGACAAAGCTTTATCCCACAAAATTAAGTTCTCTTTGCTGAAAAATGGTGTTTTCTCTTTTTTTGATCTGCAAGGACACCATTATGATGTTCCCCGTCAAGACATGAACATTATCCGCAAACAAAAACACCATGTTTAGGCATCGTAATCAATAAGGTTACGATGCCTAACTCTATTGATTGCAATTAACAAATATGGTATATAGCAATGATTGTTTTTAGTCTGAAAGAGTCAGAGTGAACGTCCGAAACACTCAGAGTGATCGACCGAAACACTCGGAGTGAACGACTGAAACACTCGGAGTGAACGACTGAAACACTCGGAGTGAATCATCAAAAAACAATGAATTCAAAAATGTCCCTCACGTGCCTCAAACCCTTTGTACATCGGCATTTGAGAGGGGTTATGTGAGTAAGTGAGGGACATTTTGAAAATTCTTTTATTTTCAGTCAACACAAATTATTTTACGGCAACGGCGAGAAAAAAATATAAAGTTACGAAAAAATGAGAGCAATGCAAAAGAAAAGTTCATTTTTCTTTCATTTCCGAGTGCTAAGTAAGTTCGGCGAAGCCAATGTTACGAATAAAAGCGAGAATAAGGGTGCAAAAGTGAAAAATCACCTAAAGGGTGATGGATTCGAAAGTTTTTTTAACTGTTTGTTACTTGGATTGGTGAAATATGGGAGGTAATAAAGTTATAACTTATAACTTTGGACATTAAGGGTTTTGAAATTGGAATAGGGATAGGATACTAAGTAGAAGAGGAAGAATCAGATAATAAAATTTCTCCTTCAAGTTTTTCAGAAATGTAAATGTCCAAAGTGAATAAGTTATAACTGAATAAGTTCCGCGGGTAGCGAAGCCAATTTCACGGGGAGCGAAATTGGCTTTCGCTCCCTGCGTTCTTGGCTTTCGCTTAGGTGAAGTTTGGGCTGTTTGTCATCATTCTGGGTGAATAAGTTTAGGCAGAGAGAAATATTTTTGGGCGAAAAGAAATGTGTTTGCAGATAATTTTGTAATTTTGCACCCGCAAATCAACTTATAGGATGGCAAACAATTTAAGATTTCAGGTAGTTGAAGAGGCGTTCAAGAAGAGCGCACTTGAAGTGGAAGCTCCCAGTGAGCGGCCTTCAGAATACTTTGGCAAGTATGTTTTCAACAGGGAAAAGATGTATAAATACCTGCCGAAGAATGTGTACGACAAGCTTATTGACGTGATTGACAACGGTGCCCGACTCGACAGAGGTATTGCCGACGCAGTGGCTGCCGGCATGAAGCAATGGGCTACGGAGATGGGCGTGACGCACTATACCCACTGGTTCCAGCCGTTGACGGAGGGCACTGCCGAGAAGCACGACGCTTTCGTGGAGCACGACGGCAAGGGCGGCATGATGGAGAAGTTCAGCGGCAAGCTGCTCGTTCAGCAGGAGCCCGACGCATCGTCGTTCCCCAACGGTGGCATCCGTAACACATTCGAGGCTCGCGGCTATTCTGCCTGGGATCCCACATCGCCTGTGTTCATCATTGACGATACGCTCTGTATTCCTACCATATTTATCGCGTACACGGGCGAGGCGCTTGACTATAAGGCTCCGCTGCTGCGCGCCCTTCATGCGGTAGGAAAGGCTGCTAAGGAGGTGTGCCAGTATTTCTACGACGACGTGACGAAGGTGCAGGTGAACCTGGGATGGGAACAGGAGTATTTCCTCGTCGACGAAGGACTCTATTCTGCCCGCCCCGACCTGGTGATGACGGGTCGCACGCTGATGGGTCATGAGAGTGCGAAGAACCAGCAGATGGATGACCACTACTTCGGAACGATTCCCGATCGCGTACAGGCTTTCATGAAAGACCTTGAGATTCAGGCGCTGGAGCTGAGCATCCCCTGCAAGACACGCCATAACGAGGTGGCTCCCAACCAGTTTGAGCTGGCTCCGATCTTCGAAGAGTGCAACCTGGCTGTCGACCATAACATGCTGCTGATGTCGCTGATGAAGAAGGTGGCTCGCAAGCACGGATTCCGCGTATTGCTGCATGAGAAGCCCTTCGACGGCATCAACGGCAGCGGTAAGCACAACAACTGGTCGCTGACTGCCGAACACGCCTCGTCGAGCGAGCAGCGCTCTACCCTTCTCCACGCACCTGGCACGACGCCAGAAGAGAACCTGCGCTTCATCACTTTCATCGTGGAAACCCTGATGGCGGTGTATAAGCACAACGGATTGCTGAAAGCCAGTATCATGAGTGCTACCAACGCACACCGACTTGGTGGCAACGAGGCTCCTCCATCTATCATCTCATCGTTCCTGGGCACTCAGCTGTCGGAACTGCTCGACCAGATAGAAAGGGGCGAGAAGTCGGAGGTAAAGGGCAAGAAGAACATGGAGATTGACATCCCGCAGATTCCCGACCTGATTGTCGACAATACCGACCGTAACCGTACGAGCCCCTTCGCCTTCACCGGCAACCGCTTCGAGTTCCGTGCTCCAGGTTCCAGCGTCAACTGTGCCTCGGCTATGATTGCGCTGAACTCAGCAATGGCTGAAGCGCTGCAGTCGTTCAAGGAGCGCGTGGATGCCCGTATCAACGCTGGCGAGAGCAAGATGACTGCCATCCTTGTCACGCTGAAGGAAGACATCAAGACCTGCAAGCCTGTGCGTTTCGACGGCAACGGCTATAGCGACGAATGGGTGAAAGAAGCTGCCCGCCGCGGACTTGACGTTGAAAAGTCGTGCCCCATCATCTTCGAACACTATCTTGACGAGTCGTCGGTGAAGATGTTTGAAAGCACAAAGGTGATGAACCGCAAGGAACTGGAAGCCCGCAACGAGGTGAAATGGGAGATGTATGTGAAGACCGTTCAGATAGAGGCGCGCGTATTAGGCGACCTGGCCATGAACCACATCATCCCTGTGTCGACCTACTATCAGAGCCAGCTCATCAAGAACGTGCAGGGCATGAAGAGCGTGTTTGCAGAAGACAAGGCACTGCGACTCTCTGCCCGCAACATGAAACTCATAGAAGAGATTGCCGAGCGTACAGAACGCATAGAGCAACTCGTAGAGGAACTGACAGATGCCCGACGCATAGCCAACCGCATCAGCGATATCCATCAGCGCGCAATAGCCTATCACGACACTGTTTGTCCGAAGATGGATGCCATCCGCAAGGAGGTTGACCATCTGGAGATGATTGTCGAAGACGGGCTATGGACACTGCCAAAATATAGAGAACTGCTGTTTATCAGATAACAATTCAAGACAGCTACAACTATGGTCCGGTTATGCTATTTGCAGCGGCATTCTAGCACACGTTGTTTACCTATATATCCCTCCAGATAATCTTCAACGGCAACCGGACCTACACCTACGGGCGTTCCTGTGAATAACAGGTCGCCCGTTTTCAGTGTGAAGAAGCGGGAGATATAGGCAATGAGCGAGTCGACGGAATAGAGCATATCGCCTGCAAAGCCCTCTTGCACCGTCTTGCCGTTCTTGTCTAAACGGAAATGGAGCGACTGCACATCACCCTCTACGGGAATCCAGTCGCCAATGATGGCACTACCGTCGAACCCCTTGCAAATGGTCCACGGAAGACCTTCACGACGGGCTTTCTGCTGCAAATCGCGAGCCGTAAAGTCGAGCCCCACCGTCACAGCGTCATAGTAGCGATGGGCAAAGCGCTCAGGGATAGCCTTACCCAGACGGCAGATACGCACCACCAGCTCGCCTTCATAGTCGATACGTCCCATATCGTCAGGAATGAAGAACGGCTTGCGGTCTTTCAGCAATGCAGAATCGGCTTTCGTGAAAATCACGGGTTCGGCCGGGCGGTAAGCCTTTCCGTCCAGCTCTTCGGTATGCATGAGATAGTTCATGCCAACGGCAAATATTTTCATAATAAATCCATTTTGAGAGTGCAAAGTTAAGAAAAAATAATCTATCAAACAATTTCGACCTATTTTTTTCTTTTTATTTGAAAAAAAAACGTACCTTTGCAGGGTGTTATAAATATTTGAACTATCAACAAATAAATATCTCATTAATTATGATTGACATTAAAGAAATTAACGGAGGCATGGTTGCCACTATCGAAGGACGTCTGGACACCCCATCAGCTATCAAGGCTCAGCAGGAGATTGGTCCGCTGCTTGAGAATGCCGATAAGGTTATCACCCTTGACTGCAAGAACCTGGAATACATCAGCTCAAGCGGTCTTCGCCTGTTCCTCTCACTGAGAAAAGAGGCTTCGGCAAAGGGTGGAAAAGTAATCATCGAGAACATCAACGACGAAATCAAGAAGGTGTTCATGATGACAGGCTTCCTCAATCTGTTTGAAATCAGAAACTCTTAATACGCCAACCATAGATGCAGGACAACGAATTGGACTTGCACGGTGAGATGCTGCTCGCTGAATACCAGAAAAAGCTCCCCATCTACGAAGAGTTGAATCGTGTAATCAGTGAGAAGATCAAGAACGAGATCAAAGAGTGCGGCATAGAAATCAATGTCTATGAGTCGCGCGTAAAAGGCGAGAAGTCATTAATCGGCAAACTTCAGCGAAAAGGTCACAAATATCAGTCGATGGCTGATATCACCGATATCGTTGGAGCCCGAATCATCACGTACTACAACGAGGATGTTGACCGCATTGCGTCGATAGCCGAGAAGCTGTTCATCATTGACTGGGAAAACTCTGTCGACAAGCGAAAGACCCACCAGCGTGAGAGCTTCGGCTACAACTCGCTCCACTACATCTGTCGCATTCCACCTGAGTTCTACTACGACTCGACGCTGCCGGAGCTGAATGAGATTCCGTTCGAGTTGCAGATGCGTACAGCACTCCAGCACGTATGGTCGGCCATTCAGCACGACATCGGCTATAAGACGGATGTGGAGACGCCCGATGAGCACCACCGCAATCTCAGCCGACTGGCAGGTTTGCTGGAACTGGCCGATAATGAGTTCAGCCGCATCCGCAATGCTATTGCCGATTATCGTCGCAGGGCTACATTCCTGGTAGAAAACGGTCAGCTGGCAGAAGCGATGCTTGACGGTGATACCTTCCATACCTACCTTAATCAGGATCCGTTTGGAGAGTTGAATCGCAGGATTGCAGGCATCACGGCTGCCGAACTTCATGAGACCTCGCTGATGCCCTATCTCGGTGTTCTCAAAGCATTCGGATTGCAGACGCTTGCCGATGTTGACAAGCTCATCAAGGAGAACGAGGAAGATGCCTACCAGCTGGCACTGTTCCAGATAGGCAGCACCGATATCGACATCCTCGCCAGCAGCATCGGCATACAGAATCTCTGCATCGTCTACACATTGAAGCAAGGCAACGGAAAGAAAGGGGTCACTGATATCTTCCAAGCCATCAACGGCGAATCGCCCAACAACGAACTGATGGCATCAATTATTATGGAACAGGCCTCACGCCTTTCGTTCATGCAGAACATCAAATAATCTGGTTGCTGCAAGTGGCAACAATCAGATTATCTTATATTTCGCAAAGCAATTAGATTATCCTGTATTTGCAAAGCAATCAGATTATCTTGTATTTTGCAAATTTCAAAAGCAATTGTTTGGTTCCAACATTACGGAAGTTGACAGTTGCTTTTTCATTTTCACCCGAACCCTCAACCTTCAGCACCGTACCAATGCCAAAGCGCTGGTGCTCAATGGTCATTCCCTCACGAAGCTGATGTCCCGTGGTCGCTCCTTCATGAAGAGCACTGCTTGAAGGCGCTGCACTTCCGTTTTGCTGTGAAGCACGCGGAGCAGTTGCGGCAGGACGATATTGTCCGCCAGCCGACTGATTGAGCAGTCGTTTGAAGCTGGGGCTGAGCGCTTCTACTGGCTGTTCCTGACGACGGGGAGCAACCGCACGCGGCATCGGGTCGGCACGGAATTGCGTTGCCACCGGTCGGGGATTCTGCGTCCAAGGCAATCGTTTAGTTCCATAGTCGGCATCGTCAGACTTCTTCTCGCCTGCAATATAAAGCAGCGATGGGTCGATATCGCGGATGAAGCGTGAGGGCGTGTCGTACTCCATTCGTCCGTAACGGAAGCGATTCTGTGCACAGGTCAGGATGCAGTGTTTCTCGGCTCGCGTGATGGCCACATAAAGCAGCCGTCGCTCTTCCTCCAATTCGCGCATCGACTCAGTACACATCGGTGAGGGGAAGATGTTCTCTTCCAATCCCACGACAAAGACGGTCGGAAACTCCAATCCCTTGGCGCTGTGAATGGTCATCAGCGACACCTTTGGCTGATTCTCGTCACCCTCGCTGTCTAAATCGGTCAGCAGGGCTACCTCTTGCAGGAAGTCGCTCAATAGCACATGATTGCCCATATCCTCCTCGCGTCGGCTCTCAACGAAATCCTGCATACCGCCCAGGAATTCCTCCAGGTTCTCCTGACGGGCTATATCTTCGGGATTACGGCTGGAATAGATGTCCTTCGAAACACCGCTCTCCATGATGATGGCGTGACCTAACTGATAGGCATCCTCCGTGACGGAGCGACTCCCCCATCCTATCACCAACTGACGGAAAGCCTCAATCTTGTTGGCGGTAGCTTTGGCCACGTCGAGCTGATATCTCGCAGGGTTCGACATCACCTCCCATAGTGAGGCTCCGTGTTCAGTAGCTTTCGCCACAATCTTCTGAACGGTGGTATCGCCAATGCCACGAGTGGGATAATTGATGATTCGTTTCAGTGCCTCCTCGTCGTTATGGTTCGTCACCAGTCGGAAGTAGGCAATGACATCCTTAATCTCCTTACGCTGGTAGAACGACATTCCGCCGTAGATGCGATACGGGATATTCATCTTTCGCATCTGTTCCTCAAACGAGCGGCTTTGCGAATTGGTGCGATACAGGATGGCGAAATCACTATACTCGCAGTGGTCCTGGCGCTTGATGCGTACAATGTCATTGCAAACGATGATAGCCTCCTCCTTATCGCTATAAGCGGGCTTCAGCGTCAGTTTCTCACCGTGTTCGTTCTTGCTGTAGACGTCTTTGGGAATCTGGCGCTCGTTCTTGCGAATCAGGCTATTGGCTGCCTGGACGATGAGCTGCGTAGAACGGTAGTTCTGCTCAAGTTTGAATAGCTTCGCATCATCGTAGGCATCTCTGAAGTTCAGGATATTGTCGATATTGGCGCCTCTGAAGCTGTAGATGCTCTGTGCATCATCGCCTACGACACAGATGCGCTGGCGCTCACGTGTCAGCTGATACACAATCTTCTGCTGCGTGTGGTTGGTGTCCTGATACTCGTCGACGAGCACGTACTGGAACTTCTCAACGTATTTTCTTCTCACGTCCTCATGCTGTTCGAAGAGCTGATAGGTCTTCACCAGCAAGTCGTCGAAGTCCATCGCATTCGCCTGATGACAGCGTTCCATATAGCGTGAGTATACCTCGACAACCTTCGGACGCTTCACGTTGAAGAGCGAACAGGACGTGAATTGCTGTGGGAGTATCAGGTGGTTCTTCGCCATCGATATCTGGTCGGCCACAGTGCTGGGCTTATACTCTTTCTCATCGAGCTGCATTTCCTTGCAGATACTCTTCACCAGCGAACGGGCATCCGTCTGGTCATAGATGGTGAAATTGGAAGTGAAGCCTATTTTCTCTGCCTCTGAACGCAGGATGCGTGAGAAGACGGAGTGGAAAGTGCCCATCTGCAGATAGCGTGCCGTCTCCTGTCCCACCAGCCGACCGATACGATCTTTCATCTCGCGAGCAGCCTTGTTGGTGAACGTCAGCGCCAGGATGTTCCAGGGTTTCAGCCCTTTCTCCTGCAGCAGATAAGCTATCTTATAGGTGAGCACGCGTGTCTTGCCAGAGCCTGCTCCAGCAATAACAAGC
Organism: Prevotella sp.; assembly: GCA_017460515.1. GTDB lineage: Bacteria > Bacteroidota > Bacteroidia > Bacteroidales > Bacteroidaceae > Prevotella. The sequence goes on from JAFUAY010000026.1 coordinate 10,969, forward strand.
GAGGCTCCATCACAATAGGTGACGGCCTCGCGTTGTCTTTCATTCAGTAGTTCTAGAATATCAGCCATTCATTGACATCAGGAATTCTTCGTTGTTGCGCGACTGAACGAGTCGGTCACGAACGGTATTCATTGCCTCAATAGGATTCATCTCAGCAATAAACTTACGGATGATCCACATGCGGTTGAGCGTTGTCTGATCCTGCAACAGATCATCACGACGCGTACTTGACTGTACCAGGTCGATAGCAGGGAACACACGCTTGTTGGACAGTGAGCGCGAGAGCTGGATTTCAGAGTTACCCGTACCCTTGAACTCCTCGAAGATCACTTCATCCATCTTTGAACCGGTATCTACGAGTGCGGTAGCGATAATCGTCAGCGAACCGCCTCCTTCAATCTTACGGGCAGCACCGAAGAAGCGCTTCGGCTTCTGGAGCGCGTTGGCGTCGACACCACCCGTGAGCACCTTACCTGAAGCAGGAGCCACCGTATTATAAGCGCGCGCAAGGCGTGTGATAGAGTCGAGGAAGATCACTACATCGTGACCACATTCCACCATGCGCTTTGCCTTCTCAAGCACGATACCGGCAATCTTCACATGACGGTCGGCAGGTTCGTCGAACGTAGAGGCAATCACCTCCGCATTGACTGTTCTGCTCATATCGGTCACCTCTTCAGGACGCTCGTCGATGAGCAGCATCATGATATATGCCTCCGGATGGTTGGCTGCAATCGCATTGGCAATATCCTTCATTAGGATGGTCTTACCCGTCTTGGGTTGTGCAACGATCAGTGCGCGCTGACCCTTACCGATGGGTGAGAACAGGTCGACAATACGTGTTGAGGGATTGGTGGTGGCAGGATCGCCGCAGAGCATGAATTTCTCCTCTGGGAAGAGAGGCGTCAGGTGTTCGAACGACACACGGTCACGCACATCGTCGGGATTACGGCCATTGATAGACTTCACCGACGACATTGCGAAATACTTCTCACCATCATGCGGCGGACGAACGGTGCATTCTACTACATCGCCTGTCTTAAGTCCATATTTCTTAATCTGCTGTGGAGCCAGATAGATATCGTCTGGCGACGAGAGATAGTTGTAATCACTGGAACGCAGGAATCCATAGCCGTCCTGCATGATCTCCAACACACCGTTGCCAGGAATAAAGTCGGAAAAGTCGTAAGTGTAATTGTTTTGTGCTGCCTGCACCTGAACGGATACTGGCTGATAGACGGGCTCTGTATGCTGTACGACAGGACGGTCGAAGATATCGAGTGTGGGTATAGCTGCCTGATCCTCAATAGGCAGGTCGATAACAGGGATGAAGTCGGTACCATCGTCAGGATCTCCCTCCCACACACCATCAGGGTTTGCCTCGAAGAATGCGTCTGGGTCGGGAGCTATCAGGCTCTGACTCATCTTCTCCTGCAGACGTTCCAGCATCTCTGGCTCAGGTTCGTTCATGGACTCTTCTGACTGCTGGATAGCTTCCTCTGGAACGAAATCGGGTTGAACGTCTTCTGCGAATGACTGCTCTTCCTGCTGCAGTTCTGCCTGCTGTTGTTCAGCTTCAGCAGCAGCGATAGCGGCCAGTTCTGCCTTCGACTTCCTTCCGCGACGCTTGGGTGCAGCGGGAGCCGACTCTTCAGCCACAGACTCTTCCTGCTGGGGTTCTACGGCAGGGATTGGTTCATCACTGAACAGCGAGGGCGCTTCAGCGACCTTTCGTCTTGACGACTTCTTATCATAGTTCGCACCATCCTTTCCAGTCACGGTATATACTTTGTCATCTTTCTTGGCTATGCGTGTGCGTTTACGTTTTGTGGCTTGTGCACCAGCAGCGCTGTCGATAGCTGCCTGATCCAAAATGGCGTAAACGACTTTTTCCAGTTCGTCATCCTGAGAAACCTGAACACCGAGATCTGCTGCGATGCTGAGCAGCTGGGCAGGTTCCATCTGTTCTAATTCTTCTTTGGTATACATAAATAGTTTAACTTTAATTGTAAAGTTGAAATTGTTTTCTAGGGTTCTTTTCTGATAAGTGAAACTCCCTTTCGCTGAGTTTACTTAAAAACGTTTCAGAGATTTAGAAACGTCAGATAAGGATTGAATCGTAATTCGATTGCAAAGGTACGAATAAAAATCAAAAAAAGAAGAATGAAGAATTAAGAATTATTCTGACTTTAGAATTATTAACTCTTCATTCTCCATTCTTATTGTTTGCTTGTTGTACGCCTTTCTCTTCGAGCGGCTTTTCAGCCTTTTCGTCTCGATAGGATTATGTCAGTCTTTTTTCAAGGGGAGCAATACGCTGAAGGTTGATCCTTCGCCAAGTGTTGACTCAACCATTACATCGCCACCAATCTTGCGCGAGAAGTCGGCACAGAGCTGAAGTCCGAGGCCCGATCCTTCTTCGCCTCCAGTACCATAGGTGGTCTCACCTTTATTGAAGATGCTGTCTAGTCGGTCAGGAGCGATACCCACACCATGATCACTGATGCTCACCTTGGCAAAATCGCCATCCTGTGACATAGTGATGTCTATGGTGGAACCTTCAGAGCTGAACTTCACGGCATTCGACATGAAGTTGCGCACAATGGTCTTGAGCATATCGTTATCGGCTCTGACTACCAAGGGCTGTGGTGTACCTGCGTACTGCAACTTGATTTTCTTGGTCATTGCAATCATCTCAAAGATGTCTACCACACCAGGAATGATATCGTTGAGGTCCAGGTCTTGCATCACCACGTTGAGTCGTCCTGTCTGACTCTTTGTCCATTTCAGCAGGTTGTCAAGCAGATCATGACAATCCTCCGATTCTTTGTTGGCTTTGTCGAGCAATTCGAACAGCTCTGGTCCTATCGTCTCAGGCGATACGGCAGAAACAACCAGGTTGAGCACCATTCTGATAGAGGCCATTGGTGAGCGCAGGTCGTGAGCAATCACGGAGTACATCTTGTCACGATTCGATATAGTTGCTCTCAGCTCTTCATTCTGTTTCTGAATGAGGCGCTTAGCTGCTACGAGTGCTATCTGGTGCATCACACGCACCACCAGTTCTTCCTTATTAAACGGCTTTGTGAGGAAGTCGTTGGCGCCCACCTGGAATCCGTGAACCAGGTCGCTGGGGTTGTTGAGTGCCGTGAGGAAGATGATGGGGATATCTGCCGTCGCAGGGTCTTTCTTCAGTATGACGGCTGTATCGAATCCGCTGATATCTGGCATCATGACATCAAGCAGGATCAAGTCGGGCTTTTCGGTCTTTGCCTGCTCAATGCACATATTTCCGCAATTAGCCGTACAGACTTGGAATTTCTCGTTTGTCAACAGGATTTTCAGCAGCAATACGTTGCTGACTACATCATCGACAATCAGAATTTTATAGTCGGATCGGTTAATCTTTGATTCTAATTTTTCATCCATTTCAATAGTTATTGATAGGTTGCTTTTGGTTTTGACCATGCAAAAATAGTGCAATTATTCGGATTTGCCAAACAAATGCACTATTTTTTTATCATTTACAACAACAAACTACCGATTTGGTACACTAAGGCGGAGATTATCCACGCTACAAGTGTTGTGTAGCCAGCAGCAAACGAGGCCCATCGCCAGGAGGACGTCTCATGCTTGATAGCCACAATCGTAGCGATACAGGGGAAATAGAGCAGCACGAACAGCAGATAGCTGTAGGCAGCCAGAGGTGTGATACCGTCTTTCTCCATTGCTTCCTGCAGATTCACGTCCTGTCCGTAGAGCACACCGATGGTTGAAGCCACGATTTCCTTTGCTCCCACACCTGCCAGAAGACTGACGTCGAGTTTCCAGTTGAAGCCCTGTGGGGTGAAGATTGGTTCGACAGCCTTTCCCATCTTGCCAATGTATGACTGCTCCTGCTGTTGCTGTTCTGTGAGTTCGTCGTTATGGGGGAAATATCCCAGCGCCCATACGATGATGGATGCCACGAGGATAACGCCACCCATCTTCTTCAGATACTCCTTGCCTTTCTCCCAGGTATGACGGGCGATGGCTTTCGAAGTAGGCCAACGATAAGGGGGCAGTTCCATCACGAATGGTGTGTCTTGTCCTTTCACGACGAAGGCTGAGAAGAGCTTACTCATCACTACCGACATTGCAATGCCTACCATATAGAGCGAGAGCATCACCCACGAGCGGTATTGCACAGCGAAGAACGTTCCCGTTATCATAATATAAATAGGTAGGCGCGCGGAACACGACATGAACGGCAGTATCAGCATCGTGATGAGTCTTGACTGTCGGCTCTCAATGGTTCGCGTGGCCATTACTGCAGGCACGTTGCATCCAAAACCCATGATGAGCGGTATGAACGACTTGCCGTGAAGTCCCATTTTATGCATCAGCTTATCCATGATGAAAGCAGCTCTTGCCATATAGCCGGAGTCTTCCATCAGTGAGATGAAGAAATAGAGAATCAGGATTTGTGGCAGGAACACGATGACGGAACCCACACCTGCTATAGCACCGTCGACCACCAGCGAGCGTATTGGGCCGTCAGGCATAGAGCGCCCTACCCAATCGCCCAACCACGCAACGGCTTCTTCAATCCAATCCATAGGATATTGTCCCAGGGAGAAGGTTGTCTCGAACATCACGAACAGGATGAAGAAGAATATGGGGAGCCCCAGGAACTTGTTTGACAACACTCTGTCGATCAGGTGGGTTGTGCGATAGGTGTCTTCTTTCGTTCCTGTGCGATATTCCGCCTCTGTCAGCGCTCCGTTGATGAAGCCGTATTTGGCGTCCATGATGGTTGTCTCAGCATCATCGCCTGTCTCTTCCAGTACTCTGGCAATAGCACGGTTGCGGGCTTCAATCATTCGTTGGAAGATTTCTGCCGATTGTTCCGGATCATTCGTCCCGTCTGTTTCCAGGCCTTCCACGAACTTCTCTACCTCTTTATCGCCTTCCAGCAGTTTGATGGCTACATAACGGCTACTGAGCGATAGTGGCAGGTTGATAACCTCCTGTGGCTCATGGTTCTTCTGCTGTTGGCTCTTACCTCTTTTAATATATTTCTGGATAGCCGTAATGCCGTTCTCAATCTCGTGGCCGTAGTTGATGTGCAGGTGTCGGGCGTGTGAATTCTGTCCGTCGTAAATCTGGATGACTGCCTTGAACAGTTCCTTGATGCCTGTGCCATTCTTGAACGATGTGGGAATGATAGGCATACCAAAGAGATTGCTCAACCGTTTGATGTCAACAGAGTCGCCTCGACGTTCAAACTCGTCATACATATTCAGCGCACCCACCATTCTGACGTCCATATCCACCAACTGTGTAGTCAGATAGAGGTTGCGTTCCAGATTGCTGGCATCAATAACGTTGATAATCACGTCAGGCACGTTCTCTGTCAGATACTGTCGCACGTAGAGTTCTTCTGGCGAATAGCACGAGAGAGAATAAGTACCAGGCAGGTCGATGAGGTTGAACTCATAGCCGAACATGGATGCACGGGCTTCTGAGGCATTGACGGTGACGCCTGAGTAGTTGCCTACCCGTCCGTGGGCACCGCTGGCATAATTGAATAGCGACGTCTTTCCGCAGTTCGGGTTGCCGATGAGTGCCACATTGATGGTGCGGCGCTCTCTGAGAGCGATGTGTTGCATGAAGTCATCCTCGTGCTTCTTGGACAGTTCTTCATCGACAGCGGCATGCTGATACACTACCTCAATCATTTCGGCCTCCTGATGTCGGAGTGACACCTCGTAGCCCATAATCTTATATTTGACGGGGTCTTGCAAGGGAGCATTCAGGAGCACTTCTATCTCTTTTCCCCTGACGAATCCCATCTCAATGATTCGCTTTCGGAAGCCTCCGTGTCCCAGCACCTTGACAATGACACCACGCTGGCCAGTCTTTAATTCAGAGAGTTTCATACGTTCTTCTTCAACAATTAGGGCGCAAATATACACATTTTTGATGAAAAAGAGTCCATTTGCACACGCCTACGCATCAAAAATACCTACAAATTAGGATTCCAAAGGAAGGAATATTCAATGTATAGCACGATGAGACCTACCAAGAAGCCTGCGAATATCTTGGGCGTAACATGGCGCAGATACCACGTCAACCCTATCTGCTCCGTCTTCATCAGGGCGATACCACTGGTAGAACCAAACAGCAGCAGACAGCCTCCGATGGCGGTACAGAAAGCGATGAGCAGCCAGTAGATGCCGTTCGTGCCGAAGAGTCCTTCGCTGACAGGGAAGAACGATATGTTCGTGATGGCAACGGTAAAGGTGTCAACGATTGATGACAGCAAGCCGGACATGAAGGCAATGACCCATATATTTCCGTCGAAGATGGTGAAGATGCCTGATGCAATATCGCCCAGCACGCCTGTTTCCGTCATCACGCCCATTGCCAGCATGATACCCATCACGAAGAGAAGCTGCTGGATAGCGCCATACTGCAGTGCTCGTGGGATGCGGCGCTGTGCCATCTGGTCTGCTTCCATCAGTTTACGATTGAACGCCTCGTTGACCACCCAAAGCACGGAGAGCACACAGAGGGCGCCGAGGAAGGGCGACAAGTGGGTGATATCCCTAAATGTAGGTATGAACCAGAGCCCGCCAATGCCCAGGATGAGCATCACTGCCCGTTGCCAGCGGTTCAGCCTTGTGTCGTTACCGCGATAGGGAGCTGGTGCCCATTCTGTCTCAATTCTGCTGGGCAGTTCGCGATTGATGAGTATCGTAGGTACAATCCAAGCCAGCAATGCGGGTACTGCCAGGTAAGCCGAGAAATGGGTAGCGATGATGGCTCCGTCGCCCCAAAGTATCAGACCTATGGGGTCGCCGATGACGGTAAAGCATCCGCCTGCGTTGGCTGCCAGAACAATAGCTGAGCCTATCAGCATGCGCTGTGTACGACTCTTCACCACACTTCGCATGATGACCAGCATCATTGCCGCTGTAGTCAGGTTGTCAAGATTGGCAGAGATGATGAACGTGGTGAAGGTGATGATCCACAGCAGTCGCGTACTATTGCGTGTGCGTATCCATTCGCTGATGAAGTCGAAACAACCATTGTTGTTGAGGATTTCCACAATGCTCATCGTAGCCACCAGGAACATCACGATAGCTGCTGCCTTGCCTACGTATTTCAGGAAGATATTGTCGTAGATGAAGTCCTTGACCAGCGAAGAGGTCGTTTCCTGTCCGCTCAGAAACTCGGCATAGTCGTCAGCATGCAACTGCAAGACGAAGTCGGTTCCCCAACAGACGTAAACCACCCATCCGACGGTACCGATAAACATTGCGATTGCCGACTTGTTCACACCTGTCAGGTGACCAGTGGCAATGAGCAGATATCCGAATGCGAGCAGGAGTACAATGATTAGTGTCATTTTTGTTTTATTATTTGGAGTTCGGAAGTTTAAAAGTTCGGAAGTTTATAAGTTTATAAGTTCGGAAGTTTATAAGTTTAAAAGTCCGGAAGTTTATAAGTTTAGAAGTTCAGGACTTTGTTCTTCTTATGATGAGGACACAACCACCTGTGGGATGAGTATCCAGAAGGTGCAGCCCTTGCCTGGTTCTGAAATCACGTCGATGGTTCCATAGTATTTCTCCACGATAGAGCGACAGATGCTCAGGCCTAATCCGTTGGATATTTTATTCGTGAAGGTCTGCGGATTCTCCATGAGTTTGAAGATATTCTCTCGCAGGTGTTCCGGTAGTCCTGGCCCTGTGTCTCTAACCTCCAGTCGCAGGTCGCTGCCAAAGTGGGTGTATCTCAATTCTACAGAGCCTTCCTTGGTGAATTTCAGTGCATTCTTCAGCAGATGTACGGCCAGGAGTTTCAGCATCTCTGGTGCCATACGCAGCATCAGGGGAGTTGTCTGAATATTCAGTGTTACGCCTTCTGCCTTCATGTGTTCCACCTCCTGTCGGCACTCTGCCATTACGTCAGCCAACTGACAACAGGGCGTCTCTTCATCGCGATTGCTCGTCTCAATGTTCGACAGCTGCAGCAGTTCGTCGAAGAAGTAGTTCAACTGGCTGCCGTTGTCATAAATGCGGTTATAGAGCTCGTTGCGCTCCTCTTGTAGCATATTCTCGTCGTTGTTCTTGAGCACTTCCGAGAAGCCGATGATGGCATTCAGCGGCGTGTGGAGCGCGTGGCTCACATTACCCAGGATGACAGTCTTCAATCGTTCGCTTCGCACTGCTCTTTCTGCCTCACGACGCAGACGCCTGGAGTGACTGAGCTGCAGGATGAGCACGATGGTGACGGCTACGAGACTTACTGCCAACAAGAGGAACCACACCCAGACGGGAATCTCAATGCGTCCGAACTCTGAGATGACGTCTTCGCCATAAATGGCATTCAGTCGTCCTTCGGCCTTCATCTGGATGATCATCTTGTTGATGGAGTCAATGAGTTCCTTGTTCTTGCTCACGTAGCAGTATTCCCTGGGTGTGAGGGTCAGGTCTTCAGTAGTGAGATTGTCTAAGGAATGGGTCTCAATGATATACTTTGCCTGATAGCGGAAGCAGATGACGGCATCGTATTTCCCTGCCGACAATTCTTTCATGGCCTGTGTCAGGTCGCGCACTTCCACAGGATGGGCTCCTGCCTTGACGAGCGTGTCAGTGACGGGTCGTGAAGCCATATACGCCACTTCCTTGTTCTTCAGGTTGCGCATGTCGAAATAGCTGTCGGCTTCCTGACGGTAGACGGCCTGATAATAGAGTCGGAACACGGCTCTTGAATAGTTCAGGATGTGCTGTCGGTAAGGCGAGAATACCATCATAGCCAGGTCGACCCGTTGATTGATTACGTCGTCAGAGATATTGCTCCACGAGTTGGGTTGGAAGGTGAAGGGAATGTTCATCCTGTTCAGCAGCTCGATGGTGAAATTCACGTCGAGTCCTCGCGGATTGCCTCTACTGTCGATATACTCCAACGGCGGGTAATCCATATCGATACCAAACAGCAGCGGATGCTCTTTCGAGAATCCCAGCGACTGTGCTGCCGATACTGTGAAGGGCATCAGCAGCAGGTATAACAGGATGATGACTGACTTCTTCATTATATATCTATCACGTCAAACTCGTTGGTTAGCTTTGTGTTCTGAAACACCTCCTGCGCCTGATGGAGCAGTACATGCTCTTTGTCGTAGCGCGAGCTGTAGTGTCCCAGCAGCAGCTGTCCCACGTGGGCATCACGTGCCACCTGAGCTGCCTGTCGTGCTGTGGAATGGTGGTATTTCTCAGCCATAGCGGGATTGTCATCACCGTAGGTAGCCTCGTGGTAGAGGGTGGTGACGCCCTGTAGCTGATCGGCCAGTTCGGGCATGTATTTCGTATCGCTGACGTAGGCGTAGGAGCGTACGGGATCGGCAGGTTCCACGAGTCGTTCGTTGGGCACGCAGGTTCCGTCAGGCAGCATATAGTCTTGTCCGTTCTTGATGTTCGGGATTTGTGATACGGGGATGCCGTAGCAGTCAATCATGTCGCGACGGATATGCGGCAATGTGGGCTTTTCGCGGAACAGAAATCCGCAGCAAGGCAGTCGGTGGCTCAGGGGAATGGTCTCCACGCTGAGCGACCGGTCGTCGTAGATCACCTTTCTGACGGTGGTGTCGACGGGATGGAACTCCACTTCATATCCCAGGTCTCGGCAGAAGGTTGCTATCTGGAAATCGAGCACGTTCCCAAGTGCCGGTTCGCCATAGACATGCATTGTGGCTGTGCGTCCCAGCAGGCCGAAGGTACTGAGCATACCAATGAGTCCGAAACAGTGGTCGCCGTGCAAGTGAGAGATGAAGATGTGGCCCACCTTGTTGTAAGAGAGTCCTGCGCGTCTCATCTGCAGTTGTGCCCCCTCGCCGCAATCCACCATATACAGTTTGCCCCTGCATTCCACCACTTGTGTCGTTGGGAAATGGCGAAGCGTGGGCAGGGCGCTTCCACAGCCGAGGATGTGAAGTTTGAAGGGTTCCATCAGATCAGCATGTCGTCAATATTGTCTTCACTCTCATCGATTTCTATACCGTTGAGGTCGTCTTCCTGTCCGGGACGTGTGTATTCGAAGAGCTCGTCGCCATTGATGATGGTCAGTTCGTTGGTCGTGAGCTGTTTGAAGCGGAATGTCTCCACCTCTTCAAAGTCGCCCCCACCCTCACGGATGCTCACAATCTCCAGCTGTCCGTTGATCAGTCGCCAAGTCTTGTAGATGACTGAGCTCTGGTTGATGCTCTCCATAACACCGCCTTCGCGAAGGCTGAATCCCATCACCGACGAGCCGTCGAGGGGATTTGGTGTCACCCAGTCGCCCATCAGGGTACTCAGGTTCAGCACCATCGTGGCATAGGTGTGGTCGCGGCTGGCCAGTACTGCCATTCTGTCGCCTACCCTGAAGCCGCCATAGACGCGGTCTTCTTCTTGTGCTACCATCAGATTGAACGACAGCGTGTCGCCATTGTCCTGTACGATCTGCAGGGTGTGCATCGCCGACCCTTCGGTGCAGTTGCCGTAGATGGTGGAGTCACGGTTTATGTTGTCAGCGGCATCGACCCATTCCGAGCCTTCTGTCTGTTGCGTAGACGATTGTTGCTTTCCTCCGCAAGAGGCGATAGTGAGCAGCAGGGCTGCTGTCAGTAGCAATAAGAGATGTTTCTTCATTTTAATTTTTCAGGTTATTCAGTTTTTGATGATTCATACTTTGTCGGGCGTCTCCATGCGCTTGGCTTCATTCCAGAGGTTGTCCATTTCTGCCAGCGTCATCTCCGTCAGCGGGCGCCCCATGCGGATGCTGTGCTCTTCGATATAGGTGAAACGGCGTATGAATTTCGCATTCGTCTGTTCCAGCGCATTGTCAGGGTTCAGCTTGTACAGCCGGGCGGCATTGATGACGGAGAAGAGAAAATCGCCCAGTTCTCCTTCCTGCTGGTGGCGCAGTGCCTGTTTCTGTTCGTCAGTGGGGTGATCGGGCAGCGTTTTCGATAGTTCGGCTTCCAGCTCGCCCAGTTCCTCACGCACTTTCTTCCATACGTCTTCTTTCTTCTCCCAGTCGAAGCCCACGTTGCGCGCCTTGTCCTGGATGCGGTAGGCTTTGATAACGCTGGGCAGTGCGGCAGGCACTCCAGACAGCACTCGCTTGTTGCCGTCTTTCTCCTTCAGCTTGATCTGCTCCCAGTTCTGCAGCACCTGGTCGGCAGTCTTTGCTTGCGAGAATTGAGTGGTATCGGGAGTATCGACAGTTCCGGATACTTTGGGGGTTCCTGCCTCTTTAGGCTCCTCTCCAAACGGCAGCGGCTTGGGTTCCTCGGCTCCCACCTGACTGGGATGATAGACGTGCGGATGGCGGAAGATGAGCTTGTCGGCCTCCTGTCGCAGCACGTCGTACATGTCGAAGGCTCCCTTCTCCTGACCTATCAGTGCGTAGAAGCAGGTGTGCATAATCACGTCGCCCAACTCCTTCATCGTGTCGTGGTCGTCACCACGGCTCAGGGCGTCACACAGCTCATAGGTCTCTTCAATCGTATTCGGACGCAGGCTCTCGTTGGTTTGCTTCCTGTCCCAGGGGCATTTCTCGCGCAACTGCTGCAGCACGTCCAGCAGTCGACCGAAAGCCTTCATTTGTTCCTCTCTTGTATGCATGATTAGTTATTTTTATGCAAAGGTAAACAATAATATCGACACTGCCAAATGTTTGTTGATTTTATTTTAATTCAACTTTCTGAAATTAATTTGATAAAGGAAAAAAACAATAAAAAACTGGTTAGACCATACGCAGAGGATACTGTTTCACGTAAACACCATGTTTTCACCCCGTAAACACCATGTTTTCACCCCGTAAACACCATGTTCCTGTCCTGTAAACACCATGTTTCTGTCCTGTAAACACTATGTTTCCCATTATTCGTTTGATTAGTGCAATTCGTGTTCGTTAATAAATGAAGTCCGAACAGGCAGTGCTCGCCTTTGAGGTCTGCCGGTAGCAAATTCTTCATTTTTCACTCTTCACTTGTCACTTCAAAATTGGGGGGTTCTTGGCGCCTCACCCCTCATATCAATGTCCCCCTTATAGGGGGACTGATATTGAGGGGATAGAGGCACCCTAGAAGGGGGGCATAAAAAGCGAATCCTTATTATTCGTGATATTCATGTGATTCGTGTTCGGCTTATGAATCATTCGAACCACTGAGATACTGTCAGCAAACCACTGAAATACTGTCAGTAAACCACTGAGATAAATTTTTGGCACGACTTTTGCACAATTTAAATTGCATGATTATCGTTAAATAAGAACAAGAAAAGGAAAAAACGCCCTCCGACGGGCAGAACGAGATAGACAGAATGACAAGTCAGTTTTCACATAAAGTATCAGAAATACTCGCCTACAGCCGCGAAGAAGCAGCGCGCCTGGCCAGTTCGTCAGTAGGTCCTGAACACCTGCTGCTGGGCATGATGCGCATGAAGGAAGGACCCGTCATCGACGTGTTCCACCGCCTCCGCCTGAACCTGCAGTCGGTAAAGACTGAACTGGAGACAAAGGTGAGGCGCGACGAACTGGGAATGCCCATCCACACACAGGATCTGGTGCTCAACGAGCGGGCGTCAAACATCCTGAAGCTGGCGGTGCTGGAAGCCCGTATACAACACCTCACGAAAGTAGACGAACAACACCTGCTGCTGGCTATCCTGCACGACCAGACGGCCAACGGCGCAAAACAAATATTGGAATTTCACAACATGAACTACGAAGACGTACTGAGCCTGATGCGCTCACAACAATCGCAAAACAGCATTAAGAACGACATAGGACTGCCTGAGGACGAAGACGACGAGGATTTCGAGACCGCAGGCGCTCTCAGCGGACGCAACTCTACCAATGGCAGCAGCACCCAGACGGCACAGAAGAAAGAATCTGACACCCCCGTGCTCGACAATTTCTCGACCGACCTCACCGTAGCTGCCGCAGAAGGTAAGCTGGATCCTGTGGTGGGGCGTGAGCGTGAGATGCAGCGCGTTATTGAGATACTGGGCCGTCGGAAGAAGAACAACCCTATCCTGATAGGCGAACCTGGCGTGGGCAAGAGTGCCATCGTAGAAGGATTGGCACAACTCATCGCACAGCACAAGACGTCGCCGATGTTCTTCAACAAACGACTGGTCAGCCTCGATATGACTGCCATTGTGGCAGGCACGAAGTATCGCGGACAGTTCGAGGAGCGTATACGCGCCCTGCTCAAAGAAATTGAAAACGATCCCAATATCATTGTGTTCATCGATGAGATACATACACTCATCGGAGCCGGTTCTTCGCCTGGAACGATGGACGCTGCCAACATCATGAAACCTGCATTGGCACGAGGCACCATACAGTGTATCGGAGCTACCACACTCGACGAATATCGCAACTCTATCGAGAAAGACGGGGCATTGGAGCGCCGCTTCCAGAAGGTAGTCGTTGAGCCTACCACACGTGATGAAACGCTGCAGATTCTGCGCAATATTAAGGACCGCTACGAACATCACCACCACGTTGACTATACTGACGAGGCACTGGAGGCGTGTGTCAAATTGACAGAACGATATGTCACTGACAGAGCCTTCCCTGACAAAGCCATCGATGCAATGGATGAGGCTGGTTCGCGCATACATCTTTCACACGCCCAGATTCCGCCCATCATCCAGGAAAAGGAGAAGGAACTGGCTCGCGTACTGGAGAAGAAAAAGTTGGCCGTGCAAAACCAGAACTTCGAGTTGGCTGCCAGTTATCGCGACAAACAGACGGAGCTGGAAGCTAACCTCGCTATGATGAGAAACGATTGGACAAACGGTTCAATGGAAGACCGTCAACAGGTTGATGCTGAGACGATTGCAAACGTTGTCTCAATGATGACTGGAGTGCCCGTGCAGAAGATGGCCGACGAGGAAGGCATCCGCCTGAAGGGAATGGCTACCTCACTGAAAGCTGCCGTCATCGCTCAGGATAAAGCTATCGACAAGATGGTGAAAGCCATCCAGCGTAACCGTGTGGGCTTGAAGGACCCCAACCATCCCATCGGCGTGTTTATGTTCCTGGGGCCTACAGGTGTGGGAAAGACTTATCTAGCCAAGAAGCTCGCTGAGTTCATGTTTGGCTCGGCCGACTCGTTAATCCGTATCGACATGAGCGAATATACAGAATCATTCAATGTCTCACGCCTGATTGGTGCGCCTCCAGGATACGTGGGTTATGAGGAAGGCGGACAGCTCACTGAACGGGTTCGTCGCCGTCCCTATTCCATCGTGCTGCTCGACGAGATTGAGAAAGCCCACGGCAACGTGTTCAACCTGTTGCTGCAGGTGCTCGACGAGGGAAGGCTAACTGACGGCAACGGACGGTTCGTCGACTTCCGTAATACGGTGATTATCATGACCTCGAACGCAGGTACACGACAGCTGAAGGACTTTGGACGTGGTGTGGGATTTACGGCAGGAGCACTCAGTACGAATATGAATGAGAAGGACAAGGAACACGCTCGCAGCATCGTACAGAAAGCACTCTCCAAGCAGTTCTCGCCTGAATTCCTTAACCGCTTGGATGAAATCATTACCTTCGACCAGCTGGACCTCACTGCCATCAAGCAAATTGTCGACATCGAACTGCGTGCACTCTGGAAACGCATTGATGATATGGGCTATAAAGTTGAACTTACCGACGATGCCAAGCAGTTCGTGGCCGAACGCGGCTATGACGTGCAATTCGGTGCTCGACCCTTGAAACGCGCCATCCAGAACTATATCGAGGATGGTGTGGCAGAGATGATTATCAACGACGATCTGCCATTGGGTGCTACCATTCGCATCTCCAAGGCAGACGACAAAGAAGAGTTAAAGTTCGAAAAATGTTTGGAAGTTAACGAATAATTTTGTAACTTTGCAGCCGAAAATCAAGCGTATAGGATATATATCGTTGAATAACAGAAGGTTAGCTAACATTTTTAGGTATTAAGGAATGAGACAACTTAAGATTCAGAAGAGCATTACCAACCGTTCGAGCGAAGCACTCGACAAGTACCTCGTAGAAATTGGTCGTGCTCCACTTATCAGCATCGATGAAGAGATTGAACTGGCACAGAAAATCCGTAAGGGCGGATTGGAGGGCGAGCGCGCCAAAGACAAACTTGTAACCGCCAACCTGCGATTCGTGGTTTCAGTAGCCAAGCAGTATCAGCACCAAGGACTGACACTGACCGACTTGATCGATGAGGGTAACATAGGACTGATTAAAGCCGCACAGAAGTTCGACGAGACGCGTGGCTTTAAGTTCATCTCGTATGCGGTATGGTGGATTCGTCAGAGCATCCTCCAAGCTATTGCTGAGCAGAGCCGCATCGTCCGCCTGCCGCTGAATCAGGTTGGCTCACTCAATAAGATTAGTCATGAGATCAATAAGTTCGAGCAGGTCAACCAGCGCCACCCGTCAGTGAGTGAATTGGCAGAACTGACCGATATTGACGAGGAGAAGATTGGACAATCCATGATGGCAGACGGTCACCACGTGTCTATCGATGCTCCTTTCCAAGATGGAGAAGACAACTGCATGCTCGACGTGATGGCGTCAGGCGACGATTCTCGTACCGATCGCCAGGTCGACCATGAATCAATGGCACAGGAACTGAACACAGTGCTGAACAAGGTGCTGAAAGAGCGCGAGATCACCATCATCCGCGAGTGCTTCGGCATCGGTTGCCACGAGAAAGGTCTTGAAGAGATTGGCGACCAGCTGGGTCTTACGCGTGAGCGCGTTCGTCAGATTCGCGAGAAGAGCATCGCCAAGCTTCGCGACTCAGGCAACGCCCGCATCCTCATGAAATACTTAGGATAGTGTGCCAAGCTGTTTTGCCGCATAGTAATTAGTGTGCCAAGCGGTTCTGCCGCTTGGAAAAACAAGCACTCATGAATCAAGATTCCATCAGAAACGGCTTTAAGAATAGTCCACGGCTTAAACGGCTTGTGGACTTCTTTGTTATGAACCAGACACTGACACGCCCACGATGGTACATTCGGCTGTTGGCGCCTCTCTACCAGCATCGCGGACGAGGCAGCGTCATCTACAGTTCAGTTAGGATGGACACACCGCCCTACCGTCGCTTCTCGTTGGGTAGAAAGAGTGTCATCGAGTCGTTTTCATGCGTCAACAATGCCGTTGGCGACGTCGTGATAGGTGACCGCACACGCATCGGACTTCATAACACAATTATTGGTCCTGTCACCATAGGAAGCGATGTCAATCTGGCACAAGGCGTAGTTGTAACAGCACTTAATCATAACTTTAGCATCAAAGAGGAAACAATTGGGAATCAAGGCGTTTCAACTGCACAAATTATTATTGATGATGATGTCTGGATAGGTGCAAACGCCGTCATTCTGCCGGGTGTCCATATAGGTCGCCACTCAGTTGTTGCTGCTGGTGCTGTAGTCACCAAAGATGTTCCTCCGCGTACAGTCGTGGCTGGCGTCCCGGCAACTGTAATAAAGAACATTTAAGGCCCTTATGGAAAACTTTCCATAGAAAATTTTGCCAGTTCGTTTTTTTATAGTACCTTTGCATTGCTTTAGCAAAAACAAAAAACAACTACTTTAAACAAACTCACAAAAGCGATGAAAAAGTACTTAGCAGCCCTAGTGGCATTCATGCCCATCATGATGATGGCACAGACATTTGATTTCGACATGACAAAGTCGCAACCTGTCTATAACGAACAGGATGGCTTTGGCTATGACATTTTGCCTGCACCTGATGCCAAGAAATCCGCACCTTTCTATTTCTCTGTAAAAGTGCCTGACGGAAACTATCGTGTCAAGATAGTTCTGGGCGGCAAGAAGAATGGCAGCACTATCGTCCGTGCAGAAGGCAGACGCATGTTGACCGACATCATCACCACTCCCAAGAAGAAGGACTCGGAAACAGTTGAGTTCACCGTCAACAAGCGTTCACCACAGATTGACAAGGATAAGCGCGTCAAAATCAAGGAGCGCGAGAAGGAGTATCTGGCTTGGGACAACAAGCTAACACTGGAGTTCAACGGCGAGAACCCCGATGTCACGAGCATACATATCGAACCTGCCGACGTGCCTACCATCTACCTGTGCGGCAACTCAACCGTAGTCGACCAGAATAACGAGCCCTGGGCTTCGTGGGGACAGATGATCACACGCTGGTTCGGCCCTGAGGTAGCCATATCCAATCATGCTGAAAGCGGCTTGACAGCACGCACATTCATTGGTGCATACCGTCTGGATAAGATACTCTCCACGCTGAAAAAGGGCGATTATGTATTCGTAGAGTTCGGCCATAACGATGAGAAAGAAAAGCGCCCAGGCGATGGCGCGTGGTATCACTACCAGTACCAGCTGAAAATATTCGTTGATCAAGTACGTGCAAAAGGTGCCGACATCGTATTCTGCACGCCTACACAGCGACGCCAGTTCACCCCTGACGGCAAGGCTATCAGAAACACGCATGGCGACTTCCCCGCTGCGATGAAGATGGTAGCCGAGAAAGAAAATGTGCCCCTCATCGACCTGAACAAGATGACTACCGACTTGTATCTGGCTGTAGGACCCGAGGAATCAAAGCACATGCTGGTACACTACCCTGCCGAAATGTATGGACGCAAGTTGGAAGACAACACGCACTTCAACCCCTTTGGCGCATACGAGGTAGCCAAATGCGTGGTGATGGGAATGAAACAGCTACAACTGCCTATCGTACAGTATCTGCGCACTGACTGGCAAGATTTCAATCCTGCTCAGCCAGACGATTGGAAAGCCTTCAAATGGGTTCCCGCGCCATTGGTTGACAACTTAAAGCCTGACGGCAATTAATTGATTCAGAAACAACTGACACGAATCTAACGGCAAGAAGTAATGAAAAAGTTTCTTTCAATCATATCACTCATCATGCTGACCACGACGGCAATGGCACAATCGTGGCCAACACCCACCACAGAAGCCAAGCCTGGCACACGCTGGTGGTGGCTGGGATCAGCTGTTGATAAAGAGAACCTGCAATGGAATCTCAATGAATATGCCAAGCACGGCATCGGAGCCGTCGAGATTACACCGCTTTATGGTGTGCAAGGCAATCAGGCCAACAATATCCAATATCTTTCCGACCAATGGATGGACATGCTTCGCTATACACAGGAGCAATGTCAGCGTAACGGCATCGAGATTGGAATGGCCACAGGCACAGGATGGCCTTTCGGCGGTCCTTGGGTGCCACTGAAAGAATCGGCTTGCAAAGTGGTCTTCGTAGAGAAAGAGTTCAAAGGCAACGAGACTGCTGACATAGACATCTCCATCGCCAACGAGAAAGACCGCAAGAACGCATTCCTCGACAAGGTGATGCTCTATGCTGATGGTAAGGCAATTGATGTCACTGACCTGGTAAAAGACGGCAAGGTGTCTCTTAAACCTTATATATCAACCCAAAAAACTCAAACCTCAAACCTCAAATCCCAAGCCTTTAAACTGATTGCCGTCTATATCAAGTACGGCGTGATGAAGGTGAAACGAGCTGCCCCTGGTGGCGAAGGACTGGTCATCGACCACTTCGACAAAACAGCTGTCAGAAACTATCTGAAACATATAGAACAGGCGTTTGAGCGCACCAAGACGCCCTACCCTCACACATTCTTCAATGACTCTTATGAGGTGAGTGAAGGCGACTGGACACCTACACTCTTCACGGAGTTCAAAGCACGCAGAGGCTATCAGTTGGAGGATTATCTGCCACAATTGATTGCAAGAGAACAGAAGGTGCTGAGCGACTATCGCGAAACACTGGGCGACCTGGTGCTGGAGAACTTCACAGAGCAATGGACGGCTTGGGCACACAGTCACGGAGCCATCACTCGCAATCAGGCTCACGGCTCTCCTGCCAACCTCATTGACTGTTATGCGGCTGTCGACATCCCTGAGATTGAAGGATTCGGCCTGTCCGATTTGGGAATCAAAGGGCTGCGTCAGGATCCAGGAAAAACACGCAAGAACGATAGCGACTTCTCTATGCTGAAATATGCTCCCTCGGCTGCACATATCTGTGGAAAGCCCTATACATCGAGTGAGACGTTCACTTGGCTGACAGAGCATTTCCGTACGTCGCTCTCACAACTGAAGCCCGATATCGACTTGATGTTCTGTGCAGGCGTCAACCACATGTTCTTCCACGGAACCTGCTATTCTCCACGCAATGATGAATGGCCCGGTTGGAAGTTCTATGCCTCTATCGACATGAGTCCTACGAACAGCATCTGGCGCGACGCTCCCTATTTTATGGAGTATGTGGAGCGCTGTCAGAGTTTCCTGCAGATGGGACAGCCGGACAACGACTTCATTGTCTATCTCCCCATTCGCGATATGTGGAAACAGAACAAGGGCAAGTTGCTGATGCAGTTCTCTATCCATGCAATGGGTAAGTTGGCACCCGACTTCATCAAGAGTGTCCTGGAGATAGATAAAGCAGGTTTCGACTGCGACTATATCTCAGAGAAATATATCCTCACTACCCAATTCGTCGACGGAATGCTGCAGACGGCTGCAGGCACACGCTATAAAGGACTGATTATTCCTGGTACTGGCGAAATGCCGGAGAGGGTCAAGAAGCACATCGATGAACTGAAAGCACAAGGAGCCCGTATCATCTACGGCACGAAGGCTGCCGACTTAGCGAAAGCTGCCCGCCCAGAACAGATTCGTACCGATTGCGGCTTGAAGACGATTCGTCGTAAGAACGCCAACGGCTACCATTATTTCATTGCGAACCTGACACCAAACGACATTCATCAAAAAGTTCAGCTGGCTGTGCCCTTCAAGAGTGCAACATGGTTCAACCCATTAAACGGTGACATTACAGAGGCAGCTGTGGAAAACGGGCAACTGGATATTTGTCTCAGAAGTGGAGAGTCAATGATTCTGCAGACCTTTAATGAAAAGAATACTGCCAACGAAAAAGTCTCTTCACCAACTGCGAAGACAGCACCTTCTACAATCACCATCAATGGTCCTTGGACACTCACATTTACAGAAGAAGCACCAAAGGTTGACAAGACTTACACGCTGAACAAGCTTCAGACGTGGGAAACACTTGACGAACAAACAGCCGTCACAATGGGAACGGGTATTTATACGACGAAGTTCAAACTGTCAAAGAAAGACAATCCACAAGCCCAGTGGATGATTGACTTAGGCGATGTGCGCGAATCGGCCCGTGTTTATATCAACGGCCAATTTATCGGCTGCGCCTGGTCTGTTCCCTTTATCCTCGATACAAGAGGAACGCTGAGAGTTGGCGAAAATGAGCTGCGCATAGAAGTAACCAACCTGCCAGCCAACCGTATCAGGGAGCTTGACAGAAAAGGCGTGAAATGGCGCAAGATGGAAGAAATCAATGTTGTAGACATTAATTATAAGAAAACTCTATACAATGATTGGGAGCTGGTACCCAGCGGGTTGAATGCACCAGTCAAACTAACTAAAATGTAATTATTATGTCAGAATCATCAGGACATCATCATCACCACCATCATAAGATGGACAGTGCTAGTAAATTCAAACGCGAAAGTCTTCTTGCCATCGAGAGAAGAAAGCAAATTGCAAAATGGGGTAAACGCATACTTGTAGTCATTGCCATCATTATGGGACTGGTTGTTGCTGCTGCCTACACGATTGGCTAAGACAAAACGCAGAAGCGCTGGATTTCCTATTCAAGGGTAACAATGTCACGATCAGCCAATACTCGGAAACGAGTTCTGGCTTTGTCTAAAGACGCCTTGCTGAGCGGCACAAAAAGTGCCTGCTCAGTATTTTTATCGCTCTCGACTACTACCCTACCAATAGGATCAATCACCATTGAATGGCCGCAATAACTGGCTAACGGATCATCGCCCACCCTGTTCACTGCAATCACATAACACTGATTCTCAATAGCACGGGCTTTCGTCAGCACATCCCATGCTGGGATACGCGAAGAAGGCCAGTTGGCGACATAGATGATGGCATCGTACTCGCCTGCCAATCCGTAGCGACTCCAAACAGGAAAGCGCAAGTCATAGCAAGTGAGCAGGAGAAAACGAAACTCCTTCCACGCTACAACCGTATGAGTCTGTCCTGCCTGATAGCTGTCATCTTCATGTCCATAAGAGAAGAGATGATGCTTGTCATAGAAGAATACGTGATCAGGAGTCATAAAATAATGACGATTGCGGCAACTGCCGTCATGTAGACGGACAGCAAGGCTGCCACTAAGAGCACAAGCACATCGGCGCGCCTGCTCCTGCATCCACCGAAGGGCAATACTGTCTTGCTCGTGTTCTATCACTTGCTCAGCAGATCGAACATCATCTGGTGAATTCCCCTCTTGGATATCGGTCAAGAACCCTGTTGACCACATCTCAGGAAGTACATATAAATCGGCTCCAGGATGTTTGCCCATCAGCATTTCCGCTCGACGGATATTCTCTTGAATGTCTTTCCACTGGATATCTAACTGGAGAAGTACTACTTGCATATCGTTTATCAGAATAAAGGATTAACAGGTGGATTACAGATAAAAATCGCGTGTCAATGAGCGATACCAGTCAGTCAGCATGTTAGGACTCTCCTGAAGGATGCCGACAGATTGTTCGACAACGGCAACAGGATGCTTGCGGAATGCCAGCATACAGCGCTTGGACGTTTTGCGAGGAGTTGTCTTAACCATACATTCACGCGTTTTGAAAAAGCCTGCTAATGCAGCTTCACCCTCAACCCTGGATTTGGAATCAGTGGGAATGATGATAGAGAACTCCCCCTCATCGTCCAACAAGCGCCAAGCACTCTCCATCAGCTCACGGTAACTCAGTGAAGACGTATGTCGAGCCAAGGTGCGCTGACTATCAGGACTTGCTAATGAATTCTCGAAATAAGGCGGATTCGATACGATAGCATCAAAACATCCAGTCATACGTCGAACATCCAGACAATCGATTTTCACGTAAAAAGGAGAAGTGTCAACATTTTCCTTTGCCTGACAGCAGGCATCTTCGTCAATATCGATGCCAACAACAGCAGCAGAAGGAAAACGCTGCGCCATCATCAGTGCGATAAGACCAGTACCAGTACCAATATCAAGGATAGAGCAGCCACCATTTGCCCAAGCTCCCAGCAGCACTCCGTCTGTACCTACTTTCATCGCACACCGTGACTGGTGAACAGTGAATTGTTTGAATTGGAAATAATCGTTCGACATAAGAAAAACCGATGCAAATATAGGCATAAATCTCGAAAGATACTAATTATTTGAAAATTATTATTCATACTTTCTTTATTCTTAATAAAAATGAGTAAATTTGCACCCAATTATGCAGTATACATTTGAAATGAGTGACAATCAGAATAACAAGGCATTCTCAATGATTGCCGATATTGACGGGGATTTCAAGGACTTCCTAAATGTTGAGACTCCCGATGAACTACCAATTCTTCCTGTTCGCAATCTCGTCCTATTCCCAGGCGTGGTTTCGCCGATTCTTATTGGCCGAAACAGCAGCTTGAATCTTGTCAAGCGTGCAGAATCGAAGAATATGATCATAGGAATCGTGTGCCAAAAAGACCCTGAAGTGGAACTGCCCACGCGAGAGGACCTGTATGAATACGGTGTTTTTGCCAAGATCGTCAAGCAACTGACATTACCTAATGGCAATGTTACCGCTATTGCGCAGGGATTCGGACGCATGCGCCTGTTGAATCTCACATCATTCTCACCTTATCTGAAGGGCAAGGTGGAAGCCGCTCCTGAATTGCTGCCGGAAAAGCATGACAAAGAGTGGTCAACAGCTATGGATGATCTCAGAAAGTTGACAGATGAGTATGTGAATGCTTCTGAGGAAATTCCTGATGAAGCAACATTCGCTATTCATAATATCCGTAATAATGTGATGGCACTGAACTTCGTCTGCACCAACATGCCTTTCAACATCAAGGAGAAAATCAATCTGCTGAGTGCTGACTCAATGAAGGAACGCATGTTCAGCACGATGAAAGCGCTTAACCGCGAAATCAATCTCCAGAACCTTCGTGCAGATATCCGTAATAAAACTCGCGAGGATATTGACGAACAGCAGAAGAACTATTTCTTGCAACAGCAGATTAAGAACTTGCAGGCAGAAATGGGTAATGAGACGACTCCTGAAAAGAGTGAACTGATGAGGAAAGCGAAGGGCAAAAAATGGTCAGAGGAAACGAAAAGGATATTCTTCAAGGAGTTGGATAAACTGGACAACCTGTCTCCACAGTCGCCTGACTTCAACGTACAGTTGAACTACTTACAGACGTTTGTCAGTCTTCCGTGGAACCAATTCACGAAGGACGATTTGAACTTGGGCCGTGCACAAAAGATTCTTGATAAGGATCACTACGGTATGGAGAAAGTGAAGGAACGCATTCTTGAATATATCGCTGTTCTTTCATTGCGTGGTGACCTGAAGAGTCCGATCCTCTGTCTCTACGGCCCTCCAGGAGTTGGTAAGACTTCTTTAGGAAGGTCGATTGCAGAAGCAATGAAACGCAAGTATGTACGTGTGTCTTTAGGTGGATTGCATGATGAAGCAGAGATTCGAGGACATCGTCGTACGTATATCGGAGCTATGCCTGGACGTATCATTAAGAGCATCCAAAAGGCTGGTTCAAGTAATCCTGTGTTTATCCTCGATGAGATTGACAAGGTGACACAGAATACGGTGAATGGCGACCCAGCTTCTGCACTTCTCGAAGTACTTGACCCAGAGCAGAATACTGCATTCCACGATAATTATCTTGACGTAGATTACGATTTGTCGAAAGTGCTCTTCATTGCTACTGCTAATAATCTGTCAACGATTCCACGTCCCCTACTCGACCGTATGGAAATCATTGAGGTAAGTGGCTATATTACGGAAGAGAAAATAGAAATTGCCAAACGTCACCTGATTCCTCGTGAACTGGAGAACACCGGATTGAGCACTATCAAGCCCAAACCCGCTTTCCTGAAAGCCTCCATTGAGAAAATCATTGAGCAGTATACACGCGAAAGCGGTGTTCGACAGTTGGAGAAGGAAATCAATAAGGCATTCCGAAAAATGGCATATCAGCATCAGATTGACCCGTCAATGAAGCAGGATGCCAAAATCTCAACAGAACGCATTGAAGACCTGTTGGGGAAACCACCGTTCTATCGTGATATCTATCAGGGCAATGAATATGCTGGTGTAGTAACGGGATTAGCATGGACAAGCGTAGGAGGAGAAATCCTCTTCATCGAGACTTCGCTGAGCAAAGGTAAAGGAGCAAAACTTACCCTGACAGGTAATCTGGGTGACGTGATGAAAGAGAGCGCAGTGCTGGCTTTGGAATATGTGAAGGCTCACGCAGAGACGTTGAACATCGATTATCGCATCTTCGACAATTGGAATATACATATCCACGTACCAGAAGGCGCAACACCAAAAGACGGTCCTTCGGCAGGTATCACCATCGCTACCAGTATTGCATCGGCGCTGACACAGCGAAAAGTGAGGAAAAACACTGCAATGACGGGTGAGATTACCCTTCGCGGCAAAGTACTCCCTGTAGGAGGTATCAAAGAGAAAATCTTGGCAGCAAAGCGAGCCGGCATTACGGATATCGTCATGTGTTGCGAGAATGAGAAAGATATCAAGGAGATTCCCGACATCTACTTGAAGGGAGTCACCTTCCATTATGTTGAGAATGTGCAGGATGTGTGGAACTTTGCACTGACTAACCAACAGGTGGCTCATCCGCTGGTGTTTGAGATTCCGAATGAAGCTGCTGATGAGAAAGAGAAATAAAGTAATCGCCTCAAAAGAAAAGATACAGAACGTAAGATGGCATTGACATTTGAGTTGCAGCATACTGATAATGCAAGTGATGCCCGTACAGGTATTATTACCACTGATCACGGACAGATTAAGACTCCAATCTTCATGCCCGTTGGTACCTGCGGAAGTGTAAAAGGAGTTCATTTTGATGAGCTGCGCAATCAGGTAAAAGCACAAATCATCTTAGGTAATACCTATCATCTGTACTTGCGTCCTGGACTTGACACACTGCGTAAGGCAGGAGGCCTTCATCAGTTCAATACCTGGGATCGCCCCATCCTTACTGATTCAGGCGGTTTCCAGGTGTTCTCACTGACAGGTATCCGCAAGCTTCGAGAAGAAGGTTGTGAATTCAGAAGTCATATCGATGGTTCAAAACATATCTTCACACCAGAGAACGTGATGGATACGGAGCGAATCATTGGTGCTGATATCATGATGGCATTCGATGAATGTCCGCCAGGTCAGAGCGATTATCAATATGCGAAGAAATCACTGGGACTCACACAACGCTGGTTAGATCGTTGCATCAAGCGTTTCAATGAGACAGAACCGCTCTATGGACACCATCAGGCACTATTCCCTATCGTACAAGGATGTACCTATAAAGACTTGCGACAAGAAGCTGCTAAGTATGTTGCCGACAAAGGAGCTGAAGGAAATGCTATCGGCGGCTTGGCTGTTGGTGAACCCACTGAGGTTATGTATGAAATGATTGAGGTGGTAAACGAGATTCTGCCCAAGGATCGTCCTCGCTACTTGATGGGCGTGGGGACACCACAGAATATTCTTGAGGCAATTGAACGAGGTGTTGATATGTTCGACTGTGTGATGCCTACACGTAACGGACGTAATGCAATGCTTTTCACCTATAACGGCACGATGAATATGCGTAATAAGAAATGGGAACAGGATTTCTCGCCGATTGATCCAGACGGATGTGATATTGACAGAATCCATACCAAGGCTTATCTGCATCATTTATTCAAAGCACAGGAGTTGCTCGCCCTGCAAATAGCATCTATACATAACCTGGCCTTCTACCTAAGACTGGTTAGCGATGCACGTCAGCACATTGAACAAGGCGACTTCGTTTCTTGGAAGCGTTCGGTTATTGACAATCTCGGCAGAAGAGTGTAATTGAAGGCAGAACTCAGCATTAAAGAAAAAGCAATGAAGAAGTTTTTGAAATACATATCTGAAGCATATAGGAAGATGATTCCCCTGATACAAAATGGCAAGGAAATGATTGCCAGTCGATTCAGAGGGATGTGGAAGATTGTTCCTATCATGGATTGGTATATCATCAAGAAATTCATTGGCACATACATCTATGCTATAGCCCTCATTATATCTATTTCTATTGTATTTGACTATAATGAGCACATGTCAAAGTTTGCCACCAATCATGCTCCCTGGAAGGCAATCATCTTTGACTACTATGCTAACTTCGTTCCTTATTTCTCCAATCTCTTTTCACCACTGTTCGTTTTTATTGCCGTCATATTCTTTACCTCGAAGCTTGCAGGCAACTCAGAGGTTATCGCAATGTTGGCAAGTGGTATGAGTTTCAAACGACTGCTAAGGCCTTACATGATATCTGCCGCCCTTATTGCGGTAGTCAACTATTATTTAGGTGCTTTCGTCATCCCGCACGGAAATGTTATCCGACAGAATTTTGAGGTACTGTACAAGAACAACAAGAAAATCACATCTGCTCAAAACGTACAGTTGCAGGTGGCTCCAGGTGTCATCACCTATATTCAGACATACGATAACAATACGAAACGTGGCTACGGCTTCTCGCTCGATAAATTTGAGAAAAAGAAATTGGTCAGTCACATGACGGCAAACGTTATACAATACGATACGATTTCTGACGACCGCTACCACTGGAAGGTTATCAACTATAAGATACGATCACTGAAAGGTCTGCGAGAACATATTGAAACTGGAGTTGAACTTGATACGATGATTATGATGGAGCCAATGGACCTGGTATTCTCAAGTGGACAACAGGAAACATTTACCTCACCAGATCTTTTGAGATATATCTCGAAACAGAAGAACCGTGGCTCTTCAAACGTGGTGCAATACGAGGTGGAATATCACAAGCGAATAGCTACCTCGTTTGCCTCATTCATCTTGACCATTATCGGATCATCACTATCATCACGTAAACGTAAGGGCGGTATGGGAATGTATCTCGGTATCGGATTGGCACTGTCATTTACCTATATATTACTCCAAACCGTCAGTGCCACATTCGCTATTAACGCTGGTACACCTGCAATACTCGCAGCATGGATTCCTAACATCATTTATGTATTCATTGCCTATATGTGCTATAGGCAAGCACCAAACTAAGAGCCCAACCGAATAGCTCATAACAAACAAAGTTAATAATGACATTTGAAGAAACCTATTTAAACGACAATATCCTCGATGCTCTATACGATATGCACTTTGAGGAGATGACTCCTATACAAGAAAAGTGTATACCACAAATCCTTGATGGACATGATGTACTTGGCGTAGCACAGACGGGTACAGGAAAGACGGCTGCGTATCTGCTTCCCATCCTGTCACTGCTGGATGACGGTAATTATCCGGAGGATGCCATCAATTGTGTTATCATGTCGCCAACCAGAGAATTGGCACAGCAAATTGACCAAGCGATGGAAGGATTCAGCTACTATCTTGATGATATTTCATCTATTGCCGTCTATGGCGGTAACGATGGAACACGCTTTGATCAAGAATTGAAAAGTCTTCGAGGCGGAGCTCCTGTCGTCATTGCCACCCCTGGTCGTCTGCTGAGTCATATGAAAGTAGGCAACCTCGACCTCTCACGAACATCATTCTTCGTTCTTGATGAGGCTGACCGAATGCTTGATATGGGATTCTCAGATGATATCCTGCAGATAAACTCGCTGCTTCCCAAGACCTGTCAGAAAATCATGTTCTCAGCTACGATGCCCAGTAAAATACGCGAACTGGCTGTTTCGTTGCTGAACAATCCAGTAGAAGTGAAAATTGCTGTTTCACGTCCTGCAGAGAAAATCAAACAGTCAGCTTATGTCTGCTATGACCCTCAAAAACTGAAAATCATTCAGAACCTCTTTATGAATGGAGACCTTAAGAGAGTGATTATTTTCTGTGGGAAAAAGGAACGGGTAAAAGAGATTGGGCACGAACTGAAGAAGATGAAGATAAACTGCGCTACGATGCATTCTGATTTGTCACAAGCTGAACGTGACGAGGTAATGTACCGGTTTAAGGCTGGACATACAGATGTGCTGGTGGCTACGGATATCGTTTCGCGAGGCATTGATATTGATAATATCCGACTGGTTATCAACTACGATGTTCCCCATGATTCAGAAGACTATGTTCACCGTATCGGAAGAACAGCGCGTGCTGATCGTGACGGTGAAGCTATTACTTTTGTCAACGAGAAAGACGTCAGTCGTTTCATGCAAATTGAACATTTCCTACAGAAAGACGTAGAAAAGATTCCATTACCTGAAGGACTGGGTGAAGGGCCTGAATATATTGGACGAAGTAATAGGAAGCCTGGAGGTGGTAATCGTAAGAACAGAAAACATCACAGTCGCTCTCACGGCAGTAAACAAGGAGATAAGAAGCAGAAAGGCGATCAGAGGCGCAAAAAGCAACCAACGGACAAAACGAAAGTGAAGCATGAATGAAGCAAAGATTATCAATGACCCCGTTTTTGGCTTTATAAAAATTCCGAGAGGATTGCTTTATGACATCGTGCGCCATCCGCTCATGCAGCGATTGAATCGAATCAATCAATTAGGTCTTGCCTCAGTAGTATACCCAGGTGCTCGTCATACACGCTTCCAGCACTCATTGGGTGCTTTCCATCTGATGAGTGAAGCTATCCTTTCCCTTCAACTGAAAGGACAGTTCATCTTTGATAGCGAAGCAGAGGCAGTAGAAGCTGCCATTTTGATGCACGATATAGGTCACGGACCATTCTCTCATGTCCTTGAGAATACACTTATCAGAGATATCTCGCATGAAGAAATATCGCTGATGATGATGGAGCAAATCAACAAGGAAATGGGGAATCGGTTGAATATGGCCATCTCCATCTTCAAAGATGAATACCCCAAGCGTTTCCTTCATCAGTTGATTAGCTCTCAACTGGATATGGACCGCCTGGATTACTTACGAAGGGATTCGTTCTTCACAGGCGTTACAGAAGGAAACATAGGAAGTGCAAGAATCATCAAAATGCTCAATGTGGTTGATGACCGTCTTGTCGTTGAGCAAAAAGGAATATATTCCTTGGAGAATTATCTGACGACACGACGATTGATGTACTGGCAAGTGTATCTGCACAAAACGGCTGTTGGATACGAGAAGGTGTTGGTCAACATGCTTCGACGAGCCAAGTATCTCACAAAACAGAAGAAAGAAATCTTTGCATCACCAGCACTTTCCTATTTTCTGAAAAATGATGTCGACGCAGAATGGTTTGCTACTCATCCAGAAACTTTGCAGATGTATGAAGAACTGGACGATAGCGATATCTGGAGTGCTATGAAAGCGTGGAAACACTCTGACGATAAGATTCTTTCTACGTTGGCCGCCGATATGCTTGACCGTCATATATTCAAAGTGGAGATCTACGAATCACCTATAGAAGAAGAACGTATAGACGAATTGTTATCCTCTATAGCAAAGAAAATGGATATCACCAAGGATGAAGCACGCTACATGATTAGTCTGAATACCATACAGAAAGACATGTATTCTGTAGATGAAGACTCCATAGGTGTTTTATATAAAGATGGAACCATAAAAGACATTTCTGAGGCTTCAGAAATACTTAATGTGGCACTTCTTTCAAAAAAAATAAGAAAATATTATCTTTGTTACCAAAGATTCTGATTTTTTTTATTACCTTTGCAAGCAGTATTGCAATATAATTTTTAAAGAATGGAATTTTCAGCAAAACAAATTGCCGATTTTATCGGTGGACGTGTGGAAGGAAACGAGAATGCTACTATTCACACATTTGCAAAAATTGAAGAAGGACAAGAAGGAGCTATTTCGTTCCTTTCTAATCCCAAATATACCCACTATCTTTACGAGACTAAATCATCCGTTGTCTTGGTCAATGATGATTTAGAATTGGAAAAAGAAGTTAGCACAACACTTATTCGCGTCAAAAATGCCTATGAAGCAGTAGCAAAACTTCTTCAGCTCTATGCATCAATGTTGCCCAAGAAGACAGGTGTTGACCCAACAGCGAGCATTTCACCGAAAGCAACCATAGGTAAGGATGTATATATCGGCGCTTTTGCTGTCATCGGAGATGGTACCACCATTGGCGATGGAAGTCGTATCTATCCTCATACGGTGATTGGCGACAATGTACGTATTGGCGACAATTGCCTTTTCTATCCCAATGTTACCATTTATGACGGATGCCGAATTGGTCAAAATGTGACCATTCATGCTGGTACAGTCATTGGTGCAGACGGCTTTGGTTTTGCGCCTAACGTAGAAGGATATGAAAAGATTCCACAGATTGGCGTTGTTATCATAGAGGACAATGTTGAGATAGGTGCTAATACCTGTATTGATCGCTCAACAATGGGAGCAACCGTCATTCATAAGGGCGTAAAACTTGACAACCTTATTCAGGTGGCACACAACTGTGAGATTGGTGAGAATACCGTGATGTCTGCCCAAGTGGGTATTGCAGGCTCGACCAAGGTTGGCTCATGGTGTATGTTTGGAGGTCAGGTCGGATTGGCAGGTCATATCACTATTGGCGATCATGTTAATCTTGGAGCTCAGTCAGGTGTTCCCAGCAGCATCAAGGCAAACCAAACACTGATTGGTACACCCCCTATGGAACCCACTCCATACTTTAAGTCTCAAGCAGTGTTCCGTCGCTTGCCTGATTTGTACAAGGAAATAAATGCCTTGCGCAAAGAAATTGAAGAATTAAAGTCAAAATAAGAATACATACTAAATCCAAAATATTATGATGAAACAAAAGACACTGAAAGGAAGTTTCTCGCTTTGTGGAAAAGGCTTGCATACAGGTCTGAGTCTTACTGTTACTTTTAATCCTGCTCCAGAAAATCATGGATACAAAATACAGCGGATCGATGTAGAAGGAATGCCTGTCATTGATGCTGTGGCAGAAAATGTTATTGACACCCAGCGCGGAACCGTACTTGCTAAGGGAGATGTGAAAGTATCAACCGTAGAACATGGATTGTCTGCATTATATGCTCTTGGCGTTGACAACTGCTTGATTCAGGTGAATGGTCCGGAATTTCCTATTCTTGACGGTTCAGCCATTCAGTATGTTGAAAAGATCAATGAGATTGGCATTGAAGAACAAAATGCGCCAAAAGACTGGTACGTCATCCGTAAGAAGATTGAGGTTAAGGATGAGAATACAGGATCCTGTATCACTATTTTGCCAGATGAGGAATTCTCATTGACCACGATGTGCTCTTTTGAATCAAAATTCATAAACAGCCAATTTGCAACACTTGACAATATTCATAATTATGCTACTGAGATTGCGCCCGCGCGTACATTTGTATTTGTACGTGATATAGAACCGCTCCTCCAGGCAAATCTGATAAAAGGTGGTGATCTTGATAATGCAATCGTAATGTATGAGCGTCAGATATCACAGGAGCAACTTGACAAACTTGCCGATATGATTGGCGTTGAGCATCGTGATGCTACCGAACTGGGATACATTCAGCACAAGCCTCTTGTATGGGAAAATGAATGCACACGCCATAAGCTTCTTGATATTATCGGCGATATGGCTCTGATTGGAAAACCCATCAAAGGACGTATTATTGCAACTCGACCCGGACATACCATCAACAATAAGTTTGCCCGTCAAATGAGAGCAGAGATTCGCAAACATGAAATTCAGGCTCCCGTTTACGATCCCAACGAAGAGCCAATCATGGATGTTAATCGTATTCGCGAGTTGCTCCCCCATCGCTATCCCATGCAGTTGGTTGATAAAGTCATTTCTTTAGGTGCTACCAGCATTGTGGGAGTGAAGAATATCACCAGCAATGAACCTTTCTTCCAGGGACATTTCCCACAGGAGCCTGTAATGCCAGGTGTTTTGCAAATAGAAGCAATGGCACAGTGTGGTGGATTACTTGTATTGAATACTGTTGAAGAACCTGAGAAATGGAGTACCTATTTCATGAAGATTGATGGTGTTAAGTTCCGTCAGAAAGTAGTTCCTGGCGACACTCTTCTATTCAAGGTTGACCTTCTTGCACCTGTCCGCCACGGCGTCTCTTCTATGAAAGGCTATGTTTTCGTAGGTGACCATGTGGTATCGGAGGCAATGTTTACAGCACAAATTGTTAAGAACAAATAATTACGAAATTTTATGAATACAATTCATCCTATGGCTATCGTTGACCCAGAAGCAAAACTGGGAGACGGTAATTATATTGGTCCTTTCTGCGTTATCAATAAAGATGTTGTTATTGGTGACAACAATAAGTTCTTGAACAGCGTAACTGTTCACGATGGTGCTCGTATTGGTTCAAATAATGAGTTCTTCCCTGGTGCCAGTATTGCAACAAAACCACAGGATTTGAAATTCAAGGGAGAAATAACAACGGCTGAAATTGGTGACAACAACTCTATTCGTGAGAATGTTACCATTAGTCGTGGTACTGCGTCAAAAGGCAAAACCGTTGTTGGTTCTGGTAACCTGCTGATGGAGAATATGCACGTTGCCCACGACTGCGTAATAGGCAATGGTTGCATCATTGGTAATTCCACAAAGTTTGCTGGCGAGGTAGTTGTTGATGATAATGCCATCATTTCAGCTGAAGTACTTATTCACCAGTTTAATAATATTGGCGGCTATGTGATGATTCAAGGCGGAACTCGCACCAGTCAGGACATACCTCCCTACGTGATTGCAGGAAAAGAACCCGTTCGCTTTGCCGGAGTAAATCTCATCGGCTTACGTCGTCGAGGCTTCTCGAATGAAACAATTGATGCCATTCACGACACCTATCGCATTATCTATGCAAGCAGTGTCCTCAAAGACGGAATTGTAGAAGCACGCGCTAAGTATCCTGATTCAAAAGAAGTTGACTATATATGTACCTTTATTGAGAATTCAAAGAGGGGCATTATCAGATAAATACGATTTTGGAAAAGACGCTGATAGTCGTCACAGGCCCAACTGCAGTTGGAAAGACAGAGCTCTGTCTTGATATTGCAAAATACTTCAACATCCCTATCATCAACGCTGATTCAAGGCAGATTTATAAGGAGTTGAAAATAGGAACGGCCGCACCTACCGAAGAACAAATGCGGCAGGTGCGGCATTTCTTTGTAGGTACTTTGAGCATTGCTGATTACTATAGTGCTTCCATGTATGAAGAGCAGACAATGTCACTTCTTCATGAGCTGTTCCAGACGAGCAACATCGCTTTGATGTGTGGTGGCAGCATGATGTATATCGATGCAGTATGCAACGGCATAGATGATATCCCTACGGTAAGTGACGAAATACGTAACGAATTGAAAAAGCGATTGGCTAATGAGGGGCTTGAGGAATTATGCAAGTTACTGAAGACGCTTGATCCTGAACATTACGAAATTGTAGATCGTCAGAATCCAAGACGTGTGGTTCATGCACTTGAAATCTGTCTGATGACGGGAAAGACCTATACATCGTTCCGTACGAACGAGAAGAAAGAGCGTCCATTTCAGATTATCAAGATTGCCATCAATCGGAATCGCGAAGAATTGTATGAGCGTATCAACCATCGAGTAGATCAGATGATGGAAGACGGACTGCTTGAAGAGGCGCAACGCCTGTATAACCAGCGGAACTTGAATGCGCTTAACACCGTAGGTTATAAAGAGATGTTTGCCTATTTTGACGGAACATGGTCGCTTGAAGAAGCTATCGAACGCCTAAAAGGAAATACTCGCAGATATGCTCGCAAGCAGCTCACGTGGTTTAAGAAAGATCCCTCAGTAAAATGGTTCTCGCCAGATGATAAAGAAGAAATCATTAAATATATTAGAGAAAGGTGTATTCTCAAGTAGAAAACGATGTTCCCCCTAAAGGAAAACGATGTTTTCTCATTGGGAAAACGATGTTTTCTCACTGAGAAAACAAAATATTCTCAATATAGAAAACGATGTTTTCTCCCTGTAGGAAACGGTAGTTTCTCATATAACAACAAACTTCAAGACTATGAATAGCTCTCAAGGAAACAGCCTACAAAAACTGATGACAGCAGCAAGTGTAGCATGGAATTATATCAAGCTGGCCTGCCGATTTGTCTGTAACGGATACCTATGGTTCTTTAAAGGACGTCCCTGGTACATAAAGACCTTGTCAGTCTTTGCAACAATCATCATACTTTTTGTGTCATATTTGTTTGCTGTTGACAATAACTTCCTGTATCTCTTTGGCAAATCGCCCAGTATGGCAACGGTCATGAATACACGTCCTGCCCAAGCTTCAGAGATTTATAGTGCTGACAGCGTGATGATAGGCAAGTTTTTCAGCGAGAACCGCACCCCTGTTCGCTTTGAGGATGTAGACAGCTCCTTCTGGCAGGCACTGATTGATACCGAAGACGAGCGATTCTATCATCATCACGGTATTGACTATCAAGCCTTTGCTGCAGCACTGAAAGATTACATCATACATCGTGATGCTCGTGGTGCTTCCACCATTACCCAGCAGTTAGCCAAGAATCTCTTCCGCGTCAGAACAGAATACTCTACAGGAGTTTTAGGAAACATCCCAGGGCTGAAAATGCTCATCATGAAGAGTAAGGAGTGGATTACCGCCATCAAATTAGAGTGGAACTTCAGTAAGGAAGAGATTCTTACGATGTATGCCAATACTGTTGACTTTGGCAGCAACTCTTTCGGAATAAAAACGGCCTGCAAGACCTACTTCAATTTAACTCCGAAACAGCTTACCCCTGATAAGTCTGCCATTCTGGTAGGTATGCTGAAAGCAACGACATACTATAATCCTCGACTTCATCCGGATCATAGTAAACAACGGCGCAATGTGGTTTTAGGACTCATGTATAACCATCACCACATTAATAAAGCACAACTTGATTCTCTCTCTGCAAAGGATATTAAACTTGATTTCAGCGTTGAGACAGCCTACGATGGTGATGCTAACTATTTTCGTGAAGCGATTGCTGACTGGATGAAGAATTGGTGCCGTGATTATTATGGTAAAGAACGTGCCTATGCTTATTACACCGAGGGACTCAAGATTTTCACGACTATTGATACTCGCATGCAGCACTATGCCGAAGAAGCCGCTGGGACACAGATGAAGCAACTGCAGAAACGGTTTAATGATCACTGGGGGCGCACAAATCCCTGGCAAGACGAACGTCATCAGGAGATACCTAATTTTATTGAGAATATTGCCAAGCGACTTCCTGTCTACAAATATCTGAACCGGCGTTTCCCTGATATGCCTGATTCGGTAGATTATTATCTGAATCTCCCCCACCCTGTTAAATTATTCAGCTATGACGGTGTGTATGAAACGGAAATGTCAACTATGGATTCTATTCGATACATGGAACATTTCATGCATTGCGGCTTTGTTGCTATGGAGGCAGCTACGGGACATGTCAAAGCATGGGTGGGCGATATTGATTTCAGTACGTGGAAATACGATAAAGTGACCGCCATGCGTCAACCGGGTTCTACCTTTAAGCTCTTCGTCTATACTGAAGCCATGAATCAAGGACTCACTCCCTGTGATCGCCGAATGGATTCCTATTTTGCAATGAAAGTATTTGATGCTGAGAAGAAGATAGATGTAACATGGGCACCAACGAACGCCAACGGATATTTCAGCAACATGAACATGCCTCTGAAGTCGGCTTTTGCACAGAGTATCAATTCTGTTGCAGTAAGAGTTGGTCAAGAGGTGGGTATCGATAAGGTTGCCAAGACTGCCCACGATATGGGTATCAAAAGCAAACTTGATGAAACGCCGTCGCTGGCATTAGGTTCAAGTGATGTCAATCTTCTTGAACTGGTAAACTCGTATGCAACTGTTGTCAACGATGGAAAACGTCATGAGCCTATTCTTATCACCAAGATTATTGACCGTGATGGAAACGTTGTCTATACAGCTCCTTCCGATGAGAATCAGGTAATCCCATACCGCAGCGCATTCCTTATGCAGCAGATGCTGATGGCAGGTATGCGAGAGCGTGGCGGAACAAGCATGAATATGTGGACCTTCGTACGCAATTTCTCAGATACGGAGTTTGGCGGCAAAACGGGAACATCCAATAATCACTCAGATGCTTGGTTCGTAGGAGTAAGCCCGAATCTGGTTTGTGGAGCATGGGTAGGAGGCGAATATCGTGCTATTCATTTCCGTACTGGACAACTTGGTCAAGGCTCAAGAACAGCTCTTCCCATTTGTGGATCGTTCTATGAGAAAGTACTGAATGACCAACATTTTGCTCACTATCGTGGAAGGTTCAGTAAGCCAAAGAGTAATGATATCCGCCCTGATGAATACCAATGTGCTGGTGTCTATTATGAACCCGAAGACAGTATCAGTTCCGATAGTCTTGGTAACTGGAATGTAAAAAAAGAATGGGACGGCAACACTGATAATCCCTCAACCACTGTTACTGAAGAATAGCTGAATGGAACTCGACTTGGACAACAAGGAATGGCAAGACGCACTTCAAATAGTTAATTTTACCCGTCGCTCCCTTTTCCTTACAGGTAAGGCAGGAACGGGTAAATCGACTTTTTTGCGCTATGTGGCAAAGAATACGAAGAAGAAACATGTGATCCTTGCTCCAACAGGAATCGCTGCTATAAATGCCGGCGGTGCAACCTTGCATAGTTTCTTCCGTCTTCCCTTCCATCCTCTGTTGCCTAATGATTCTCAATACGATCGTCGACATATCCGGGAGACGTTGAAATACACAAATGCTCAACGAAAACTGCTACGTGAGATTGAGCTGATTATCATTGATGAGATTTCGATGGTTCGTGCCGATATCATTGATTTTATTGATAAGGTATTACGTATTTATACTCGAAATTCTGAGCCTTTTGGAGGCAAGCAACTACTGCTCGTAGGTGATTGTTTTCAGTTGGAGCCAGTCGTTAAGGAAGAAGACCGCCAGTTGCTGAATCCATTCTACCAGTCATCCTATTTCTTTAATGCTAAGGTATGGCAACAGATTCAGTTGGTTAGCATCGAACTACGAAAGGTCTACCGTCAAAGCGATAATCATTTTATTGCCATACTAGATCGCATTCGACAAAATCATGCTACCAGGAATGATATTGAAGAACTGAACAAGAGGGTCCTCCCTTCAACACAAAATTCACCCAGCGATCAGTCCTCTTCCGATCTGCTTTCAAATCGGGGGTTGTCAATCTTGTTGGCAGCACGCCGGGATGTCGTTGACTATACCAATGAACAGAAACTGGAAGATTTGCCAGGACTGCCATCAGTTTTTACAGGCGTGATTAAAGGCGATTTCCCTGATACATCATTACCCACACCCATTGATCTTCGCCTAAAGCCAGGTGCTCAAGTTATCTTCATAAAGAATGACAAAGAGAAAAGATGGGTTAACGGCACGTTAGGTACTGTTTCAGAGATTGACGAGGAACAAGGCATCATTACGATTGCCTCAGAAGAAGGAATCGAGTATCCCGTAGAACGAGAGGTTTGGGAAAACGTACGGTACACATTCAATGAGAAAGAACAGAAGATTGAAGAACAGTTATTAGGTACCTATACTCAATTTCCACTTCGCCTGGCATGGGCCATCACCGTTCATAAAAGCCAGGGCCTCACATTCAATCATGTAACCATTGACTTCACAGGCGGAGTGTTTGCTGGCGGACAGACCTATGTCGCATTGTCGCGTTGCACATCATTAGAAGGCATCACTCTGAAAGCCCCCATTCGCCAACAGGACATCTTTGTTCGTGCTGAGGTAGTACAGTTTGCTAATCGTTATAATGACAAACGCATCATTGAACGAGCTATGGAGGAAGGCAAGGCCGACCGTTTGTACCATGATGCTATTATGTATTTTGACCAAGGGCAATTTGCATCGTTTTACGATACATTTATCAAGGCGATTCATAGTCGGTATGATATTGAGAAACCATTGGCTCGCCGTTTTATTCTCCGAAAATTAGGCGTTATTAATCGTCAGAAGATAGAAATTGAAGCACTGAGAAAAGAGAAATCCGAACGCGAAAAGACACTGAAGCGTCTTGCTGCAGAATATACTTTGCTTGGCAAAGAATGTGAGCAGGAACACATGACTGAAGCTGCCATCCGGAACTATCAAAAAGCATTGGAACTCTATCCAGACGCCTCTGACGCCAAACGAAGGCTCAAGAAACTCAATAAATAACAATATCGTCCTGTTTTTCATACAATTTCCGCCCCCAAAAGTCGGGAATTGAATTTGTGTGCCCACACAACAATTTTTATAAAAATATTTTAAAAAAAGTTTGGAGACAACAAAAGTTTTGCATACCTTTGCCAACGTTATCCTGAAAACAATCTTTTTACCTTAAAAGAACTAATACCTATTGAAGATGAAAGCGATTGTCTGTGAAGACCGTCGCTTTTGCATTTTTATCCCCCCAATATTTGGTGCTTTTAGCAAATTAATGTACCTTTGCAGGCAAATTGCAAATTAAAATAAAGTAACAATAATTATGCTTACACTTAAACTCATCACCGAGGAAACCGAGCGCGTTATTCGTGGCTTGGAAAAGAAGCACTTCAAAGGTGCAAAAGAAGCTATTGATCAGGTTCTTGCTGTCGACAAAAAACGTAGAGAATCACAACAAGAGTTAGACAAGAACTTGGCTGATGCCAAAAAGATGGCAGCCCAGATTGGTAGTTTAATGAAAGAAGGCAAGAAAGCTGAGGCTGAAGCTATCAAGAATCAAGTTTCTGCCATGAAGGAGACCAATAAACAATTGGAAGATGTGATGAATCAGTCACAGGAAGAGATGACTCGCCTTCTTTGTCAGATACCAAATATCCCTTACGATGAAGTGCCTGAAGGTGCATGTGCTGAGGATAACCATGTTGTAAAAAGTAATCTGAAGGAATGTACAGATACTGACACCGTGGGTAATTGGGACGTCAATCCTAAACTCGGAATAGCAAATCCATTACCCCATTGGGAATTGGCAAAGAAGTACAACCTCATTGATTTCGATCTTGGCGTAAAGATTACTGGTGCTGGCTTCCCCGTCTATATAGGTAAAGGTGCCCGTCTGCAGCGCGCCCTCATCAATTTCTTTCTTGATGAAGCCCGTGCAAGCGGTTATACCGAAATCATGCCTCCTACCGTTGTGAATGCTGCATCAGGCTACGGTACAGGTCAGCTTCCTGACAAGGAGGGACAGATGTATCATTGCGAGGTTGATGACTTCTACCTCATTCCTACTGCCGAGGTTCCTGTCACCAATATCTATCGTGATGTTATTCTCGACGAAAAAGAATTGCCCATCAAGAACTGTGCCTATACTGAGTGTTTCCGTCGCGAAGCAGGCTCGTATGGTAAAGACGTACGCGGCTTGAATCGTCTTCATGAGTTCTCTAAGATTGAGATTGTGCGTATTGACAAGCCCGAACATTCTAAGGAAAGCCACAAGGAAATGCTGGCACATGTTGAAGGACTGCTAAAGAAATTGGAACTCCCCTATCGTATTTTGCTGCTTTGCGGTGGTGATCAGTCGTTTACTTCAAGTATTTGCTATGATTTCGAAGTTTATTCTGAAGCTCAGGGCCGCTGGCTTGAAGTATCATCCGTATCTAACTTCGATACCTATCAGGCCAATCGTCTGAAATGTCGTTATCGTCGTGCTGACAATAAGAAGACTGAACTCTGCCACACGCTCAATGGCTCCGCATTAGCATTGCCCCGCATTGTAGCAGCATTGCTGGAGAATAATCAGACCGAAAAGGGAATTGTCATTCCAAAGGCACTGGTTCCCTATACCGGATTCGAGCTGATTGACTAAATAATCATATCATCAGGATTGCTATGACTATTCTGCTTATACTTGCAACAGCCCTTCTCCCCGTTGGGCTGTTGCTTGCTTATATCTACAAGTCGGATCCCTTCCCCGAACCAGGCAAGGTGCTCTTCAAGGCTTTTGCGTATGGAGTAGGTATAGTTTTTCCAGCCGTAGTGA
Organism: Prevotella sp.; assembly: GCA_017460515.1. GTDB lineage: Bacteria > Bacteroidota > Bacteroidia > Bacteroidales > Bacteroidaceae > Prevotella. The sequence continues at coordinate 51,146 of JAFUAY010000026.1, forward strand.
TAGAAGAGATTATCAGCTATGCTCTATTAAGCGGTCTGTCTCCCTCCCTATTCACCTCTGCTGTGAAAGCATTCTTCGTAGCAGCCCTGCCTGAAGAAGCGCTAAAGCTGTTGGCTCTCTGGCTATTGCTTCGCAAGAATCCCTTCTTTGATGAGCACATCGACGGTATAGTCTATGCTGTCTATGTCAGTCTTGGATTTGCAGCTGTCGAGAACATCTTCTATCTTGTTGGCAATATGGATTCTTGGCTTACAGTCGGCATTGCCCGCGCTCTGTTAGCTGTTCCCGGTCATTATGCCTTTGGCGTGCTGATGGGATTCTTCTATTCTCTTTATTATTTCGTACATCGTTCTCGTCGCAACAGAATTCTGATTTTTGCAGCTCCGTTCCTGGCTCATGGCATATACGACACATTTGCCATGATGAGCGATATAACACCAGCCTATGGTGCAATCGGCTTTGTATGTATGGTTGCTTTCTGCATCCGACTTCACAAATTCTGTAAGAACCGAATAGGTAGTCATCGGCATCGTGATGAGAAATTATTTGGTAAAACATTATTCAATTAAAAAACAATTTGCTAACTTTGCACGCTGAAATACAATCAAAGTGAAACAACTCAATACTAATTATGAATAAAATTGTCAGAAAAGAGCAATTCTCTGAGAAAGTGTTCCTCTTCGAAATAGAGGCACCTCTGATTGCTAACAGCCGTAAGGCAGGAAACTTTGTAATTGTTCGTGTAGGACAGAAGGGCGAACGCATGCCACTTACTATTGCTGGTGCTGATAAGGATAAGGGCACTATCACTTTAGTGGTTCAGCAGGTGGGCCTTTCGTCTAAGAAACTGTGTTTGCTGAACGAAGGTGATTACGTAACTGATGTTGTTGGTCCCTTAGGTAATCCCACGCATATTGAGAAGTTCGGAACTGTAGTATGTGCTGGTGGCGGCTTAGGCGTTGCTCCTATGCTCCCTATTATCCAGGCTTTGAAAGCTGCCGGAAATCGTGTGCTTTCAGTAATGGCTGGCCGTTCGAAGGATTTGATTATATTAGAGAATAAGGTACGCGAGAGCAGTGATGAGGTAATCATTATGACTGACGATGGCAGCTATGGCGAGAAAGGCGTAGTTACCGTAGGTATTGAGAAGTTCATCGAGCAGGAACATGTCGATAAGGTCTTTGCCATTGGTCCTCCCATCATGATGAAATTCTCGAACCTTACCGCCCAGAAGCACAATATACCCTGTGAGGTATCGCTCAATACCATCATGGTTGACGGTACTGGTATGTGTGGTGCCTGCCGACTGACAATTGGAGGCAAAACAAAGTTCGTCTGCATCGATGGACCTGAATTTGACGGTTCACTCGTTGACTGGGATGAGATGTTCAAGCGCATGGGTACCTTCAAGAAAGCCGAACAGGAGGAGATGGAGCACTTCCAGGATCATCTGAATTCAGTTGATGATGGCGGAAAGGCATCGAATCTTACCACCGATGTTGTCATGGATAGTGATCCCACCAACGATACCATTGAGGTTCTTACCGATCGTAACGCACCTTGGCGTAAAGAGCTTCAGCAGAGCATGAAGCCCAAGGAGCGCACTCAGATTGAGCGAGTGAAGATGCCTGAGCTCGATCCTGTCTATCGTGCAACTACCCGTACTGAGGAAGTTAATATCGGTCTGACTAAGGAGATGGCTATGACGGAGGCTAAGCGTTGTCTCGACTGTGCTAAGCCAAGCTGTGTTGAAGGCTGTCCTGTCAATATCAATATCCCGTCGTTTATCAAGAATATTGAGCGTGGTCAGTTCCTGGCTGCTGCCAAGGTGTTGAAGAATACCTCTGCCCTACCCGCTGTCTGCGGACGTGTTTGTCCCCAGGAGAAACAGTGTGAGAGCAAGTGTATCCACCTGAAGATGAACGAACCAGCAGTAGCTATCGGCTATCTGGAACGTTTTGCAGCCGACTTCGAACGCGAGAGCGGAAACATCTCATTGCCAGAGATTGCACCTTCCAATGGTATTAAGATTGCCGTTGTTGGTTCGGGTCCTGCCGGACTTTCATTCGCAGGCGATATGGTAAAGAAGGGCTACGATGTTTACGTGTTTGAGGCTCTGCATGAGATTGGCGGTGTGCTGAAGTACGGTATTCCTGAGTTCCGCTTGCCCAATAAGATTGTTGATGTAGAGATTGAGAATCTCGCCAAGATGGGTGTCCACTTCCAGACCGACGTCATTGTGGGCAAGACTATTAGCGTTGAGACGCTTGAGCAGCAAGGCTTCAAGGGAATCTTCGTAGGTTCTGGTGCCGGCCTACCGAACTTCATGAATATTCCTGGTGAGAATGCCATCAATATTATGTCATCAAACGAATACCTGACACGTGTGAACCTGATGGATGCTGCCAATCCTACTACCGATACACCTATCAACTTGGGTAAGAAGGTTCTTGTTGTCGGTGGTGGTAATACCGCTATGGACTCTTGTCGTACGGCAAAGCGTCTGGGTGCTGAGGTAACGCTTGTCTACCGTCGTAGCGAACAAGAGATGCCTGCCCGTCTCGAAGAGGTTAAGCATGCTAAGGAGGAAGGAATCAACTTCCTCACGCTACATAATCCTATCGAATATCTGGCTGACGAGAATGGTGCTGTGAAGGCTGCTGTTCTTCAGGTCATGGAACTGGGTGAGCCCGATGCATCAGGCCGTCGTAGTCCCGTTCCCGTTGAAGGAAAAACCGTTACACTCGATGTAGATCAGGTTGTTGTTGCTGTAGGCGTTAGCCCCAACCCGCTTGTTCCCAAATCTATTGAGGGATTGGAACTTGGTCGCAAGAATACGATTGTAGTCAACGAGGGTATGCAGTCTAACCGTTCTGAAATCTTTGCTGGCGGCGATATCGTTCGAGGTGGTGCCACCGTTATCCTGGCGATGGGAGATGGTCGCCGTGCCGCACAGAATATGGACGAATACTTGCAAGCTAAATAGTTAATAGTGAAAAGTGTATAATTTGCTTCAGCTATGAATGGCTTTTATACAATCTTACTGCTCATACTAAGCAATGTCTTCATGACACTTGCTTGGTATGGGCATTTGAAACTTCAGGAATCCGGCACATCAAGCAACTGGCCCCTCTTTGGCGTTATTGTGTTCTCTTGGTGCATCGCCTTCTTGGAATATTGCTGTCAGGTGCCAGCCAACCGTCTCGGATTTATAGGCAACGGAGGTCCGTTCACACTGGTACAGTTAAAAGTAGTACAGGAGTGCATCTCTCTGGCAGTTTTTGCCATCATTGCCAACATCATGTTCCAAGGTCAGAATCTGCATTGGAATCATATTCTGGCATTCCTGCTCATCATCCTGGCCGTCTATCTGGTATTCATGAAATGATGACGGACTGTGATTCTGCTGACATCAAGAAATCTGACGAGTCTGCTATTCAAGAGCTGAAGCATCTTGAACGCAAACTTCATCAGCTCTTTGTACGGGCTTTTGCCACCTATCATCTTATTGAAGATGATGACCATATCCTTGTTGGATTATCAGGTGGTAAAGACTCGCTTTTTTTATTGGAGACGCTGGCCAAACGCTCGCGAATCAGTCATCCGAGGTTTTCGGTTGAAGCCCTTCACGTCCGTATGTCGAACATCCATTATGAGACTTCAACGGAATATCTGGAGCGGTTCTGCCGGAACCTGAATGTTCCCCTTCATGTTGCCGTTACCGGTTTTGAGACTGGTGCAGACACGTGTCACTCCAGTCGCGATGTGCGCCGCCAGAAATCCCCATGCTTTCTCTGCTCATGGTATCGCCGCAAGCAACTGTTCAACACCGCCCAGCAGTTAGGATGCAATAAGATTGCCTTAGGGCATCATCAAGACGATATTATCCATACCACACTGATGAACCTCACCTTCCAAGGCCGCTTTTCCACGATGCCGGCATTGCTGAAGATGAAGAAAATGCCGTTGACAATCATTCGGCCTCTATGCATGATAGCCGAAGCCGACATCCAACGCTATGCGGAACTTGTCGGATACGAGAAACAGCTGAAGCAATGCCCTTATGAGCACGACAGCAAACGAACTGACGTCCATCAGCTCCTTAAGGTTGCCGAACAGATAAATCCAGAAGTACACTCCTCCATTTGGAATGCACTTAATGCGGAGAATAAGTTAGTCGAAGATTATTAAAAACACTTAATTTTTTCAACAACTACACATGTCTTCATAAAAAACAAACTATCTTTGTAGTTTGGAAATATAATATGCTTATGAAGACAAAGTTTATATATCTTACCTGCCTTTTACTCTCTCTTACGTTTCTTCCTGCTAACGCACAACGTCGTAAAGTACGGAAGCAGAAGGAAGTTGTTCAGAAAGAAGACCCAAAATTCGAGGCTATGCTCGATGCTACGGCTAGGATTGTTATCTTTGACAGCGTGGTTGTTGACAGTTCAAACTACCTGGATGTCATCTACCCTAATCAAGAAGAAGGTCGCATCTCTACCTACTATCAGTTCTTCAAGGATGCTGGCGACGGTATCGTCTACTTGAACCAGATGGGTAACAAATGTATCTACTCAAAATACGATGAAGACCTGGGGCGTAAGCTGCTGTTCCAAAGCGACTTACTTGCTGACGGATGGACTGTCGGTGAACCGCTGAAAGGTATTGACGATGGCAGCCTGACTGATTTTGATCATCCCTACCTGATGCCGGATGGTGTTACGCTCTATTTCTCTGCATGCGGTGGCGACGGCCTGGGCGGATATGACATCTATCGCACTCGCTTCGATATTGAAGAGGGCAAGTATTTACGTCCTGAGAACTTAGGTCTTCCGTTCAATTCGAAAGGTGATGACTATATGTTTGTCATCGACGAGCAGAACCAGCTTGCCTATTTTGCATCCAACCGCCGTCAGCCTCAGGGAAAGACCTGCGTCTACTCCTTCATCCCTTTCGAAACGCGAACCATTGCCAAAGGAACACCTGAGAAGATTCGTTCGCTGGCACATATCGAGAAGATATCCGACACATGGGGAAATGGTCGAGAGCGCCGCGCTGCCTTGTCACGCAAGCAGGTCATTGAGCAACGGGCATCAGCAAACATGATCAATTCAAACATGGATACTTTCTCGTTCGTTATCAACGATAATACCACCTATACTAAGTTGTCCGACTTCCGTAAGGCGGCTAATCGCTCTCGCATGAAACAGCTGCTTCGACTGAAGAACGATCTCAGAACCCTTCAGTTCACCCTCGACAAGGCACGCGACTATTATGCAACCGCATCAAGCCGCGAACGTAATCAGTTGAAGGGCGATGTCTTGGAGACGGAACAACAGAGAGAAAGGGTGAAAGCCCAGATACGCCAAATTGAGAAGACCATTCGTATTACTGAAAATCAATAAGCTATGGAAAAGAAAACATTTGCACCCTCAGAACTCATCATCAATGAAGATGGGTCTTGTTTCCATCTGCATCTCAAGCCTGAGTATTTAGCAGATAAAGTCATCCTCGTCGGTGACCCCGCCCGTGTCAATACTGTAGCTGCACACTTTGACTCTATTGAACATGAGGTTAGTAGCCGTGAGTTCCACACTATTACCGGCTCCTATAAAGGTAAGCGAATCACTTGTCAGAGTCACGGCATCGGATGCGACAATATTGACATCGTAGTCAACGAGCTGGACACCTTGGCAAACATTGATTACACCACTCGCACCGAACGTGATGAGCATCGCACACTTACGATGGTACGCATTGGCACCTGCGGCGGACTCCAGCCTTTCACGCCTACAGGCTGTTTCGTGGCTTCCGTCAAGAGCATCGGCTTCGACGGGTTATTGAATTATTATGCCGGGCGCAACGTCGTTTGTGACGTACCGATGGAGAAAGTATTCTGCGAGCACATGAAATGGGATCCCGTCAAAGGCGCCCCTTACGTAGCTGTAGCTGATGCCGGACTTATTGAGCAGATAGCCCAAGACGATATGGTGCGTGGCTATACGGTAGCCTGTGGCGGCTTCTACGGACCACAAGGCCGCCAACTGCGTGCCGATATTGCCGACCCTCAGCAGAACGAGAAGATTGAAGCCTTCGAGTATGAGGGCATGAAGATTTGCAACTTCGAGATGGAATCATCAGCCCTTGCCGGTCTTGCTTCATTATTAGGCCATCGCGCCATGACTTGTTGTATGGTCATCGCCAACCGTTATGCCAAGGAGATGAACACGAACTATAAGAACTCCATAGATACGCTCATCCAGAAAGTTCTTGATAGGATTTAAATGAACGAAACGATTTGTGCTCTTGCCACCGCTCCAGGTGGTGCCATCGGAATCATCAGAATCTCAGGAGATCGCTCTCTTGAGATTCTTTCTCATATCTTCTCAAAAGACCTTGCGCAGGCACCTGCCAACACCATCCATTACGGACACATCGTTGCCCCTGTGCCAGCCGGTTCTCCATCAGGTATCATCGACGAGGTGCTGGTCAGCATCTTCCGTGCTCCTCATTCCTATACAGGCGAGGACAGTGTAGAGATTTCCTGTCACGGCTCCCGCTATATCCTTCAGCGCGTGCTCGATTTGCTTTGTCAGCATGGATGTAGGATGGCACAGCCGGGCGAGTTCACCATGCGGGCCTATCTCAACGGAAAGATGGACCTCTCTCAAGCCGAGGCCGTTGCCGACCTCATCGCTTCGAGCAACAAATCGACCCATCAGATGGCCCTCAGTCAGCTACGCGGACACTTTTCATCAGAACTATCCCGTCTGCGTGAAAAACTGCTGAAGCTCACCTCGCTACTCGAATTAGAGCTCGACTTCTCCGATCATGAAGACCTGGAGTTTGCCGACCGCACCGAACTGCTCACCCTCGCCCACGACATCAATGCCCGTGTCTCGCGTCTGGCCGATTCCTTCCAGACAGGCAATGCCCTGAAGAACGGCATACCCGTAGCCATCGTCGGAGCCCCCAATGTGGGCAAGTCGACACTGCTCAATGCCTTGGTGGGTGAAGAGCGAGCCATCGTCAGCGACATACAGGGCACTACCCGCGATGCCATTGAGGATACCATCCAACTGGGTGGCATCACCTTCCGTTTCATCGATACCGCAGGCATCCGTCGTACCGACGATACCATCGAGAACCTCGGCATCGAACGCTCCATTGCTGCTGCCCAGCGAGCCCGTATTATCCTACTGATGACGGAGCCCGGCGTGCCCTATCCCGACGTCCCCGTACGTAGTGATCAGACTGTTATCCGCATCGAGAATAAGACGGAAGATTTTCAGGCAAAGTTCGGCATCGGTATCGACGCCCTGCGCCAGCTTCTCATCGATGCCGCTCCGAAAGCCGACGATAGCGACATCATCGTCACCTCTGCCCGTCAGTACGATGCCCTTGTACGTGCCCGTGAGAACCTGCAGCGCGTCTTGGAAGGCATTGAGATACAACTCAGTGGCGACCTCCTCTCCGAAGACCTCCGACTCGTGTTGAGCAACCTTGCCGAAATCACCGGAGAGGGTCAGATCACTCCACAGGAAACCCTCAACAACATCTTCTCACATTTCTGCGTGGGCAAGTAACTGATTATCAACAACTTAGAACAATTTGGATAAACTATTACTAAAGCTCTCATTTTGAGGGCTTTTGTTGTGTTAAGTGTTCTTAATTGCTCTTTGTTATTCCAAGTTATTTTAGCTATTTTTGTA
>JAFUAY010000004.1 GCA_017460515.1 Prevotella sp.
CATTGGTGAACCAGTAACATAAGTGCGTTCTTTGGGCAATCCGCAGTCCGCCAGATAGCGACGTGCATGTTCTGAGTACGCCATATTCACATCGCTGATAATATCTACAATGCGACGGTTAGTTTCCTCGGGCATGCACTCGTCCTTACACCTATTACCAGCTTCCATGTGGAAGATAGGGATATGCAATCTCTTTGCTCCAATCACGCTCAAACAACTATTGGTATCGCCCAAGACAAGTACTGCATCCGGCTTCACCTCCACCATCAACTGGTAACTCTTGGCGATGATATTACCCATCGTCTCGCCTAGGTCATTACCCACAGCCTCCATATACACATCCGGGTCTGCCAACTTCAAGTCCTTGAAGAACACCCCGTTCAGGTTGTAGTCATAATTCTGGCCGGTATGCGCCAATAGGCAGTCGAAATACTCCCTGCACTTATTAATTACTGCCGCCAATCTGATAATCTCCGGGCGTGTGCCTACTATGATGAGAAGCTTCAGCTTCCCATTATCTTTGAATTGCGCCATATTCTCAAATTCTATAATTCTTGATAAATTAATGGATAATTAACGATAATTCGTGTTTAAACCTTCTCAAAGAACGTGTCGGGCTTATTTGGATTGAAAATCTCATTGCAGTACATCACCGTCACAAGATCTTCTGTCTCGCTCAAATTGATAATATTGTGCGTATAGCCCGGAAGCATGTGTACAGCCTCAATCTTGTCTCCACTCACTTCCCATTCAAGCACCTTCCCTTCAGGGTCGTTCAGGTTCCGCTGCTGAATCAGTCCATGCCCTTTCACCACAATAAACTGCTCGAACTTGGTGTTGTGCCAGTGCTGTCCCTTCGTGATGCCAGGCTTAGAGATGTTAATCGAAACCTGCCCTGCATTGAGCGTATGCACCAGTTCCGTAAAAGACCCTCTTTCATCCACGTTCATCTTCAACTCAAAAGCAGTCTTCTTATACGGCAGATAACTCAGATAAGTAGAGTACAGCTTTTTGGCAAAACTACCAGCGGGAATTTCCGGGATCATCAATGTCTTAGGCTGTTCAGCAAAGCTCTTCAGCAGTTCCACAATCTCACCTAAAGTCACCTTATGCGTCACCGGACAGAAGCGATAGAGACCGTCTTCTTTAGGGAGCACTTCTAACCCCTCGAACTCGCAGCGGTGGGCTTTCCCTTCCAAGAGAGCAATCATCTCATCCACCAGGTCATCAATATACAGCAACTCCAACTCCACAGAGGGATCGTTCACCGTATAGGGCAAATCATTCGCAAACGCGTTACAGAAGGTTGCAACCGCACTATTATAATTCGGTCTGCACCACTTGCCAAACAGGTTAGGGAACCTATACACATGCACCTCAGCCCCCGTCTCCTTACCATACTCCAGGAACAAATCCTCCCCAGCCTTCTTCGAGCGACCGTACTCACTATTCCCGAACCGTCCCGTCAGCGAAGCCTGCTGACTCGAAGACAGCATCACCGGGCAGTTGTTCTTGTGCTTCTTCAGCGTATCC
>JAFUAY010000027.1 GCA_017460515.1 Prevotella sp.
CGCATACGCATTGTCTGAATGATATGGGCAATCCATCATAGTCACTATCATTCCTTGTCAATCTCGGAGAACCTTGCAAAGCGGTGACCGTCACGCTCCACGGTCTCAAAGAACATCCTTTCCGGTCGCACCCAATATCGCCCGTCACCATAAAGAGCCTGATATACCACCATCCGCTCCTGTGTCTCTGAATCAAATGCAGAATGAATATAGCGATAGTGTCCGCCCTTGAAATGCCGAAAATAGCGATAGCCATCCTTTGAAGCCGGGTACTCCATCATCAGCTTCTCTACCAAAGGCACATACCACGTCTTTACCTCTTCAGCCGTCGGAGTATGGGCACCAGGAAAATGAAACGAACGGTTGTAGTGTTCCAGAAACAACGGTTCAAACCTCGCCAATGTGTCCTGTTCACCGAAGATTCCCCATACCTTATCTTTATAATAAGGGTTATAGCAGTCAAACTGGTGAGCCTCCATCTCGGCAAACTCAGCAATCAACGACTCATCAATAACAAACTCCTGCCTACCATCCAGCCGTTTCGACTTGTATTCGTGCCGTCCAATCCGCGCACTCAGGAACTCCGTCATGCGGAAATGCGGATTGCCCAGCAAGGCAGGAATCCCAACGACAGGAGCCACCATCTGTGCATAGAACGAGCCGCAACTATTACTAACCAATACATCAGGCCGTTCGCGGTCAATCAAATCACGTATCAGCGCCAAAGCCTCTTTCGGATGCGTAGGCAGGTCTGGTGATATAACCTTAGCCCTTCCTTCAAAAGCCTCCCTCAGTGCCAACGCAGGCTGGCACTGTCCGCTGGCAAAGAACCCGTGCAGGAATAGGATCTTGACCTTCGGTCGAGCTTCCTCACGCTCGGAAGAGCTGATGCGAACATCGCTCTTCTCTCGCTCAATTGGAATCTTCTTCATAAACTTTCCTAATAAACGGTGCAAAATTAGCCATAATTCAGCGATTATCACTAATTTTGCACAGATATTTAAGCGTTTTTAGAAAGCGGTGGTGCGTACCAGCCGTTACGCGATACTTGCGACTTCAAAAGAGTGAACAAGATGACATGGTGGAACGTTTTCAAGCGCAAGACAAAGAATACTGTCTTGCAAAAGGAAAGACCTGCAATCGACGTATTAGGTTGGAGTGGGCCTCGCAATGTCCATTATACATTCAAGATCAAGCAAAGCCAGTTTGCAGAAGGTTTCCTGAACGTGTGGGTTGAGTACCATAATGTAGGCAGGGATTTTATTGACGAACATACCAGTGGAGTTATCGCAGGTCTTGAATTGGTTGACATCAGAAACGATGAAGATGGGGAACCAGGTACATCCTTCATTTACAAAGTCGCACCGTCAAATGTGAATAGCATCAAGAATGTCGAGATTGCCAATGGGGAATCTGTTCTTGGGCTACAGGACTGCGATTTCAAATGCGGTATGAGGATTTATTTCAGGCAAAGTCTTGATACGAAGGATGGAATGCTTCTATTGCATGAACATGAAATTTGAACCCGAATGAGCAGAAAGCTGTTTTGCGAAATATCGCCTTTTACCTATCGTCTGTCGATGGAGAAAGAAATCTTGAAGCGTAAGTTGAAGGACTTCTTTCGCAAGACCGTTTTCGCACATGAACGGATTCCAGACTCTCTGCCCGTTCTTGTCTATCAGCACAAGTCGCTTATCCGTCGCCGACTGGGCAATGTCAATATGCAGCTACAGGAGAACAAGGCCACCAATCTCGCTCTCGCTGTCACCCATATCCACAGCTTGCTCATCCGTCCAGGCGAGACTTTCTCCGTTTGGAAGCTTATAGGACGAACCACTGAGCGCAAAGGCTACAAAGAAGGACTGACTATTGCAAGAGGACAGCCGTCACAGGGCATCGGTGGAGGATTGTGCCAACTGTCAAACCTAATTCACTGGCTTATATTGCACAGTGAACTGACCGTTGTGGAGCATCATCACCATGACGGCCTCGATCTCTTTCCTGACTATGGTCGTCAGATTCCGTTCGGGACGGGTACCAGCATTTCTTATAACTACATCGACTACCGCGTGAAGAACGAGACTGCCAACACCTATCAGCTTCGTCTCTGGGTGGATGGCGAATACCTGTGCGGAGAACTCCGTGCCGCAGAACTCCAGCCGCACACTTTCCACATCCATGCAGAGAACGAGTATTTTTCCCGTGAAGGCGATGCTATCTACAGAAATGGGCAAATCTATCGTGATGTCATCGACCGTGTTACTGGCCGACACCTCGAAAGTCAACTTATCCGTGCCAACCATGCCAAGGTGATGTACGACCTTCCTCCGTCCGTAACCATCCGAGAACAATGATTATTCATAAACTATAAAAAGACAAACAGTTATGATACTTACAACTACACAACAGATTGAGGGTCACACCATCCGCGAGTACAAGGGTGTGGTGACAGGTGAAACGATTATCGGA
>JAFUAY010000005.1 GCA_017460515.1 Prevotella sp.
TATATGGTGGAGCATACCACTATGCATGCTTGGCCAATGAGTGCCGGACGGTTTGATATTGGTAGCCTCGATACATACTACGAGGCTGTGGAGAAATATGGTAAGTAACGAACACGAATTACACGAATAATACGAATATATGAAGACTATATTAGTTACAGGAAGTGCAGGATTTATCGGTTCGAACTTGGTGCTACGCTTGTTCAAGGAACTGAGTGAGGGTACTATTGTGGGACTGGATAATCTGAATGATTATTATGACCCGACACTGAAAGATTATCGACTCAGTGTGATTGAGAAGGCTAAACCTGCGGGAATTGAATATGAGTTTGTCAAGGGCGATTTGGCTGACAAGGCGCTGATTGATGGACTGTTCGAGAAGTACCATTTTGACGTGGTGGTGAACCTAGCTGCTCAGGCTGGTGTGCGTTATAGCATCACTAATCCTGATGCCTATATCATGAGTAATATGATAGGCTTCTATAACATCTTAGAGGCTTGTAGGCATTATCCTGTAGAGCATCTGGTATATGCTTCTTCAAGTTCTGTCTATGGTGGCAATAAGAAGGTTCCATTCAGTACAGATGACCGTGTGGATAATCCTGTGTCATTATATGCAGCTACGAAGAAGAGCAATGAACTGTTTGCTCACTGTTATTCAAAGTTGTATGACATCCCCACAACGGGCTTGCGCTTCTTTACAGTATATGGCCCTGCCGGTCGTCCTGATATGGCATACTTCGGTTTCACCAATAAACTGCTGAAGGGTGAGACCATCCAGATATTCAACTACGGAAACTGCCGTCGTGACTTTACGTATGTTGACGACATCGTAGAGGGTGTGTATCGTGTGATGCAGAAGGCTCCCGAGCGCAAGAAGGGTGAAGATGGCTTGCCTATCCCTCCATATGCCGTTTATAATATCGGTGGTGGTCAGCCCGAGAACCTGCTGGATTTCGTGAATATTCTGCAAGAGGAGTTGGTTCGTGCCGGAGTTCTTCCTTCAGACTTCGACTTCGAGGCCCACAAGCAGCTTGTTCCCATGCAGCCAGGTGATGTACCAACCACCTACGCAGATGCCACAGCCCTTGAACGTGACTTCGGGTTTACACCTAAGATAACGTTGAGGGAGGGATTGAGGAAGTTTGCAGAGTGGTATAAAGCGTACTATGACTAAACTTCTGCAGAGTGCATAATAGATATACTGTCAAACGAGCTATGAGAACGGTTGGTTATGAGCGACTCCAACAGGGACATGGCTCGTTGTTGGTTTTATAATATAGGCAACAATGGCAAAGACTAAGGAGGAATTAAGAGAGGCGCGGAAGCAGTGGTTCGTTCAGATGGAGCAGAAACTACAGGAAATGCATACCAAGGAGGATGATAGTCTTTTCTACTATCACTCCTCTGAGGATCGTATTGTGCTGTCGCATGCTATGTTCTGGACAATGACACAGCTTCAGTTCTTCAAGAGCAAGATGAGAAAGGAGAAGTTTTTCCTCCTATTGCGGCAGTATGAAGAAGAGATGCTGGATGCCTTCCTCCAAGATGATGATTATTTCTCAGAACTGCTGCATTATTGCAACATCCGTAACTGTTCGGTGAACCCCGTCATTGCCACATGGAAAAGCCGCGCGAGTTTGACCCCCGAGGGCAAGCGACGATGCCCCCTGCGGGCAAAAATACACTGACCCCTTACGGCAAAATAAAAATGACCCCTGAAAACGATTGCTTTTCAGGGGCTTTTTTGTAGTTTTGAAGCCCGTCCTGACCGACGGACTAACTCAAAACTTACATTTCACATGACA
>JAFUAY010000006.1 GCA_017460515.1 Prevotella sp.
AATTGTGCCTTGTTCAGAATACAGGAAGCCAAGGGATACATTAAGCCTTTTAGCCACTTGATAGCCAAACTCTGCGCCAGCCACCCATCCGAAGCGCGGGTCAGTATTTGGCTCATTGGTAAAATCAGCTAGGTTAATGCCTACTTTAGGCATGAACGTCAATGTCTCAACATCTGTCTGCGCAGAAGCACAGACAGAGGAAAGCAAAATCAATGATACTAATAATACTTTTTTCATCATTTTTATTCGTGATAATAAACCTCATGAAAATAGACACCTCTTAATCCGAATTCCTTCATAAGCTTTTTGGTTTTCATTCCAACAATTATTACATACGATTTTCTATAATCAGATCCATAAAATCCATCTAATCTCTTAATAAAGTTCTCATTCTCATCAATATCCGTTTTACTGTAAGCCATTCGAAACCCATGCCACTCACGACTCCCACAAGCGGGACACGCATCACCGTCCACGGGCATATCGGAGTACTCTTTGTTTACCTCAAATATGTCATTAGGGGTCATGATATAAAAACCGCCTGGATGAAGCAATGGAGTAAAGGTTATATTATCAAAATGCTGTACTTTACAAAACATCCTGAACTTCTCACTCACTATAACAAAGCCATCGTAAGTCTCTTGGAAATGATTAGTTCTTGGTACATAATAGTCCAAATTAGGAATTTTCTCCACAGTATTCTTACAAATAGGGCATAAACCAGGTGTAATATCTCTATAACCATACATATAATCGGCGTCTACACCATTGATTTGCCATGCGACAACTTTGCTGTTGGGCATTACTGGCTTAAAAGGTGGACAATATGGTTCTTTACGTTCCCTAAACTTAATGCCGAAGAATCTTAATAGTTTTACTATAAACATAGTATTTACAAATTTATGATGCAAAATTAACTATTTTCTCTAAAAAATCACCATGGCAACCAAAAAAGATGGTTATTCTTGTAAAAATCATATCGAGCATCCCAATATTTATAAGGATGAGAATCGTAGAAAGACCTGGTTCGTTGAAATAAGTTTGGAATCCCAAAATGTCTTTGAATAGCCTCTCCATTATGTCCTCTTCTTGGCATCATATTTCCCGATGGATTATTCTTCAAGAAATCATTCATGTCACTATGTAACTCTCGATGTCTGCTAGCCGACATCGTTGTAAGCGGCTGATTAACATCTCCACCTAATGACTTTGGATAGGAATGATGTTTATTGGTCTTTTCTCCAGTCCATGGACTGATTTTGTTTTGACGAGCATATTGGAGACCCGTAGCGAAACCACTAATGGCACCTATTGCTGCTCCTGTTGCAGCACCTTTTAACATTTCGGACTTTATCTCACCAAACGAATCTCCGCTTCCTAATGCTAATGCTCCACCAATAATACTTCCTGAAACAGCATTTTCTACAGATTGGGAAAGCATCTGATTGATAACAGGACTCGAAATACCGAGATGGGCAACAACAGAATTAAGATGAGGGCCTAACCAATATCCGAACATCCCACCTACTGCAGAAACCCCAATGGATATAGTTGCATCCATTAAAGTTTGATTCAGATCGATACTGCCATTTGTAATATACTGATTAGACATACTATTTCCAATGCCTAATACAGCAGCGCCTCCTAGAGGTCCCGCGTACAGGGATGCCTCTCCAGCAACTCCGCCAACAAGGAAATATGCACAACCCTGTCCAAAATTATGTATATTCCCCTGTAACAGATTAATTCCTAAATTGATTGTTCCACCAACTAAAAATGCGAACAAATCATCAATACCAATAAACTTTCCACTCGGATCCGTATACTTCAGCGGATTGTTAAGACAATAGCTATAGCGGTTGAAGTTCTGACTGAAGTCTGGTGCCTGCACGTATGGGTCTGGACTGACGAAGCGTCCGATGGACGGGTCGTACAAACGTGCATTCATGTTGATGAGTCCACACCACCACAGATGCTCATGGCCTAGACAAAGCAATGATACTACCCAGGTGGTCACGCCCTATAGTGATGAAAAAGCTTCTAGATTTGTAAATCTTTGAAAAAAAATAGCATGATATTTTGTTTTATTCGCACTAAAGCGTATCTTTGCAATGTAAAATCATAAAAGAGACTGCAAATTACTCTTTCTATCCTAACAATTAATAATTATGTGCACAGTAACATTAGAATACGATCATCATAGCGCAATTGCTCGACGCAAACTCGCTGCATTGTTGGCTACAGGGCTATTTGTTCAAAAGGAAGCCTCTCCTAATGAACCCACACTTGATGAGGTAAAAGCCCATCAAGAACTAAAGGATGCCGTTCTAGAGCATTCTCGCAAAACCATGTCTCATGTTATCGCCCGCTATGTATGAAATATCATCAGAGAGATATCGAAAAGAAGAGGCTTGTCAAATGCCAGATTATCACAGGTTATGTCGAACGAGATGTACAACGCCGTCTTGGTAGCATCAAGCAGAAATATTTTGATGAAATTGTTGATAAAATAGTGGATTCGATATTCTAATCCACGCTAATAACCATTCCCAAACATGCATACTACTGAAATGGACTCTGAAAGCAATTGTTTATCTTTCTGAGCCCATTATCTATATAAGGTTTCTCATCGTTCTGTGTTGGAATTAATTGGCAAAGATAATCTTTTATCGATACGATGCAAATTTTTGAGTACGCAAATAGTACGCTGGTAGAAGAAATCCTCGCAAGCACTTAACGAATGCTTGCGAGGGTCTTTATTCCAATCGTTACTTTATCTGATAGCAG
The DNA here is from genome assembly GCA_017460515.1 of Prevotella sp. GTDB lineage: Bacteria > Bacteroidota > Bacteroidia > Bacteroidales > Bacteroidaceae > Prevotella. The sequence continues at coordinate 2,788 of JAFUAY010000006.1, forward strand.
CCAGTGGTTTTATTGGGCTTACCAGCTCGTTTCTCCGACCAAGACCTTATGTCATAAAGCTGATGAATGATGTATTTATGACCTTCATAATCAATGCTAAAGACATAGGCAAGAATCAGAGGGCTATTACTAATTTGAGCATATTTCAACTCCTGAATATTGATTTCCGTACTATCGTTTGTCAATTTATCCACGATATATGCCTCTTTCTTGATCACCTTCATATCATTGACATCCATGTCTTTAAAACAGATGTAGTAGTTAAGTGCCTGTTTGTCCGTCAGCGATTGCTTTCCGTCAATTCCACAGATATTACACACTCTTGACCATCTGGCAGAGTCAGTCTGCTCCTTCATTTCTTTTGAAAGTGTTTCTTGGGCGGAAACAGAAAGAAGAGAGAGTGACAACAATAATAAAATAAGCTTCTTTTTCATGCCGAAAATAGTTCTTTAAGTTCTGGTGCTACATGTTTTGTGTCAGAAAAGTTTTCTTCATAATTTTCGTTCTGTATTTTTATAAATAAAGTGTAGAACAAATCAAGAGATGCTGTTTCACCAGGATAGCCCCCAATGCTACCTGAATAAGTATCAAATGAGCCGTTGAATATCACATTATTAGTATTAATTTCTTCGTCACTACTTCCCTGTTTTTGTTTTTTTACACTTATCAAGCTAACATTAAAAGAACGAGATCCTAATTCAGAGAAAAAATAGCATGCTGAATATGTGATTACTATACTATCTCTTCTGGTTATTGTTTTGTCGTAAACGCCGTCAACATAAACAAATACATGATGTTCTTCTTCCTCATTTTCATCAACACCTCTCTTTTTTGCCTTCTTTCTTAGGGAACTTGAATTGACATTACAAGTTCCTGTCGACATTGCCATTGTTATAACATCTCTTTCAATGTCACTTTTGGTGAGATTAAGATGTTTCATCAGCAGAGAATCATCAAAATCAATATTGATTATTCCATATTGCCTTGCGTAATTATAATACTGTTGCTTAATCCAAGCCAGTTTTACTTCAGATGAAGCATCTTCTCCATACGCATCATCGCTTGAGCAAGAAGTTAACGTACAACAAATAAAAAGTAGTGTACATGAACAAATTAATAGTTTTTTCATAAAATTTTAAGTTTGATTAAATGATTAATAATGTTAATAATTATAGCGGATAAAATCGTTTTCTATATCTTCCAGCATCACCTTGACTAAGGAACTCCTGACTTTTATCGGCATCTTCTTTATTTTGTGATACCATCGTTGGCAATTGAGGGTGTCACTGGAATGACTATATATCATATAAATCTCATAACAAGGCGCGACTCTTGAAGGACACATGTGATGAGCATGTGTGTAAGCTTTTATTGCAGAAGAATCCTTGTGTAAAGAATTGTATGAATCTGCTAAAAGCATTTGTAGTTCATAATCTGCAAGTTGTGACGATGCGCTTTCCGACAAACTGAGCGACAACCCGTATTGTTCAGCATCATAGGCTTCACAGGCATAATTGTATAAAAAACGAGGTGTAACATTTTCCATTCCCCGAAGTTCTTCATACTCTGTCTGTGCGTTCTTGAAACTGTCAAAACTAGCTATATTGCTCGCATTTTTCCATCGTAGTTGGAAATCAATCTCTGCAAACAGAGGCTTTATAGATAATATGGACAAAGCAATTAATAGCAGATATATTCTTTTGGTATATTTCATCGATAGAATAACCCGGATCATTCTATTAAACATAACGAATAGGGCAAGTACAACAACGCTCCATGTAAAAGGATAAGAGAACGGATAGGAAAAGAACGACAACAAACATGCACATTGGAGAATATTCATTCCTTCAACGGAATAAAGATCCTTGTTGTTTCGCAGGAAGAAAAAGCTCGTAAATATAAAAATGACTATTAGTAGACATACAGGAATACCATAGTTAACGGCAAGGTGAAGGTACTCATTAAGTGGATGGTGAATATTTCCAGCAACCAATGCATGAGCAGTGTCAGTATGTGTGGAAAAATAATTAGCCTGCACATTCATATAGTTATTACGGAAGCCGTCCACTCCCCATCCAGTCAATGGACGTTCCGAGATCATTCTAATTGTGTTACGAAGAATAAACCAACGTCCAGAAGTCGATTGCGCTTTCCATAAGGATGCAGATAATGGGAGAGAAACAACAAGAAACAAATATGCAGATAATCGGGAAAACTTATGCTTATATGAGATAATTAGTAGCAAAGAAAATACTAAACAGATTATTCCAATCCTAGAACCGTAGAGCAGTACTGTTACAAGGCAAACAAACTTTGATATAAGAAATAAAATTCTCTCTATAAAGGCATATTTCTCAAAAAAAGCGAATCCCATAGGATATGCCAACACGATACATGCTGAAAGGCCCGCAACATTGTCAAAGGTTCCTGCATGACAGCAATTAAAGTAAAATATGCCAAATAGTCTCTGAGAGACTGCTATCAGGACCTCAATGAAAACAATCGTATTAGTACACCTGCATATATTCTTATAAAGGTGTTTCCATTCAATATTGTTTTTTTTAAATAACGAAAACGGAAATGACAACAACAAACCTGCAATTATGACAGCAAAAAAAGCTATCCATTTAGGTGTCAATACAGGATTCACATAGTATGAAGAAACATACAAGACTGTTCCTATTGCCATGCAACTCCACAAAAGCAGAATATAGTATTCAATTGAAATAGCCCTTGTAATCATAGCTTACCACCATATTTGTTTACCATTTTGATATGTGAAGATACGCTCTTCTGAACCTTTGGTTATATCGCTGAGTACATAAAGCCCATCTGTGGGAATGTTATGGAACGTCAATTGATTGGACGCTGCTGTCTGGGCTCCTACAGTTTCCCATTCGTTATTCCTCCAGCAATAGAGAATATATTCGTCGTCTGTTTCAACACAGTTACCGTCATTACGGCCTATATAACGTATTCTTGAAACTTTGGCAGGCTTCTCAAGTGCTAATCCAACCCAATTCCCGTCTGGACTTTTAGCGCCAAAACCAGTCAATATATTGCCATCGAACACTTTCTCTTTTTTGCCCCATGATTCGCCTTCCGTTCCAATTATCTTTCCGACTAGTTTTTCTCCATGCTCGCCATAAAACTCCAACTCGTTGATATTGCAAAACGAACCTTTAGGCCCAATATATCTTAGGTATTTGTATTGTCCAGTATTCGTGATAGGAATATCGTACCAATTCCCGTTCGTTATGCCTTGATGTTCATGCAACAGAGTAGAGTTGAGAAAGTCTGCCTGTTTTGAGCCTTGGAATTTCCCACCGGACATACGACTATTGAAGTAGTCTTGCTCACCCATAAAAGGATACTTACGTAATAGGGTTATCGATTGAGTCCTATTGGGACTGGTTATAATATCAGTCACAGTACCATCTGAGTTCACAAAAAAAGGATTGCCTATAGGCTTTATTTGACCATTCTCCGGTATTCCCACGATGTACATTATCTCTCTGCCCATGGAACGGAATTTTACTTTTCCTTTTAAGATCCTACCATAATAAGTGGGCACCCATTCTCTATTATCAAAGACGCAAATATAAGCTATACGATGAGATTTGTACTGATTGGGTATTTCTCGAATGATATCTGTAGTATGGTAATATTCATCCGTTACATCAATAAAAGTGGCATCTCTGAATAGTCTTGGTACATATCGCTCATCTTTCATATCGTCAGCTATTTCATCGTTGATTTGAAAACGCGACCTGAAGACTTTCGGCTTCCTATAAGGATGAAAGTAGTGAACGGTATCTCCAGGAACATTACCCATGTAGAAAGGTACGCCTTCACCATTTGGCTTAATAATAACACTCCAAGAGTGCCCATTGCTTCTATTGCCCCAATGAGGGGTAAAGTCAACAGTTGCGGGGATGCCTAAGTGTCTGCACAGATATACTGTATAATTTGCTTCATCAATACATTTTCCTGCCTTCGCTTTTATCAAAGAACTTCCTTTACACAAAAAAGACCCTGGATATGTAAAAAACTGGAACTGATGAGTGATATCAAATACACGCAAAGCCTCTGATAGAGAAGAATCTATCTGGAAAAAAGAATCATTTCCATTTCTTGGGCTTTGGCGTTTCACAAGCCATTGCTGTGAGGCACTTTCAGAATATGGATTCTGAACTAAATAATTTTTTCCTGTCTTCTTGTCATATTTACTATCCAGAAACATGCCCGTATGCTTGTTCATGATTCTGTAACAGTCTTTCTCAATTGGAAATAACACCCATTGTTGGAATGGTCTGTTTTCATAAACGCCTGTTGTTACCATTGAGTCAGGGCTCAATGTCCTATCAACGCCGAATTCCATTTCTAGGCAGATGTGTTTCTTGCTATTTGTGTAAGTACTTATTTCCCATAAGGGATATCCGCAATAATTCAGGCATAGCAACTGATTCTTATTGCTGTCATCACGGGGCTTTAGCTCAATATTATTCTGTACTGTATCAACATTAACACAAAGTAAGGAACGTTTATTTATAAGTATGACATTATCGGATGAAAAATCAGAGAGTAATTCTGAAGAAAACGGTTCAATGGCTCCCAATTGTATATAGTCTATACCTATTGTGTCGTTTGTAGAAAAAAAAGTCAATTCATTTCGTCCTTTTTCTAATGGTATAGAGATATTAAACCACTTTTCGTTAAAAGTATCGAGATTCCTGGTAGGATAAAAGTGGAGAGTATCAATATTATTACCATTGGATTTCAGAATGGTATATATGTTCTTATTCGATGCTGTATATTTAACTATCAGACGTTTCAAGGTCTTCCTTTCTGAAAGGATATTGAAAGAAAGGGATGACTTCTCATTCGTTAGCATTACGGCCTTCTGCCTTGATGCACCAATAGCATTGACAACGCTACAGTGATTAACTAATGTGTCTTCAGCTTCATATTGTTGACCACGTCTAGACAAAACGACAGAAGCATTCAACAGAGGAAATTCTCTATCAATGGTCTGGTGCCAATCACTTAATGGCTCATTGGATAGTCTGTATGGGAGTACATAATTATAAAAGATAGATTTGTCATACAGATCATGCCATTTTGTTCTAGTCCAAATGTCGTATGTATATTCAATCATTGAGACTAGGTAGTCCGATTTGATTGTTGCAATATCGGTTACTTTCTTAATTCCAGTTTCATCGAGCCTTTCATATTGCTCCTTATAATAATTATGTCTCTGATTGTCCGGTTCTTTCACTGCTTCAAGGTATATAGAGTCGAACCTTTCTGTAACTGCCTCGTCATATGAATAATGGTATGGCATATTTTCAATAAGAAATTCAGCGGCTTCACACTTCAAGGAATCAGAACTATTATGATAATAATTTAGGACGGTCTCGATTTCAGATCTGTTTTCATCAGATAGTAACAAGGCTTTATTTACCCTATCCTGACATGATAGAAAGGTTAGTATAGAACAAAGATACAGAAATGAATAAAAAACCGTTGTAAATTTCATACTTATTATTGAGTAACTGTTTCTTTTGTGTTTTGAGTAATGGGAACGGAACACGAAGGTTCCGCCCCCAACAAGAGAGTTTTACAATGTTATGTAACCGAAGAAGCAGTAATTACCACGAATGATTTGGATTTCATACTCACCTTCAAAGGTTGTGGGTAATACAAGCTCTGAAACGGAATCACCTAAAACCTGTTGAAATACAACCTCGCCATCCTGTAAGATTTGTAAAACATCATCAGTATATACATCATTTAAATATAGGGTATGTCCATCAACGAACAACTCTGGCATAGCAACGGGCATACGTCCAAAAGGCTTGCCGTTTGGAGTTGGATTAACTTTCTGAACGCTTAATGGTATAGGAAGTACTTCATTTACCAATGCGTCATTTTCACTTGCATGAATGGTCATGCTACAAACTAAAGATAATACAATAATTAAATTTTTCATAATTTTTGATACACTATTTGTTTTTCGCGGTGCAAAATTATGAAAAAGAGTAACAAGAAAACAATTATTTGATTTTACGTTTTTTACCTATCTGATTATCAATAGGTTACAAGAATAATAATCACAGTTCCAACATTCGTATCTCATCGTCAAATTGATTTGCAGGACCATTTTTAAAGAACATTTTCTGCAATAGCGTCTTTCGAATCTTCGACACATTGGAAGAGCCTAGACCCAATAACGCCCCCAGCTCGAATGGAGCGAAACGCAAACGAACTAAAATACAGATAAGCGTTTCCCGTAAATCTGGTTGATATTCAAATGTTGAAAGCTTAGACATAAATAGTGGTTCATACTGATTAACATCACGACGCAACATAAGAATATCTTCATTGGTCGCCTGCTCTCCTCGTTGAGCCTTAGAATGAAGAAGGGCAACAATAGAACTATGCAAAAGATCATCGGCAACATTCCACTCATCAGGTTCTTTACCGTCTGTCTGACTCTGTGCAATAACATATTTCAGTAGTTTTATCTCGTTCTCTAATTTTTCTTGCCGGGCATTGTCTAAGGTGCTTTGTGATTTCAGCTGTCGTAATTCTGTAGTAAGATTCTGATAAGCCAGGAAATTGAGAACATAACGTCCACTCAACTCACGCATTTGCCTCTTATGCATATAGCACCACCATATTATTATAAACGAAGATAGAACAAGTAAACAGCCCGCGACTATAAAGCGGATACGGAATTCTTGCATCCGCTGTTTCGCTTTTTCAGCTTGTTGCTTATGGACGTTATAATTATATAGAGATTGCATATTCTCTAGATTTTCGTAGACCAAGCTTTTCTCTAGCAAATCATAACTCTCATGATATAAATCAGCATATTTCACGATGGAATCACGAATACCTTGCTTCTTGTATAGGGTATAAAGTCCCTTATAGGCTAAAGTCTTTACATTAAGATCATCTTGAACGGACAACTGCTTCCTAAAATAATAGAGCGCAGAATCCTGATGGCCTGTAGCAAGTAAATAGAGTCCCTTATGATAGTAGAAAACATAGTAGTCTGTATTCAGGAATGTATCTAGTCCCGCTATATCAGAATGGAACTCATAGAGGTCGAGACATTCCTTGGCTTTGGCATAATTTTCTTTTTCAAGGTAAAGATAACAGGCTGGCCCTAAGGCTGTATTGGCAGAAATAGTATCTCCGTATTGGCGATATAGGTTGCTCGCTCGTTCGCAGATAATAAGTGCACTGTCATTCTCTCCAAGATTCTGATAACATGTAGGAAGATTATTATAGGCACTCAGAGCCATAGCTGTATCAGAAGCATTTAAAGCGCTTTCATAACATTGATAAATCATGCGAATAGCTTCCTGATACATGGACTGATGAATAAAAATGGAAGCCATCTGCCCTTGAACGCGAGAAAGAAGAGCAAAATTACAGATAGCATCTGTAGTATCTGCATGTTCAATGGCTTCCTGAAACCAAGAAAGAGCATCGGGTGCTTCACCCTTGTCGCGATAGACACAACCCAAGAGATAACGAGCACGCATGCGCTCATTCGCCGTTCCGTGACTATCAAAATACGCAACGGCATCCTGCAGGGCACTGTCGTTGGTCAGGGGGATATAGTTCCGGTTCAGGCTATCGGCCTCATCAAGGACGGCAAGCATGGCTGCACGACGCCCGCTGCCGCAGGAAGTTAGTGACATAATTGCCAAGCATGCGGCAATGAGGAGATACGGTAAGGAAGAGCGGTTCATCAACAATGTTCCCTGTAAAAATGATTTTTTCTGCCAAACTTTTGGAGCAAAAAACAGCAGCTACGACGGTAACTGCTGTTAATGGATTAATATATACTCGTAATGAGATTACTCGCCGTATACGCGGGTGGTGTGCTTAACCCAGAGGCCCAGGAGGAATGCCTTGTCGATATACTCAACGTGAGAGACCTTCTTAATGCCTGCAGCGTCAGCAGCTGTCTTGATGTTGTTCTGCTCGCCCTGTGAGCTCCACATACCGAGGATGATGGTTGAGTTAGCCTCACCTACCTTGGGTCCTACAGGAGAGTTTGAAGAGATTGCAGCACCACTGTTGATTGTCATGCAGCTTGTCAGAGAAGCTACAACGAATGCTGCAGAAGCAGCGAGAGTCATCAGATTCTTTTTCATAATGTTTTTTTTAATTGATTAATAATACTATTGTTTTACTCACAGAAAATCAAAGTTTCTGTTCTACCTCAATCTCGGTGAAGGTCTCAATCATATCACCAACCTGGATATCGTTGAAGTTGACGAGCGAGATACCGCACTCCAGCCCGGTAGCCACCTCTTTGGCATCGTCCTTGTAACGCTTCAGTGCATCGATATTGGCGGTGTGGACAACAATACCGTCGCGAATGACGCGGGCCTTGTCCTTGTTGTGCACCTTACCCTCGGTAACGAGACCACCAGCAACGGTACCCACCTTCGAGATCTTGAACACTTGCTTCACCTCGATCATACCGGAGACGACTTCCTTCTTCACCTTGTCAAGCATGCCCTGCATGGTGCTCTTCACCTCATCGATGGCATCATAGATAATAGAATAAGTGTTGATCTCAACGCCTTCGCGCTCTGCCAGACGACGAGCCTCAGAAGAGGGACGCACCTGGAAGCCTACGATGATGGCCTGTGAAGCACTGGCCAGCATGACATCGTTCTCTGAGATCTGACCTACGGCCTTCGAGATCACGTTGACCTGCACCTTCTCAGTTGACAGTTTGATGAACGAATCGCTGAGTGCCTCAATAGAACCGTCGGTATCACCCTTGACGATGATATTGAGTTCGTGGAACTCACCCAAGGCAATACGATGCGAGAGCTCATCGAGGCCAAGCTTCGTGGTGGTACGCAACGACTGTTCGCGCTGCAACTGCACACGCTTGTTGGCAATATCGCGAGCCTCCTGTTCCGTCTCCATCACGTGGAAGGAATCACCGGCAGTAGGAGCGCCGTTAAGACCCAGGATGATTGCGGGCTCGGCAGGACCGGCAGTCTCAATACGCTGGTTACGCTCGTTGAACATAGCCTTGATCTTACCCCATGCTGTTCCGGCAATCACCACATCGCCCTGACGCAGTGTACCATTGCTTACGAGCACTGTTGAAACATAGCCACGACCTTTGTCGAGCGATGACTCAATGATAGAACCGGTAGCCTTGCGGTTGGGGTTCGCCTTCAGGTCGAGCATCTCGGCCTCCAGGAGCACTTTCTCCAAGAGCTCGTCGACACCGATTCCCTTCTTGGCTGAAATCTCCTGGCACTGGTACTTACCACCCCACTCTTCTACCAACAGGTTCATATTGGCGAGGTCCTCACGAATCTTATCGGGATTGGCACCGGGCTTATCAATCTTGTTGATAGCAAACACCATCGGAACGTTGGCTGCCTGTGCATGGGCGATAGCCTCCTTGGTGGTAGGCATCACAGAGTCGTCGGCAGCAATGATGATAATGGCGATATCTGTTACCTGGGCACCACGGGCACGCATGGCGGTGAACGCCTCATGACCAGGGGTGTCGAGGAACGTGATTTGACGACCGTCCTTCAGTTTCACATTATAGGCACCGATGTGCTGTGTGATACCGCCTGCCTCACCGGCAATCACATTGGTATTGCGGATAAAGTCGAGCAGCGACGTCTTACCGTGGTCAACATGTCCCATGACTGTTACGATGGGCGCACGGTTCAGCAGATCGTTCTCATCATCGGCCTCCTCGGTAATAGCTTCCTGCACTTCAGCAGATACATATTCAGTAGTGAAGCCAAACTCCTCGGCAACGAGGTTGATGGTCTCGGCATTCAGTCGCTGGTTGATAGACACCATGATGCCTACTGACATACAGGTACCGATGACCTTCACGACAGGCACGTCCATCATCGTAGCCAACTCAGAGACGGTCACGAACTCGGTGAGCTTCAGCACCTTGCTCTGTGCTGCCTCAGCTGCCATCTCTTCGTTCATGCGCTCTGCCACAGCATCACGCTTCTCCTTACGATATTTGGCGCCTTTCTTATTCATCGTGGTCTTTGAGGTGAGGCGTGCCAGAGTCTCTTTGACCTGACGTGCGACATCCTCCTCGCTCACCTCGATAGGCTTCGGAGCCATACGGTTCTTCTGCTTGTTCTTCTTACCGCCCTGATTCTGCTGGGGCTGGTCGGTGAAGTTCTGGTTGCCACCCTTGTTCTTGTTCTTCTTCTGGCCCTGTCCGGGATTCTGCTGCTTAGCGGCGGCCTCGATATCCACCTTATCGGTACGGATACGCTCGCGCTTACGCTTCTCGCCGTTCTGTCCGTTGGCATTTCCGCCACGCATCTGAGCGGCTTTCTCCTCACGCTGCTTGCGCTTCTCCTCCTTTGACTTCTTCTTCGGACGAGTGCTCTGGTTCAGTGCAGAAAGGTCAATCTTACCCAGCACATTCACCTTTGGAGCCAGTTTTGACTCGCTCTTCAGCGTGTAGATGGCAGGACCGGCATCAACTGTATCGGGGGCATCCTCAGCCTCGTCGACATCCTCCTCCACTTCGTCAGCAATATCGTCGCTGTCATCCTCCTGGTCCTCATCAGCATAGTTATCCTCTTCCTCATCAGCATCTGCATCATCAGGTTCCTCGTCGACGACGGGCTCTTCGACATCAGCAGGTTCCGCCTCAGCAGCAGGTGCTACTTCGACGGGCTGAGAAACAGGTTCCTCAACGGGTTCAGCCACCGGACTGTCGGCAGTCATGTCCTCTGGCTCTTCTTCAACTTCCTTGGCGGGAGCCTCAACCTTCACGGCAGGCTTGGGCTTGCCAATGCTGTCAAGGTCAATCTTGCCAAGGGGTGTGAACGTCTGACGCTGCATCTGCTCCTCGGTCTTCGTCTTTGCTACGACTTCAGACTGAGAATCCGCACTAACGGTTTTCTTCTCCTTCTTCTTGGGGAAGAGGTTGGCAGCCTGAGTCTTCACAGCCTTGTCACCACGGAACTCATCAACCAATGCTTCGTACTGGTCGTCAGAAATCTTCGTGTTGGGTGTGGCATCATCACGAATCTCACCCAGACTCTTTTTGTTTTTCAGGAAATCAACTGCCGTTTGAAGTCCTATATTCAGTTCTGTTAAAACTTTATTTAGTCTTATTCCCATATATTATTCAAATTCTGCTTTTAATACTTCCAGTAAGTGATCGACGGTCTCTTCCTCCAGGTCGGCCTTTTCAATCAGCATATCACGAGGAGCGTTGATGACTGCCTTGGCAGTATCCAGTCCGATGGCCTTGATGCTGTCGATAACCCACTGGTCGATCTCATCACTGAACTCATCGAGGTAGATGTCCTCATCGCTGGCATCGGCATCATTGACAACACGGAACACATCGATAGTGTGCTCGGTCAACATAGAAGCCAACTTGATATTGATACCACCCTTACCGATAGCAAGGCTCACCTCCTCTGGCTGCAGGTAGACCTCAGCCTTGTGGTTCTCCTCATCAAGGGTGATGCTGGTCACCTTAGCGGGCGAGAGGGCACGCTGGATGAACAGCTGTACATTGCTGGAATAGTTAATCACGTCAATATTCTCGTTCTGCAACTCACGAACGATGCCATGTACGCGCGAACCTTTTACACCTACACATGCGCCTACAGGATCAATACGATCGTCGAAGCTCTCGACAGCCACCTTTGCACGCTCACCCGGCATACGGGCCACACGACGGATAGCAATCAGGCCGTCGTTGATTTCAGGAACCTCAGCCTCCAACAGGCGCTTCAGGAACTCAGGGCTAGTACGTGAAAGGATGATACGAGGATTGTTGTTCTCGTTCTGCACCTCCTTGACAATGGCACGGATGGTCTCACCCTTGCGATAGCTGTCGGCAGGAATCTGTTCGGGCTTCGGCAGATGGAGCTCGTTACCCTCATCGTCCATGAGCAGTACCTCACGCTTCCACATCTGATAGACCTCACCGCTGACGATGGTGCCCACCTTGTCCTTATACTTCTGATAGAGGGCGTCATGGTCAAGTTCCAGAATCTTGGAAGCCAAGGTCTGACGGAGGTTCAGGATAGCACGACGACCAAACTTCTGGAAGTCGACAGCCTCACTCACTTCCTCGCCCACCTCATAGTCGGGCTCAATCTTCTGAGCCTCTGAAAGGGCAATCTCCTTATTCTCGTCCTTCACTTCGCCATCCTCTACAACGACGCGGTTACGATGGATCTCGAAGTCACCCTTGTCAGGGTTTACAATCACGTCAAAGTTCTCGTCAGAACCGAACATCTTTGCCAGCACATTGCGGAAGCTCTCCTCAAGTACGCTTACCAAAGTGGTGCGGTCAATGTTTTTTGTCTCTTTAAACTCCTGAAAGGTCTCAAACATGCTGGGGCCTTTCACTTCTTTCTTTAATGCCATATATTTTTTTACTTAAAATTCAAAACATACTTTGTCGACTTCACCTCGTCCATAGAGAACTCTTTGTCGACCTCCACCTTGACAGGGCGCTTCTTGCCTTCGGGAATCTGCTTCTCGGTTGTGGTCAGCGTGAACATACGCCCCTCAACAGCCTTCAGCACACCCGACAGTTTCTTTCCATCGGCGGTAAGCACTTCTACCTCATCGCCCACATGGTTCTGATACTGCTGTTCTACCTTAAACGGCTGACCGAGTCCGGCCGAGCCTACCTCCAGTTCATAATCGCCGAGTTCATCACCCAACTGCTCTTGCAGATAACGGCTCAGTTCGGCACAGTCTTCAATCCATACTCCTTCTTTGTGATCGATTTCAACGACGATACGATCGCCATCCATCACAATGTCTACCAGGAAGTAGTCGCCCTTCTTCAGCCACTCTTCCACTAACGTCTTAATTGTGTCCTTGTTGATCATTCGATGATTATTTATAACAGAAATGAGGAGCTCTTGTCAAGCCCCTCATTCCACTGAACGCTGCAAAGGTACGAATAAACACGCAACTATGCAAATAATTCGACCAAAAAGTACACTTTTGACACAATAATTAATATATTGTCCTGCAAAAAGTACCTGTTCAAGGTCTTATTTTCCTAATCCGAGCTTACCGTTCCAGTTCAGGAACCAGGTATTCTTGTCGGTCAGATCTTTCGTAATCTCAGACTTCACCGTCCCAATATTAGTATCGCCACGGCGAGCATAAACTCTGTCTGCCAGGAACGAAGGATCGTTACGGCGCAATGCCATACGCATCAGGTCATAGAAACGATGTCCCTCGAAAACAAACTCAAGAGCGCCCTCGGTAAGAATCATACGCTCAATACTGTCGACCTGAAGTGCCAAAGTATCACCCGTAGTGAATACAGGGAACTTATAGTTGGCATTAGCACGCGAGTCACCTGAACCGCGGCTATGGATACCCTGTGTAGTGGTAGCATAGTCGGAACCTTCGAGTGCATAGTACTGGTCGGAGAAATCAAACTGATTGATATATGCCGAGTCGGCTGCTGTACGATAGTATGAGAGTACCTCATTCTTGATGACGCTGTTGTTAACACCCGACTCCAAGAACTTAAAGGCGAAACGAGGATAACCAGCACGGTTCAACGCTTCAGCCATGTGCAGGTAGACCATCTGACGGCGCCAGATACCTACATTGCGTGAACGGAACTTACCAATTGCCTGAGCAGTCAGAATCTCATTGTTCTTGCCACGGAAGTTTTCTTCTGTTATCCAGTAAGTAGCCAGGCGGAGGTCGCCGGTCAAGTGACGCTCCAGTCCCTTCGGAACGAAGATGGTGTCAAAAGTAGTAGTTACCATACAGTAGTCCTGAGCCTCAGAGATACCAATCATCCTGGCTGAAGGCACGATGCTGACATGATAGTCGTTCTCATCGCGAGAGTTGTAGAGTTTACGCAACTGGTTGAAACGAGGATTCGGCACTGAGTCGTACTCATTAGAGATGGGAATCATCGTGATCTGTTCACCATATTTAGCATAACTCTCGCCAGCAAAAGAATAGCCACCATACGTAAGCCAACTGTTATAGTTCCAGGTGGTCAGCTGTTGATATCCCCATGATGCCATGTTGGTTCCCGTGGGATAGTAATCGTTCATACCGTTGCGGGTATTGATATAACGATAGTAGTTCAGTGCTGCCTCACGATAGTTTTCTGCCCAGAGGTTCAGCTCACCCAAGAGGATATAGAGGGGGAAGAAGCTGAGACGGGTATCGGCGCTGCCAATGGTTCCATACATAGGATATTCGGCAGCATAGAGAGGAACCAGCGGATTGAGGTCGGCAATGAGTTCATTGCACAACTGCTTGATGTCGAGCAGAGGATACTGGTCCTCATTATCGGCATCCTGCTTGGTCAGGATAGGCGTAGTGACATAGCGCACCTGTCCGTAGTTCAGTGCCAACTGCAGGTAGGTCCAGGCACGATAGGCCTTGACAGCAGCCCACTCACGCATGAAGATATACTCATTTCGGTTATTCTTCAAGTCGGTCTTGGCATTGGCAATGAAGTAGTTACAGTTGTTAATGACAGCATAATAGTCACGTGGAGAATTATAGATATTGTCATTATCAATATTGAAATTGGCAATCTGACGCACATTGGCCGGTGCATAGTCGGTAATGGTGACCAGGTCTCCACGCAACTCACCCAGCAGGATGGTACGGTCGGCCAGCGCCTGCAACTTATCCATGATACCAGTCACAGAATAGATGGTGTCGACGGCATTGTCCAAGTGGTCCTTATCGGCATAGATGATATGGTCAGATTCCTGCTCGAAGAAGTCCTCACAACTGGTAAAGAGGAGAGAGGAAAGAGGAAAGAGGAGCGTGAACAGTCCTGCTATCGCCTTTTTATTGTTTATTGTAATCATAATTTTCAATTTTCTATTTTCAATTTTCAATTATTTCTTACAGGTTAATCTTGATACCTGCCACAAACGAACGGCTCTGTGCCAACTGACCCATATCGATGCCCTGACCGAGAACGGAATTTGAAGAGGCAAATTCAGGATCGCTACCCAGATACTTCGTCAGCGTAAACACGTTGTTAGCCTGTACCCAGAACTGAAGTCCCTGCAGGAACTCAGACTTAATGGGAAGGTCATAGCTCAGGGTCACTGACTTCAGACGCAGATAAGAGCCATCCTCAATCCAACGGTCAGAGAAACGAGAGTTACCCATTGGATCCTGGAACGTGATGCGAGGCATATCGGTCACCTGACCTTCAATCTGCCAGCGCTGTGTCATGGCTGCGGTCTGGTTCATGAAACGGCTACCCTCCTCCAGCTGTTGACGCATGTAGTTATAGACGTCGTTACCCAACGAGTAGTTGAAACGGGCGTCAAGCTTCAGGCGCTTCCAGGAGAATGAGGTAAAGATGTTACCATAGATATCAGGATTGGGGTCACCAATCACGGTACGGTCATACTCATTGATTTCACCAGCATTTCCGTGTGTCTGGTCGAGGTCGGCAAACTTTACGTCACCTGCCTTGAAGTAAGTACGGCTGATACCGTTATCACCAAGGATATAACGTCCGGCAGCAGCAGCCTCCTCGGATGTAGAGAAGACGCCCTCCGTCTTATAACCATAGAACAGGTTGGCAGCCTTGCCCACCTTCGTCAGGATAGTAGCTCCACCAACGGTGGTAAGAACCTGGTCCTGACCATCGCCCAAAGATACCATCTCGTTCTTGTAGTGACCTACGCTGGCACCAACCTCCCACTGGAAGTCTTTCAACGCCAATACCTTGAACATAGCAGTGACGTCGAAGCCAGTGTTCTTCATCTTACCACCATTAGACCAGTTCTGGTCAAGACCTGTCAGATAGCCCAGGGCCTGATAGGTGAGCAGGTTATCGGTAGTAGAACTGAAGTAGTTGGCACTCAAGTGCAAGCGGTTGTTCAGCAAACTGGTCTCGATACCCACATTGAAGCGACGGGTGGTCTACCACTGGATCTCATCATTTCCGATACCGTCGAACGACAGGCTGGAAATAGACTTCAGATACTGCTTAGCACGGAAGAAGCTGCGGGCAGCATTACTGTTGATATCGTCATTACCACTGATATCATAGCCTGCTGTCAAACGCAGATAGTTCACCAAACCAATCTCAGCCATCCAAGGCTCGTTGCTGACTACCCATGAACCCTGAACACCAGGGAAGATGCCCCAACCTACACCGAACATCTTCATACCTGCTTCCTTACCAAAGCGAGAAGATGCCTCAGCTGTCAGGTTAGCCTGCAGATAGTAGCGGCTCTTGTAGTTATAGTTAGCCTGTGCATACCAAGCCAGCGAGTTCCAATCCTCTGTCTCACCAACGGTATTGGCAAAAAGCAGACCTGAATGCATGAACGGGGTCTTATCAGAACCAGTATTGTAACCATACTGCTGGTTTACCTTGAAACTCTCAAAGAGCATGCGAGCACCACCGAACACGGTAACATCATGTGCACCGTAACGGTTGTTCCAGGTCAGACGGGTATCACTGTACACACTGTTCTGCTTAGAAGCGAGTGAACGAACCTCGTTCTCCACCGTATTACCCACATTCGATACATAATAGCTGGGCACACCATTCAGAGGAATGTAGTATTTCTCACTGGTGTTTACCAAAGAATAGCTGAAGTGCTCCTGTAGCGACAAGTGATTATTAAAGCTATACTTCGGTGCAACGGCAATGTTGAGCAGTGAGTTCTCGAAGCGGTTCTTGTTTTCTGCCTCAGCATACTCGTTCAACGCTGCAGGGTTAGCCAATTGCCAGTTGTAGTTAGGATAGTCTACCAACGCCTGTTTCAGATAGGTCTCATCATCAATCTCCCACTGACTGTCAGAGAAACGACCCTGACCGTAGCTATAAGGATTGAGGAAAGGACTCTTCACGTAGGCCAGGAATGAGGGAGATGTAGGTGTTCCCTCGGTATAGCTGGTAGGAGCACCGTCATCACGGATGTCACGAGTCTGGTTACTGAATGAAGCATCGAACTTCACCCAGAACTTATCGGTCAGCGTGATATCGGTATTGAAGCGGATGTTCAGACGGTTCAGGTCATTCTCCTTGAGCGTGCTCTGTCCCATCATGTAGTTCACTGACAGGTTGTAGTTAGCCACAGCATCACCACCTTCTACATTAATACCATAGTTCTGTGTAATAGCCTCACGGTAGACATAGTCTTTCCAGTCGGTGTTATTGCCATGATATATGGGATAGTAGTAAGAGTTGTTCTCATCAAGGAACTGGAAGTCGCTCAACTTCGTTCCTGTAGTGCGAAGCAAGTCAGATGCATAGTTACGGTACTGGTCTTCGTTCATCATCGAGATAAACTTCGGCTTCAGCGTAATACCGGCAGAAGCGGTAGCCGTAATACGGGTAGCCATGCTCTTTGAACGCTTGGTCTCAATGAGGATGACGCCGTTAGCACCCTTGGCACCGTAGAGAGCAGTACCATTGCGCATCACGGTTACGTTCTGAACATCCAGCATAGAGATGTTGGAAAGGATGTCATTATAGAAGCCGCCGTGCAGCATGGTGCGTCCATACTGTTGCTCCATGGGTACACCGTCGACAACAATCAGAGGCTGAGCACTCACATTCAGTGAGTTCAGACCATTCATGAAGATAGTACCACCCACACCGTTGGTTCCGTTGTGCATCGTAGTACGAGCCACGGCACCCAACTGCTTCTGGATTTCTTCCTTCACATTGGTTGCAGTTGAATATTTGAAGCCACTGGCAGCATAATCACTGCGCACATTCATTTCCTTACTATATTCAGGAGTGAACATGGCAGAGTAGAGTGCCACTTCAAACTGTTCTTCACCAGAACGCAGCGCCAAACGAACGGGATTGAAGTCGGGAGCTGATACGAACACGGCCGTTGCCATCTGAGGAACCTGCAGTTCGTAGGTGCCATCATCTTCGGTAAGCACACTATAACCTGCGAAATCCACCGTCTGCAACATTGCACCTGAGATCGGCTTACCTGTAGCGGCATCGATGACACGACCTTTCACCGTACGCGTAGCATAATCCTTGCGCACTACGGTCTTTTTCTTCGTCACCTCTTCGGCCTCGTTCTCATCAAAGTCTTCGTCCTGTGCTGACAGGCTTAGCGGGAATGCCATCAGCAGCGAAAGTCCAAATAAGATATATCGTTTCATATTGTTCCTATTATGATTCTTAGGTTTCATACTTCGTTATTCCTCACTCATCATTCTTCAGAGGTCCAAACTCCTGGGGTCGGAAGATGATGCAGTCAATACGCATGGTACGGTCGTATGTCTCAGTGGGGTCATAGTCAACCCAGTTCAAGACACGCAACTGCACCTGAGAACGGGTACCCCATGAACAGGTGGGGAATTCTACGCCCTGAGCCACACAGATGGTATCCACATCCTGACCGCTGCCATAGCCCTTGCCCAGCGTACCGTCAAAGTCACCCAGGAAGTACTGTGGCTGGTCAAAGATAGACGAACGGTTGTCTGAAATAGAGTCGCGCTCAGGTCCATAACCATCCAGCTCCTTATACAGACGGGAGATGTAGAAGTAAGAAGGTTTCTTCTCAGCCTCCGTGACCAGTGTGTCAACGGCATCGGCTGGTACAGTAACCATATAGATATCGTACTTCACGCCCGACAACACATTCGGAATCAAGAAAGTGATCTCAGGGTCAGAGATAGAACGGTCATAAGGATAAATCTCCAGGTAAGAGTTGTTCGACACCTTATTATAATACTTACTATAGGTAGGAATCGATCTTGCCACCGTACGGCGAAGTGTCTGTTTGTCGTCTACGATAATACGGGATGCACGTTCAGCGTCAACAACAATACTTCTCAGGAAGGTCTCGCGCTTAGAAATATTCCACTGATTGGTCTTCAGCATCACACCATTACTGCACTGAATGCGTTCTGCACCATAGAAGATACCACCGGCAGCAAACGGATCGCGAGGCTCTTTGAGGGTACCATACTGATAGTAATGGAGGCTGTCGCTACCCCAACCGCTCTTACGATACTTATACTCAAGAGCACCTTCCGACATCAGTGAGTCAATCTGAGTGCCTGAAGAGAGGTAATTCTTCAAGGGCAGATTCTTACTCATACTGAACAGACCGCCCATTGCAATCTGAACGCGAGGCATGTACCAGCGCAAAGAGTCGTACTTGTCTACCTGCTCATGATACATGAAATAAGGTGAGTAGTCATCAATCAGCTGTTTAGCCAAGGTATTGTCAGGAACGAGCATCCAGAAAGTGCTATCCTCGTCATTGATTTGACCAACACTATAGAACAACTCGTTATACTTGATCATCACAGAGTCAAGATAAGTTGTCTTACCATTCACAATATCACCAGGGACACTGGACTCCTCATCCAGCTCATAGCGGTAGTAACGCTTGTCGTACCAGAAATTGTACATGCTGTCCAATCCATCTGGCTGTCCGTTGTTCTGCTTCTCGATATATTCGAACAGATTGTTATAGAACTCCGTAGGCTTATCGAGCGTGAACAGTACGCCGTTCTCATAGAGTTTGTTCGAAGAGGTAATATCCTTACCGCCGAACTTATTCTGGGTCAGCACCAGATACTTGCCATTCATCATAATGATGGAGTCATTGGTCTGAGAGGCCACTGAATAAGTATAACGGGCAATATGATTCTGCAGGAACTCCTTGATAGCGCGGTTCTCGGCCAGACGGACGCCTGCCTTTACCTCGCTGTTATACAAGTCAATAACACTCTGGGCATCTTCAGCTGAGAAGTTGTTATTCGTCGGTGCAAAGACGGTGAATGCCTGTGTACTCTGTAAGGCCTTGTCGTATCCGCAGGCCTTGGCAACGTTGCAGAAATTACTCAGTTCGGGATTCTGCTGCATAGCCTGCCAAATAGTACCGCTGTTTGTACCTGCCAATGCGCTATCACTATAATGATCATCCCACTGGTCGTTACAAGCGGCAAGGGTGAGGGTGGCCAAGGCCAGCCCTAACACCTTCTTATTATATTTGAGAAATCTTTTCATAACTATCTATTTAAGCTATTTAAGTGTGGTAGCCGCTTGGCGATGCTTTCACAAAGCTTAGCGACTGAAAGAAATTTTCACTCTCCACTTTTCACTTTATAGGTCATCCTCACGCATGGCACCATCGGTAACGCCATAGACGCTCTTTGGTACCACCTCGATATAGTCGAGCATACACTCGTTCTTACCACGGAGGATATTAGTAGCCTTACGGATACGTACATAATAGTACTTGCCGGGTTCCATATCAACCGTACAGAGTACGATACGGAAAGTGGTATTGATATCGGCAAAGTGGGTCTTGGAATCCTGAGAGCCAGTACCACAACCACAGCCCCATGAACCACGATAGTAGCCCATGTTCTTCAGGACTTTCTGGTCATTTGACAGTAGGTCTTGACACTCCTGGTTAGGCTCCTTGCCCTCCTCACTGGGATAAGCCAACTCACGAACAGCCGTATATCCGGTAGCCGTCTTCGTGGTGTGGTCCTCAGCCGTGTACTCATACTTCAACTGGAAGTTGGTACCCAGCATACGGGCATTGTCCATCATCACGAACATATCGACAGGCGTACCCTGAGGATTGGTGGGCTTAGGTGTATCACCGAAGTAGAACTGTGCAATGGTACGCTCGTTCATGGCTGCATAGCCCAGGCGTACCTGATAGGTACCTGCCGTAGGCACAGGAGGCAGACGGAACGATACGTCGAAGTTACCCTGCACAATCATCTCGTCACCACTATATGACCAGTAGCTTGAACGCGGATGACGATAGATGAAGTAACCACCACTACAGGTCACACCTGTCAGGTAGCCATCGGGATACCAGTAGTTGTATCCTACCTCCGGCATCTTGTCTAGGATAGCATCCTTCTTGTGGATCTGATAGTCACCATTCATGCGGTGGCCATTGGTCATCATCTCAGGGAAGAGAGCCGACATATCTACACGCATACGTGCATTGTCTACAACGTCACGAGTCTGAGCATCGAACTTTACAATATCATCGATGTAGAAATAGAAGCCGTTCAGACCATCATTAACCAGGTTGCTCTCCACATCGTGGTGAACACGTACACCCTCGATCTTCTCACCTACACCCTTCGTAGCATCAAAATCAAAGCGACGGTTCAAGTAATGCTGCTTCAGTACGGCAGTGCTACCTACGCCCGACTTATCAACGGTGTACTTCTCTACCTTCAGCATGGTGTAAGGCAACATGGTCTCATACCACTCCGTGGGGTTCATGTACTTGGTAAAGATACCGAGGTCATCACGTACTGTCAGATAGGCAGGCATGTCCATCTTGCGGGGCAGAATGTGATAAGCCATGAAGCGGTAGAGCGGGTTCTTCTCGTTCTTCAGTGTTGCAGGATCATAGCTTGTGAAAGATGCTGCATCCTGTGGGAACGTGGTGTCATAGATATTCTTTGCTGTATTGAAAAGTTCTTTCAAGGCAGTTTCTCTGCCAGCATCCGTTGAGGGGTCGGTCGTAATATAGCCCTTTTGCAACAGGATTGAGTCAGGCACCATAAAGGCAGTAAAACCATAATACTTATGTTCTGGTGAGAGGGCAATCTCGTCAGGCTCACCACCCGAAGTATACTTCCACTGCTTGGGTTCGGGCTGAACATAGTTCTTGTCCTCATAAGCCATCATTTTCTCAGCCAGGCCGGTACGTTCCAATGCGAGGTAGTAGAGGCTCAACTTCGGATTCTGCTTGATCAAATCTGCCACTGTCTTCATAGAGTTCTCCAGCACGCCATTGATAGGCTGGACGATACCGTTCTCAACAGAGTCGTTCTGAGTAACGAACTCAATGATGGCCGACTTGTTCAGCATCACGACTGCATTGCCATTGGCATCTACAGTATCCTTCGCATCAATCAGACGGCCGCGCATGTTCATCACGCCACCGCTGACACTACTGAGGTCGTAAGTAGAATAGACCTTGGTAGACACCAGGTGGGTACGTGCAATGGTATCACACTCTGATACTGACAGTTCATCTACTGAACTGCGTCCCTTCTCAGCCAGATAGCGGTTCACTGCATCATTCGACGGTGCGAAACAGGTATAGTGTCCGTAGCTGGACAGCAAGTCCATCATACCAGCCTTCTGAACAATGGCGGTAAACTGGGTATACTGGCTACGGTTCTTCAGATAGTCGCTCATCATCTCGCCCGTGAAAGAGTAGTAGTACTCATCGTCCGGCTCATCCGAGCAAGATGTCAGCACAGGCATTGCCATAGCAGTCATGGCAATGAGGGCAAATATTTTGTTCTTCAGTTTCATAATCTTCATATCCATGATTAGTTGTTCGGAAAACATCAATTACTCGTCTTTGAGAAACTTGTATTCTCACCACTTGAGAAGGCAGAGTTCTGAACCAGATTGTGGTTCACACGCATCTCTTCGAGGTTGTAGGGCCAGAAGATGGCATCAATCTTCTTCAGACGCTGCTTGGCTGCACCGGCACCATCCATCTCTTTCATGTTGACTGCATCAGAGAGCACATCAGTATTACCGTCACGCAGACTGCGACGAACCAGGTCATACCAGCGCTTGCCTTCGAACATCAGTTCGCGCTGACGCTCCTTCAAGACGAGTGCGCGCATATCGTCTCTCTTTGTTGGCTTGGCAAGTGCTGTCTTGATAGGCGACTCACACAGCGAACGGTTATAGACGGCCTGTACCAGCTTGAAAGCCTCATCAATCTCAGGACTGCCGTCGGTAGCCATCTCAGCAAGTGCCTCAGCCTTCAGCAACATGATATCACTCAGACGATAGATAATCCAGTTAGCATGGTTATGGCCTGCTGTTTGCGTTCTTCCAGGATAATCCTTCACGGTATTATCAGTGGTTGAAGCAGCAATTTCGATATCCTTCATGACATACTTTGAGATGCCATATACACCAGAGCTGACAGCCTGGATATTCTCATAGTAGCGGGCATCAAACTTTCCGTAGATGCTCTTCGACGAGTTATCAGTACGGATGAGCCAGTTAGCAGGCGACACAATACCTCTTGCAGCATTTGACTGCGGACCGGATGCATAGAAACGGTTCACAGACTCGTTCTGCGGCAGGTTGTTGTCCTCCATGAACACCAACTCGAAGATAATCTCATAGCTCGTAGCATCCTTCATATCAGAGGTAGTGGTACCAAAAAGGCTCTCGTATTCCCATCCGAAATAGCTGCTGGATCCCAGACGACTCAGCTCCAAGGGGAAGCCATTCAGACGACCTTCAGTATCAACAGTTCTTCCATCGTAATACTCAACATAGTCGAGTGAGTCACGCAAGATGACTTTGTCAGCATACTTCACACAGTTAGCATAGTCTTTCTTCCAGAGATACATCTCGCACAGCAATGCATGGATAGCCTGCTGAGTGATACGTCCTGTCTTATAAAGGGCTTTGGTAGAAGGATAGGTAATCATAGCATCGTTCTGCACGCTCTCCAGATCATTGATCAGATAGGCGAGTACCTCATCAAACGGAGTTGCGGCCAAGTCCATGGTCTGATTATCATCCGTATAAGCCTCTGTAACGAAAGGAACGTCACGGAAAGTACGAATCAGATAGAAGTAGCACAAGGCACGCAGCGCCTTTGCCTCAGCGATGGTAGCCTTTAGCATGGTCTCACTATAGGCAGGATCCTTTGCCGATACCTGTGGTGCATAGAGCAAAACGGTATTCAGGCGGTTGATGACTGCATAGAGACCATCCCAAGTGGTATAACCGTTGGTTGCATCGATATTTTCATTGAGCAAGCGCTGAATGTTCACATCGGATGTTACATTGGTTCCAGGCTCAATATTGTCTGAACGGAACTCACCCCAGACCATCAGGCGGTCAAGGACATTTGCTGTCTGCATGGCAGAATAGCAACCGATGAGCACGTTGTCGACGTCAGCCTTCTCATTCCAGAATTTATCCAGCACAATTTTGTCTTGCGGCTCAATCTCAAGGAAGTCGCCACAGCTGGTCATAAAAGGTAGAAGGGTAAAAAGGGAAAGAGGCAAAAGAACTTTCACCATACCCTTAACCTTGTGGAAATTATATTTTTTCATAAGATTTCTGCTTTTTACTTTTTACGTTCTTACCTTTTATAGTTTCACAGTCACACCAAATGTGTATGACTTTGCACGAGGAGTCTGACCCCAGTCACATGAAGGACCATAACCACCGTATGACACTTCAGGATCAACACCTGTGTACTTGGTCAGCACAAACAGGTTGTTAGCACTCAGATAGAAACTCAGACCGTTCAGGCCGATCCATTTCAGGTCTTTCTTCTTCAATGCGTAGGTCAGCTGCAGGTAGTTCAGACGTACATAGTCGCCCTTCTCCAAGAAGCGGTCACTAACCAACGTGTTACGGTTACTATCACTCCCATAAAGCGCGCGAGGTATCGTGGTCACGTCACCTTCCTTACGCCAGCGATAGTTCACAGCTTCCGACTGATTATTGTTGGAAATCATTGCTTCAGAGTTCAATCTTGCCATATTCAGGATTTTATTTCCAACACGGTAGGTAAACTGCGTAGTGAGTCGCCAGTCCTTATAGCGGAATGTGAAGCCGAAACCACCAGTCAACTTTGGCAGTGAAGAACCCAGGTAAACGATATCGAGGGCATTGATGTTGCCGTCATGGTTCACGTCTTCATAGATGGCATCACCACCATTGAAGTAACGGGTGTCCGATGACTCATTGTTATAGTTAAATGCCATTTGGATGGGCTTACCCTCATCGTCTACGATGACAGCGCCCTCAGCATTCGTAGCCACAGGAGCAGTCAACGGCTTACGTGTGGTGTTCAACACCTCAGTATAGAACTGGTCGGGCAGTTCACCCTTCAAGAAGGCATTGACGAAGTCCTTATAGGTTGCATAGTTATCCTTGATAAGTTTGGTATTCCAGTTGGTCTCCAGGAAGTCGTAAGAGCAGTTATAGACACCCTTTGAACGGAAACCATAGATAGAACCGAAGGCATTGTGCAACTGGATACGTGTCAATACCTGTGCGTTCACATTGTTGAACGTTGAGTTCTGGTTCTTCAACAAGTTCTCGTCCATCTCCAGAATCTCATTGCGGTTGTTACCAAAGTTCACGTTCAAATCCATCGTGAAGTCACCCTTCTTGATCAGACGGTCGGTATCAATATGAAACTCCCAACCCATATTACGCATCTTACCATCGTTCTTATAAGCCAAGGTAGTGTAACCGGCATTTGAAGGTATACGGAAGTTGGCCTGCAACAAATCAGTAGTTGTGGCGATATAGCCCTCAAGGACGACCTTCAGTCTGTTATCCCAGAAGCCCAGGTCCATACCGAGGTTGAAGCTGTTGGTACGCTGAGCAGTCAGGTTGGTCAGGCGGATATTCTCCGGACGCATCAGACCGTTCTGGTCCAGATAGGCTGCGGTAGAACCATAGATACTGGTATAGAGATAGTCTTTTGTAGGCTGATGTCCAGAGACACCCCAACTGGGACGCAATGACAGCATAGACAGCCACTTCTTACTCCACTCCATCCATTTCTCCTGATTGACATTCCAACGCAGTGAAGCAGAAGGATAGTACACCCAGCGCTTATCGGGTCCGAAACGAGTTGTTCCCTCAGCACGCACGGCACCGGTAAAGCTATACAGACCATCCTTATAAGAATAGTGTCCCTGTACGACGAAGTTCACCGAGCGTCCTTCGCCATAACCAGAAGCCAGACCTGTGATCAGACCGCCTGCATCAGGACTGGTGATGCCACCCGAAGGCAGGCCCTTACCATTTGCACTCTGATTGCTCCAAGTACTTGAATCCAACTCGAAACGTCCCATCAATGATGCAGAATGATCTTTGTTCTTAAAGGCCGGAGTGAGCACGAACTGATGTTTCGTGTTGATCCTGACACTCTTTGACGAACCAGAGCTGGAAGTATTCACACCACCACCCGTACTCCATGAGGTAGTAACCAGTTCGGCAGGATAGAACGTATCGTCATAATTGTTGTTAATATTCATATAGACTGATCCGCGATAGTCCAGACGCCAATGATCATCATCCATACCTAAGAGTTTGTAGTTGATGATCAACTCTGGGTTCATATCGTAGGTAGAGGTGATGTTCTTAGCCAAACGAGCACTGGCAACGGGGTTTACCATGACTTTCTGGTCACCGTCAAAGACGGACGAGCCAGATTGCAACATGGTGTAATAGGCATCCGTGTCTTCACCTGTAGCAGGATTCTGCTCATAGATGCTCATATTAGGCATCTTCATCATGGCTATACCCAGCAAGCCATACCAAGTGTTTCCGATCTTCTGCTGTGTATTCTTATGGTTCTTGGTATAGGTCATAGCGAAATTGGTACTTACCGAGATACGGTCACTGACATTATAGTCAAGGTTCACACGCGTAGAGAAACGGTTCAGTTTCTGCTCAATGATAGAACCTGTCTCATGGTCGAAACCGCCAGAGATACGGAAGCGTGCCTTCTCACCGCCACCCTCAATGGTCAGATAGTGGTTCTGGCGAAGACCCCACTGTGTAACAGCATCATACCAGTCAGTATTATTATTGTACTGTTCGTACTCGGAGAATGTAGGATCATAGTTCAACTCCTTGATATTTGAAGCTTCATCACTCTGCTTCGGGTTGAAATAAGACTCCTTGAGCAGCATGGTATAGTCGTCACCGCTCAACAGCTTGTAGCCCTTGGGCTGATAAGTACCTGTGAGTTTGAGTGAGTAGGTCAGACGGGGCTTACCGCGTGTACCACGCTTGGTGGTCAGCTCGATAACACCCGAACCACCTTGTGAACCATAGATAGCGGTGGCTGAAGCATCTTTCAGCACGTTTACAGTAAGGATATCTTCTGGGTTGATGTTCAACAGGTCAGCAAATTTCTCATTGGTTGCACTTGAAGCCTGGAAATCACTCAGGTCAAGGTCGTTACGGATATTGCCGTCTACCACAATCAGTGGGTTACCATTCGTCAGTTCATTAACTGAAGCCGTACCACGCAGACGCATGGTTGAACCTGAACCCAGGTCACCACCTGAGATAATATCCAGACCGGCGATACGTCCCTGCAGGGCCTCATCGACGGTGGTGATACCCAGACCCTCGAACTCTTTCATCGAGATACTCTGTGTAGCAAACGAGATTTCCTTCTCAGGGATGGCGAGGTTGTTACCACCGAGGCGCTTCTTTGACTTCACCACCACTTCCTTCAGCTGAGTTGCTGAGGTCATCATGATCTTGAAGGTGGTCTTGTTGATAGGCAACGTCTGTGTCTTCAATCCCACATAGCTGAAACGGATCTTGTCTTTCTCATTGCGTACCTTCATGGTGAAGTTACCATTCAGGTCGGTCAGGGCACTCTCGATGATACGTCCCGTGGCATCAATCTCACACACGGTAGCACCCATCAGCGGGCCCATATCGTCGCTCACCGTACCGTGAACAGACGTAATCTGCTGTGCATTGGCACCAAGAGCCAGCATGCACATGACTGTCAATAATATGAATTTCAGTTGTTTCATAAGGCTCTCTTATTTTCTACGTGAACTTGCATTAGCATCATCAATAGCTTTCTGAACTTCATCTGCCCAACTGGTCAGCTGATCAGTACTGAAAATCAACGCACCATCAATCAGGTGGACCACAGCGTCAGAAGTAGAATAAATTTGCTTATTCTCATCGTCAAGTGCCTGGGCGGGAGTCCTGCTTGAAGCATTCCAGAACTCACGAGCCATCAGGTTATAGGAACCTGAAGCGACATCGACATTCAGATTCTGTCCAGGAATGGAATTGCCTGCACCATCGATAGCTGCGATGGGATTGCAGTTGTCATCCAGTCTGTACTGGCCCCATACCTGCAGACCGGTATTCGATGAAGTAACTCTTACAGAATAGAAACGGTTGTTGGCAGGATTTACCTTTGAAGACTCGAAGGAACGGTCAGTGACAGGCTCACCCTTAATGAAGATAGAGTTATCCTGTACATGATAGCTGACGAAATCCTTGATGCGCTGTATCATAATGTCACGTGCAATCTTGGCATTGGCATTAGAACCGTACTTGGCAGCGCCTGCCGTTCCAGTTGCAGCTGTCAAATCCTGAATAGAAGGCAGATAGCCCTTGGTCTGCAATGCACGGATGGCAGCATTCTTCGGAGCATATACCGTGTAGTGGTAGCCGTCGAAGAGAGAGATGTTCTGATGGCCCTTGTTAGGATAAGCGGTCACCGACTGAGATGCACCGCTTTCATCCGTATAGGTACCCGTCAGTGAAGAGGTGAACAGGCCGCTACTGCTGAGCAGGTCATAGAACTCATGGAACTCCGGATAGGTAAGTGTATCTTTCAGAATAGAACCTACCGAGTTCGATGAGCTCATTGGCAATGCACTGATCAGTCGATAGGAGTTACCATTACCCTGATGGTAGATGGTATCAGCAGGAACAGCAATATTATTAGGAATCTCATTACCGTCAGGACCAATAATGGGCAGATGAGCCTCCAACTGGTAGCCACCTTCAATCGTCATATTGGTAGCATCTGGATTCAGCACGCGTACAGTACTGCCGGCTCGGGTACGATAGTACTCCTGACCGCTCTTCAGCTCACCCACTATAATCAGGTTGTTCAACAGATCCTTCATACGGTTCTTCAACAATGCATTTGTAGGAGTTACTGCCGTTTCGAAGGTCTTACACGTCCACTGGTTGGTTGCACCATCGAGTGTCATCTCATAACGCTTTGCTTTCAGGCGCTCAGCCGAGGTCAATGTAGAGTCATTATCATAATAGAACTGATAGACCACCTGAGTATTACAACCATACAGAGTGGGGTCTACATAGGTCAGCATCGTCGGGTTAGTTGGCAACAGCATGCTATAGGTAGCCTCCATTGAAGAAAGGAGTGACTTGAAAGCACCGTTGTCAATATTCTCGATAGCCCAATAGATCACGCTCATCGTGTTCTTCTGCACCTGTGCAGGGAAGGCAACTGACGAGAAGCTACTTGGTGCATAGACCTGATCCGTCAGATAGACGACACCATTGCTACCCAAGAAGGTCTTCTTCACATCATTGATATTGATGAGTTGCTTGCTGGGATAGCCCCTCATGGGCATCATAGCGTCATCCACAATATTGCTGAAAGTAGAGGGCTTGGTGCTGACAAAACTGCTCAACAGGTTATTGTTGATCAGGTCGGCAAGGATATCGTCAGGCACATTGTCCCATGTACCGTACTGGATACGAATAGGCATACCGCTACCGTTCTGCCACCAGTCCTCAATAGCCGCATCGGTAGGCATCAGCATCGCACCAGCATCATTATGATAGTCGGTATTCGATGCATCAGGCACATACTGGTTCCAGCCTGGGTCAAAAGTAAGCGTACCTTTCAGTGTGGTCTTTCCGTCAGGAAGATAATCGTTTGACTTTCCGCCAGCTGAACGACTACTAATAAAGCGTACTGCAAAGACAGAGTCGTTGGCTCCGTTCAGACGATTGTACTCCTTCGATATCTCGCGATTATAATAAGGTGCTGAGAAACGGTCGAGCAGATAAGCCCAGCGAGAGGTCGACATCTCAGTAGCCTTTCCTTGCTGACGGGCAATCTGTGCCATATTCTGGAGAGGTTCCAGCACATCGGCCACCTTATGGATATAACCGTTCTTACACGTGATATTCTGCTTTGTGACCTGTACACCGTTCACCCAAGAAGCATTGGTTGAAGATGACTTATTGTTCGACAACACCTTCACATCGTCCTCAGTGAATTCGTTGACACGCATGAACTCAGGCAACAAGTGAATGATAGGAGCTGCAGTAGCATCCATCACTACACGCATGGGCTTGCCCTTGGCCTGATACTGTTTCCATGCCAGTGAAGCAGGCATCTCCATCGGATCCAACTGCGGCACCGAGTCATAGATGGTTGCAGCAGTCAGACGGCGCATACTGCCACCCTTTTCAGGGGGATCGCCGGCAGAGTTTGAGAGCAACTCAATCAGGTAGGCATTGTTCACCATACAGGTGTTCAAAAGCATGGTCTTCTGTGCCTTGGTCAGGGCGTCATAACTCTTCACTTCCCATTGGTTGTTGTTGAACCAACGCTGGAAAGCTTCATCATCGGCAGCGAAGATAGTCTTCGAACCCGTATGGCGGAGCACCTCGGCTTGTCCAAGGTCATCGACCAAGCGGAGCAGTGTCGAATAGCTCTGCCCGTCGGGATCGTTCTTCAACTGCTCGTAGATAGAGTTGCCCAACCAACTAGGCTGTCCCGTGAGGATGTCGTCGTCATCCTTACATGACTGCAGGGACCAAGTACTCATCAGCAAGCCGCAGAGGGCCAATGCCACCTGTCGGCTGTGTCTTACGATTAGTTTACTTTTCATAGTCAATTTTTGTTAGTATTATTATTTTAGTTATTGTTATTTCGTTCTGACGGTATTACGTTATATTGGTATTTCGTTATAACGGTATTTCGTTGTCACGATTATATCTGGAGACCGCAAGCGGTCGTTGTTTTCGGTTTTGGTTGCCTAGGCGATAGGCCCTAAGCGGGGTGATTCTTTTTCTTAGTTGTCGGATTCAGGTTATCAATTAAAATAAACGAAGGAACCGGAGACGGGCTTTTACCCCATCTCCGATCCCTTTCGGTCAGAGTATTTCAGTCAGTCTAATGGCTGTCTGCATTCAATTGTTCAAATTTCAAGTTTTTACTTCAGGTTCACCTTCTTCACAACAACCATACCGTTGCTGAGGGTCTGGCGAACGATGTTGATACCCTTCTGAGGAGTTGTGCTACGAACACCACCGAGGGTGAAGTATTCTGTACGTACAACGTCGGCAGCAGCAGCGGCCTCAACAACCTTGATACCAGACTGGTCGCCAGTAGCTTCCTTCGTGCTCTTAGCACCGTAGCCAATCAGCTGGAAGTCATCCATCAGAACCCAAGTATTGGCATCCTTCGTAGCCATACCGAGGCGCAGGAACTGACCAGCCTCAATCCTTACGATTACGCTGTTGGTATACAGGTTAGCATACTTCTCATTGTTCAACTTGAAGAATGTACCAGCAGATACCATATCATTGGGAACCCAACCGATAGTATCACCTTCTACTACGTAGAGAGCAGCACCGTTAGCAACATACTTCTCAGAAACCTCACCGGTCTCACCATCAATAGTTTCCTCTTTCAGGAAGATATCCAGAGAGTCAGCCACTGCTACAACACCCTCTGCACGCTCCTTCACTACAATCTGGTTAACGGCGATGGTATCGCTCTTCAGCATTGCGTTAGCGTAGAGTACGGTGGGAGTAGACTCAGCATTATCCTTACGAGCGAAGGCATTAGCGCGAACCTCATACACACCTGCGGGCAGACCGTAGATATCCTGGTACATGTTGAATGCCTTGTGGTAGAACTCAACTGCGAGAGCACTCTTCTGGTGGTCATCGTTACCGAAGTTATAACCGTCAGAACCCTTCCAACCGTCAATTGCATTAATCTTGTTCTCGGGATCGTTAGGATCTTGAGCTTCGAATGCAGCTGACTGAATCATTGCTGTAGCGTCAACAGGAACCACATCGGTAGCGTCAGGCAAGTCATCAGGCATTTCCTTAGTAGAGATGAGCTCTTGAATCTTCTCCAGATAAGCATCGATTTCTACTACCTGCAGAGTCTTGGTATCAATCTTGCCCTGGATCTCCTCGAGCAACAGAGATGCTTTACCAATCCACTCAGCCAGTCTTGTCATACCATCCTCATCAGTAGGAATAGCGTTCGTGAGAGCAGCAATTGCCTCGATCAGATCCTGACACTTCTTAGCATTTACGATTTGTTCATCAATCTGCTTCATCAATCCAGCAACTTCATCATCGCTGATGCTCTGCTGAGACAGACCCAGCTCAATGCGGTCGCACAAAGCCTGTGCATCAGCCAGTGTAGCTTCCAGATTCTTATAACCATCAGCGTTGACAACAGCGCTAATATCCAACTTCAGATCCTCAACATGAGCAGCCAAGCTATCCATCTTAGCAGCAGATGCACTTGCCATTGCCTTAATATCGTAGAGAGCAATCAGAGCGTCGAACAGCACATCACCATTGTCAGCGCTGTTTGCCAAAGCTGCCTTGGCATCATTGATAGCCTTGTCGAGAGCAGCTGTTACGTTAGAACCTACGCGACCTGTCTTATAACCTTCCATCTCAGCAAGAGCACCTTCGAGGGCGGGAACAACCTTATCGGCCTGCTTGCCCCAGAACGTCAGTTCGAAGCGGTCGAAGATTACCCAAGAGTCATCCAACTGGTTAGAGCTACCCTTCACACCGAAGCGCATGGGCTCTGCACTGTTCACCTGAGCACCGTAAGCAGAGTTTACAAACATGTTGTTATTGAAAGCGCGTGCAGCACTTGACATACCATCGGGGAAGTAAAGTTTTGTTTCTACACCGTCAATAGTAGTAGTATAACCAGCATAGTCAGTATCAGGATTCTTATAGAATGCCTCGTCTTCAATCTGAGTCGGCTCAGCGAAGATATTCATGAACGATGTGGTGTTGGCATTCATATAGATATAGGTGGGAGAGTTCTTGGGAGCTTCACCACTATTAAACTTATTGAAAGCATCCTGACCACGTCCGTAGCGATAGAAGCCCTGTACGGAAATCTCATAAACACCTACAGGCATAGAAGTAACACTCTGATAGATATCGAAATACTCCGTTTTCCATGCTTCTGCACAATTTTCAGCTACACGGCAGTTTCCAGCATTTCTTACTTCACGAGTCCAACCTGTCCAGTCATTGGTATCAAATCCAGGATTCGTCAGACGAGAAGTCATCTTAGTACCTGGCTCCGGATTAACACCTTCAATCACATTCTTAATATACTGGTGCAGCTTGTCAAGTTCATCACGCAGCTGCTCATTGGTAAGTGCGTGAGCTTCAATCAGCTTCGTAGCATTCTGACCACGACCAACCAAGTAAGTATTCAACTGTGCTACAGCAGGAACAGAACCCTGACCCTGATCGATAAAGTCCTGAACGAAGGTCTTTGCATAGGCAACGCTATCCTCAAAGGTCTTCCACAAGCTGATATTCTTATCAAGATCAGCCTTAGCAGCCTTCAGCTTAGCGATGTACTCCTCAGCACTTGCCTTATCAGTTGCAGCAGGATTGTTCTTCAATGCATTATAAGCATCAATATAAGACTGCGTAGCAGAACCATCAGCATAGGTAGGATAGCTCTTTGCCAATGTCAAAGCATAACCAACATAACGGTCAGCACCAGCACCACAGTAGATAAGTGTGAAGTCATCAAAAATTGACCATGCGTCATAGCTCGTAGCAGTCTCTTTCTTCACACCAATACGTGCAGTAACATCAGTTCCTGTGATTTCAATGGGAACAAGGTGACCATAGAGATTATCCTTATGGAAGAACTCATTGGCATCTGCCATAGTGTTAGGAATCCAATAACCATTAGAAGCCATAGCCTTACCATGAGCAGGCTTTGCAGTAGGAGCATAGTCGAAGATATTGGCAATGATAGTCTCTGTAGTCTCTCCGTCGATGGTTACATAGTACTTGGCCAAGCGAGCTTCATCAGAGCCCTCAGACCAAAGCTTATAAGAGTTGTCAGATGAACCAGCACGATAGAATCCCTTTACACCGAAGAGGTACAGACCGGGATACTTAACAGTGATGTCCTGATTGATATTAAAGCTGTTCTTTCCATAGACCTCAGCATTGGTAGAAGTGGTACCACCTGCACCAAACTTACCATTATCAGTAGACCAACCCGTAAAGTTTCCAACCGTATCAAATGTACCATTGGTAATCCATGCAGAAGCATCCTGTGGGTGTTCTCCAGTTGCATTGGCAATGTTGTTCTTAATAGCATCCTCGAGGGCAGCAATAACAGTTTCCATTTGCTCGATAGATGCATCCGGATTGTTGTAAACAATTACAGCTTCAGTAACATCAACACCTGCCTCTTCAGCCTTCTCGATCATAGCCTTCAACTCTTGAGACTTGTCATAAACAGCAAAGATAGCTGCGCTGAAGAACTGCCAATTGACGTGGTGACCTTCCTCAGCAGTAATCAAAGCTGACAGTGGGAAGCGTTGATCGTCGTCAGTGAAAGCAGAATATGCGTTACTAAAGTCCTGAGCAACAGCGTCATCACGGCCCAGGAACTGGGTGCCGTCTGACTTTTGGGTTGAATTCAGCTCGTTAGGCATGATGCGATACACATTGGTACCTGTCTCCTGCTTCTGGAGCTCATAGAAACGGTTACCCCAAGTGGTCTGGTCCGTGTAGATGGCACCAGCATCATCCATACTCATCTTATACCAGCTGTAATTGCCAGTACGCGGAGTTACATAGTCCTCAATCTCGTAGGTCTTCCCATCCCATACGTCCTCAACCTTGTACTGAGCGACCTTGACCAGTACGGCAGAAGCCTTTGGTCCTACACAACCACGAGTACCCCAGCTATTACCCTGAGTAAAGTACTTCTCTGCAGTAACATTGTAGAGAATGTAAGTCTCACCCACCTGGAACTCTACTGGAGTTTCGGGGATGTCTGCAGTCGTAGGCTTTACGCGCTCTACGAGGTCAGCAGCATTCACATTGGAGCCAATCAGCCACAATGCACTCAAAACGAGTAATTTTGTAAACTTCATAAGCATTAAAAATTAGTAAAAGTTAGTAATAAAAAATTGGTTCTTATCATCATGGCACGCAATCAGTTCATGAAAACACACCATATCGGGTGCAAATATAAGCAAAAATTTAATAACTTGTATCATTTTTCATTGTTTTTTTTGCACCTCTGTTCAATAAAAGTGTAGATTTAACACATCTACTTCCACTTTACTGCATTTTTGTATAGTCCGCTCAACATTTTCATTCTCCTCAAGCATTTTTGTTTTCTCAATGAGAAAATAGTGTTTTCTCAAAGGGAAAATGGTGTTTTCTCAATGGGAAAATGGTGTTTTCTCAAAGGGAAAATGGTGTTTTCTCAATAAGAAAACGATGTTTTCTCATAGGGAAAACGATGTTTTCCTAAAGAGAGTCCAATGTTTTTCTCAGGTAGTAAGAGGGTGATTAACGCCCTCTTATTACCTTACGTACCTTTCCGTCCTTATGGATCAACATGAGTCCACGCATATTGGCAGTAGCACGTCGACCATCAATGGTGAAGTACTCCTGCTGACCATTGGTAGAAGAAACGGGCAACTCAGCAATGTTGTCAACAATACCAGTTCCATTTACAGGCATCTTGATACCATCCCATGACTGCAATGGAGTCAAGTCAGCGAATGTATAGAGACTGGCCTCGTTCTTGGGAACTGTATAGAAGCCTTCGGCAAAGTCGGCCTCAGTGAGTTCACGCCAGTTGTTGTTCTCCATCACAATGGAACCGATGGCACCCGTCTCAAAACTATAGATCAGTGTGGGGGTGAAATTACCATATAGGGTATTTGGTCCTTCCTTCGAGAGTTTCACAGCCTCACCCTCGGTAAAGAAGAAGGCTTTCTGGTCTTTCGCATAGAATACTGCAGGATAACCGGCTTCCTGACCATTCTCAAGAGGAGACAGACAGACATATCGGTTATCGCCTTCGGTCAATGAACCTGCGACCTCAAAGAGGCGGACACCATCGCCAGGAGTAACGGCCTGTGGCAAACAGATGGTTCCCCACTGCGGACCTTCGGCAGCAGCCGTACGGGCATAGACAGGGAGATAGAGGAGTTTGAAGTCAGTGGCACACCACCAGCCCTCACGGTTATCGTCCTTACCTTTATCATTTACGTAAGCACCATCAACAGCGCCCTGCTTAGAGCTCTCGAAGCCAATGGTCAGGGCTTGACCTTCAGACACGTAGATAATATTTGTTCTAAGGTCTTCCCAGGCATTACTACCCACGTTGGGGTAGTCAAAGCGGTCGGAGGTAAGATAAGGAGATATGGCCTTCGTCGTTTCAGTTTTGATGAAAGCATGTTGATCACTCAGGCAGCAATGCTCGGTAGTAGCCACACATCTCAGGAAATAGAAGCCTTCCGGCATGTTGGTAAGGACCTGTTCAACAGCCAGTGTCTTGCCAGCGGCATCAGCCGTGCTGACACTCCACCATGCATTCCAACAGGTCTTGTCCAGCACTTCGTTCTTGCGCTGGTCGCCACCGGTATAAGTACCAGACTTCACCCACCCCGTAGTGCCGCCAAAGCTGGCATTCTGGATAGCGTTGACGAGCGTAAACGAAGGCACATTCTTCAAGGCAGCATTCAACTGGTTAATCAATGATGACACCTCAGCAGCATTATCAATCGTGGCTGCTTCTGCCACCAGCGGTTGCAACGAAGCTTTGCCGAGCAATCCAAGATCAATCACATTACGAGCTGTTGACAGCAGTTCATCTAATGAAGGCAAAAGACGGTAAGCCTCAAAAGCGGCAGCCACAGCATTGTCGACAGTCTCTAATGCAGTTCGATCACTACCTGTTGTAGCATCGATGACGCGCTGAAGCTCAGTGTTGAGTCCTTGTGCCTTATTATTAAATAAAATGAACACGCGCGCACGAGCAATGGTCTGCTTCACACCATCGGCAATAGCTTCATCTTGGCTGTCAAACAGGCGACAGAGGATGAAGTTATCCATCTCGGCCTTGTCGAGCGAACGGAAATTGATGCTGATTTCGGTATTATCGCCCGTATTGAAATTACCAGCCTGAAGCGTCCAGTCAGCTACCTTGGTAGTAGTATAGAGAAGGTTTGTACCCGCAGTAACTGCCTGGAAAGGACCACCTGTATTCTTCAGCATCACAGAGAAATAGTATTGTGCCTGCGGCTCTACTGTAAACTTCGTATTCAATGCGCCTGCAGATGTTGAAGATGACATATTTGTCCAGGAAAAAAGATGTTTGCCTACAGTGGGGCTATTGAACTCCATCAGTTCGAAGTTGGGTGTACCAATCGTAGCACCCGTGCCGTTCGTCCAACCTTCATAACCCATCTCAAAGTCACCATTGACAATCATATTGCCACCAATATACATCACCTTGTCGCCAACACTCACGCCATCGCCAGTACTGGCATCTTTCAGTACACAGATACCGACACCGGAATAACGGTCCTTACCATCAAGGTCGACCAGATGAACACGATAGCGATAGCCGTCGCGTGAGTCGGCATCGATATAGCTATAATTTGTAGGAAGTTCGTTCTGGTTGACCGTTTTGACAGCCGTCCAGGTCTTACCGCCATCGGTACTGCGCTCTACGACCATCGACTTGTTCCACTCACCATTGGCATCACTCCAAGTGACGGTTGCCTTCATATTGGTCTTGTCATAAGCAACCTTCAGATTAGAAGGTGCCTTCATCGGTGGATTCTTCGGTGTATTCTCCAAATCCTTCTTATAACCCAGGCCGGAGTTCATGTCGGAATAGTACTGGCCGGCAGGGGTGAGCGTACCATTCTTGTAAAGGCGCGAGGGGTCGCGCTCGCTGTTCCAGTAATAATAGCGCTCTACGTTCTGATTGCTGTTCAGCCCGGTGCAGATACGCTGCAAGGCATCTTTTACGTTCTGCTCAGTGACGCCGCTGGCAAAGGCACCGTTGTTATTCCACGAGGCACCCCAGCACCACTCCGAGATCCAGATAGGGCGTTTGTACTTGTTGGCCCAGTTGTTCACATTACCGAAGTTGCCCTCAGGCCAATAGCAGTGCAGGTCAATGATGTCGCAGCGCCAGCCACGGGCATCGATAGAGTCAAGGAACTCCGCCAGGAAGCCTGTGGCGTTCCAGTAGTCACTGCCGTCCCACGAGGCTGGCGAGCAGAGGCGCAGGCCAGTAGCCATCATGTTCTCCCAATTGTTCAGGATGGTGGTCAGGTCTTGCGGTGTGTCATCGGCTTCGTTTCGCGGCTCGTTGTTGGTCTTGCAGTTAGGCGACTGCGAGGTGCTGCCGATGGTGGACGACGATGGCCAGTCTTCCTTAATATGGTTTGGCACCCACTCATAATCAGGCAGGAAACTGCTGTTGCCCTGCCCCCAGTCATAGCTGCTCTGCACATTCAGGGCGTTGAGTGCATCCTTATCCATATAGTTAGCCAACTGCTTCTTGCCGGCATCATACCACTTAAAGATACGATAGCTGGTGATGAACCCGTCAAGGATAGAGGGCATGACAGCCAACTGGCGGTCGGCGTATGCTGCCACGAAACAACGGCTATAGCCACGACCATTGGCAAGGGTAGAGAACGTCACCATATAACCGCGCTTCAGTTTGAACGAGCGGATACGGTTGTTCCATGCTGAAGGCAGTGTCTTCATGTAACCACTTCCATTATGTCCGATCGTGAAATCGCTCGACGATTCACCCTCGAACTTCTGCTCCGAATAAACTGTCAGCGGCTTGAAATCATCACCATAAGGCAGGATGATTGCTCCACGGTTATAGAGCTTCACCTGGCAGTTGGTACCGTTGACAGCCTTCTCACCATTGATCTTCACATGAGCAGCCAACAGCTTTAATGCTGCC
Organism: Prevotella sp.; assembly: GCA_017460515.1. Classification (GTDB taxonomy): domain Bacteria; phylum Bacteroidota; class Bacteroidia; order Bacteroidales; family Bacteroidaceae; genus Prevotella. The sequence goes on from JAFUAY010000006.1 coordinate 41,391, forward strand.
GACGGCTTTACGGCTTCGAAGATAACAACGGCATGTTCGGTATTCTGAATATCCACAACACCATTATCGGCAAACGGTGTCGCACCAGTAATGACATAGTCAACATCAGTTGTCAGACTCACGGTGCCTGCCACCTGTGCAACTTTCTCTTCCGTGTTATCGGCAGAGAGGCGCATAGCAAACGTAAAGAACACTGCCAATGCGACAAGAATTCTGGGAACAAAAATCTTCTTCATCATATCGTTTTAAATTAGTTATTTTCAGATAATAAATGTAAGTCAGTAGTTATTATTTTGCAAATATAATAGGTTTTTCCGAAAAGTAATGCTTTTCATATGCATAACTCTCCCCCTTTAACTCCCTTTAACAAGTATAGAGGATAGAGAAATGAGTAGAGAGGAGAGAAAAAGAGAAAGGAGGAGAGAGGAAAGAATAAAGAACGACCGAACGTTCAACGAAGGAAACGTTCGGCCGTCACAAGTCAAAGAAATGTATATGGTTTTCTTCTTAGAAGTCCATGTGGTCAAGTGAGTCACTGAAATCCTTCGGCTCACGATTAGCCTGTGGGTCACGATACTCATCACCGCCCTGCTCAGCATGAGGACGATGTTCAGGACGAGGACGACGCTCGCCACGATCCTGACGTTCACCACGCTCAGGACGAGGGCGACGCTCACCACGCTCAGGACGATCACGGCGCTCGCCACGTGCAGGACGCTCTACATAGCCCTCCGGCTTTGGAATCAGCACACGGTGAGACAGCTTGTACTTACCGGTCTTCTGGTCAATCTCCAGCAGCTTCACGGTAATCTTGTCGCCTTCCTTGATACCGGCTTCCTCGACAGTCTCAAGGCGCTTCCAGTCAATCTCTGAGATATGGAGCAGTCCGTCCTTGCCAGGCATAATCTCAACGAAGCAACCGTAAGGCATGATGCTGCGTACGGTTCCCTCATAGACCTCGCCTACCTCAGGAATAGCAACGATAGCACGAATCTTAGCCAAGGCTGCATCAATGCTGGCCTTATCGGGAGCACTCACCTGTACCTTGCCTACGCCGTCAACCTCATCGATGGTAATGGTAGTATTGGTATCTTCCTGCATCTGCTGGATAATCTTACCACCAGGGCCAATAACCGCACCGATGAACTCCTTCGGAATCTCGATCTGAACAATGCGGGGAACCTGTGGCATGAACTCAGCACGAGGCTCAGCAATGGTATCAGTCAGACAGTTCAGGATGTGCTCACGACCGGCCTTTGCCTGCATCAGCGCTTTCTCCAGAATATCGAACGACAGACCATCACACTTGATATCCATCTGCGTAGCAGTCAGACCATCCTTCGTACCAGTGGTCTTGAAGTCCATATCACCCAGGTGGTCCTCATCACCGAGGATATCGCTCAGTACAGCATACTTATCTTCTCCGGGGTTCTTGATCAGACCCATTGCGATACCCGAAACAGGCTTCTTCATGGGAACACCTGCGTCCATCAGGGCGAGAGTACCAGCACAAACGGTATCCATTGAAGAATATCCGTTAGACTCCAGAATCTGAGACACCAGACGAACGGTGTAAGTGAAGTCTGCAGGAATCTGACCCT
>JAFUAY010000028.1 GCA_017460515.1 Prevotella sp.
CGACAGTACCAATACGGCAATGATGATGGCGCTGAAATACTCCACCCTGCCAAAACCGAAGGGATGCTCACGGTCAGCAGGTCGCTCAGACAATTTGGTACCAATGATAGTGATGACACTCGACAGTGCATCACTCAGGTTATTAACAGCATCCATCACGATGGCTACACTACTGGCAAGGATGCCTACAACCGCCTTGAAAGCGGCCAAAAGAACATTGGCGATAATACCAATGATACTTGTACGGATAATCTTCTGTGAACGGTTCATTTCTTATCGCACTTCAAACAGTCGGGATGAAGACAACCTGACTCCTGACCCGAAGACGAGCACACCCGACTGATAATCTTCCCAAACTATTTCAGGTTCTTTAGTATCCAGTCAAGCTGTTGACGATTTGTCACTTCACTGGTCCAGTGCTCATTGACAGGAGTAATGAGGCTTTCCTTTTCACACTGGAGCAGGTTCCAAACGGCATAGCTGGTGGTTGGCGGACAGGTGTTGTCGTTGAATCCCCAGGTCAGGTAGGTCTTGGCCTTTACGTAAGGAGCGAAGTTCACCACATCGTAGTAGGCCAGCGTCTTCAGGTGATTAGCTGTAAGCATTCCGTCGGCTGCAGAGAAATGCGGGTATCCATGAGCCCGACCAGGCTCTACAGCGGCAGACATATCAGAAAGTGCAGGATGGTTGGCCACGCAGAGATTGATGCGCTCGTCGAGGGCTGCTGCGATGATGGCCAATGCACCTCCTTGACTGCCGCCCACGGTGATAACATTGCGTCCGTCCCACTCAGGCAGCGACGTAAGCAGATCGATGCATCGCACCAGTCCTAAGTAGACATGCTTCATGTAGTAGTTGTCGCGATTGTCAATGCCCTGATATAGGTATCCTTTTACCTTGCCGTCAAAGGAGGCGCGTATGTTCTCGAAATACTGCTCCGGCATACGCGGATCCATGCCGTGAATCTCAGTGATGAGGCGGATGACCCCATTCTCAGGATAGTAGTCGCGTGAGTTCGGATCCTTGATACGTTTGATGCCGGCTCCTGGGGGCGAGAGCACCACAGGGCAGGATCCGGGTTTTGCCTGCTTGGGCATCATCAGATATCCATAGAACACCTGGTGCTGACGGTTCAGTTCCAACCTGATGAGATAGCAGTCGGTTTTTTCGTTCGACAGTTCCGGCTGCAATTCTCGTGTGTATTTCAGCGGATACTTCTTGGCCTCTTTCAGCGCCTCATCCCAGAACTGGCGGAAGTCCTTTGGTTGCTGCGTATAGGGACGTATCTTCTCTGGCGAGAAGCCCACCTTCACGTGGTGCTGATAAGTAGTACCGTCAAGCTTCAGCCGCAATCGCAGATCGCGGAAACAAGGCTGGCTGACCGTTCCCATTTTGATAGTACAACGACCGTTCCTTAGCTCCGCCTTGCCACTGGTGTCATCAGGCATCAGGTCGTTGCCGATGCCATATTCCACGATGCCGTCACGGGGAATGCCATACTTATAGAACTGTACTTCAACCGTGGCTTGTTCGCCCGCTTTGTATATCCAATCGGCATGATCAGGCACCGTAACCCATAGGTAGTCGCTGCGGTAGGGATAATTCTCAACTGCCAATGAAACAACGGATATTAAGCACCAAATAAGAGAAAGAAGAATTTTTTTCATCGTTTTATAAAAGATTTGATTTGTTCTATAGCCTCCTGCCGTATCTTGGGCTTGAAGCCGTGACCGGCACCAGGGATGATGTGCACCATAATCCTATAGTCTTGACATGAATTTTATCTTATCAACTATGAATCTCAGGTGTGTTCCTTCTCCAAGCAAAGTCTCGCTGGAATAAGCAGACACCTTGAATTCAATCTTCTTTCCATCTACCTTTGTTACCTCGGCAGTTGCTTTCACAACATCACCAATCTTCGAGGGTTTCAAGTGAGAAGACTCTATATGACCGCCAACAGTGGTACAATCGTCCGGCAATTCATCCTTGACGGCAAGCATGGCAGCATTCTCCATCAAAGCCATCATCATCGGAGTGGCGAGAACGGGCATGTCACCAGAACCGACAGCAATAGCGGTCACGGCATCAGTTACTGTCAATTCGCTTGTATATTTCAGTCCTGTTTCTATCATTTCTTACTAAACTATCATAAATGTCGATGCAAATTTAGCGATTATTCCCTGATTATCGCTATCTTTGCCGTTAGTTTTAAGTGTATTTAGATATTTCAAGCATAATATGAAACAGGTTATAGTTATTTCGACGAGTCTTCGTCATGGTTCAAACAGCGACATGCTCGCTGACAAATTCGTGGAAGGAGCCAAGGCATCTGGAAACGAA
>JAFUAY010000029.1 GCA_017460515.1 Prevotella sp.
GAACGACTATCCAAATTCAAGAAATCAAACGGTTTGTTCAAATTACCCAAGAGCAAAATTGCTCTCGCTTCTTGTACTACTTCAGTCTATGTAAATCTTTCAAAGAACTCTTTCTTTAGCGCTCACCAGGGGTTGCTCCCTAAAAGCGGATGCAAAGGTACGACTATTTTCTGAAACACCAAAACTTTTCAAGGAAAAATTTTAAAAATTACAGAAAATATTCGCACTGTTGACATAGGTCAAGGCAGAAAAACGACTATACCTTATTTATATTACGCGCGCGTGAGCAGGATCATCTAAAAATCACCTTACGTCCATTACGGATATAAATGCCTCGCTGCGGACGGCTCACCCGTACGCCCTGAAGCGAATAATAGCCGTCTGCATCATTCGTCGATTGGAGAACGACTGGAGTTACAGACAATGGTGCTTCTACAGGTCGGAACAGTTGTAGCATACGATAGACATGGTTTGCATTACGCGATGACAGCGGATGCGAGATTCCTTTGTCGCCATCCTTACATTCCACGACAGCCACCAGCGAGTCGGCTGCCTGATAATCCACCTTCGACGCAGAGCCCACCATATACGACAACACACTTATGTCGCCCTCTTCGGCAGTTATCTCTAATTCAGCATCATTGGTCACCGCTACACCATATCCAGGATAGAAGAAATAATATGAAGCCTTTTCAGCGTTTGCCACTACCCCATCTGCCAGCGTTACCTGTTTGGCGCTATTCTTTTCCGGAGCGCGACGCCATGCATACGAGCCATTAAAGCCCGTCATCGACGTTTTATTGGTCATCACCTGCCATCCACACGCAGGAGCCTCATCTTTCATAAAGTCCAGCAGACGGCACTGCTGATAAGCGCCATTGCCTGACACACAGGTCTGCGAGGTATTACCATTCGTATCTGTTGCAGTGACAATAAGATAGCCAGCATAGCGCCCCTTGATTATGATATGCGTATTATCTTGACGGACAGAATAGCCATTTACCTCTGTCCCATTCAAATCCGTGACCTTGATATGATCAATGGCTAATCCCGTTGGAGTTGTTAACCGATAGAGCGGATAATAGAAATCCTCCTGTTCGAAGCCGACCAGCGTTGCCAGCAGTTCTTTTGACAAATTCCTCAACGGAACAAGTTTCACGTCACTATTGAGACCTGACGGCACCAGCGACCAATTATTATAAGTAATATTTGACTGGCTGGTATTACCGTTTACCACGTCTAATATGTTCACATCCTTGAAGATACGCCATTTCACACCATCCAAGTCCATCTGTCGGATTCGGTTAGCTGGCAGGTTCGTCACCTCGATACGCAGACTGTTCTCACCTTCATGAAGCAGACGCGAGCAATCAAGCATGAACGGGGCACTCCATGCGCACCCTACATATTCATTGTTGATATAGACACGCGCACTTTCCCTGACGTCACCCAGGTCTATACGCATTCCTGCATTTCCCAAAGCCAGCACACGAGGCTCTACGGTGAAAGTAGTTTCATAGACTCCCGTGCCCATCAACGAGGCAGTTGCAGCATCCAGCTGTTCCCAGGCAAGAGGCTTGTCCAAATCATACGAACCTGGTGTCTGAGGCGCATAAGTATCGTCAGTGAAGCTCAGTTTCCACTTCGACAGGATAGAGATTCCATCCATTTCCGTGACAGGAACATCTTTCTCCGCCAGTGAGAGCGTTGTGTTGTAAGTCTGTAAGATGAGCGACTCGCCCGATTTCAGTGATATCCACACCTTACCATCTTCAATATATGCCTGTTTGATAGCGCCCGTCATCGGGTTAAACAGTGCTGCGCTCTGGAAGGGAACTGCCAGAGAGACCATTCCACGGGCATCTGTCGGAGAAAGATTGGTTACAAAATAATGATGACCAGTATCATTCTGCCGACGGATCATGCGGAGCCCCAGCTGTGTTCTAATTTCCTCTCCCTGTAGCCCTAATGACGCTATGGTTGTCATTTCAGTGCCATAGACAATCTTTGCGCCCTGGCTCTCCAAAGCTGTCAGATGGTCAACAACCGACTGTGGAATATTCGTCTTTACGGGAATGACGAGTGCACGATAGCGCGTTCCCGCAGCCGTCTGCAATACGCCATCCTTAAAGGTTGTCTCCAACAGCAGTGCATCGCTGATGAAGTCACAGTCCAGTCCCGCCTTCTCCAGGTTATTCACCGCAGTAGCCATGGATGGTATTTTTTGTGAGAGCGTATTGATATCGAAGAGTTGGAGTCGTGCTGCATTTGCTCCGGAATTCTTATGCATCGCATCCTGAAAAGGAGCATACACGAGCACATCATTATCCGGCAGTCCCATCTGCAAGAAACTCTGGCAGCGGGTGGCATATTGCATGAAAGACGGTGCATCACGCCAGATGCTGTTCGTAGGACTCATATCAACGGATGCATAGAATTTCCATCCTGGCCATGCAGCTTCTTGAGGTGAATAGGTTGTTCCATGGAAGAAGATATGATTGACACCTGCAATGAACATCAGGTCAACATCAGGCTTCATCTGTGAGAGCGACACACGGAAATGTTCAGCAAGCCATGTGAAGGTCTCACTGGAAGTCATCTTCTTACCCGTCAGATGGGCTGCACTTGAGGCATATTTCAGTGTAGCCAAATCACTCAGGTTCGCACTGGTGAAGCCCGGATCAGTACGCAACCCTTTTATTTTAAAATCGGTAATACCGAACCCCTCTATCTCAGGAATATCCACTGCCGCATAGAAATCAATAAGATTACCAGGCGATCCATGTCCCTGATTACGTGTTGTTGCCCCATGCGAATGGGCCCAAGCCGTCCACTGGCGAATGAAGTTGTTGAGCAACATGTCAGAAAGCGTCTGACGGTAGTCAGCCAACACCTGATTATTCGCATCCTTACGCTTGCCCAGCCCCAACAGTTGTTCCATGTGTTCTTCTAGCTTATAGCCACGATACTTCTCAAACTCACTGAACATCTTAGGTGTCCAGTCGGCTCCATACACCTCATAGGAGTCATTGAAGAACGTATGCGGCCAACGGGCGTCTGTGCTCTCGAAAGCCTGATCGAAGTGAGTCAGATAGTTTTTCACAGCATCTGCATCATAGTGGTCGAGCACAGGTCCTTCGCCACCGGGGGCAGCACGTTTCACCTGTTGTCCGGTATGTCCGTCATATACGGCTATGATCAACCACTGTCCAGCGGGAGCCATCCATTTCAGTGTATTGTTCTCAACCAAAGAAGTCAGTTCCACCACCTGCTGATCACCGTCCTGTTGGAAGCCCATTACCTTATTCAGTGGAGCGTTGCCTTCAGGACTTTTCACGCTGAACGTAATCTCCGTAGAGCCGTCTGCCGTCAGTGTCTCGCTCTTGGTCACCAGCTTACCGGCTGCTTCCGACGTTTTCACCCACGGGCCACCGAAAGGCCATCCCGTTCCACCGTTCATATCAATGTCAACATGCTGCTCATCAGCTATCTGCTGACAGGTTTTGAGTGCATTCATCCATCCTTCAGACAGGTATTTCAGTTCATTGCGCTCATTGCCTGTCACACCATAGATAGGTGTTATCTCAAGTGTGCCTATACCTGTCTTGGCATATTCCGTGATATTCCTTTGCAGATTATCAGCATCGACAGCCGACCCCATCCACCACCAGCGTGAACCAGGGCGCATTTCAGTTGTCACTTCAGGCCATTGCGGTACGGTCTGAGCCATCAGACATACAGTTCCTATCATCCAGCAGATGGAAATAAAGATCCATTTCTTTCTATTCATAGCTATGATTTGTTATTAGTAAATTATAGTGCGCAAAGTTAACAAATTGAGGGAATGTACCCAAACATTTCGGAAGAAATCGCCCAAAATGGCTATTAAAAAAAGTAAAACATAGGTATATTCCGATAGATTTGGCTAATTTTGCACCCAAATTTACTGAAAAGAAGCAACAACGATGAGTGTTACCAATATAGCAAAATTGTTTTTCAAGCCCCGTTGGAAAGAACTGGAACATCATCAGCAGGATGGTGAACGGCTCCAGCGCGAGGTCTTGAAACACCTCTTGGAACGTGCCAAGGACACGGAATACGGACGAAAGCATGTTTTCAACGGCACAAAAGACTATGAGGGGTTTGTTCACAACAACCCTGTCAACACCTATGAAGAGCTGAAAGGAGATATCGACCGTATGCGTCAGGGCGAGACCGATGTGCTATGGCCTGGTCGTGTGAAATGGTATGCTAAGTCAAGCGGTACCACCAACGACAAGTCGAAATTCATTCCGGTCTCTCCAGAGGGATTGAAATATATTCACTATAAAGGAGGCTCTGATGTTGTAGCCATCTATCTGCGTAACAACCCCCAGAGCCGCATGTTTGACGGTAAGGGTCTGATTCTTGGTGGCAGCCATGCTCCGAACTATAATCTTCCTGGCTCATTGGTGGGTGATCTCAGTGCTATTCTCATTGAGAACATCAATCCCGTCGTGAACCTCGTACGAGTTCCTTCAAAGAAGACAGCGTTACTTAGCGACTTCGAACTGAAGCGTGACCGAATTGCCCATGAAGCCATGACGAAGAATGTGACCAACCTGAGCGGTGTACCTTCGTGGATGCTTTCGGTGCTGAACCGCATGATGGAGATCACAGGCAAGACCCATTTGGAAGAAGTATGGCCAAACATCGAAGTATTCTTCCACGGTGGCGTAGCTTTCACGCCCTATCGTGAGCAATACGAGAAGCTCATCACCTCACCCCGCATGCACTATATGGAGACCTACAACGCCAGTGAGGGATTCTTTGGCATTCAGGACGATCCGTCAGACAAGTCGATGCTGCTGATGCTTGACTATGACGTCTTCTATGAGTTCCAGGAGATGGGCACTGACATCATTGTACCCCTATGGGGCGTTGAGACAGGAAAGAACTACGCCATGCTCATCAGCACCTCGTGCGGACTGTGGCGCTATATGATTGGCGATACTATTCGCTTTACCTCAGTCAATCCCTACAAGTTTGTCATCTCTGGTCGCACAAAGAGTTTCATCAATGCCTTTGGCGAAGAGCTCATCGTCGACAATGCTGAGAAAGGTCTGGCCTACGCTTGTCAGAAGACGGGAGCCATCGTCAGCGAATATACTGCAGCCCCCGTGTTCATGGACGACAAAGCGAAATGTCGCCATCAATGGATCATTGAGTTTGCCAAGGCTCCTGCCGATGCTAATGAATTTGGCGCTATCCTGGACCGCAAACTGCAGGAGATTAACAGTGACTATGAAGCCAAGCGATACAAGGATATTACACTGCAACCCCTGGAGCTGATTGTGGCCCGCGAAGGTCTCTTCAACGACTGGCTGAAATCGAAAGGCAAGTTGGGCGGACAGCATAAGGTGCCCCGTCTGAGCAATAGCCGCGATATTCTTGAAGAACTGCTAGCGATGTTAAATGAAAGATGAACAGTGAAAGGTATGATTAGATCTTCGTGGATAAAAAACAGGAAAAGCTGTTGGGGATATGTGGTAATCATATCTCTCATCGTTCATCTCACATCATTCGTATCCTGTGCCCGCATGGGCAGTCCTGACGGAGGTTGGTACGACGACACACCGCCACGTGTAGTTTCCTCATCGCCTGTAGAGCACGGCACGAACGTCAAGAATAAGCGCGTCACCATCCACTTCAACGAGTACATCAAGATTGAAGACGTACAGAACAAGGTGATTGTATCACCGCCTCAAATGGAGATGCCTGAAATCAAAGCCACGTCGAAGCGAATCGTCATCAACCTGCAAGACACGCTGAAGTCGAACACTACCTATACCATCGACTTCAGTGACGCCATCACCGATAATAATGAAGGCAACCCGATGGGCAACTACACCTTCTCCTTCTCTACAGGATCCGAAATCGACACCCTGCAGGTATCAGGCTACGTGCTCGACGCCTCCAACCTGGAGCCCGTCAAGGGTATGCTCGTAGGTCTGTATGAAGACAGTACCTTTGCCGATTCCACTTTCCACACCATACCCATGATGCGTATCTCACGCACCAACGGCAGCGGACAGTTCATCATCAAAGGCGTAGCCCCTGGCCGTTACCGCATCCGTGCGCTGAACGATGCTGATGGCGACTTCATTCATGCACAGAAGAGTGAGGTGATTGCTTTCTCTGACGAGATTATCGAACCTTCAGCCTTTGCCGACACACGCAAAGACACGCTGTGGACCGATTCACTCCATATTAATAATATTGTAACGACGGGGTTCACCCATTTCCTACCCGACCAAATCAGTCTGTTGGCATTTCAGGCTCTTCAGACCGACCGATACTTGATAAAGACAGAGCGCAAACAGCCGGAGAAGATTGGGCTGTTTTTCAGCTATGGACATGATTCACTGCCCAACATTCGCGGACTGAATTTCGAGGCTGACAGTGCCTTTGTCATCGAACCGTCATTGAAGAACGACACCATCTTCTATTGGCTCCGCGATACAACACTGGTCAATCAGGACACACTACGTTTTGAGGCCACCTATATGATGACCGACACGACAGGTGTACTGGTGGAGAAGACAGACACGATCGAGGCTTTGGCCAAGGTGCCATACGCCAAGCGGCTGAAAGAGCAGTTGAAGGAATATGAGAAATGGAAGAAGGAACAAGACAAGAAAAAGAAACACGATGAACCTTACGACACCGTTATGCGCAAGCCTTCATTGCAGGTGAAGATCAGCGCCAGCAGCTCTATGTCGCCCGATCAGAATGTTTATTTCGAGATGCCCGTACCATTGAGCGTCTGTCTGGCTGACTCTGTCCATCTCTATTCCAAAATTGACACCCTCTGGTATCGCACGCCCTTTGTGTTTGAGCAGACAGCTCCTCGCCAGTACGTGCTGAAGGCTGAATGGAGACCAGGTGTGGAATATAGTCTGGAAGTAGATTCTGCTGCTTTCCAGAGCATCTACGGAATCGTATCGAAGCCTATCAAACAAGGTCTGAAGGTGAAGAAGGAAGATGAATTCAGCACACTCATCATCAACCTTGCCCATCAGCCCGACAGCGGAGAAGTCATCATCCAGATGCTTGACACAAGCGACAAGGTGCTGCGTCAGACTATCGCCAAGCAGGGCTCAGCTGAGTTCTATTTCGTCAAGCCCGCCAAATACTATGTCCGTGCTTTCATCGATTACAATGGCAATGGCATCTGGGACACTGGCGACTACGATGCCGGTCAGCAGGCAGAGCCCGTCTATTACTATCATGAAGCCATAGAGTGTAAGGCAAAATGGGACGTTTCGCGCAACTGGGACTTCAATGAGCGCCCGCGTTTCAAGCAGAAGCCAATGGCCATCACGAAGCAGAAACCCGATCAGGAGAAACAGCTGCGCAACCGTAATGCGCAGCGTGCAGCCGAAAAGGGAATACCTGCTCCACCGAGTGGGGAAAACTAATTTTTACGAGATAGTTTTTACTTTTGCGTTCTTCCTGCGTCAAAGTAGAGAAGTCACTTTAAAAAGAAAGAAAATGATGAAAAGAACATTGATATCAGCAATCCTGTTATTGCAACTCTTCGTACTCTCTCCTGTCAAGGCCCAGTGCGGCATTGAGAACACAGCCTTCCAAAATGGCGAGTTCCTGGCCTATGACCTTTATTTCAATTGGAAGTTCGTTTGGCTGAAAGTTGGTTCAGCCAGCATGTCAACCATCAAGTCTGTTTATAACGGACAGGAAGCTTTTCGTACCAGCCTCGTCACTCGTGGTAATGAGAAATTGGACGGATTCTTCGTCATGCGTGATACGTTGCTCAGCTACTGCGACACCAATCTGAATCCACTCTACCACCGCAAGGGCTCACTCGAAGGCAAGCGTTACTATGTCGATGAGCTATGGTACACCTATCCCAATGACAACTGTCGAGTGAAGATGCACCGCATTGATGCCGATGGCGAAGTGCACTGGAAAGAGAAGGAATACAAGGACTGTATCTACGACATGATGAGCATTTTCCTTCGTGCCCGCAACTTCGATGCCTCTAAGATGAAGGAGGGCGATGTGATTCCCATGCCTATCACCGATGCCAAGAACCTGTCAAACTCATGGCTGAAATATCGTGGCAAGGAGACCTTTAAGATTGAAGGCACGAAAGAGAAGTTCCGCTGTCTGGTGTTCTCGTTCATCGAGCATGATGACGGCAAGAACAACGAGCTCATCCGTTTCTACGTCACTGACGACCTGAACCATATCCCTGTCCGTCTTGACCTCTTCCTCTCCTTCGGCTCCGCCAAGGTATTCCTCAAGACCTACAAGGGCATCAAGAATCCCATCACTTCGAAAGTGAAGTAAATGGCTTAGCATCTACACACCTCAGGTTCTTCTGAAGTTGGGCGGTAGAGCTGGCACCCACGAGTACTGAGGTGACTCCTTTCTGATGCAGTATCCAGGCGAGTGCCATCTCTGCAAGTGTCTCGCCACGCTGTTGAGCCTCAGCATTATAATTCTTGATTTTGGCCAGCACCTCATCGGTGAGCATACTCTCTTTCAGGAACTTTCCCTTCGACATACGCGAGTCCTCAGGAATACCATTCAGATAGCGATCGGTGAGCAGTCCCTGTGCCAGCGGCGAGAACGAGATAAAGCCTACCCCCTCCTGCTGACAAAGATCCAGGATACCCTCGTCCTGTGGAGCACGGTCGAGCATGTTCAGTCGCCCTTGATAAATCAGACAAGGTACATCACGGTCCTTCAGATACTGGAAGGCAAAACGAGTAGCTTCCAGTGGCCAACGCGAGATGCCCACGTAGAGTGCCTTACCCTTCCGCACAATGTCGACCAGTGCTTGAAGTGTCTCTTCCAAAGGTGTCTCAGGATCATACCGATGCGAATAGAACAGGTCCACATAGTCGAGGTGCATACGCTTGAGCGACTGATCGAGCGAAGCCATCAGGTATTTCCTGCTTCCCCAGTTTCCGTAAGGGCCATCCCACATATCGTAGCCCGCCTTTGTCGAGATGAACAGCTCGTCGCGATACGGACGGAAGTCATCATCCATCAGTCGTCCCAGTGTCTCTTCTGCCGATCCGTAAGGAGGGCCGTAGTTATTCGCCAGGTCGAAGTGGGTGATACCGTGGTCAAACGCATAACGCGTTATCTCCCTGCTCCTATCGTAAGGGTCCACTCCTCCGAAGTTATGCCAGAAGCCCAGGCTCACCCTTGGCAGCAACACCCCACTGCGTCCGCAGCGGTTATACTTCATCACACCCTCATACCGCTGAGGGTCCGCAACATATTCATTCATATCAGATTTGTTTTAGTTGATGTCTGCTAATTACAAGACTTTCCATTCACAGATATTCTTCAGTTTATCATCAAAGCTAATACCCACTTTGATGATGTTCCTTCTATCAGTAAGATACATATCCGCATAATGTTTATCCGAAATCTGGTCAAGAGCCATATCTGCGTTTTTGTTCATTTTGAACTCAAAAATGTATACATTTTCTTCCGTCTCAAGTGTTGCATCCACTCTTCCATTGGAAGTATGGTGTTCGACATGGGGATTGAAACCTATTAGATGGAACAGAAGATAAAGCATATTGCGGTATGTTAGTTCCACAAATTTCTCATTCTCAAAAGAAACACCTGCAAACACAGCTTTTATACGAGTAAGAAAAGCATCAATATTACCATTCTTGATATCTTGCTTCATCTGAAAGATCTCAGCATCTCTGTTCGCTTCCGTTATCCCCGAATAATAAGGAAGGAGGAAATTAATAAAGCCATCGGAGACTTCACGATTGGGGAAACCAAGAAAATACATTTCAGTTTCCTTGTCGAAACGTTTGATCGTCAGATATCCACTTTGGAACAATGCAGCAATAGGATTCGTATCTGATGATATATTTCCCAAGGTATCTCCATTAGCAATGACTTCACTCTCCAACATGCTGAGGTCGTAATGATTTTTTTTTAGCAAGCTTACCAAATAAGTTGGAGTACCTGTAGCAAACCAATAATTGCGGATTTTTCTGGATTCTAATGCATTCAGGATACTAAACGGATTATAAAGACCTGCAGTGTCCTCGCAGAAGTGATATCCATCATAGCGTCGTTTCAGTTCTTGGTATATCTCATTTACAGATTCTTTTTGTTCTTCAGCCAATACAGAAATCTCATCATTGAAATACGCATGAATCTCCTCTTCGGTAATACCACACAATTCAACGTATGCTGGATGCATGGAAATATCTTGAAGATTATTTAATCCACTGAAGATACTGAGGCTTCCCATTTTCGAGACTCCAGTGAGAAACGCGAAACGCAGATATTTGTCACAGGACTTAAGTACAGAATAGAAGCCCTGTAACACCTTCTGAAACTGTTCATGCAAATCTGGCACTCCTATTGAATCCAACAAGGGCTTGTCATATTCGTCAATCAGGACGACAACACCCTTACCTGACTGTCGAGAAACTGTCCTTATAATAGTCTCAAACCTAATTCCGAGACTTTCTACATCAGAATGGATATCATATTCATGCTCATATTCTTGCAAAACAGCATCAATTTTTTTTATCAGATCTTCACGGCTTGCATATTCGGCACCTGTCAAGTCAATGTGCAATACTGGATACGCTGACCATTCCTTCTCCAACGATGAAATAGAAAGCCCCTCAAACAACTCCTGCTGACCTCTAAAATAGGATTCCAGCGTAGTTGTCAACAGGCTTTTACCGAATCTGCGTGGACGCGAAATAAACGCATATTTAGCCGAGTTCACCAATCTATATATGATTGCTGTTTTATCAACATATACATAGTGCCCTTTTCTGATAGTACCAAAATCCTGCAGTCCTATGGGATATCTCCTGTTATTCATTTCATCAGAAATATTATATTCTCATTTATTACTACACAAGTACCTGTTTATAGTGTATGGCCTCTGCAAAAGTAGTGATTATTTCGGAATATCCAAAGAAAAAGACAGAAAAGTTTGTTAATGACTTAATCTTCCTCTTCATCGTCCCAGGAGTTGCAACGAGAGTCTGCTGCGCCTCCTCCAAAATCACTGCTGCTTATAGTGACATCATCAAGTCCGCTGGCAGTGGTGACAGAATTACCCATCAAAGGCTGAACCTTGACGTTCATAACTTCTAAATTTGGCTTAATATACTTTTTCATAATTGTTTCTTTATTTACATGATATTTGTCGTAGGCCCCACGAGTGCTCGCAGTAATTGCCTTTAATTATTTTTTCACGATCTTTTTGCCATTCTGGATGAAGACGCCCTTCTTGACGTTCTGAACCCGCTGGCCGTTCAGGTTGTATACCGGAGCGGTAGCAAACTCTATAATATCCACCCTACCCTCTCCGCTGATGTCTGTCGTCTCCTCGCCATCTACGAAGAAGTTCAGACGTGCAGGAGCATTCTGCGCAATCTGGATATATGCCCGATAAGGATTGATGGTAGCGCCAGCAGTGCCTACAGGATAGAGGGTGTTATTGCTCAGCACGTAGTTCTTCTCCGTATTAGTTATATTCATAGCGGTGTAGGTTCCCTTCAGTGAAGCCTCACTTGCGATAGCATCGGTAGCGCTGGCGGCAGCCACCTCTACATCACTCAGACAAATTTCTGTAGCGCCGGCAGTAGAGCGCATCAGGAACGGCTCGTTAGGTGTACTGGTATCAGCAGATGAGAAGTTCAGGGTTCCCGTAGCCTTATCATAGCTATTCAAAGTGGCTATCTGCAAGTCTGCGCTCTTGCTTACTGCAAACGGATATACAGCCGTTACCCAGCGGCCTGCCGGTAGATTGCGTAAGATCTTCACATTCGGATGTGTGCCTGGGGTGTAGACAGGAACAGATCCGTCGGCAAATACGAGGTACTGGGCGCCTGAAAGCTGATATTTGAACGTGACGACAACAGGTCGGTGGTCTCCCAAGTCAGTGGTATTATCGGTGCCATCGACATACCCGTAAGTGTAGTCCTGTTCAATGCGGAAGCTCTGCGGTGAGAGTCTGACTGTGTTGGGAGCTGTGGGGTTGATGTAGATTATTTTGTCCACAATCTCGTACTTCGCATAGTCTGTAGGATCAGTCTGGTCGGTCAGGTTCGCCATCGCCGTCGTGGGATAGATACCATCCTGATAGAACTCCACCCACACATCGTTCAAAGTAAAATCAGCGCTGATTCGATTGATGAAGTTCGTGATGACATCCTCGCGAGTATAGCGGCTGTTGGTGTCGCCAATGATAAGTTTGGCACGTGTGTGGTCGCTATTGTTGATGGCATCGCTGAGTTGCCGCCATTGTGACTCACGGGCCCATGTAGCATTGGTGTCACCAGCATCCATGTGGAGCACATAGACATCGATGGTAGCATTGCCGCCGAGCCACATATCATAGTGGCGATAGCCTTTCTTCACGTACTGGTTGCCATCGGTACTCTCGGTATCGTTCCATCGTGTCCAGCTCTCATTCGATGCTGCAAACGTATTCTTCCAGATGAGGTTCAATCCGTCGGTATCGAACTGGAAGTTACCCTGCAGTGTCTGCCACACGGGCAGGTCACTGATGCTCAATGTCTTTCTCACAGTGCCGCTGCTGTAGTTGTCGTTCAGTTCTGACATGAGCGTGCCGTGGTAGTTAAAATCTTCTGAGCAGCCGATGAAGTCATAGTTCTTCGAGGCGAGATACTGGCTAATTTTCTTTGTTCCGTCTACACCCGGTCCGTCTGGGTTCAGGTCAACGGTAGCAATCTTGTTGGGTAGTCCGTCGACGTTCAGTGCTACGGCGGTGAAGGTTCCTTCCTCCATATTACGGTAGGGCGCAATGATGAGGGTAGCATCTTCCTGAGATTGCAAATTCTCTTGAACCTTAAAATAAGTACGGCCCACGGGGAGCGTCATCTGTCGCTGGGCAGCTTCTCCTGCTGGCAAACCACCGGATACGGCCGTCTGTCCGTTGGTAGTGTATACCACGTTGTTGATACTGCCCAATAGAACATACTCTGTGCTGTAGTCAGTCTCATAGTAATACCACTGTCCTGGCACAAGCGGTGTCTCGTTGTTGGGCAGTCGCACTGCCAGGGCATCCAAGTAGAGGGATGTACAACGTAGCTGCACGTCATCAACTTTAAAGAAGCACTGTGTCTCGTTCTCCATTTGTATGCGGCCTTCCGTCCACCAGTCAGTGGTGCTGCCTGCATTAATGGTCAGTTGACCTCCGTTGTTGGTTCCAAAGCTTAATGCTGCACCCACTATGGCTGTGGTCTTCGCCCTTATGCCTCCGTCTGCATGAACGCCATAGGCAGTAGTGGTATTGGCATTGGCCGAAACAGTGATGGAGCGGTCTTTCCATGAGGCCACGGTAGCAGACAGTTCATATTTGCCTGAGGGCAGATTGGTAACGGTCTGGCTGACGCTGAGGCTGGCTGCCCACCACTGGTAGGCATTCATCAGTTTTGTCCCTGCCTTGCCAGTCATGCCGTATTCACGGGCAGTGAACTCGTCATTGCCATTGGCATCCTTGCCGTTGAGTGTCCATCCACTTTCGCCTTGTTCAAAGGAAGGATTAATGACTTTCCATGTCATATCAGCAGGAGAACTGCTGACCACACGCTGCATAAGAGCAAAGAGATCCGATCGGCTGATGCGCCAAAGGCGGTAGTGACCCGCCTCATCGCCAACGGCGTTGGTGCGGTTGGCAGCAATCGGTTCTCCTGCCTTTACAAGGTTGTTCCATGGACCAAGGTATCCCTTATAATAGGCATCAGACGACATAGGATACTTTCCGTTCTCGAATATCCAGTAGCCGTTCTGATAGGTGGGTGTAAGGTAGCACCAGTCACTTAATGTCGGTTCGGTATAGGTGAGCACATACATGAAGCCGGCACCATCGTGTGTCTGGAACAGGCTGGTGTACTCCACCACGTTGCGCAGACCTATGTACTGACCGTCTTTTTCTATGGTAAAGAAGTTCGAGAGGTCAGCCACTGGATTGCCCGCCTGTCGGTAGCGTAATGCCTTCGTGTCTTCGCCAGCCCAACCAGGCTTCGCCTCATAATTGCCTAAGCCTATGAAGAGATCTGGCTGCTCGGCAGCAGTGATGAGATAGACGTACTGCGGATCGTTGTCGAACACATTGATGTTGGTCACCTCAGTAAAGCCATTTGTCGTGGTGAGTATGGTGGCATAGAGGCGCTGTGCCATGAGATTGTTCTTAGTGATACGGAACAGGCGGTAGTGTCCTGCCTCATCACCTGTGGTATTACGGCGGTTCAAGGCTATTGGTTCACCTTCGCCTACAATCTTATTCCAAGGGCCGAGGTAGCCGCACGCCCAGTTGTTGGACGATATAGGATACTTCCCACTCTCAAAGAGCCAGTAACCATTCTGCCTGGTTGGAGTGAGCTGGCTCCATTCGTCGAGTGTTTTGTCTGTGAATGTGTTCACATACATATAGCCCGCATTGTCATGGGTCTGGAACATATCAGTGTCGTAGACCACGTTGCGCAGTCCTACGTATGCACCGCTCTTCTCAATAGTAAAGAAGTTCGACAGGTCAAGCACCGGATCGGTAGCTGCCGACTTGTAGCGCAGGGCTTTCGAATCCGTGCTGGCCCAGTCGGGCTTACCCTCATAACTGCCTACACCCACAATGAAGTCGTTGGTCTCGGCGGGAACCAGCAGATAATAATAGTCTGCATCACCAAGGATGTCATTCGTGCTCGTCACCTCAGTGAACCCACGCTCGGTGGTGAGGAATGTGGTATAGTCAGTGGCAAGGCCTGTGCTGGCTACAAGTAGCAGCAGCGATGCCATCATATTACGGAGTTGTTTCATATTCAGTTCCTCTCTCATTTAATCACAACCTTGCGTCCATTCTGGATGAAGATGCCCTTCTTGGCATTCTGTACCCGCTGGCCGTTCAGGTTGTATACAGGAGCGGTAGCAAACTCTATAATATCCACCCTACCCTCTCCGCTGATGTCTGTCGTCTCCTCGCCATCTACGAAGAAGTTCAGACGTGCAGGAGCATTCTGTGCAATCTGGATATATGCCCGATAAGGATTGATGGTAGCGCCGACAGTGCCTACAGGATAGATGGCGTTATTGCTCAGCACGTAGTTTTTCTCCGCATTGGTAATATTCATAGAGCTATAGGATCCCTTCATTGAAGCCTCATCCTTAGTAGCATCGGTAGCGCTGGCGGCAGCCACCTCTACGTTGCTCAGGCAAATCTCAGTAGCACCGGCAGTAGAGCGCATCAGGAACGGTTCGTTAGCGGTGCTGGCATTGGGAGCAGCAAAGCTCAAAGCACCATTATCCTTGTCGTAACTGTCCAGAGTAGCAATCTTCAGGTCAGCACTCTTGCTCACTGCGAACGGATAGACAGCAGTTGCCCACTTGCCGCCAGTCAGCGTACGAGAGATCTTCACCTGCGGATAGGTGCCTGGTGTATAGGCGGGAAGTGAACCGTCGGCAAAAACGAGTGGCGGCATACAGGTGAGCGAGACATTGTCTACGACAATCTGTGCTGCCGTATTGCCAGTACCAGTCTTCTGGAAGCCGATGATGAGGTCGAAGGGTGTGGGCACTGTGACGGTGAAGTCATAGGTGAGCGTCTCTGCACCCTCAGTGGCCTTGCCTACAGCGGTGCTCACGTTGCCCAACTTATAGCACGACAGGTTGGTCATGTTCTCCAAAGGACTGTTCCATAAAAGCGACAGACGGTAGCGGCCTGCTGGCAACATTCGTTCCTTGGTAGCAGTAAGCCTGGTGGCAGAACTACCCCAGTTCTTACGTATATAGAGTTTACCGTCGTTTTCTCCCTGATGCGTCTGCAGCACCGCCCAAGTATCAGCATCAGCATAGTCGACATCCCACCCACTGACTGCATGAATATTATTACTGTTATCACTGTTGAGCGTAGCCCCTTCAGCAGCACTGAAGTCAAGGTTGGAGCCTAAGAAAGCATTGGCGCTGAACTCGTTCGTCTGACTGAACACATAAGTATTAAATGCGGTGTTGAGCGACGTGATGGCAGCCTGTTCAGTCTCATCGTTGTCGGTATCGCTGTCGGCAGCCGAACCACCGACGATACTGCTGACGCCTTCCGACATCGCCTTATAGCTCTTATGCAGTCGGAGCGAGGTGTCGGTCAGGTCCATTTGTGCGATGAGGTTGTTCTTTCGTGTGGCATACTCTGAGGCCAGGCTGACATCGTCGAGCGCGGTAGTTACCGCATTCACCTTTGTTATCAGCGTTGACCAAGCATCAGCACTCATGGTCTGTCGGCGGTAGTCAGTACCGTCGGCCAAGTTATAGTCGTTCTCAAAACGCTCCAGTGCGGCAATCATCAGCACTCGGTTGTCCTTCACCTGCTGTATCTGTTGCTTGGCATTATTGATGGCGTTAGGCAGTGTGACCAGCGTCACGGTGTTCAGTGCATCATAGTCAGCAGCATTATTGCCGTTGTCAATAGCACTCTGCAAAGTGCTTTGCTGAGCAGCAGTCAGGTATTCAGCTGAACTGTTGAGCAAGCCCTCGGCCTCAGCCACGAGTGCATCGCGTGTAGCCTGCAGACCCGTCAGGTCGGGGCTGCTACTATAGAGAATGGAAGCAATCTGTGCGAAGTGCCAGTTGGAGCCATTGAGATCTTTCTGCACACCAAAGGTGAGGTCTCCTGCATTTGACAGGTGTACGTTCACATCGAGGATGGTAAGGTCGTCGAAATTGACGGCTGTTGCAAATTTGATAGGCATGCCTGTACGCAGAATGGTGGTTGCATCGTTTAGATCACCAGCAAAGGCAAATGTGCGGTCGGCATCGCCCTCGGTAGCTTCAGTCGATATGCCTGTATCACGTTCTGAGGTGCTCAGTGCCATGGCATACATACCTACTTGGTAATATCCTACAGGCATTTCGCTGACGGTTTGATAGAGCACATTGCCTGTTGTGGCAGCCGTCCATTCAAAGTTCTCTGCGAACGAAGGGATTGAGCCGGGGCGATTGGCGAGGTACTGGTCAGCAACGATTCCGGCAGACGTACCGCCATTCTTCTTCCAGTCGGAATAGACTTGCGAGGCCAGGAACGTGATGTCAAACTGCCCCTCCACACTACTGATATAGGTCAGTGCTGCGGTGCGAAGGGCAGTCTGCTGAGTATTGATAGCAGCTACAGTGGTAGCCGCTTCCACATTATTGTTGGCTGTAGTGACAGCACTGTTAAAGGTTGTCAGTGCTTCGCTTGCCGGCTGTCCTGCAGTAAGTCCTGTCACCGAGGTGCGGAAGGTCTTGTAGGAAGCATAGGCAGCCTTCAAATCCGTATTGCTCTTATAGGTATTCAGAACGTTTGTCAGGGCAACGATAGCCGTTGAGTATTCCTTAGCCGTGCTATAGCTTTGATCATAGGTGCTGATAGCCGATGCGATGGCATTCTCACACGCTTCGGGCACCACGCCAGAGGCGATAAAGTCGTTACACTCACTCACCAACTCATCAAGCTGTGCCTCGTAGGCCGAGAGGTCTACTCCTGTACAGTAGAGCTTGAAGTCGTCGAAGACCAACCATTTGCTACTACCTGTTTCGCCAGTCATGCCGATCTCTAAGGAGCCGTCAGACACTGTTATCTCGTCAGTAATGGTTTGTCCATGTGTACGGTCTTGCATCATGGCAAGAATGGTAGCTTGGAAATCAGCGCCACCTGATTCAGTCGACGCTTTAGATACAGTTGTTGCACCGGAAGTGCCATACACCTCTCCTGTTCCAGCAGTTCCTGCCATCTGCAACGATATCTTGTATTTGCCGTTGGGTACTGTCAGGTTCTGATATATTTTGAAGCTTGAGCGATTCCATATCTCACAGCCTCCACCTGTCGAGGTATTGTTATTGCCGCCGCTGCCACTGCTGGCTCCTTCCCATCCTGTGCGGTTGCCTGCATCAAACGTAGCATTGGTCACATACCACGGTGTGAGGTCAACGGGATTACTATCCGAGGCATTATCAAGCAAGTTCTGCTTAAACTGCGTACGACTGATGGCGTAGATTTGATATTTACCCACATTACTGCCAGTCTTGTTTCCTGCACATTCTGCACCATTGGTAAAGTTGCCGTTAGTCCACGGACCTATGTAGTTTCCTGCATCATGTCCGTTCTCAATGGTCCAACAGCCCTCAGGAAGATAAGCCAAGTTTATCTTTGACCATTCGTTCGGAGTCTGAACATCGTTGGTGTCCCATTTCCAGTTAGCCCCCCATTCCGTCTGCAGACAGAATACGCTATATTCCAAGTTTCGCATAGCGAAGCCACCGTTGCAGGATTCCAGAATCCACGTCTTTCCGTTCATATCAGCAGAGGTAGGTTCAACGCTTGTCTGGTAATACAGGCCCAGCGAGTACCACTTCGTATTCTGGTTCACGCCCTTGGCTACGCCGAGCATCAGGTCATTGCCATTATCTACGAACACATAGTAGTTGTTGGCAATATCCGAGGCGGTGGGTACGGTAGTTATTTTCGTCCAGCCGTCGGCTGCAGTTAGTTTGCTGGTGTCAGCAAGGGTCTTGACGGGAGAACCGCCAAGCACACTGAGCGCAAGTGCTGCTAATATATATCTTTTCATATTCATCATGATCTATCTATTTAATATGCGGAAGAAAATCTTCATTCTTCACTCAGAATTCTTCACTCAGAATTGTGTCTCTATGACCTCCTTCACGCCCTCGCCACGCTTAAAGAGCACTACGAAGGCATTGTTCGACTGCCCGCTGTTGCCTGGTGCCGCTACTGTATAGTCATGCACCTGATTACTGCTGTTTACCGTACTTTGGTAGGTCCGGTCATCGAACCGGTGATAGTGGCCTGAGAAGTGCTGCACTTTTCCGTCCACCTTGCCTGCTGTCTTCATCATGATGGCCGACAGCGGGTCTTTCTTCAGAGTGTTAGCACTCGTAGCATCATTATAGGTAATGCCAGTAGTGGAAGAACCATAGATGGATGAATTCTTACTCTCACGATACTGTCCACTTGCATTCTGGTCGAGCCACCAGCGGTTACAGTCAGCGCCTGCCAGCCACGGGTAGTGCTGCATCCATACGGAAGCCTCGCCACTATGGTTCTCAACGTATGTGTTCAGGTTACTGACAATGCCGTCGGGGGCATATATCGTGCCGTTAGTATTGCTCAATAGTCCTGGCTTGTTGTAAGGCTTCTGGAACCAGTAGCAGTTAGCGCAGTAGAAACGCACGTTCTTATACTTGAAAGTAAAGTGATTAGGCTCGAAGTCGTAGCTGCTGCCAGAGGTGAAATAGGTGATTCCATCCTCAAAATAGCCGCTCCAGTAGCTATTGTTCGCGGTGATGGCATTCATGGTCTGCTGGTCGGCATGATAGCCACCGCTACTACCATAGGTAATACCCTTTGAGCCATCATTCCAGTAGTCTGGGCTGATGTCATGGTTGCCTGCTATAAATATAAAAGGTATGCCTGCTGCCTTGGCCAGTTCGGCAGTACAGTTCAGGAAGTTACTATGCGTGCCACTGCTACCATCATCGCCCTTGTCCTGGTCTACGTCACCGAGACAGAACACGATGCTGGTCTTGGGTATGATGTTTGTAGCTCCCTCTGTTGTGAAGCTTACCTTCTTTATGCCGTTCTTACCCATGTTGAGGATATTGTTCATGATGGTGGTCATGTCCGACTGACTCGTGCCGTCATGCCCACTATCCTGATTGATATGGCAGTCGGAGAAGAACACGCCGCAGAACCATACATCCTCAGTGAATCGGAAACCGTATGCTTTATTATTATAGGTGAACACCTTCAACTCGTTGTAGTTGATGGTGGTTGTTGTCGGATTTGGAGTAATGTCGCTGGCGCTGACTGGCGAGCCGTCTATTTGCACGGCCGTAATGATATTTAAAAGGCTTGTGCCTGCGGGTAGCGTGATGGTGGTCATGCCCTTTGCATCGCGCTGGGCCACATCACCATAGGTAATCCCATCAAGGGTGAATGTCATCTGTGCTTGTGCTGCTGCCATCACGAGCAGCAGGCAGATGGTGGAAAGGATTTTCTTCATATAAAAAGATAGCTGTAATAAGATGAAAAAACTCAGGGCGCAGACACCATAAACATGGAGCTACGCCCTGAGCGGTGTATTAAGATATTAAGGGAATATCACTTAATCTTCATCGTCCCAAAGGCCAAAGCCACGAGAGTCTGCTCCACCAATAGCTTCTTCCAGTGGGTCACCTTCTCCTTGCTCAATGCCAGAGTCACCACTTATAGCAGTAACTGAGCCACAAATCATTTGCTGTACCTTTATTGTCTGTACTTCTACAGCCGGAACAATATATGCTTTTTTATTCATAATCTTTCAATGTTTTGTATTCAAAATGTTAGTTTGTCACTACCTTATTACTTCAGTACAACCTTCTTGCCGTTCTGGATGAAGACACCCTTCTTGGCATTATTGATCTTCTGACCATTCAGGTTGTAGAGTGCATTGTTGCTATTGTTGGTAGCCTCAATCACATTGATACCAGTGGTTTCATCATCAATGAAGAAGTTAGCAATACGAGCACCTGCAGTCTTAGCCTCAATGAATGCACGAGTACCCTTGATGAATGTACCGTTATCCTTAGCAGACTTATACAACTTGTTAGCGCTGAGGTAATAGTTACCAGTGGTCACGTATGTAGATGCATCGTAAGAACCAACGAAGTCAAAGTTGGTACCAGCGACCTTAGCATCACCAGTCTTGATAACAACACCATTGAACGTAACAGAAGCAGGAGCTGTAGATGTCTTCAGAAGTACAGGCACATTAGCTGAAATAGCTGGTGTAGCCATCTTAGTGAAGTTCACAGTAGCATTAGCAGGATCAACACTTGCCTCGCTGAACTCAGCCACCACAACAGTACCGAACTTAGCTGCAAGCGTAGCATTGTCAATATCGAACGGTACGCAGAACGTATTCCAGTTGGTGTTAGAGAGAGTGCGGGTCAGAGTGACGTTGGCATATTTTTCAGCAGGAGTATAGTTTACACCTTCATTGATAGCAACATCTTCAGCGACAAGCTTAGTGTAGTTCACATCGCGCCAGCAGAGCCAATGAACATTTGAGCCAAGCACCACATTAATAGTCAAGGTCAGTGTTCCATCAGTCACAAAACCTCTTGCTGTATAACGACCAAGACGCATAACAGAAGTTCCGCTTCCTACATTATTAGATGTATTATCCATAATGCTCACTGCAGTTCCACCATTCACAGACATTGTAATCATGCTACCGTTGGCATTGAAGTCTGCATCTGAACGGCGCTGGACACGAGCCCAAAGCTCTACCTCATAGTAGCCATTATCCAGGCCTGTCAAGGTTGCAGTGAATGAATTCGCAGCAAGATTTTCTGTATCACCAGTATAATACTCAAAGAATGGAACAGAGAAGCCTGATCCGTCATTATCGCCCTCGGTTGACCAAGTATTGATGTAAGGTGCGTTCCACCAATTTTCTGAGGTTTTTCCCCAAGCGCTAGCCATAAATGAGCCTGCTTTACCATTATTGTCAATAGCATGCCATCCAGAAACAGCTGAACCCAATGCTGCTATTTCAGCTGTTGCTCCTGCATCAGTATAGGTTACATTAGTCCATCCAGTGGTTGCATCATCGATTTCATTTTGAAGAGCAGTAGTAGCATCAGCAGTAACAAAGTTATTAGCGGCCTTTACCGCAACAGCCTTATCAATAGCAGCCTTCAGGACAGCATAGTTAGCAACAGATGCCTCTGCTTCAGCAATAGCAGCAATCAGAGCATTGTAGTTTGTCAAGTTCTTTTCTGCCAGGAATGTCGTTTCTGCATCATCCTGTGCGGCAGACTTGTCTGTACCCATCTTACCAGAAGCCTTTGTATAGGTCAAATCATCAACTGTGCCTACATAAGTCAGCCTGAAGTTATCAAATGCCAGCCAACTTGCTCCTGCACCTGTTCCAACGCCCTCGAAACCTATATTGATTGATGCCTTGTCAGCTATTTCAAAGGTAAGGTTATATTCATTTTCTTTGTCTTCAATTGTTATTGCTTGCTCGTTTCCATTTGCAAACAACTTTGCAGAGGTTACGCTACGATCCTTTGCACGAAGCTGAAGTATATAGATTCCGGCAGGAAGTGCGCCGACTGTCTGCGAAACACTCTTCGTACCATTAGGCTCCCAGCATTCAGCATATTTTGAGCCCGTCTTGGTAAAAGATGTATTACCTTGAGCGGCCATGCCAACATTTGTCCAACCCGTGAAGTTACTCTCAAACGACGGATTCACGATAAGCGAGGTAACATCAACATTTGTTCCACCATTAATAGTAGTAACCGCCGTGTTGTATGTAGTCTTTGCTGTTACAGCAGCTGTAGCAGCGTTATTCGCTGCTGTCAAATTTGCTATAGCTGCGTCTAATTCCGCTTTTGTCAGGCCTGGGGCACTAACGTCTAAGGTATTATCAGATATTGCATTCTGCAATGCAGTCCATGCATCAGCAAACATGCTTCCCTCGGTAAAAGCATCAGCAGTAGCCTTAACTGTATTGTATTCGTTAATAAGATCTGACAAATCCACATTGATACGAGTCAAAGATTTAATCTGAATGGTATGCCAGTTTGTTGTACTTGCTGTGTTTACTGCAAGTCCTATCTTTAATTGGCCATCTGTAACAGTTAAATTATTTATTGAATATACACCAGGAGTAGTATAAGAATTAGATACTCTTGCATTTAAGAATGTCTTAATTGTATATTCTCCATCATTTATATATACATATGCAGCATCACCTGCATCAGTACTCATAGAAGTTGCGCCCCATGCCATCTGCGATGTAGCAAAGACAACAACATTGTAGGTACCATTGGGAACAGTGACAGTCTGTGTAAGAGCATCTCCCTTCGTTACAGTTCCGTAATCTTCCTGCATTTTTTCGGAACGACTATCAACAGTTGTTACATTAACATTATAAGTACCAATTTTCGTTGTAGCAGTCCAACCTGTTAGATTAACATTGGCAGTATAGTCTGCATAGTCATTTCCTTCTGTTATTACCACCTTGTCGAGGTAAAGCATCGGATTTGCTCCAGAACCGCCACCAGGACTTACATATCCTACAGAAATCTTACCAGAGGTTGATGCCGTCAGTTTGAACGATACCGACATAACAGTCCACTGTCCAATAGCAAATGTGTTGTTGGCGCAATAATATGCATCCCCTTCATCAGGAATAAAGCCAAAAAGATTACCGCTATTACCAAGAATCGTAGTACCTGTCACATTATAGACAGGGAAAGTCAAAGTGTAGCATCCTGCCGGAAGCGTAATGTCTTGGGTGTACTGAACAGTATTTCCCCATACAGCGAACATACCTAATGCATTACCTGAATTTCCATCAGGGTCTGTCGCAGGGCCGCTGACATTATTACCCTTCAGTTGATATGAACTTCCATAGGCGAAAACAGCACTGCCCTTTCCATCCACATCGGTGGATGCTATCGTCCAACCAGTTACTGCTTGTTGATGAGCATATCCCCCACCTGCATCACCTGTATATCCAAACACATTACCATCAATAGGATCTCCACTTGAGAAGTTCGCATTCGTCAGATATGTATTCGTCACATCTGTTTGTGCACTAGCCGAACTCCACCCCATCATCAGGGCGCAAGCAGCTAATAAAAGTTTAAGTTTTCTCATACTTTTAGTTAGTTTTTTAAAATGATTATGTTAGTAATTAATATTAATTCTCACATTCGTTATTGGCGTATCCCGAAAACCTTTTTACCCGCAAGGACGGCCTATTTTCTTTTTTGATACTAAAATTTTATTTTTTTATGAGAGAAGGCCTCACGGCTTCAAGATGCAAAGCTAAACAAAAATTTATGGGCGGACTAAAAAGTGACTTCCATTTACAAAATATTCCGTTTTTTTTTTTTTTCTTAACACCCCTCCCGTCCGCGTAATTTTTTAATAATTGAAGCTTGGGATGGTTCATAAGCCGAACACGAAGGTTCAGCTCGACGGCCCGAAGGGGAAAGTCAATCACACGAATCCAGCCCCCTTCTGAAGTCTCGTCCCCCCTCTTATATCTGTCCCCCTATAAGGGGGACTTAGATATGAGGGGGAGACTTCCAGAACCCCCCAAAACGAAGCGACAAGTGAAGAGTGAAAAATGAAGAATTTGCTACCGGCAGACCTCAAAGGCGAGCACTGCCTGTCTTTTGTCTTTCTTCCTAAGTGCTGTTGTTATTTTGGCATTTCTATCACGATTCTGCAGCCATCGTGATAGTCGGGGTCGATAGTCAGTTTGCCGCCCAGGTGTTTGGCATGTCGGCGGGCCAATGGTAAGCCAAGGCCTACGCCTTCAGGCATGTCTTCGGGCAGTGTGTAAGGCTCATAAACCATGTCTGGCAAATCGGCCGGTAAGCCAGGTCCTGTATCCTGAATCGTGAAGACAACGGCGGTATCCGTCTGGCTGACACGCAGGGAGATATGCTTTCCGTCGGAGTAATTGACGGCATTATACAGCGGCTCAATCAGGACACACAGAAGGAATACCCGGTAGGTCAGAATATTGAAGGTGTCCTGAAGTTCGGTTTCAAACTGTATGTTTGTGTGGGGGTAGTGTCGCTGCACATGACCGATCACCTCTCTTGCAATCTTGTTGCACGACACCTCATGGAACCTGGTAAACAACAGTAGACCTGAGGCGTCGGTCTCCGAAGCATCGAGCATCATCAGCTCCATACGGCTCATGCTGATCACATTTTTTTCATCATTGTTGCAATGTTGTCCAGCTCTTCCTGCTGGCTGATGCTTTCAACAACACCCTTTTCGGCCAAGACATCAGCGAATCCCGAAATCACGTTCAGAGGCATACGCATTTGCTGTGTCATGCGAACAATAAACTTGTTCTTCTTGTTGATGGTATTCTCGGCTTCCTGTTTGGCCCGACTGATCTCTTCGTTATTCTGTTTTAATTCGTCAGCTTCCTGGCGCAGATGGCTCATGCGCTCGTTCAGCGATTGTTGCATCTTTGCAAAGCTATTCTGTAACTGTGCAACGACACCCTTGCGAGGCGTGATGGGAATCGTTTCGTCATACTGTCCGTCGACAATGTTCTGGGTGGTGTCGATGAGCCGATTGATCGGACGGATTATCTGTTTCATCGCATGATTGCAGATTATCAGGATGGCCAGCAGGCCGATGATGAACAGTATGATGACGATGTTGGTGAGACGATAGAAGCTTTGCATCGCATCCCTGGCAGGGCAGATGAGGGCCAGGCTCCAGTCGGTGCCTTTTACCGGGCAGTAGGACACATGATAATCTTTTTTCTGGTAATTGATGTGTATGGTGCTTTGCTTGCCTGTGGTCATCTCGTGGCCCAGCATGATCAGATCCTTATTGTCATCGTGATTGGCATACATGAAGATGGTCTTTGCGAACAGTCGGGTGCTGTCGGGATGTATCAGGTATCGCCCGTCGCCATCAAGCAGTATGAAGTAGGTGTTTGAATAAGGTTGCTCCACCTCGGCCAACATCTTAGACATTCGCCTGAATGAGGGGGCGGCCATCGAATCGGGTGAGGTCTCAATGATGTTTATATAGTTGTTGACACGTTGCAGTTGGGCGTTCAGCATGCTTTGGGTGTTGTTTCTCACCTCCTCATGTATCAGGTGGTGCGACTGCATATACAATATGCCCAACGCGAGCATGAATAGGGGGATGGCCATCACCATGATAGCCCAACTGATTTTTCTTGACAGTTTAATCATTGGGGGCCTCCTTTCCTGTTTCGGTCTCAGCGAAATGAGCCACATGATCCAACAATTCTACCGTCGTCTGCGTCTGAAGCTGTATGTTGTCGACCAAACGATCCTTCTCTTCTTTGCTGAACTCCTGATAGTTGTTGCAGAGAGCGGTCACGGCCTTGTCGATACCCTCGACAGGCACTGATATCTGATTCGTCATATAATTCAGGAACGATGTCTTCATCTTGTCGACCTCTAACGTTTTGTCGTAGGCTGCGAGCTGAATGTCGCCATGCTGATACAACACAGCCGTCTCTTCTTTCAGTTTCTCGACTTGATCCTGAAGCGAGTGTTGCATTTGTTTGAACCGGTTCTGTAGCAGTCCGATCTCGTCGTGACGGTCTATAAAGGGCAATGTCTCATTGTAATTACCTTCGGCAATGTGATTGGCTAAGGCAGCGAGTTTTTTCACAGGCTTTAGTTGTTTGCGGATCATCCACCTGCCCAGTATGTAGAACACCAGTAAGCCTGCAATGATGATACCCAACACAAGCCAAAGCAGGACGTCGTGCTTGCCGAAGATGTCTTCCTCTGGATAAACCACACCTACACTCCAGTTGATATCTCCACTGGATCTCCCTTTCCATTCAACGGTCTCAAAGGGCTTGTAAAATACCCACCAGTTGCAATGGTCTCTACGAAACGTCATCTTGCCGCTTTCGCCGTTTACCATAGCCTTTGCGGCATCAAGTTCGCTGGCATCGACATCCCGTCCTTTCTGACTGAAGATATTTGGATTAATCAGTTTCTCCTTGTCGGGATGCACGATATACAAACCGTTGTGTGCCAGGAGGACACTATAGCCGTTTTCAGAAGGTTTGGCAGCCAAGATGATTTCCGACAACTGATGGAGCGACACGTCTACTCCGATGACGCCTACACGCTCGTTGTGCTTGTCTGTGATCGGCAGGCAGAAGGTTACCAATGGCTCGCATTCGGTGTTGGGACCTTTCAATGGATCCGTCCACCCCGTCCATCCTGTCTTCATGGGTTCGGCATACCATACCTGCTCCGTATAGGGGCGGTTGGTAAATGTCTCTGAGGTCACCAGAGCCGAATCGGTTCCCTTGGCAGATGTCACATGGTGTACATAGGCCATAAACAGGTCTTTGCCGGGATAGTATCCGGGTTTGAAGCAAATAGCACAACCATTGATGTAGGGGTTGCTCTCTACCAGGTCGCGGCTGTAGGCGTACATGCGGTCGGGTTGGTCGAGATGCTCAAGCAGATCATCGTATATACGGCCTGTCGCTTGCTCAACACTCAGTAGGATATTGTCAATATTCTGAACGGTACCATCCAGCGTCAGTTCATCATTACGCATGGCTTCCTCTCGCAACGCCTTGTGCGAGAAATAGGCCAAGATACCCAATGTGACTGCCAGCAACAGGAGGGTTTCGCCTACAATCAGTAGATGGAGCCTGGTAAATCTATGCATATTGTACGCAAATATACGTATTTTTTTGATTGGTTGTTCTTTTGTCTATGACAAATTAACAAAAAAATAACGAAAGAATGAACACCTATTTCGTCATTTTAGATTTTCACCTGCAAGCGGGTTTCGAGGATGCTGCACTCATTGTCGAGGAAGCCGATACGGTTGGTCACTTTCGTCCATGTATGTTGCAGATGATGGTCAATTGACTCTTAATTTTATTTAGTGGACACTAATGAACGAACACGAATTGCACTAATCAAACGAATAATGGGAAACATAGTATTTGCGGGACAGAAACATGGTGTTTACGACGTGAAAACATGGTGTTTACGGGGTGAAAACATGGTGTTTACGACGTGAAAACATGGTGTTTACGAATATTAGTTGATATGCCCAAGCGAACGCAGAAGATTTAACACAGTTTTACAGAGGTCGGCATCCGCAACTGTTCGTGGCTTCACAATACAATCAAGAAAAAAAACAGAATAATTATTGCTGAATCATTTTTTTGATTATATTTGCACTCGATAATAAAAAGCATGGCATGAAACTCCCTATTGGCATACAAGACTTCGAGAGCCTTCGCATTGACGGCTACGCCTACGTAGACAAGACGGAACAGATATATCGTCTGATTTCCGAGGGACGCTATTATTTCCTCTCCCGTCCCCGTCGTTTCGGTAAGTCACTGCTCATCACCACGCTGAAAGCAATGTTTCTGGGTAAGCGAGAACTCTTCAAAGGCCTGGCTATTGATCAGAAGGAAGACTGGGACTGGGCTGTTCATCCCGTTCTGTATCTTGACCTGAATACCAATAAGTATGATTGTCTAGAGGTGTTGGAGCAGAAACTGGGCGAGTCGCTTCGTGTCTGGGAGGAATTGTATGGTAATCCGCGTCCTGACCTTCCGCTTGGCATGCGTTTCGAAAATGTTATTCAGCGTGCCTACCAACAGACAGGTCAGCGCGTTGTCATCTTGGTGGATGAATATGACAAGCCTATGCTTCAGGCCATCGGCAACAAAGAGCTGCAGCAGGCTTATCGCAACACATTGAAAGGCTTCTATGGCGCCTTGAAGTCTATGGACGGCTGCATTAAGTTTGCTATGCTCACAGGTGTGACGAAGTTCGGAAAGGTGAGTGTGTTCAGTGATCTTAACAACCTTATTGATATATCGCTCGACTATAAATACTATGACATCTGCGGTATCACCGAGCAGGAATTGCTCACTGTCTTCACTGAGCGCATAGACATGCTAGCACAGGGCAACGGCCTTTTGCGAGAAGAATGTATCGAAAAGCTGCGTAAGATGTACGATGGCTACCACTTCCATCAGCAGGCTCCGGGTGTGTATAACCCCTTCAGTGTGCTGAGTACGTTCTGGAAAGGCGAGTTTGGCAGTTACTGGTTCGAGACGGGTACACCGACCTACCTCGTAGAGCTTCTTCGCCGCCACTATTACGACCTGGAAGTGATGGCCAGTTCCGCAGTCACTGCCGATGTCCTTAACAGCATTGATGCAGAATCGAAAGACCCTATACCCGTTATCTATCAGAGCGGCTACCTCACCATCAAAGGCTATGACAACCGCTTCAAGAAATACCTTCTTGGCTTCCCCAATGAGGAGGTAGAAGAGGGCTTTGTGAAATACCTCACTCCCTATTACCTTAATAATATAGAAAAGCAGTCTGCCTTCAACATCGAAAATTTTTCTATCCCCTACAGTTCCTGATGGACGATAAGAAGACGTTCCTCATAGGCGTGAACTTCTCGAAGCAGACACGAACGATAGAACGATATATGATTTGCTCAGAGGAACCATTGTGATCTCAGCAAGTCTCAGAAGGATTCGCCAATTTCTTGATGTCTCATTACTCAAGAATGACAGAAGCCAACCGGGATACACTAAATAATCATTTCTTCATTTCAATGATTCTTTTTAAAAAACTGCTGCTCTCTGTACAACTTTCTTTAGCGATGAGACAGGGAAGCCGATCTTCATGAGAAATGACTCAAAGCGAGTACGCTCTTTAAATGGAATTGTCAACTCGTATGTCATCAACTCCGTAGCATCATCCGCAGGTACGGGTTCAAATTCATAATAGGAATCTTGTGCCGGAAGATAATCTTCTGGCAAATCAGTGGGTTGAACCAGTTTCACATCATGATGCTTTAGATTATTATCTATATCTACTAAGTAGAGATAGCCATCATTTGGTCTGTCAATCAGCTCACGCAATGAAATATCCTTCGATATATATCTCTGCAAGCTTGAAAGACTAACACGCAGCACCATCCAACGATTATCTTGACTATCACTATCTACCCAATAAAACAAATAGTCATCTCCCTTATCACTTACATAATGGGAGAGCAGTGGTCCCTCGAAGAAAATCAAGTCTGCGATCTTCTTAAATTTACCAAAATCAAACTGTATGTCATATCCCTTTACTGTCTTCATTGCTACACAAGTTCTTAGTTATCAAAAATGTTTTATTCAAATCACAGCCCTGATATTCATAGAAATCAAGATGTCCGTTATCGCCAGCTTCTGTTTTTCTGCCATCTTCATTTTCCAATTTTCCTTCAGACAGAGAGTCACCTATCGTTGTTTGAATATTCTTAAATGCTTTGCGAAGATTTGAATAAAAAGACTCTGCTTTGACAGAATCTGTAAAGCATGACAAACTTATCAACGACATATTTGCTTTCCCTTTGTCTATATCTTGAAGCATTCGCTTAGGATTAGCCATATACTGGGGAACATGATTTTGACGATTCTCATCTGAAAAAGCAAAGCGACAAGCATTCATTCCATCAGGAGTATAAAGCTTGGGAAGCTCACATCCCAATGTCAGCAACTCATCAATTTGTTTCTGATATTTAAATATTGATTTTTCCATGATTACAAATCAGTGGTCTCAGTTTCAAACTTAAGTCCGTCTGCAAAAGTAGTGATTATTTCGGAAAGAGCAAAGAAAAAGTCCGAAAAGTTTACGTTGTATTGTGAAGCCACGAACAGTTGCGGATACCGACCTCTGTAAAACTGCGTTAAATCTTTTCCGTTCGCTTGGACATATCAACTAATCTTCGTATATTTGCACTCAGCTAAACGAAACAGAGAATGACGCAATACACTATTACGGCACCTACAGCGCTGAATGCCACTGTGAAGTTGCCCGCCTCAAAGAGTATTTCCAACAGAGCCCTCATCATTTGCGCACTGGCTGGCGCACAGACCGACTGTCTGCCACAGAACCTGAGTGACTGTGACGATACGGAAGTGATTGTCAATGCACTGCGCAATATGCCTGAGACCATCAACATCAAAGCTGCTGGTACGGCGATGCGCTTCATGACCGCATTCCTGGCAGCCACACAGAACGGTACGCACATCCTGACAGGTACGGAGCGCATGAAGCAGCGCCCCATCAAAGTGCTGGTGGATGCGCTGAAGCAGTTGGGTGCCGATATCGAATATGCAGGCGAAGAGGGGTTCCCTCCCCTACGCATCAAGGGTCAGCAGCTGTCGGGCGGCAAGCTTGAGGTGGCAGGCAACATCAGTTCACAGTATATCTCGGCCCTGCTCATGATTGGTCCGATGCTGAAGAGCGGGCTGGAACTGAAGCTGACGGGCGACATCATCTCACGTCCGTATATCGACCTCACGCTGTGGACCATGCGCGAGTTTGGTGCCGATGCCGAATGGACGGCAGGCGACACCATCACCGTGAAGCCCACACCTTATATTATACGCGAGTATCTGATTGAGAACGACTGGAGCGCCGCCTCCTACTGGTATGAGATGGTGGCACTTTCAGAGAAGCCCGACACCGAAGTACGACTGACGGGACTCATGGACGGTTCGAAGCAGGGCGACTCTTCCGTGCGCTACATCTTCAGTCTGCTGGGGGTGAAGACGCTCTTCGAATCGAAAGAGCCCGGCAAGCCCACCGTAGTCACACTGAAGAAGAACGGTCACCGCGTACCCCGACTGGAGTATGACTTCCTGAACTCGCCCGACCTGGCCCAGACATTCGTAGTTTGCTGTTGCATGATGGGTGTTCCCTTCCATTTCCGCGGACTGCAGACGCTGAAGATCAAGGAGACCGACCGTATTGCTGCGCTGAAGAAAGAGATGCAGAAGTTGGGATTCATCATCCACGACGTCAATGACTCAGAGCTCTTGTGGAACGGTGAGCGCTGTGAAATGGACGGCACGCCTGCCATCGACACCTACGAGGATCACCGCATGGCCCTGGCTTTCGCCCCCGTGAGCATGATTCATCCCATCATCATCAACAATCCCCATGTGGTCACCAAGTCGTACCCCGAATACTGGAACGACCTCACCAATGTCGGCTTTGGCATACAAGGGCGGTAGCCGCTCGGCGCTCTGCGACGCTTTCACAAAGCGAAGCGACTGAAAGAAACTATCCACTCTAAACTCTACACTATCCACTCTACACTCTCATGTCCTTCGCCCTCATCTGCATTGGTGCCATCATCGTGCTTGGCCTGGTTGCCGCCCTGTTCTCCATAGGCGACAAAGACGAACCCATCGTGCAGGGCAATGACTGCTCCACTTGCAGCAGCATGGCCGACGGTTCGTGCAAGATAGCCTGTCTGATGGAGGAGAAAAAGAAACGCCAAGACAATAATCAGGCGGAATCATCCGTTTAAGTTATTGGGTACGTCTCACCGGCGTTCCACTATAACTCATGCGCAGAACCATCTACATCCTATTCACGGTAGTCATCGTCCTCCTGGCGATGACAGGTTGTTCTACGCAGAAAAACACCTCTACCCGCCGATGGTGGCACTCGTTTACTGCCCGCTACAACACCTATTATAATGGTTCGCAAGCCTATATAGACGGTTCACTGGAGAAAGAGAAGGGCAACAAGGACAACTTCACCGAGATGCTGCCCCTCTATACCGTGGGCAACAAGAACAGTCGTAGCCTGGGCAGCGGCAATTTCGACCGCGCCATCGAGAAGAGCGAGAAAGCCATCAAACAGCACAGTATCAAGGCAAAGCCCAAATGGACCAAGTCGCGCCGCAAGACCGACAAGGACAAGGAGTGGCTGGGGCGCAGGGAGTATAACCCCTTCATCTGGAAAGCCTGGCTCATGCTGGGAAAGTCGCAGTTCCAGAAAGGCAATTTCGACGAGGCTGCCGCCACCTTCTCTTATATGAGCCGACTCTACCAGACACAGCCCGCCATCAACTGCATCGCCCGTTCATGGCTGGCCCGTTCGTATATGGAGCTCGACTGGATCTATGACGCTGAGGACATCATCCGCACCACCACGCGCGACAGCATTCACTATAAAGCGAAGAAAGACTGGGACTACACCCTGGCTAACTACTACGTGAAGACGGGCGATTTCGAGAAAGCCCTACCCTACCTGCGCAAAGCCATCAAGCACGAGAAGCGGAAGACGCAGAAAGCACGTATGTGGTTCATGACCGGACAGATGGAGGCAGCACTGGGACACCGCGAGGCTGCCTACAAAGCCTACGGCAAGGTGGCTGCACAGAACCCGCCCTACGAGACGGAGTTTAATGCCCGCATCGCCCAGACGGAGGTGATGGCGAAGGGCAACGCCAAGCAGATGATCAGCAGGCTGAAGCGGATGGCACGCGACGAGAACAACAAGGACTACCTGGATCAGGTCTACTATGCCATCGGCAATATCTACCTGGCACAGAACGATACCGCCCATGCCATCGATGCCTACGAACAGGGCAACACCAAGGCTACTCGCAGTGGTATTGAGAAAGGTGTGCTGCTGCTCCGACTGGGCGACCTGTACTGGGAAATGGAGAAATACAACGATGCCCAACGCTGTTACGGCGAGGCCATCGGACTGTTGGACAAGGACCGTCCCGACTATGAGGAACTGTCACGGCGCTCAAAGGTGCTCGACGAACTGGTGCCCCATACCGATGCCGTACACTTGCAGGACTCACTGCAGGCACTGGCACAGATGTCGGAAGAAGACCGCAACGCTGCCATCGATCGCGTGATTGAGGCACTGAAGAAGAAAGAGAAAGAGGAACGTGACAAGGAGCGCGAGGCCGAGGTGGAGAAGGAACTGCAGAAGCGGAGCACCACCTCACAGCGTAACCAGGGCAATAACCCGGCAGCGACGAATACCAATACTGCCAACAACCAGCAAAACAAAGGACAGTGGTATTTCTATAACCCGATGGCCATCAGTCAGGGTAAACAGCAGTTTGAGAAACAATGGGGCAAGCGCGAGAATGCCGACAACTGGCGACGCGCCAACCAGACGGTGGTCAATATGGACACCGCAAGTGGAGAAGAGGCCTCCCCCACCCCCTCCGAAGGAGGGGAGGAAGGAATGCCTACCGACTCACTGGCTGAACAGACAGCCACAACACAAGAAGGAACTGAAGAGGCTGCCGACACACTGGCCAACGACCCGCATAACCGTGAGTACTACCTGGCACAGATACCGTTCACCGAAGAGCAGTTGGAAGCCAGCAATGCCGCCATCATGGAAGGTCTGTTCCATTCAGGCATCATCTTCAAGGACAAGTTGGACCGTTCAACAGCTGAAGAGGCGCCACGGAGCAAGCCACTGCGCCTCTCTGAGAAACAGCTGACGCGCCTCACCACCACGTTCCCCGACTACGAACATAACGATGAGGCCTATTATCACTTGTTCCTGCTCTACTCCCGACTGGGCAACAGCGAACAGGCGGCCTACTGTCTGGCGCAGTTGCAGGAGAAATACCCTGAGAGTGAGTGGACCATCCTGCTCAGTGATCCCTACTATGAGGTGAATGCACGTTTCGGTGCGCATATCGAAGACTCGCTCTACACTGCTACCTACGAAGCCTTTAAAGGCAGTCGACATACGGAGGTGAGAACCAACGCCCAACTGTCGGCCGAGCGTTTCCCACTGGGAGAGAACCGTCCGAAGTTCCTCTTTGTCAACGGCTTGAGCCTCTTGAACAGCGGTGATGCCAAAGGCTGTCTGGAAGAAATGAAGGTGGTAGTAGAGAAATATCCCACGAGCGACGTGTCTGAGATGGCTGGTATGATTATCAAAGGCGTACAGGAGGGGCGCACCCTCTCTGGCGGTACGTTCGACCTGGATGATGTCTGGTCGCGCCGCGATGTGACCCTGGCTAACGACTCTACTTCGACAGATACGCTGTCGACCGACCGCAACCTGCCGTTCCTCTTCATCCTGGCCTATCAGCCCGACTCACTCCAACTGACTGGTACGCGTCCGGCAGAGGGTTCCTACGAGATGGAGGCGTATATCACAGCACAAGAGAACCAGTTGCTCTTCGAGATGGCACGCTATAACTTCACCAACTTCATGGTGCGTAACTTCGACCTGACCATCGACCGACAGCCTGGACTCACCCGCATGCTCATCAGTGGCTTCATGAACTACGACGAAGCACTGCAATATGCCCGTCAGCTCTACAACGAACCGGAGATGGCGGTCAAACTAAGCAAGTGTCGCAGCATCATCATCAGCGACCACAACCTCGGCCTCATCGGTACGCGCTACAGCTACCGCGACTATGATGAGTTCTACGAACGCTTCTTCGCACCGCTGGAAATCAGCGACGAGGAACTCCTGCAGATTCCTGAGGCCATAGAACAGGCTGAGGACGAAAGCGAAGACGATAATGAAGGCGAAGACGAAAATCAGCCCCAACAGCAGCAACAGCAGCAGAAAAGCGGCGACATCTTCGGCGATGACTTCTGGTAAAGTCTTTAAACTCTAAACTCTAAACTCTCAACTAAATACATGACCAACGGACAACTACTTTGGGTCGACGACGAGATGGAACTGCTCCGCGCCCACATCATTTTCCTGGAAAAGAAAGGTTACGAAGTGACGACGACGTCGAATGGCACGGATGCCATCGACCTGTGTAGGGAACACTCCTACGACTTGGTGCTGCTCGATGAGCAGATGCCGGGCCTGTCGGGACTGGAGACCCTGCAGCGTATCAAGGAGATATCGCCCTCTACGCCAGTGGTCATGGTGACGAAGAGCGAGGAAGAGAACATCATGAACCAGGCCATCGGACAGAAGATTGCCGACTACCTCATCAAGCCCGTCAACCCTAATCAGATCCTGCTCACGCTGAAGAAGAACATCCATCGACGCGAGCTGGAGACTGAGGTGACGCAGAGTCAGTACCAGCAGAGCTTCCAGCAGATTGCCATGCAGATCATGGACTGCAGGACATGGCAGGACTGGATAGAGGTCTACAAACGACTGGTTCACTGGGAACTGGAACTGTCGTCAACCGACTCCCAGATGACTGAGATGCTGCAGATGCAGAAGGAAGAGGCCAACCTGGGCTTTGCGAAGTTCGTGAAGAACAACTACCTGAACTGGGTGAAGAACATATCCTCCAACAGTCCCTTGGCGGGGAAAGGAGAGGCCATGCCACTTTTCTCCCCACGCGTCTTCCCCGACCGCATCTTCCCCCTACTCGACCAGGAACAGAAAGTGTTCCTCGTGGTGATTGACAACTTCCGCTACGACCAGTGGCGCATGCTTGCCCATGAGCTGAACGACCAGTATGATATCGATGAGGAACTCTACTGTAGCATCCTTCCCACTGCTACACAATATGCCCGCAACGCCATCTTCTCTGGACTGATGCCCAACAAGATAGCAGAGATGTTTCCGGAACTGTGGGTCGATGAAGACGAGGAGGAGGGCAAGAACCTCAACGAGGCACCACTCATCCAGACTCAACTGGACCGCTATCGCCGTCGTAACACCT
Organism: Prevotella sp.; assembly: GCA_017460515.1. Lineage (GTDB taxonomy): Bacteria > Bacteroidota > Bacteroidia > Bacteroidales > Bacteroidaceae > Prevotella. The sequence continues at coordinate 36,089 of JAFUAY010000029.1, forward strand.
TCTCATATCATAAGGTGAACAACTCTGCCGATGCCGACAAGCTCATGCAGCAGCTGAACACCCTGCAGAAGAACGACCTGAACGTGGTGGTGTTCAACTTCATCGACATGCTCTCGCATGCCCGTACAGAATCAAGGATGGTGCGCGAACTGGCAAACAACGAGTCGGCCTACCGCAGCATCACCCTCTCCTGGTTCCGCCATTCCATCATTGCCGACTTCTTCCGCCAGCTGGTACAGTCAGACTATAAGGTCATTGTCACCACCGACCACGGCTCTATCCGCTGCACGAAGCCGGTGAAGATTGTGGGCGACCGCAACACCAACACCAACCTGCGCTACAAACTGGGCAAGAACCTGGGCTACGACGCGAAAGACCTCTTCGTCATCCGTGACCCGAAACAGGCACAACTGCCTGCGCCCAACCTGTCGACGAGCTACGTCTTTGCAACGGGTGATGCCTTTTTTGCCTATCCCAACAACTATAATTACTACGTCAGCTACTACAAGGACACCTTCCAACATGGTGGCATCTCAATGGAAGAAATGCTAATCCCACTTATCACTATGACAGGAAAGAAGCGCTAAAAAGTTTAAATTCCGTGAAAATCAGTCGAAAGACATCGTATTTTTTTCCGAATCACGAAATAAATACGAAAGATTTCTGTAACTTTGCGGACAGATTTAATTTTTAACACTTTATTTTTAAATTCATATCTAATTATGGTAAACTACAAGGATTTGGGTCTCGTTAATACCCGCGAGATGTTCAAGAGAGCAGTTGCCGGTGGCTATGCTATCCCCGCTTTCAACTTTAACACCATGGAGCAGATGCAGGCTATCGTGATGGCTGCTGTAGAGACAAAGTCTCCTGTAATCATGCAGGTGTCTAAGGGTGCTCGTAACTATGCTAACGCTACTATCCTTCGCTACATGGCTGAGGGTGCTGTGGCTTACGCTAAGGAGCTCGGCTGTGAGCATCCTGAGATTGTGCTTCACCTGGACCACGGTGATACCTTCGAACTCTGTAAGGACTGCATCGACATGGGCTTCTCTTCAGTGATGATCGACGGCTCTCACCTCCCCTACGAGGAGAACGTTGCCCTGGCAAAGAAGGTTGTTGACTACGCTCATCAGTTCGACGTAACCGTTGAGGCTGAGCTCGGCGTACTCGCTGGTGTTGAGGACGAGGTATCAGCTGCTGAGTCACACTACACCAAGCCTGAGGAGGTAATCGACTTCTCAACCCGTACAGGTTGCGATTCACTGGCTATCTCTATCGGTACCTCTCACGGTGCTCACAAGTTTACTCCCGCTCAGTGCACATTGGTTAACGGCGTGCTCGTTCCACCCCCATTGGCATTCGACATCCTGCACGAGATTGAGAAGAAGCTCCCCGGCTTCCCCATCGTGCTCCACGGTTCTTCATCAGTTCCTATGGACGAGGTGAACACCATCAACCAGTTCGGTGGTCATCTGGAGGCCGCTATCGGTATTCCCGAAGAGCAGCTGCGTGAGGCTTCTAAGAGCGCTGTCTGCAAGATTAACATCGACTCTGACTCTCGTCTGGCTATGACCGCTGCTATCCGCAAGCACCTGGCTGAGCATCCTGGAGACTTCGATCCTCGTCAGTATCTGAAGCCCGCTCGCGAGAACATGAAGAAGATGTACATCCACAAGATTGTGAATGTGCTCGGTTCTGACGGCAAGCTGGCTCAGTGCTAAAGCCATGAAGGGTTACACCTTATTATTTATATAGAAGGGACTACACCTTATTATATTTATAGGAGGCCCACCCGACACATCGTATCAAATAAATATACGATAATTTATCAAAGAGTTCCCGATTTCGCATCGGGAACTCTCTTTTTATGCAAAAAATGAAGGTCTGGCTGTATTTTTTAACAAAAATATTTCTCAATTATAGAATTTTGTAATATCTTTGCAACTTGTTAAATAAATTAGGGAAAAAGTACCCATTTGTTACATTCACGGAAAGTAATGCCAACGGATTGTAAAAATCATCAAATAAATTCAATAATATTATCATTTAAAACGAGAGAGTATGAAACAAAGATTAACAATGCTTTTAATGGGGCTCTTCCTATTGGTAGGGGGAGCGTTCGCCCAGACTAAAGTAAGTGGTACTGTCATATCTCAAGAGGATATGCAGCCAGTTATTGGCGCTTCAGTTCTTGTGGTTGGCACTACTACTGGTACCGTGACAAATGCTCAGGGTAAGTTTACTTTGACTGTTCCTGAGGGTAAAAAAACACTTCGTATTTCTTATGTTGGTATGGAAACACTCGAGGTGAGTGCTCGTCCCAACATGAAGATTGTGCTGACTAGCGATCAGGCAGCCCTTGACGAGGTTATCGTTGTGGCTTATGGTACGGCAAAGAAGTCAGCCTTTACTGGTGCTGCTACCCAGTTGGACGAATCAGTAATCGGACGTCGCCAGGTTTCATCAGCGCTGGACGCTTTGTCTGGTGCAGCATCTGGCGTTCAGGTAACTCAGTATACAGGTCAGCCTGGTAGCGACCCCACTATCCGCGTTCGTGGTATTGGTTCTCTTTCAGCAAGCAGCAACCCATTGTATGTTGTCGATGGTGTTCCTTACGATGGTAAGATTACCTCTATCAACCCTGCCGATATCGAGTCTATGAGCGTGCTGAAGGATGCTTCTGCTAGTGCTATCTATGGTGCCCGTGGTGCTAACGGTGTCGTGATTATCACCACCAAGACTGCTAAGCGTGGTCAGGATGCCAAGGTTACCTTTGATGCTCGTTGGGGTTCAAATAGCCGTGGCGTTCCCAACTATGATGTATTGTCAAATGCCGGTGATTACTACGAAAAGTACTATCGCGCACTGTATAATGAGCGTTTCTATTCGGCAGCTGGCGGTGATGTGGCTGCTGCTCACGCTTATGCTAATAGCAACCTGTACTCTAACCTGGGTGCTAAGGTCTATACAGTTCCTGCAGGTGAGACCCTTATTGGTACAAACTTCAAACTCAACCCCAATGCAACACTGGGTTATAAGGAAGGCAACTACTATTATACCCCAGATGATTGGTACGATGAGATGTATAATACTGGAAATCTGCGTCAGGAGTACAATGCAACCGTTTCAGGCTCCAATGAGCGTATGACTTACTATATGTCATTGGGTATGCTTGACGAAAAGGGTATCATCAATAGCTCTAATTATCGTCGTTATACCGGCCGTCTGAGTGCTGACTATCAGGCTAAGGAATGGTTGAAGGTTGGTGCAAACATGGGCTATGCTTTTGAGAAACAGGGTTCTCCTACTTCTCAGAATGATTGGGGTTCATCTGGTAACTCATTCTATGTTGCTGATAATATTGCTCCTATTTATCCTTTGTATGTACGTAATGCCGATGGTTCAAATAAGATCGACGATATGGGACTTACTGTGATGGACACAGGTACCAATACTCCTTGGAAGCGTAAGTTCTCTGCAGGTAACCCATTGATTGACCTGTCACTGAACAGCTACAATCTGGAGCGCAGTTCTATCAACTCTAAGGCATACGCTTTGATTGACCTGCCTTTGGAAGGCCTTCGCTTCAACACAAATGTCAATGCAAACGTTTATGACATTCGTGAGAACAACCTTTATAACCCCTATTATGGCGCATCGTCATCATCAGGTGGTTCTGTCAATGTCAACCACTATCGTCGTATTGGTATCAACAGCCAGTTCCTGCTGACCTATCAGCATAGCTTCGGCGATCACAATGTTGACGTTTTGGCTGGTCATGAGAATTATCACATGAAGTATCAGCAGTTGGAAACTGCAAAGCAGAAGCTCTACCTGGGTGATGCTGCCGAGTTGGACAACGCCATATCTTATCCTTCCGCACCTACTTCTAACACTGTTGACTATGCAACATTGGGTTGGTTGTTCCGCGCTCAGTATAACTATCAGGAGAAGTACTTCGCATCAGTTTCTTATCGTCGTGATGCCTCATCGCGTTTCGCTGATGGTCACAAATGGGGTAACTTCGGTAGCTTCGGTGCTGCATGGCTTATCTCTAAGGAAGCATTCATGGAAAGCACCCAGTCTTGGCTGAATGAGTTGAAGCTGAAGGCAAGTATCGGTTCACAGGGTAATGATGCTCTGATGTATGATGGCGAACTGAACTACTATCCTGCTGAAGACCGTTATAAGGTAAGTGATGTGAACGGTACTCCTGTTCCTGTATTCGATTCTTACAAAGGTAACAGGGACATCACATGGGAGACATCAATTTCTACCAACCTCGGTATCGAGTTCTCTCTGTTCAAGAATCGCCTGAGCGGTAGCATCGAATACTACAACCGCACGACCAAGGACATGCTCTACTATCGTCCAGTTGCAGTTTCAATGGGTTACGATAGCTATCCTGTCAACGAAGGCAGCATGTACAACCGTGGTGTTGAAATCCAGTTGAATGGTGTTGTTTACAAGGATCAGAACATTTCTGTTGAGCTGAATGCCAACCTGACAACCCTGAAGAACAAGATCACAAGCTATCCTACTGTCATGAAGGGCTCTATGCTGATTCGTGAAGAGGGTGGTAGCATCTATGAGTCATACCTCCGTTCTTATGCAGGTGTATGGCATGGTGATGCTTCAGAATACTCTTTCAACGACAAGTTCGACAAGTCAACTCTGACTTTGGGTGATGCTCTGTATTACTGCGATCCTGACGAAGGTGACTACAACGTTACCAATGTGTATACTGATGCAAAGCAGGCTCATCAGGGTTCTACCGCTCCTAAGGCTTATGGTGGCTTTGGCTTGAACGCTACTGCATACGGTTTCGATCTGAGCATGCAGTTTGCTTATCAGCTGGGTGGTAAACTTTACGACCACAAGTATCAGGGATTGATGTCAAGTAATGGTGGTACCGGTCACAACTGGAGCACCGATATTGCTGATGCTTGGAGTCCTGAGAATCCTTATAGCAATGTTCCTCGTATTGATACTGGCGTTAATGACAGTCAGGATGATTCTGATCGTTTCCTCATTAGCAGCAACTATCTGAGCCTGAACAACGTTACTCTCGGCTACACACTGCCTAAGAATCTGGTTCAGAAGATGGGTATTGCAAGTCTCCGCGTTTACGTAGCCGGTGACAACCTGGCCCTCTGGTCAAAGCGTAAGGGTCTTGATCCACGCCGTTCACTCACCATGGGTGTTACTACTCTCGGCGGTGGCTACTCTGACACCTATGCAGCCCTGAAGACTATTTCGGGTGGTATCTCTGTAACTTTCTAATTATTCAGTAACAACATTATACAGATTATTCATTATGAAATACAATAAGTCATATATCTTAGGCATTCTTGCTGCCGGACTGTTGACCACTTCGTGCTCTGATCTGGACACAACCCCCACTGGTCAACTCACAGGAGCGCAGTTTGCCGAATCACTGGAGAAAGATCCTAGTCTTTTGGCTTCTTCTGTTAGCGCCATCAACTATGCCATTGCCAAGGAGTATTGCGTATTTGGTGCTTCTCAGGGTCGTGCTGACGACTTCGGATGGCCTTCTTTTTGTCTGTCAGAGGGCTGTAACTCGGCTGATATCACTGGCATCGTTTCAGGTTACAACTGGTTCTCTACGGCTTCTACCTATGATGACCGTAACATCAACTATGCTAACCCTTACGAACGTTGGGCAATGTTCTACAATCAGATTAAGGCTTGTAACGACTTGCTTGACCAGATTGATCCCAACACAGACAATAAGAAACTGAAGCAGTACATGGGTGTTGCCAAGGCAGTACGTGCATGGGACTACCTGATTCTGGTACAGAGCTATGCAAAGACCTATGTCGGACATGAGAATGACAAGGCCGTTCCTCTCTATCTTTCTAAGAATGACGAAGGTGCATCTGAACTGACCACTGCCCGTCAGACCGTTGAGAGAGTATATGCTCAGATCGAGAAGGACCTTGCTATTGCGGCTACTGCACTGGAGGGCTTCGAGCGTGCAGACAAGACTTTCGCCAACCAGGCTGTTGTATTCGGTCTGCAGGCACGTGTAGCCCTGATTAAGAATCAGTGGGCTGACGCTGCAACCTATGCTCAAAAGGCTATCGACGCTGCTGCCGAAGAAGGCATTGTTCCTGCAACCATCGCTGAGGTGAGCAAGGCTGGTGCAATGTTCTGCCAGTTGAGTGAAACCAACTGGATGTGGGGTATGTCATTCTCTGCAAGCAATATTCCAACTGATGGCGAGTATGAGACTTGGGTATCACAGATTTCTTCGCTGGCATCTTACAGCTACACCACTGAAACCGGTAGCTATCGCGCCATCAACTCTCACCTGTGGAACAGTATTCCTGCTACAGATGTCCGTAAGGGCTGGTGGGTTGATGAGAATATGAATTCTCCTCTTCTGAAGGGTCTCACATGGAGCAATAGCGGTGAGACAACAGCTGTTGGTAAGGCTTGCGGCAACCTGATTGACTTCATTCCTTACACCAACATCAAGTTTGGATGCAATGCCGGTGAAATCGGAACTACCCACACTTGTGGCGACTTCCCCTTCATGCGCGTTGAGGAAATGTATCTCATCAAGGCCGAGGCCGAGGCTCAGCAGGGTCTTACCGGTGAGGCAACTACAACACTTGAGTCATTCGTAAAGGTATATCGTGATCCTTCCTATTCAGTAGCATCTGCTCCTGTTAGCAACCTGCTTGACGAGATTTGGCGTCAGCGTCGTATTGAGCTTTGGGGTGAAGGTTTTGCCATGAGTGACATCATGCGCTTGAAGAAGCCAGTTGTTCGCTATCTGGGTCTTACTGACGAAGTGACAAACTTCCCTGAGGCATGGCGATTCAACATCCCTGCTGAAGACGATATTCTGTTGGGTATTATTCCTCAGGATGAGATCAATGGTAATGAATATATTACTGATGATGACCAGAATCCGACTCGTTCAACTCCAGGCATGGGTGAGTATCCCGATTTGCGCGATGGAGTAACAGACAATTTCTAAATGATAATTTCAATAAGATACAACAATGAAAAAAAGCATATTTCTTACAGCAATTGCTGCCGTTTTAGCCTTGGCTTCGTGCGGCGATGATGACGACTACTCTTATTCAGCAGGTGAGCCGTCTGTAGGTGCATATCTTTCAGCTGCAAAGTCCTCATTCGTGTTTACTCCTGATGAGGCTAAGGTACTGAAGTTGACAGTGGGTCGTTCAGTTTCTACTGATGCCGAGACAGTAACACTGGAGGGTAATAATCCTGTTTTCAGTGTTCCTGCTTCAGTGGCCTTCGCTGCAGGTGAGAAACAAAAAGAGGTTGATATTCCCTTCGTGCTGAATACTGGTGAAAGCGCTAAACTGACGGTTAAGATTACCAGTGCAACATCACAATATGGTTCTGGTTCTGTTACAGTCAACGTGGTGTGCGACTATAATTGGGAGAGTCTTGGCGAGGGTACCTTCAGCGATGCATTCATTGGCATCTCTGAAGCCAAAGTGGAGATTCTTCAGAATCCTTCAAATCCCAACATGTATCGTATTGTCGGTCCTTATAATGAAATGAAGAAAGCTGACGATTATGACCCATCGTTCCCACCATCAGATAATATGGATATTGTCATTATCCAGAATGGCGACCAATACAATGGCATTACTGTCAACTATGACGATCTTGTTGGCTATGATAAGGTTCATACCGGTTATATCGATGCCGATGTTGCTTCTGAGAGAGTTGTGACACACCCTGCAATTTATGAAAAGTATGCTGATCCTGCAACTTGGTACAATAACTGCGTACTGGCTTATCAGGAGACGAAATCTAATGGCGTGACGCTTCCTGGAAAGGTCCAGTTGGCTCCAGTCTACAACTTGCCTCAGTATGCTACAGGTGCATATGGCTATCACCTGATCGATGAGAAAAATATCGTAATTATCAGCTTCCCTGGCTATGTAGAGAGCGATTATGCTTTGTCATTCAAGTACTCAGGCAACTTTGCTGATCAGTTCGGCAAAGGTGAGTATGCTCTGGGTTCAGTTACTCTGGGTGCTGATGTTGCCAGCGCAAGATTGGCTGTGGCAACTGATGCAAACTACGACGATGTTGTAGCAGCTCTGGCAGCTGGAACCACTGGTGAGGTTGTCGAGGCATCGGGCGAAGTTAAGGTGCCTGTTGCTGGCGGCTCTGACCACTACTACATGGTAATCGTAGCCTTCGATGAGGATGGAAATGCTGTTGCTGCAGAAGATTTCCGCTTCTTCTTTACTTCATGCAAAGAACAGTGGACGGTAGTTGGAACTGGTGTTTACACATATGGAGCCGAAAGCTTAAATGTATATGATGTTGATGGCATGAGTTTCTATGAGGGAACAGCAAACGCAACCTTGTATAAGAGTACAACAACCGATGGCCTGTACACAATCAAGCCTTGGGCTAACGCAGAGGCAAACTATGGTCTTACCTTCTGGTGGGATACCGCAAGTAATGAGGTAATTGTTGATGGCGCTGACACTGGCGACGAAGACATCTGGGAAGAAGAAGGCGAGACCTATAACGAGGGTGCCGTAACATTCTACGAACTGGCTCTGGTAGGAGTAGAAGTAGGCTATGCATCTTTTTATGATCCTGCCAGCAAGACCTTTAATTTCTATTGCACCTATCTGAATGCCGAAGGTAATTGGTATGGAGCAGTCAAGGAGACCTTCGTTTTAGACGCAGCTGCTACGTCTCGTAGCTTCTCGCTTACTCCGTTTGCAAAGGCAAAGCATCATGGCAAGGCTCATCGCATAAACTTCATGATGAAGCGTGCTCTTTCTGCCAAGAAGAATATAAAGATTACGATGTAATTAGTACTCTGAATAAAAAATATCTGCTTCTTTGCTTAGTAAAGCAAGGGAGCAGATATTTTTTTGTTCAACTGAATCAGTTGGGGTAAAGTTTCTTTTCGTGATTCTTCGGAAATGCCGATGTGTACAGGTGTTTCAGAGTGCCACGACAGTGTCTTCGCCTGACACAAGTTGTGTCTCAGTGAGACACTGGTTGTGTCGCACTGAGATGTCGATGGTGTCGCAGTGAGAAACCGCTGAAATCTCAATGGGATACTGGTGATGCCGCAGTCGGATATCGCTGATGCCACAATAGGAAACCGTTGATGCCAGAAGCAGACAATATTGTTGTTAGATGAAGACAGCAGTATTGTCTCTTTTATTTGTGGTACGCGAAGCAATGCTAAAAGAATGTTAAATAATGGGCTTTTTTCATCGAAACATTTGGAGTGTATTAGTAAAAACATTACTTTTGCAGTGTACTATTAAAGTAGTACACCGATACAGTGGTAAATCTCATGGTGAAAACCAATACAAATAACCATAATAAATAACCAAACGAACTAAAAAGTATGATTGACGTAAAAAACATCAGTTTCAAGTACGCAGGTCAGAAAGAACTCGTATTCGATGATTTCAGCCTTGAGTTGAAAGAAAACAACATCTATGGACTGTTAGGCAAAAACGGCACGGGCAAGTCAACGCTCCTTTATCTCATCAGCGGCCTGCTTTGCGCCAAGAAGGGTAGTGTGTGCTTTGACGGTATCGAGACATCGAAGCGCTGTCCTGAAACCCTCCAGGAGATCTTCATCGTTCCTGAGGAGTTCGACTTGCCTGCTATGACGCTCCTTCAGTATGTGAAGATCAACGAACCCTTCTATCCCCGTTTCAGCCGCGAGGTACTGGAGGCTTGTCTGAAAGACTTCGAACTGTCGACCGATTTAAAACTCAATGCCCTGTCGATGGGTCAGAAGAAAAAGGTGTTCATGAGCTTCGCCCTCGCCGCTGGAACTAAGCTGCTGCTGATGGATGAGCCAACGAACGGCCTCGACATCCCCTCGAAGTCGCAGTTCCGCAAGGTGATTGCGCAGCACATGACAGAGGATCGCACGCTGATTATCTCAACCCATCAGGTACACGATGTGGAGGCATTGCTCGACCATATCCTGATTCTCTCACAGCAGAAGCTGTTGTTTGATGCCAGTGTGTCAGAAATTACAGAGAAGTACACCTTCGAATATCGCACGCCCGACCAGATGGACGATGTGCTCTATGCAGAGCCTTCACTGCAGGGTAACGCCGTGATTGCTCCACGCAAGGCTGACAGCCCTGAAACACAGATCAACCTGGAACTGCTGTTTAATGCAGTGAACGAACAGAAGATTTGATTTCGACAACGGATTACGCGAATGCGGATATTTTGAAACAACGAATTACGCGAATTAAACGAATTATTTTTCGACCACAGATTACGCGGATTAAACGGATTGATTTAAGACCACGAATTGATTTAAGACTACAAGATATATGATACAGTTTAGTTTTCATAGATTCAAAAAGCTGGCATGCTGGTCGCTGGTAAACGACAAGCGATACTACGTGAAGTCGTTCCTACAGGTGATGGTGATACTGTTGCTGATGTTCCTGTTCTTCACGATTCTTACACGTACGAATATGGGACAGCAAGGAAACTACGGACCTTGCGCCTTCATAGCAAATGCAATCATTATAGTTACGATAGTGATGGGACCGGCCTTTATGTTCTATAGTATGGAAGGTAAACATGACCAGCAGCGACTGATGATGCTGCCTGCCTCGAACTTTGAGAAATACCTGATGCGCTACTCCACATGGATGATCCTGTTGCCACTCTACATCGTAGCCTTCTTCGCTGCCGACCTGCTGCAATATATCATCCACGGGGTGATGGGACACGACTACGCCATGTTCGTGACCTCCGTCATCGTGAAATTCTTCAACGAAGTACCGCTCGCAAATACTGAATCTTCGCCTCATCTGCTGGATTCAACAGCTTTGGTTGTCGTATGGAGTCATTCCATATATGCCCTTGGTGCCACGTTCTTCCGCTCGCGTAAGTTCAACTGGATAATGACCACAGTGGTTATCATTCTGATTGGCATACTGGCAAATTGGCTGACAAGGGAGGATTCGGATCAACCATTTGACTGGAAGGTGTCTGAGTTAAACTACAGGATAGGGGTCGTCATCTATATCTGCTGGACGTTGCTGAACTTCTGGCTGTCATACCGTCTGTTCTGCCGCAACCAAGTGATAGGAAAGTATGTGAACTTATAAAAAAACGAATATATTATGAACAACTTTAGTATAAACAGATTTGGAAAGACGCTGCGCTGGGTACTGGCCAACAATCTCCGCACACAAATAGCATGGACAATAGGATCAGCAACGGCTGTATTCCTCCTGCAGTTGATTCTGATAGCCCTGAGAAGTGCAGAATACGACAACATATTGTATGCCGATGTATCCGGCATCTGCGCATCACTCCTTTGGGTATACATCCTGGTGGTGCTGAGTACAGCATTCTCGACATACGCAAAGAAAGAGAAGCGCGAGTCACTGCTGATGCTGCCTGCCACGAATCTGGAGAAATTCCTCTCCATCGTATTCTACGTCACAGTGGTTTGTACGCTGACCGGAATCCTCTCGTACATCATTGGCGACACACTGCGAATGGCTGTCCGCGCCCTACTCTTTGGCAATGAATGGATTACTACCATTCCCCATGTGCTGAATAATATGGTCTCCATTTTCGACAAAAGCCCGTACTTTATATACGCTAAGAGCTTTGCCATCATGAGGATTATCTGTATCATCACCGTTCCCCTTTGGATTCACTCGCTCTTCATACTGGGTAGTACGCTGATGCGCAAATATTCCTTCGTCATTACGGGACTGGTCATGATCATCTCTATTTGGTTCTATGCAAAGACTACCAATCTGTTGGGCCTAAACGGAAGCAATAACGAATTTGTTGTGAAGGATGGTGTTCAATACGTCGTCTTACATGCAACACAACTGCAATATATAGGTGCTCTTCTCACGCTATCGTTCGCCGTGATCAATTATCGCGTAGCGTTCCGTATCTTCAAAGGCTATCAGTTAATAACAAATAAGTGGACTAATTATGACATTCTCAAACGATAAAGCAATATACGTCCAGATAGCAGACCGGCTCTGCGATGAGATTCTGGCAGGCAAGTATCAGGATGACGACCGCATCCCCTCGGTACGCGAGTATGCGGTGCTCCTGGAGGTGAATACCAATACGGCGGTGAAGGCTTACGACGAGCTGGCTCGCGCGAACATTATTTATAATAAACGAGGAATGGGCTATTTCGTGACAAAAGGAGCGAAGAAGCAAATCCTGAAAGAGCGCAAGAAAGCGTTCATGAAAGAGCAATTGCCA